>NZ_JAPDCG010000006.1:171542-281986 GCF_027705845.1 Aeromonas sp. S41-2 | reverse complement strand
TTGATATCAAAAATTGTTTTTGATGCTCGATGCTGTGAGTGCCCACACAGATTGCTTGATTCAAATTGTTAAAGAGCAGGGTCGATAACTATAACCCTCACTGGTTTGCTTTGCAAGCCAGACCAGACGCGCACTGCGCTGTGCTGATGGAGGCGCATTATAGGGATATGATTCTCGCTGACAAGCGAAAACTCCGTGTTTTTTTGAAAAAGACGTTCAAGTGTTTAACTAACCATCAATCAGGATAAAAAGCGCCCTAACAGCAACCCAAAGGAAGCCCATCAAGGTCTCTTGAGCATTACTTGCTGGTCCAGAGCGTCCGACTATAGGGATGGGGGCCAAAACAAAAAGGGCCCCTTGGGGCCCTTCGATATCACGCGGTATCTCTATATATCAGATAGAGAAGCTGGAACCACAGCCACAGGTGGTAGTGGCGTTGGGGTTGGTCACGGTGAAGCGGGAGCCTTCCAGACCTTCGGTGTAATCCACGCTGCCGCCAACCAGATATTGCAGGCTCATGGGATCGATCACCATGGTGACCCCGCTCTTCTCGACCACGGTATCCCCTTCGTTGATCTTCTCATCGAAGGTGAAACCATACTGGAAACCGGAGCAGCCACCGCCCGTGATATACACCCGCAGCTTGAGCTCGGGATTTTCTTCTTCGGTGATCAGGGTCTTCACCTTGTTGGCTGCCGCATCCGTCATCTGGATGGGCAACGGGGCTTCTGCTACTGCACTCATTACTGACCTCACAACCGTTAAATCCACAAACATGGAAACCGCGAAATTATCCAATACCCGACCATTCAGTTCAAGTATTCACCAAGCTTCTTACTGTGCGGCCGGTACGGGAGCCGGTGGAGCGACCACCAGCGGCTTGATTACCTCGCCCCATTCAGCCAGCAGTTCCTGAGCCGGTTGCCGACCATCCTTGCTGATGGTGACCCGCACCCGATCCGGTACAAACCCTTCCGGCAACTGCCAGTTGCCTTCCAGCAGCTGGAAGTAACGCAGCGCATAGCGCCCCTCCCCCAACTTCATACCCAGCTCACGGCTGCCGAGGGTTCTGGGCTTGTCGCCCTGACTGCCTTCCACCTTTATCTGTACCTGACCACGAAACAGCTCGCGCTTCTTGGCGGGCTGGGTCAGCGCCAGCCGATAGTGATAACGGCCGGGAATACTGGTCTCCTGCAGGGTAAGGTTGTCGATCACCACCCCCACCTGCTCGCCGGTGGGACGCATGATCCGCTCGAAGAAGGCCAGCTGGCGCTTCTGTTCCTGTACCTGGGCCTCCTGATCCTTGAGCGTCTGCTGCAACTGCTCGAACGCTGCCTTCTGGGTAGCCAGCAGCGTCTCCTTGATGCCGAGCTCGCTCTTGAGCTGGCCGATGGCCTTGCCTTGGCGCTCCAGCGTCTCCTGCTGCACTGTCAGCAGGCTGCTCTGGGCCAGCTCCTGGCGATTACCGACGAAATAGCCGATGAGCGCCCCCACCATCAGCACTGCCAACCACTTCACTATCTGGGACATAAGGCCTCTTTTGTTACTGCGCATACTGCGGCCACGCTCCCTTCACTATACGCGACTCAAGCAGATTCAGGCCGGCAGACAAAGGGTTAACCGGCGGTGACACCGCTTTCTCCCCGCTTTTGACGCGCTGCGAGCCGTAAAGTTCGCTCCAGGATCTGGGAATAAATCGGGCGGCCCCCCAACCACTGCGCCACCAGGGTCGCACCGACCGTGGTGATCATCATGGGCAGGATCAGCTGATAGTTATCGGTCATCTCGGTCACCAGCACGATCCCCGTGATGGGAGCACGCACGGTAGCGGCAAACAGCGCGCCCATACCAGCGATGGCAAAGGCGCCGGGGTCGATGCCCAGCTCCGGGAAGGCCGCATGGAACAGGTGGCCGAACACCACCCCGAACAGGGTGCCCAGCGCCAAGGTCGGGGCAAACACCCCGCCCGGTGCGCCGGAGCAGAAACAGACCAGGGTGGCCACCAGCCGGATGGAGAAGATGAGGAACAGGGTGGCCATCGCATACTCCCCGCCCATCAGATGGGGGATGAGCTCGGTACCGCCGCCTGTCAGCGCCGGGGCAACCAGCGACAGCACGCCGAAGGTACCTGCCACCAGCGTCCCGATGGCCACGAAGCGATGGCGCTTGTTTTGATGCAGCGCCAGATAACCATCCTGACAGGCCAGCACCAGCTTGTTGAAAACGAAACCCAGCACGCCGAAAGCGGCCCCCATGAAGAGGAACAGCCAGAGCGCCCTGAGGGCAGGCGCATCGTAGTGAGGCAAGCTGATCACCGCTCCCTGCCCCTTCATGTTCTGCAGCATCAGGGTTGCCATGATGGCGGAGATGCCCACCGCCTTGATGGCCAGAAAGGAGTAGCGAAACTGCGGGCGCATCTCCTCCATCACGAACAGGATCCCCGCCAGCGGCGCATTGAAGGCCGCGGCCAGACCGCCCGCCGCCCCGGCTGCCAGCAGGGCGTGGCCATGCTCCTTCGGCAGCCGGAAGATATCCGCCACCATCTTGCCGAGGTTGCCGCCGATCTGCACCGACGGGCCTTCCCGCCCCAGCACCATGCCGGAGCTCAGGGTGCAGATGCCACCGAAGAACTTGACCGGCAACACCCGCCACCAGCGTACCGGACGCAGCTCGTCCATGGCCCCCTCAATCTCGGGAATGCCGGAGCCACCCGCCTCCGGCGCAAAGGTATGAGTCAGGAAATAGCCAATGCAACCCAGCAAGGCGCTGAAGCCAAAGCCGAGCAGGCCGAGCTGCCACCAGGGACGATCTGCCAGCAGGTCGACACGCTGCTGTGCCAGCCAGTGCACGCCGGACTCGAACAGTCCGCAGACCAACCCGGCCAGGGTGCCGACCAGCGCCGCCAACAGCAGCACCAGCAGGGGCATCTTGTCTTGATGAATGATCCGCCGCAGGACGGGGCCGCGGGGAGGCGAGAGCGGTTCGGAGGAGGAGAGAGCTTGTTGCGACATGAAAAAACCACATTCGTTTGCTGACGGAGGTGACAATCATCCGGCCTGCTGTCCCGCTGCCCAGCACCGGGCCTTTCTGCTATAGTCGGCCCGTTTCATTTAACACGGGGCAGTCCTTGGCCGGGGTCAAGAGCGCAAGCATACTCCAGCGTCCCCTGACTGCCGAGCCGCAATCGGCCACCTGCGCCTGTGTGACGACCAAAATCCCATTAAGGATGATCCATGTCAAAATCAGATCAGCTGTTTGAACAGGCCCGCCAGACCATTCCGGGCGGCGTCAACTCACCGGTCCGCGCCTTCAATGGGGTCGGCGGCACACCTCGTTTCATCGATCACGCCGATGGCGCCTACCTCTATGACGTGGATGGCCAGGCCTATGTGGATTACATCGGTTCCTGGGGCCCCATGCTGCTGGGTCACAACCACCCGGCCATCAAGGCCGCCGTCATCAAGGCGGTGGAGAAAGGGCTGAGCTACGGCGCCCCGACCGAGATCGAAGTGCTGATGGCCGAGAAGGTGCGCCAGATCGTCCCCTCCATGGAGCAGGTGCGGATGGTCAACTCCGGCACCGAGGCGACCATGAGCGCCATCCGGCTGGCCCGCGGCTACACCGGTCGCGACAAGATCGTCAAATTCGAAGGCTGCTACCACGGCCACGCCGACTCCCTGCTGGTCAAGGCCGGCTCCGGCGCCCTGACCCTGGGTCAACCCAACAGCCCGGGCGTACCCGCCGACTTTGCCAAGCACACTCTCACCTGCGTGTTCAACGATCTGGACTCGGTGCGCGAAGCCTTCAGCCAGTACGGCAGCGAGATCGCCTGCATCATCGTCGAGCCGGTGGCCGGCAACATGAACTGCATCCCGCCGGTCCCCGGCTTCCTGGAAGGGCTGCGCGCCATCTGTGACGAGTTCGGCGCCCTGCTGATCCTGGATGAGGTGATGACCGGCTTCCGCGTATCCCTGCGCGGCGCCCAGGGCCACTACAACATCGACCCGGATCTCACCACTCTTGGCAAAATCATCGGTGCCGGCATGCCGGTCGGCGCCTTCGGCGGCAAGAAGAAGGTGATGCAGCACATCGCCCCGACCGGCCCCGTCTATCAGGCCGGCACCCTCTCCGGCAACCCGGTGGCCATGGCTGCCGGTCTGACCATGCTGGACCTGCTGCTGGAGCCGGGCCTCTATGAAGAGCTGAGCGCCAAGACCGCCCGGGTTGCAGAAGGGCTCAAAGCCGCTGCCGCCAAGCACGGTATCCCGCTTGCCATCAACTACGTCGGCGGCATGTTCGGCTTCTTCTTCACCGACGAGCCCGAGATCACCCGCTACGAGCAGGTCACTCGCTGTGACATGGAACGCTTCAAGCACTTCTATCACCTGATGCTGGAAGAGGGCGTCTACCTGGCGCCGAGTGCCTACGAGGCGGGCTTCCTGTCGCTGGCCCACGGCGACAAGGAGATTGAACACACCCTGGCCGCCGCCGAGCGCAGCTTCGCCAAGCTGGCCGGCTAAGCCGCCGCTTGTCGCAAAAGGGCCCTTCACGGGCCCTTTTTCATTGCCGCTTCGGCGTCCTTCGGCCTCCCCCGGTACGCCCGATGTTGGTGCAGACTTTGCGCAAATGGCACAGTGCTGTCACCAAACGGTGCATACCCCGCCCCTCTATCCGTCATAAAACGGGCCCACAATTTGCACCCTGCAAGTTGAATGCAAGCCCGTTTGAGCGAGGTGTATATGGCGGAAATGAGCCCCATTGATGTGCTGCGACGCTATCAGGAGTACGAAGCCGAACTGGCCCCCCTGCTGCTGGGACTGCTCACGGCATCGCCCGATTCACTCAGCAGTTATCCCTTTATCCTGAACCAGGCACCCAGCCGGGAACCACTCGGGATCCTGCCGCCGGTACCGGCGCCGCAAGCCCGTTTGCATCTAATCGTGAGAGGCCAGGGCCGTGAGCTGACCCTCTGTCTGAACCAGCTCATCGCCTGGCTGATGGGGGACAGGGAACGACGCCGGGCCATGCCCTGGTTCAAGGGGGTTTATGTGGTACTGAGTCTGGCGCTGTTTCTGATCGTCGCGACACTCATCTGGCACGGGCTGGAGCAGCTCTATCTGCTGCTGTGCGGGGCGCAGCAGAACCGGCTGGGGGCCTTCAGTGCCATCATCTTCCTGACCCTGGCGCTGGCGGTGTTCGACTTGGGCAAAACCATTCTGGAAGAGGAGGTGCTGCTGCATAAGGACATCTTTCGCCACAGCGCCATTCGCCGCACCATTACCCGCTTCATCGCCGCCATCTTGATCGCGGTCTCCATCGAGGGGCTGTTGCTGCTGTTCAAGGGCTCGCTCGGCCAGAGCGAACTGCTCTGGCCGGCGGTGGGTGTGATGGGGTGCGCCGTGGGGCTGCTGCTGGCCCTCGGGCTCTATGTGTTTCTGGGGGCCAGGGCCGAAGAGGCGCTGGTGCAGGCCAGCCTGCGACCTCTGCCAGCCGGGGTTGTGGCACCCACCGTGCCGCCCGCCAAGAAGCGTACCTGGTCCAGGAGGTATAGATAACGCTAAAGGCCTGCAATCACATCAATACTCCACGGCCAGCACCGACACGCGCCGTACTGGCTAACCAGTGACGCCTGCCAGCCGGGGTTGCAGTTCCCGCCGCGCCGCCCGCCAGGAGGCGTACATGGTCCAGGAGGTATAGATGACGATGAAGGCCACCAGCCATTTGAGCATCGCCATATCCATCGACTTGACCAGCATGGCCGCCAGCACCACGCCGACAGGGCCGAAGATGGCCACCGCCAGCACCGCCTTGGCATCGAAGGCCCCCTTGCGGATGAAGGTGCCCGCCGAGAAGACGCTGAGCACGGCGGTGGAGCCCATCATGATGGGAAACGCCGCCAGCGGATTCATGCCGAGCAGATAGACCAGGGTCATGCAGGGGGCGAACAGGCCGATGCCCACGTTCATCAGCACGCCGAAGATGAAGTTGCCGAGCAGCGCGATCCCGAGCTTGTAACCGGTCAGCCCCATGGCATCGCAACCGAGGGGGAACAACCCCAGCAGGCCCGCAAAGATGAGGCCGGCCACCACCAGCAGGGAAACCGCCATCACCAGCCGGATGGTCTGGCGATCGAACGAGGCAACGTGGCGCGCCCCCCAGGCAGCCCCGGCAGCGGCGGCCACCATCATGCCGATGAGGGTGAGTGGATCCACCTGCACGGCACCGATGAAGATCAGCGACTGGGTGACCGTCGGCAACACGCACTGGCCGTTGAGGGTGCCCGGTAGCAGCCGATCGTCGATCAGCTTGAACTGCTTGTAGCAGGCGGTCTTCACCGCGAAGCTGCCGACCCCCAGGGTATCGAGAAAATTGGCGACAAAACCGATGGCCGCCACCGGCCAGAAGGGGGTCGATTCCAGCTCCCCCTGTTGCCGCTTGTGCCACCAGGCCCGTACCAGCATGAAGATGAACACCAGGGCGCAGATGATGAATATCAGGCGCAAAAGATTAATTAACATACAGAGTTCTCCAGCAACGGGCGGCGATTCTAAGGCAGCAAAAATAAAAAATCTTGGTCAGGATCAAGCATTCAGCCCATGCAAACGATTATCTGGAGAAAGTCATGACGAGCACGCCCGAACGAATCTGCTAATACTTGTCTATGAGGGCCAGCAGGCCTGGGGCCACCGGTGGTAGTCATGGTCATTTCGCGACGACCACAGTCACCGGCGGGAAGTAGCCAAAAAGAAGGCCGGTATGCACCGACCTTCTTTTTTTATTGCTGACTCGCCGGCGTTTTGCCCGCCAGCCACTGCCAGCCCGGCAGGCGTGGCAGTCGCCGGGCGATCCAGCCGATCAGCGCGTCCGACAGCCCGGTCAACAGCAGCAGCGGCAGGCAGAGCAGGGTCAGCGACAGGGCGCCCACATAGACATCCGTCAGCCAGTGGGCACCGGAGAGGATGCGGGGTGCCGAGAACAACGGCACCATCAGCAGCGCGGTCACCCCGGCCCAGCGCGGCAGATGGCGCAGGGCAAAGCCGGCGAAGATCATCAGGAACAGGGCGTGATCGCCGGGGAAGCTGTCGCTGGAGGAGTCCTTGGTCGGGATCCCGCTGAGCTGGGTCACCCGCAGCGCGTCCGCCACCGTCAGGGTCGGGCTGGGCCGGCTGACCGGCAGCAGATGACCGAACTGGTTGATCACCAGCGCCCCCAGCAGCATGACGATCCCCATGGCCACCAGCCGGCGGCGTCCCTGCTCGTCCGCACGCCAGAAGCAGCGAGAGAGGATCAGCCCCATGCAGGAGAGTACCGCCAGATCGAACAGCCGGTTGTTGGTCACGGCCACCAGATCGGCCCACCACTGGGCCTGACCCAGCCAGCCATTGACCAGATGGAAGACGGCGAGATCCCACTGATCCCAGGGGCCGTGCTCGGGCAGAGCGGTCCAGCTGATGGCGATGAGACCACCCAACAGATAACAGGGTATAAATTTGCGCATACGAACTCTCCTCCCCGAAAAATGGGGCCGTATTTTAAAGCATAAAAAGCGTGACGTGAATCACACAAACGAGGGAGGAAAGGGTCATGCCCCCATCCGGAAAGTCGGCACTTCCCCAGCCGGCTTGGCCTGTTGCAGCCTTGCGGCTAGTATGGAGTCCCTCTATTTCGCGAGATGACGAGAGCTATGCGCAGCTACCTTCGGATGATGCTGTTTGCCCTGGGCCTGCTGGCCGGCGTGCAGATCCCGGGTCTGATCGACCTCTACTACCAGCGGCTGGATGCCCGCCTGCAGCAGGCCAGCCTAAGCCTGGCCCCTTTTCAGGAGACGGCGGACCAGCATTTCAACGGCGATCTGACGGCCCTGGTCAACCACTACCGCACCAACCCGGATCCGGTATTCGCCAAGGATGCCGCCAGCCTGCAGTTACTGGTCAGCCAGCGCCAGACCCTGCAGCAGGAGAGCGTCTACAAGCACCATCCCTGGTACCGGCAACTCTCCCACCTGCTGCTGCGCGCCGAGCCCCAGCTCTGGCAGGATACCCTGCAAAACTACAGCTACGTGGTGCCGCTCAAGCAGGCGGCCATCGTCTGCGGCATGGCGGCAGGCCTGCTCGCAGCCCTGCTTGGCGATCTGCTGCTCAGCCTGGTATTGCTGCCGTTTCGCCGGCAGCAGCCCCGCACACGCTACGCGCCGCGCTGACCGGATCGACCCGGTGGCGCAAAACAACAAAGGGGCCAATGGCCCCTTTGTTGTTTCCGTCCGGTGTCACAGCTCGTATGGCAGCCGCGACTGACTCACCAAACGCTGGAGCGCCTGCACCACCTGGGGATCGAACTGGCTGCCGGAGCGTGACAGGATATATTCCATGGTCTGGGCCAGCGACCAGGGCTCCTTGTAGGGCCGCTTGCTGAGCAGGGCATCGAATACGTCGACCACGGCCACGATGCGGGCCGACAGCGGGATCTGCTGGCCGGCCAGCTGCTCCGGGTAGCCCTTGCCATCGAAATGTTCATGATGCCCGCGAGCAATCTCGGCCCCCAGCGACAGATAGCTGGTGCCCTCCACCATCTCCCCCGCCTTGTGCAAAATGCTGGCGCCGATGTCCGCGTGCTGCTCCATGATGAGTCGTTCATCCGGTTCGAACCGGCCCGGCTTGTGCAGGATGTGGTCCGGCGTGCCCACCTTGCCCACGTCGTGCAGTATGCTGGCCATGCCGATCATGTCGACGAAGCCCGGTGTCAGCTCATCGGGATAGGCCCCCGCCTGCTGCAACTCGGCCACGATGGCATCGGAGAGCTTCTGCACCCGCAGCACGTGATCGCCGGTATCCGAATCGCGGAACTCCGCCAGCGCCGCCAACGCCACCACGGTCGCCTCCTGGGCACGCAGCAGCTGGTTGTAGAGATAGAGGTTGTCGTACGCCGCCGAGATCCGCTGACAGAACACGTCCAGCAGATCGCACTCGAGCGGATCGAGCGGCTGGGTGGGGGTGAAATTGAGCACAAACTCGCGCCCGTTCTGGGCGGCGATATAGAGCGCATCCTGGGGATGCTCGAAGCGGTTGCAGCGATTGGCCAGCGCACTCATCACCGAGTCGTGCAGGGCCGGGAAGGCGCTGAGCGGCACATCGCTCAGCAGGGATTCATAGTCACCGGTGGCCGCCAGGATCTCCAGCTCCTGCGAGCCGGGCCGGCGTTCGGCGCAGATGGCACCTTCGGTGCCCACGTCGAGAATGGCGCTGATCTGCTTGAGCACGCCGGAGGCAAATTCCCGCAGCGAGTGCAGATGATAGAGGTCTCCCGCCCCCTCCAGGATCTTGCCGAGCCCCTGCCGGCTCTTGTCGATGGCGCAGAGGGTCTCGTAGGAGCGCAGGGAGGCGATGACGGTGGTATAGAGCTTCTGCACCGTCAGCTCGGTCTTGGTCTTGTAGTCGTTGATGTCGTAATCGAGGATCACCCGCTGCTCCGGGGCCTGCCCCGGCTGGCCGGTGCGCAGCACGATGCGTACCAGGCTGTTGTGCATCTCGTTGCGGATCTGGTGCACCAGCCGCAGGCCGGCATCCTCGGTCTCCATCACCACGTCGAGCAGGATCAGGGCGATGCGCGGATTGGCCAGCAGCATGCGGGCCGCTTCGGCGCCGCTGTAGGCGTTGAGCAGTTCAAGCGGGCGGGATTTGTACTGAATGTTGGAAAGTGCCAGCCGGGTGGCATGATGAATGTCCGGCTCATCATCGACGATCAACACCTGCCAGGGGTTGATCGCCTTGGTCACCACGGCCTCATCGTCATCCAGCTCGATGATGTCGTCATCCAGCCAGAGCTCGTCCTTGTCTTGGGCACTGCTCATATCGTTCACGCCTCCAGGCGCTGCATGAGGGTACTGACAGTATGTACCATCAGGCAGCGATGGATCACAAGCCCCAGCACTTGCTCCCTCGTGCCCGCCCAGCGCCGGCCGGTTTATTCGAACGGTTCGAGATAGGCCTGGATTGCCTTCCTCAGCCAGGCCAACACCTTGCCGTGATAGGCATTTTGCGACAGATAGACGCCGTAGTCGCGCCACTGCAGGCTGAACTTGTGCTTCAAGGTCAGCAGCTCCCCTTGTCGCAGCTGGCTCTGGATCAGCGGCGACGGCAGCACGGCCCAGCCGAGGCCGTCGAGCACCGCATCGCGCATCAGCTCGAAGCTCGACAATCCGATGTGGTGGCCGCCGATGGGCAGCAGGCTCTTGACCGAGAATTCGTCCACATAGGAGAGGGTGACCTGGGTATGACCGGTCAGATCCTGCTGCAATACCCGCTTCAGGCTGGCCAGCGGGTGGCTCGGGGCCACCACCATCAGGGTGCGGATCGGGTTGAGCACCTCGATGTTGAGGCCGCTGCGCTCCTGCTCCTCGGTGATGAGACCGAAGGCGGCGTCGACAAACCCCTCCTCCACCAGCGCGGGCAGCTCCGGCGGCGAGGCCAGCACCAGCGAGATGCTGGTGCCGGGAAACTGGTGGCGCAGCGCTCCCAGCATCTCCCGCCACACCGCCTCGGGAATGGCGTCATCCCGCGCCACCCGCAGCGCCACCTCGGCGCCGGAGGCGTAGTGTTCGCACTTGAGTTTGAGGCTGTTGGCGGCCTGCAGCAGCCGCTTGCAGTCGTCCAGCACCTGCTCGCCGATCTCGGTCAAGCGGCTCTGGTTGGCACCTCGTTCAAAAAGTTCGACGCCAAGCTCAACCTCAAGCGCCGCTATCGCCGTGCTGACGGCGCTGCGGCTCTTGCCAAGCCGGCGCGCCGTATTGGCGATGGAGCCACTGCTGGCTGATTCCACAAAGAGTTGTATCTGGTAGAGCTTCATGATCTGGGTCGTGAGCAGGGTATCCGATATTCACCTTACCTTGCCCCCTTCTAGCAAGGCAAACCGTCAGCGTCTGAATTGTCGACGCTCAGCGATTCTGCCGCCTGAGCGAGCTGCGGCTATCATGGCCCCGTCGCAGCAACAAAAGGACATTTTATGTTATTCAATCGCATGCTCCTGGCCCGCATCTTTCTGACGGGCGCCATTCTGACCGAGGTCGCCGGGACCTCCAGCATGGCCATGATCCCGGAGAACGAGGCCGGCTGGCTCAACTATCTGCCAATGTGGCTGCTCATCTCCTTCTCTTATCTGTTGTTGGCCAAAGCCGCCAAAACAATCTCCATTGGTATTGCCTTCGCGCTCTGGGAGGGGCTGGGGATCGCGCTGATCACCGTCGTCTCCGTGCTGTTCCTCGACTACCACCTGAATGCTCAGGAGTTGATCGGACTGGCGTTGGCCATAGTGGGTATTGTTCTGGTGACAATGGGTGAAACCCATGACGAACCGACCACAGGCACCGGCAGCACCCGCCGTCTTGGCACTGCCCATGACAAACCGGCCGCAGGTACTGGCAGTACTCGCAGCCTTGGCGCTGCCAAGGAGGCCGTATGCACCCGTTGATCATCGTACTGGGGGCGGCCCTGCTGGATATCGGCGCCAACATGGCGATCAACCGTTCGGTTGGTTTTCGTCACAAAGGCTGGGGATTTCTCGGCATCCTGCTGGTGCTGTGTGCCTTCACCCTGCTGTCGGAAGCGGTGAGCACCGGCAAGATCGATCTGGCCGTGGCCTATGCCACCTGGGGTGCCATCGGCATTCTGGGTACCGCCCTCGGCGGCTTGCTGCTGTTTGGTGAGCGGCTCAAGCCCATCGGCTGGGTCGGCATGCTGGTGATGGCCGTCGCGGTGACCCTGCTCACCACCGCCTGATCGCCCCCTCACGCACTGCACACCATGAAAAGAAGCCGCCCGGCTAACCGGGCGGCTTCTGCTCTTTATGGGGGCAATGCAGGCTCGCGGCAGGTCTGCCTCAGCGGCCCGCTTCGTAGAGCTCCAGCGGCAGGCCGTCGGGGTCAGCGAAGAAGGTAAAGCGCTTGCCGGTCAGCTCGTCCACCCGCACCGGCTCCACCTCGACACCATGACCCTGCAGATGGGCGATAACCCGGTCGAGCTCAGCGACCCGAAAGGCCAGGTGGCGCAAGCCGCACGCCTCCGGCCGGGAGGGGCGTGGCGGCGGCGCCGGGAAGCTGAACAGCTCCAGCTGGCTGCCATCCGGCAGCGCCAGATCCAGCTTCCACGACTGGCGCTCCTCGCGCAGCGTCTCGGCGATGATGGGCAGCCCCAGCACCTGGTGGTAGAAGTGGCGCGAGCGCGCATAATCGCTGGCGATGATGGCTACGTGGTGGATGGCATCAAACAGAGGATGTGACATGAGCACTCCGGGCAAGCGGGCAGCCAAGGCTGCCCGCCGCGGTCAGTTGAAGAAACCGTTGAACCAGTTGTCCAGCGCATTGGCCGGACTGGACACCGGGCTGGCGCAGCCCATGGGCTCGGCCAGCCCGGCCAGCTTGGCCGGCACCTGCAGACTGCCGGGGCAGTCGCTGGTGACCCGGGTGCCGCTGGCGCGGGAGAAGCTGGCCCAGCTCACCCCTTGCGGCATGTTCATGGCCAGACTGTTGACCCCGCGCTGACTCATGTAGCCACTGAACAGCTGCAGGGCACCGCTAGCGCCGGTCAGCCCGGCAGGGGTGTTGTCGTCGCGACCGACCCAGATGCTGACCAGCTCGTTGTTGTCGAGCCCGGTGAACCAGGAGTCGCGCAGCTCGTTGGTGGTGCCCGTCTTGGCTGCCATGGTGGCGCCGGGGAACTTGGCACCGAGCGCGCGCGCCGTGCCCTGGCTCACCGTCTTGGTCATGGCGAACAGGGTCAGCCAGCTGGCCTGCTCATCGGTCACCCGCTTGGCCGCTTCGTCATGCTGATAGAGCTTGCTGCCGTCACTGTTGACCACCGCCCGGATCGCCGACAGCGGCTGGGTCAGCCCCTGGTTGGCGATGGGCAGGTACATCTGGTTCACCTCCATCGGCGAGAGCGCCACCGCCCCCAGCACCAGCGAGGGATAGGGCTGGATTTCCTGCTCCACCCCCAGCTTGTGCAGGGTGTCCACCACCTTGTCCAGCCCCACCTGCAGCCCCAGATTGACAGTCGGCACGTTGAGGGAGCTGGCCAGCGCATCCATCAGCGGCACGCTCTGGCGGAACTTGCGGTCGTAGTTTTGCGGGGTCCAGATCTGGCCATCCTTGCCGCGAATGCGGATCGGCTGGTCCTTGAGCGGCGTGCCCAGGGTCAGGCCGTTGGAGAGGCCGGTCAGGTAGACCGCGGGCTTGACCAGCGAGCCTATCTGGCGACGGGCATCCAGCGCCCGGTTGAAGCCGGCGTAGCGCGGATCCCGGCCGCCCACCATGGCCACCACCTCGCCCTTGTGCCAGTCGGAAACCACCATGGCCGCCTCCAGCTTCTTCTTGCCGCGCAGCTTCTCGATCTGGGCCAGACCCGACTCCACCGCCTGCTCGGCGGCGTGCTGGGCGATGGGATCCAGACTGGTGAAGATCTTGAGGCCGGACTGCTTGAGCAGATCCGGGCCGAAGCGGCTCTGGATCTCCCGCTTGAGCAGGCCCATGAAGGCCGGGGTGCGGCCATAGCTCATCTGGCCGCGGGTAATGATGCCAAGCGGCTGCTTGCTGGCCAGTTCATACTCGGCCGGTTGCAGGCTGCCGTGATCCATCAGCAGCTTGAGCACCAGATCACGACGCGCCTTGGCCCGCTCCGGGAAGCGCCAGGGATCGTAATAGGAGGGCCCCTTCACCATGCCCACCAGCAGGGCCACCTGATCGATGTCCAGCTCGTTGACCGGAATGCCGAAGTAGAAGTAGGAGGCGAGCCCGAAGCCATAAACCCCCTGGGAGAAGTTCTGCCCCAGATAGACCTCGTTGAGGTAGGCCTCCAGGATCTCGTCCTTGCTGTAGCGATAGTCGATCAGCACCGCCATGTAGGCTTCCTGCGCCTTGCGCCACAGGCTGCGTTCCCGGGTCAGGAAGAAGTTCTTGGCCAGCTGCTGAGTCAGGGTACTGCCCCCCTGCACGGTGCGACCCGCCAGCAGGTTGGCCGCCATGGCGCGCATGATGGCCACCGGCGAGACGCCGCCGTGCTGGTAGAAGTCGCGATCCTCGGTGGTGAGCAGGGTGATCAGCAGGCTGTCCGGCACCTCGGCGATGCGCACCAGCAGGCGGTCCTCCCGATCCTCGGTGTTGAGACGATCGAGCAGCACCGGGTCCATCTGGGCGTAGCCGAGCTGACGCTGGTTCTCCAGCGACTGGATCCCCTCCAGCCGCGCGCCGTTGAAGGTGAGGCGCAGGCCACGGGCAGCATCGGCCCCGTCATGGAATTCGAATGGCCGGCGAATAAGCTCGATGCGGTTACCGCTCACCGCATACTCGCCCGGGGTGTGGGGCTGGCGCACCTGCTTGTAGCTCAGCATGTTGAGCTCGCGCAGCATCTGGGCCTGGGAGAGGCGCTGGCTGGGATAGAGTTCCAGCGGCCGGCTGTAGACCATCACCGGCAGCTGCCACTTCTCGCCGTCGAAGCGTTCACGCACCTTGGTATCGAGGTAGATGCCAAACACCACCATGAAGGCCGCTCCCACCAGGGAGAGCTTGAAGCCCAGCCAGAACAGCGTGCGCCAGACGGTGCGTTTGAGCGCCGCCTTCTTGGGGGTGCGCTTGCGTCGTTGCGTTGCCATAAATCCTCTTTGCTTTCCTTTCTACTTGTTATGTCGCGTTCGCGAACGTCCGATCGGGCTTAACCAATTGGATCTGGATTCCGGGTTCGCTCCGCCAGACAGATGGATGTCTCCCCCTCATCCCCGGCCCTTCTCCCACAAGGGGAGAAGGGAGCAAACACCAACCTCGATCAGTTCCCTCTCCCTCTGGGAGAGGGCCAGGGTGAGGGTCATCTGCTGGAGTAGGGCTACGTTATTCCCTGCACCAACCTACATCCCCATCTTCTTCTTGGTGACCCTGGTCGGCATCGCCTCCAGCGGATTGTCCGGCCAGTAGTGGCGGGGGTAGCGTCCCTTCATCTCTTTCTTCACCAGCTCGTAGGAGCCGGCCCAGAAAGCGGCCAGATCGGCGGTGATCTGCAGCGGCCGCTGAGCCGGGGAGAGCAGCTCCACCACCAGCGCCACCCGGCCATCGGCCACGCACGGGGTCGCGGCCTGGCCGAACATCTCCTGGATGCGCACCGGGATCACCGGCGCCTGACCCGGCTGATAGCGGATCCGCACCCGGCTGCCGGTCGGCGCGCTAAAGTGGCCGGGCAGCGCCTCGTCCAGCCGCTTGGGCAATGGCCAGGGCAGCGACTGGCGCAGGATGTCGCTCATATCGAGCTTTTTCAACTGCTCCAGCCGGGTCATGCCGCTCACCGCCGGCAGCAGCCACTGCTCGAGGTCGGCCAACAGGCTCGCCTCGTCCATGGCCGGCCACCCTTCGTCGGGCAACCAGTCACGGGCGCAGCGCAATCGGGCCAGCAGCCCCTCGCTGGCATCATCCCAGGGCAGCACATGCAGCCCCTTGCGCCGGATGCCCTGCAGCAGGCAACGCCCCTTCTGTTCATCGGAGAGATCGGTCAGCGGCCGCTGGCTCAGCACCAGCTCGCCGAGCACCTGCTGGCGTTCGGCCCGCACCCGCTCCTCGCGCTCATCCCAGTCGAACCACTGGCGCTCGCCGACCAACTCGGGCAGCTGGCGCACCAGTTCATCCAGCTCCACCGGCTCGGCGATGAAGATGCGACTGCCGCGCTCGTTCTGGCCCATCTCGATGGCAATGAGCGCCCCCTGCCCCTGACAGGGGTGACCTTCTACCAGATCGCAGCTCACCCCGCCACTGAGCTGATAGCGGCTGCCGCTGCGCAGCTTGCCGATGCGATCGGGCCAGGCGAGGGCGCACAGCAGCCCCAGCCATTGCCCCTGCGCACTGGCGGGGCGGGCGCCGAGCCGCTCGAACCAGCGGGCTGCACTCTGGCGCAGGGCCCCCTGACGGCGGTGAAACAGCACGGAGAGGCGCTCCGATCCTCGCAGATCTTCTTCCAGCAGCGCCACCAGGAAAGCCGCATCGGCGACAATCCCTGTCAGACCCTCGGCCTCCAGCTCGCGCGCACGCAGCAGCATGCGGGCCAGCCGGGGATGGGTACCGAATGCCGCCATGGCGCGGCCGGCGGGAGTGAGTTGTTGCTCACCCTCCGGCTTCATGGCGCCGAGGCTCACCAGCAGTCGCTGGGCGCTGGCCACGGCGGTGGCCGGCGGCATGTCCAGCAGCGGCAGCTCTTCGACCTTGGCCCCCCACTGGGCGGCATCCAGCAGCAGACCGGTCAGCTCCTGGGTGAGGATGTCCGGCGGGCTCTGCTCGGCGAGGCGCTCCTGCACCTCGCTGCTCCAGAGCCGGTAGCAGACACCGGGGCCGAGACGACCGGCACGACCCGCCCGCTGGGTGGCGGAGGCTTTGGCGATGGGGCGGGTCTCCAGCCGGGTGACGCCGCTTTTGATGTCGAAGGAGGCGCGCCGCTCCAGCCCGCTGTCGACCACCACGGAGATCCCCTCGATGGTGAGCGAGGTCTCCGCCACATTGGTGGTGAGTACCAGCTTACGGCGCCCCGCAGGCGCCGGCTCGATGGCCGCCTGCTGGGCCGCCATGTCGAGGCGGCCGTAGAGGGGGGCGAGGGTCACCTCGTCCGGCAGCCGCCCTTCCAGCCACTGCGCCAGCCGCTCGATCTCCCCCTGGCCCGGCAGGAACACCAGCAGGCTGCCGGCGTGGGCGGCCAGCGCCTCCAGCACCACGGCGCCAACCTGGGGCTCCAGCCACTGCTGGCGATTGGCGGGGCGATAGTGGTAGTCGATGGGAAAACCGCGCCCCTCCGAACGAACCACCGGGGCCTCCGGCAAAAGCCGCTCCAGCGCCATGCCATCCAGGGTGGCGGACATCACCAAGAGCTTGAGGTCATCGCGCAATCCCTGCTGGCTCTCGATGGCGAAGGCCAGCGCGGTATCGGCGTGCAGGCTGCGCTCGTGGAACTCATCGAAGATGACCAGGGAGACGCCGGTGAGCTCGGGATCCTGCTGCAGCATCCGGGTCAGCACCCCTTCGGTAACGATCTCGAGCCGGGTAGCTGCGCTGGTGCGGCTCTCGCCACGCACCCGCAGGCCGATGCGCTCGCCCACCTTCTCCCCGAGCTGACGCGCCAGAAAGGCAGCAATGTTGCGCGCTGCGAGACGTCTGGGCTCCAGCATGATGATGCGACCGGGCAGCCGGTTCTGACGCACCAGCTCCAGCGGCAGCAGGGTCGATTTGCCCGCACCGGGCGGCGCCTGCAGGATCACGCTGGCATGGTTGTCGATGGCGGCAAAGAGTGCGGGCAGCACCGACACTATGGGGAGGGAAGACAAAGGGATCTGCACCTTCTTGTTGCAAGTCGTAAAGCGGCGCCTATTCTGCCACAGCCTGGCCGGCCACCGTGAGCGGATGTCGGCCGGCGAGACAGGATGCAGTGGCTGCCCTAGAATGGGCCACCCTGTCTGCATGAAAGAGGCATGCTCACCCGAATGGCCAAACTCTTCTTTGCCCTGCCCGCCGAGGCGCTGGCACCCGATCTCGTCGCCTGGCGCGACCAGCTGCCCTGGCCGGGTCAACCGGTGCCCGCCGCCAATCTCCACCTGACGCTGGCCTTCCTCGGCGAAGCGGATCAGCTCACCACCACCCGCCTGATGGCTGCCGTCGAGCGCCAGCACTGCCCGCCGCTCACCATAGCGCTCAATGAAACCGGCTGGTTCGGCCGCGCCAAGGCTGCCTGGGTCGGCCCGACGGAGTGGCCCAACGAGCTCACCGTGCTGGCCAGGGCGCTGCGTCGTCACGGCGAGAAGCTGGGGCTTGGCAACGGCGAGCAAGGCTATCGCCCCCACGTCACCCTGTCGCGCAAGGCGAGCGAACCGCCGGCCGCCTTGCCCGCCCCCGATTTCGTGCTGCAGGCCGATCGCTTCTGCCTCTATCAATCCCTCTCCACCCCGGACGGGGTGCACTACGAGCCCCTCGCCTGCTGGCCGCTGCGGGCCAGAGAGAAAATGGCATCCTGACCGGCGGCCATGCCCAGACTCATCGATTAAGAGAGCCATACCATGATCTTCGATCCCCCCCTGCAATCCGGGCAGCTGGTCTCCCGTTACAAGCGCTTCCTGACCGATGTGCAGCTCGACAACGGCGAGGTGATCACCATCCACTGCGCCAATACCGGCGCCATGACCGGCTGCGCCGAACCGGGCACCCGGGTCTGGTACTCCACCTCAGACAATCCCAAGCGCAAGCTGCCCCACAGCTGGGAGATCGCCGAGAGCCCGGCCGGTCACTTCATCTGTGTCAACACGGCGCGCGCCAACCAGCTGGCCCGGGAGCTGATCGAGCAGGATACCCTCGCCCCGCTGCGCGGCTATGCCAGGCTGCGCACCGAGGTGAAATACGGCGAAGAGAACAGTCGCATCGATCTGCTGCTGGAAGATGACCACCGGCCGGCCTGTTATATCGAGGTGAAATCGGTGACCCTGCTCGACGAGCGGGAGCAAGCCGGCATGGGCTACTTCCCCGATGCGGTCACCACCCGTGGCGCCAAGCACTTGCGTGAATTAATGGCCATGAAGGCGGCAGGCCACAGAGCCGTGCTGTTATTTATGGTTTTGCACTCCGGAATCGTGAGAATGCGCCCGGCAGCGCATATAGATCCGCACTATAGTCTGCTTATTGAGCAAGCAATTACGGCAGGGGTTGAAATTTTATGCTATCGACCCCATGTTGGGGTGCAGAGCATGGTGGCGCAAGATTTTATCCCGTTTGAATCTTGTCACCTGCTACCCGAGGGCAGCGAATAAATGTTGGAGTGGGTAACATTATTGGTACGGCTTGTTTGCCTCCAAGTTACCCTTCTGCTATAGATGTCGCCCTCAATTTATGGATGGCACGGGTAGCGTGCTGAATTAGGAGACAGGGCATGCCAACAGGCGAAAACAGGAAATCTCTGGGCCCCCTGGCCATTGCGGGTGTGGCGCCTTACCAGGAAAAACCGGGTGAGGAGTACATGAATGACCAACAAAAGGCACATTTTCGCAAGATCCTGGGAGCCTGGCGCAACCAACTGATGCAGGAAGTTGACCGCACCGTTGACCATATGAAGGATGAGGCTGCCAACTTTCCGGATCCCGTGGATCGCGCCGCGCAAGAAGAAGAGTTCGCTCTTGAACTGCGTACCCGCGACCGTGAGCGCAAGCTGATCAAGAAGATCGAGAAAACCTTGCTGCTGCTCGAAGACGATGACTTCGGTTACTGCGAACACTGCGGTATCGAGATCGGTATCCGCCGTCTGGAAGCCAGACCCACCGCCGACCTCTGTGTCGACTGCAAGACCCTGGCTGAAATCAAGGAAAAACAGATGGCCGGTTGATACCGACCTCTGGCATAACAGAAAAAAGGGAGCTCGCGGGCTCCCTTTTTTATTGAGCTTTTGGCCGGGCCGTCCCAGAATGCAGCCTCAATGTCCCGTTTGCCCGAATCTGCATGCCCGTGAATACCATCCCCTCGTCCCAGACCCGCCCTTATATCGGCCGCTTTGCCCCCTCCCCCTCAGGCCCGCTTCACTTCGGCTCCCTGATCGCGGCGCTCGGCAGCTTCCTGCAGGCCAGGGCACGACAGGGGCGCTGGCTGGTGCGCATCGAAGATATCGATCCGCCGCGGGAGATGGCGGGGGCCGCCCCGCTCATTTTGCAGACCCTGGAGGCCCATGGCCTGCAGTGGGATGGCGAGGTGATGTACCAGAGCCGGCGCCACGGCCGCTATGACGAGATCATCGACCAGCTCTACCGGGCCGGCGATCTCTACTGGTGTCGCTGTACCCGGCGCGAAATCATGGCGAGCGGCGGCTTTTACAACGGTCACTGCCGCACCCTTGGTCTCACGGCGGAGGGTTGTGCCGCCCGCGTGCGCCAGCACCACCCGGTGTACGATTTCGAGGATGGGCTGCAGGGCCGCATTGCGGTGCCGGCGGCGCTGGCCGAGGAAGATTTCATCGTACGCCGGCGTGATGGCCTCTATGCCTACAACCTGGCGGTGGTGGTGGACGACATGGATTGCGGCATCACCGAGATAGTGCGCGGCGCCGATCTGCTGGAGCCGACGGTGCGCCAGATCGCCCTCTACCAGACGCTGGGCGCCCCCGTGCCCGCCTGGGTGCATCTGCCGCTGGCGGTGCAGGCCGACGGCAACAAGCTCTCCAAGCAGAACCACGCACCGGCGCTGACACAGGACGAGGTGCGCCCGGCCCTGTGGCAGGCGCTGCACTTTCTCGGCCAGTGCCCGCCCCCCGAGCTGATGGCGAGCCGGGTGGACGAGATCGTCGACTGGGGCATCGCCCACTGGCAGCTGGCCCGGGTGCCTGCCAGCGAGAAGATTGCGCTGACAGCAGGCGTAAACGAATAGGCAGTTCAGGGGGGATTTGGGTGTGAATCAGCGCGGTTTGCGGTGATTTAGCCGGGATAATCCGAGTCAAACGAGATCAATTGCCAGCACGGTTTTTCATTTGGTTAGGCGTGAGCTATGATAGGCCGCTATTTTTTTGGCCTCCCGTCAATTTGAAGTCATAACGAGGTGTACCATTTTTTCCCAGATCGCAAACTTTTGCCGCAAAGTGCTCGGCAAGGAAGACGGCGAGCAGTCGGCGGAGTCCCCCATTCCGGCCCGTGTCGCCGGGCAACGTCGTACCTTGAGCCGTGACCAGCACCCGATTTCGCGCAAAGAGATCAGCGAGAATGCACTCAAGGTGCTCTATCGCCTGAACAAGGGCGGCTACGAAGCCTACCTGGTCGGCGGCGGAGTCCGGGATCTGCTGCTCGGGAAGACGCCCAAGGATTTCGACATCGCCACCGATGCGACGCCGGAGCAGATCAAGTCACTGTTCAGCAACTGCCGCCTGATCGGCCGCCGTTTCCGGCTGGCCCACATCGTCTTTGGTCGTGACGTGATCGAAGTGGCCACCTTCCGCGGTCACCACCATCAGGTCAATACCAGCAAACATGTGTCAGCCCAATCCGATGAAGGGATGCTGCTGCGCGACAACGTCTACGGCACCATCGAAGAGGATGCCGAGCGTCGCGACTTTACCGTCAACGCCCTCTATTACAGTGCCAAGGATTTCACCCTGCACGATTTCGAGGGCGGGCTGGAAGACTTGGCCGAACGCAAGCTGGAGCTCATTGGCGATCCCGAGACCCGCTACCGCGAAGATCCGGTGCGGATGCTGCGCGCCGTGCGTTTCGCCGCCAAGCTGGACATGACCATCAGCCCGCGCACCGCCGCCCCCATCAAGGAGCTGGCACCGCTGCTGCAGGACATTCCGGCGGCCCGCCTGTTTGAGGAAACCCTCAAGCTGTTCCTGGCTGGCGATGGCCTGGCCACCTACAAGCTGCTGCGCGAATACGGCCTGTTCCAGCAGCTGTTCCCGCAGGTGGCGGCGCTGTTTACCCCGCACGGCAACTCGCCCTACGAGCAGTTTATCGAGCAGGCATTGATCGATACCGACACCCGGGTCCGGGAAGACAAGCGCGTCACCCCCGCCTTCCTCTACGCCACCCTGCTGTGGGGTTGTGTCGAGGCCCGCGGCCGGGTGCTCGAAAACGAGAGCGGCCTACCCTGGTATGACGCCTTCATGCTGGCGATCAACGAGGTGCTGGACAACCAGGTGCGGATCATCGCCGTCCCGCGCCGCTTCACCACCGATGTGCGCGACATCTGGGCCCTGCAGCAGCGGCTGACCCGCCGTCAGGGCCGCCACCCCGAGCGGGCCATGGAACATCCCAAGTTCCGCGCGGCGTTTGACTTCCTGTTGCTGCGCAACCGGGTCGAGCGCGGTCTGGGCGAGCTGGCCAGCTGGTGGGAACGCTACGTGGAGTCCAATCCGGACGTGCGCCCGCAGCTGCAACGGGAGGCGACCCGGCGCCCGGCAAGCGGTGAGCGCGGTCAGGCCGGTGAGGCCCGCAGCAACGATGGCGAGAAGCGCAGCAGCAACAGCCGCAACCGTCGTCGCCCCCGTCGCCGCAAACCGAAAGCGGCCGAGTGACAACTGACGTGATGACCGAGGTCTTCGTCGCCATTGGTTCCAACCTGTCTGACCCGCTCGGTCAGGCTCGTCGCGCCGTCGCCGCTCTGGCAAGGTTGCCGGAATCCGTGCTGGTGCAGGCCTCGTCGTTTTACAGCAGCCGCCCCATGGGCCCTGCTGATCAGCCGGACTACGTCAATGCCGTGGCCCGGCTCAACACCCGGCTGACGCCGCTGGCGCTGCTGGATCAACTACAAAGCATCGAGCTGGAACAAGGACGTGTGCGCAAGGATGAGCGATGGGGGCCGAGAACCCTGGATCTCGATCTGCTGCTGTTTGGCGATCAGATCATCAGGCATGAACGCCTCATCGTTCCCCATTACGGCATGAAGGAGCGGGAGTTCGTGCTGCTGCCCCTGGCCGAGATTGCGCCCGCTCTGGTACTGCCTTGCGGCACCCCACTCGCAGAACTGGTTGCCCGCTGCCCGCACAATGATCTTGCCATCATTGCCCCCGGTGCAGACGAACAGGAGCCTCTATGAGCAAGATCACCACCACCAACCTGTTGAAGATGAAGCAGGAAGGCCAACGAATCACCGCCATCACCGCCTATGATGCCACCTTTGCCAAGCTGTTCGACGACGAGGGCGCCCACGTGCTGCTCATCGGCGACTCGCTGGGCATGGTGCTGCAGGGGGGTCAGGATACCCTGGGCGTCAGCATGGATGAGATGGTCTATCACACCCGTTGCGTGGTGCGCGGCACCACCAATGCACTGGTGGTGACCGACATGCCGTTCATGAGCTATGCCACCCCGGAGCAGACCTATCAGAACGCCGCCCGGCTGATGGCGGCCGGTGCCCGCATGGTGAAAATGGAAGGGGGCGACTGGCTGTGCGACTCCATTCGCCACCTGACCCGCAACGGCGTGCCGGTGTGCGGCCACCTCGGCCTCACCCCGCAATCCGTGCACGTATTCGGCGGCTTCAAGGTGCAGGGGCGCGACGAGTTCCAGGCTCAGGAGATCTACCGTCAGGCCCTCGAACTGCAGGCTGCCGGCATCCAGTTGCTGGTGCTCGAGTGCGTGCCCACTTCGCTGGCCGAGCGCATCAGCAAGGCGCTGCGCATTCCGGTGATCGGCATCGGTGCCGGCCCCGCCACCGACGGCCAGATCCTGGTGATGCACGATGCCTTCGGCATCACCTCCGGCTATGTGCCCAAGTTCACCAAGAACTTCCTGGCCGAGACCGGCGACATGCGCGCCGCCATCCGGCTCTATGTGAAGCAGGTGAGCGAAGGTACCTTCCCGGGCCCGGAACACTGCTTCAACTGATCCGATAGCGTGACGAGAGCGGGGGCCTGCTCCCCCGCTTCGCCCTCTGGTGCTGACTGAGCAACCCGTCTCTTGATGATTCATCCCAAGGTGACCTGTCGATGATGCTGCCCGTTGACACTCCTCTCTTACCCATGCGGGCCCATACCGCCCGCCTCTCTTTGATCTTTTCGAAGGTGAACTGCTGATGTTGGTCGTTAACAATCCCGCCGCTCTGCGTGAACAGATCGGCCAATGGCGCCGTGAAGGGCTCACAATCGCATTCGTGCCCACCATGGGCAACCTGCATCAGGGCCACCTGACCCTGGTGAAAGAGGCGCACCACCACGCCGATAAGGTGGTGACCAGCATCTTCGTCAACCCGATGCAGTTCGACAAGGCCGAGGATCTCGCCAACTACCCGCGCACTCTGGAGCAGGACTGCGCCGCGCTGGAAACGGCCGGGGTGGACATGGTGTTCACGCCGACCCCGGAGATCATGTATCCGCAGGGGCTGGCCAGCCACACCTTCGTCGAGGTGCCGGGCCTCTCCGGTCTGCTGGAAGGGGCGCTGCGTCCGGGTCACTTCCGCGGCGTCAGCACCGTGGTGACCAAGCTGTTCAATCTGGTGCAGCCGGATGTGGCCTGCTTCGGCCAGAAGGATTTCCAGCAGCTGGCGCTGATCCGCAAGATGGTGGCCGACATGGCGATGCCCATCCAGATCGTCGGCGTGCCCACCGTGCGGGCAGAGGACGGGCTGGCGCTCTCCTCGCGCAACGGCTACCTGACCGCGGCCGAGCGGGCCCTGGCCCCTGAGCTGGCGCGCACCATGAACTGGATCGCCGAGCAGATTGAAGCGGGTGACCATCACCTTCCCTCCCTGGTGGCCCAGGCCAGCCAGCGCCTCGACAAGGCCGGTTTTCGGACCGACGCCATCGACATCGTCGATGCCGCCACCCTGGAAGCGGCCACCGACCAGAGCGAGCAGCTGGTGATCCTGATGGCGGCGTATCTCGGCAAGGCCCGCCTCATCGACAACCGGGTGGTAACGCTGGCCCGCCCCTGAGTCGCAGCACCACTGACAACAAAGCCCGCATGTGCGGGCTTTGTTGTTTCTGAGCGTTTCCTGCCTACTCGGCGGTGACCGGGTAACCCGCCCCTTTCCAGGCGAAGATGCCGCCCGGCACCCGATAGACCTGCTGATAGCCCTGGGTGACCGCCCAGGCAGCCCCGTTGTGGCTGCGGCCGCACTTGACGAAGCCGCAGTAGAACACCACCGGACGGGTCTTGTCGTCCCCCAGCAGGGCCAGCAGTTGCTCGGGCGTACCGCTCCCCTCGACGATCTGGCTCCAGTCATCGCCGGACTTGGCCTCCTTCACGAAGGCAAAATTCTTGGCCCCATGGATGTGCTCCTTCTTGTAGGAGTCCTCGAACGGCATGGTGTCGATGATCACCAGCGCCTCGCCTTTATCCATCCGGGTCTTCAGCTCGGCCACGGTCAACAGCTGATAGCCCCCCTGCTGGGTCTCCTGGGAGAGCTGTACCGCCGCCTGCTCCAGCTTGGTCTCCTGCTCGAACTGGTTGTCGCCACAGCCACCAAGGGCAAAGCTGGCCGCAATCAGCGTGGCCATCAGGGTGCGGGATTGCAATCTCATCATGTCACTGCTCCTTTGGAACGGTAAAAACGGGGCGGGAGTGGCGCAGCAAGGCGCCCGCAAGCGTCAACAGCAGCAGATCCCGCAAGAGGGCTTGTGGCAGCGAGCTGAGATCAGCCCTGCCAAGACAGCCGCAAGAGATGTCGAGCCCGATGGCGATGCCATAGCCCAACACCGGAATAAACAGGGCGAGCAGCCCGATCACCAGCCAGAGCCCCCAGCGCCGGTTGCCGATCACCGCGAGTCCGGCGCAGAGCTCCAGCCCAATAAGGCCCCAGACGGCAAGGGGAATGAACGGCGACCAGAGCAGGCCGAAGGCGCCGATCTGCTCGGCGAACAGCTCCGGTGCCGCCAGCTTGAACCCGGCGGAAGCGACGAAGAATCCCCCCAGCGCCAACCTGGCCAGCACGCGCAGATACACGGCCATGGGATAGTTCTTTATCATCCATGCCCTCCACTGCCAACTCCCCGAGCAGGCGTCACCATGCCCTAGCCGGCGGCCGGATAGCGGGCCAGTTCGCAATACTCACCGTCTTCGTCACAACGAAAAACGGCGGCGGTTTCGCCACTCTGGCACCACTGCTGCCACTCCTCGGGCGGGCAGTGCAGGCGGATGGCGAGGCCGCAACCGGCGCTGAGCCGGCGCGGCACATCGCAGACCCGAAAGGCGTGGGGCTGCTGCTCCAGCCGCTTGCGCAGCCTGACCGTGCCGAGGGTGGAGTGGAACAGGTAGAGGAACTCTGCGTTCATGACTTGCCTCCCGAGCGGGCACGCGCACCGAACAGGGCCGCCCCCAGCGCACCGGCAAACTGGGCGTCCGGGTGAGTGGCCACGTCGCAGCCCAATCCTTGCGCCAGATAGTGGCGGAAGGTGGCGCAGTGGCTGACGCCGCCAGTGAAGAGCACTGTGGGTCTGGTACCAAGGCGGCCGATGAAGTTGGCACTGCGCCGGGCCATGGAGCGGACGATGCCGGCCAGGATAGACTCGGCGGGAATGCCCGCCGAACGCAGGCTGATCGCCTCCGACTCGGCAAACACGGTACACATGCTGCTGATGTCATGGGGCTCGGCCCCTTGCAGCAGCTCGTCGAGCTGTTCGACCCGCGCCCCCAGGGTGCGGGTGATCACCTCGAGAAAGCGGCCGGTACCGGCGGCACACTTGTCGTTCATCAGAAAGTCGGTGAGGTTGCCCTCGCCATCGAGCTGGATCACCTTGCTGTCCTGGCCGCCGATGTCGATGACGGTGTGTACCGACGGGCAGAGCAGGCGAGCCCCCAGCCCGTGGCAGGAGATCTCGGTGACCCGCCGATCGGCGAACGACGCCAGATCGCGGCCATAACCGGTCAGGGTCAGATGGGGGCGCTCTGGCAACGCGGCCGAGAGTTCCTCCCAGCCTTGCTCGATGGCGGCCAGCGGACGAAAGGGGGTCGGCACCAGAAAGCGGCGGACGATGCGCCCGCAGTCCCTGTGGTCGAACAGGATCCCCTTGGTCGCGGTGGAGCCCGAGTCAATCCCGATGGTGAGTGACACTGCACCTCCTCACAGCATTTCGATAAAGGCCGCCAGCCGGGTGGCCAGCTGTCCCTTGTCGGCGCTGGAGTAGTCGGTCTCCACCGCCATGTAGGGGATGCCGTGGCGATCACGCACGTGGCGCTTGATGGCGAGCGACTCCACCGCATAGGTGTGACAGGCCTGCAGGATCACGTCGATCACCCCGTCCGCCTGATACTCCTCCACCATCTGGCTCAGCAGATTCATGCGCTGGTGGTTGGGGGAGATGCAGGAGCAGCCGATGGCCAGATACTTGTCGGTCAGGGCATCGAACAGATCGCCCTCCTCGCTGACGCACTGCTCGGTCGCCTTGGCGCCGGTGCAGTTCTCGTAGCCTACCACCCAGCCGCCATGCTCCTCGATGAGGCGTACCACCTTGTCGGCGGCGCCGCCGATGGGGCAGCCGGTGATAAGGATGCGCGGGCGGGCATCGAGCCGTTTGCCGTCGGCATAGTCGGCCTTGATTCGGCGGGTCATCTCCTGCAGCTCGCTGATGAGCTGATCCTTGTCGAAGCGGAAGGTGGCGCCATAGACCACCTTGAGGATGTCGGTGCCGCTCAGCGCCGGCGGATTGAGCTGGCCCAGCCGGTAGAAGTCGGCCAGCGCGCGGCGCTCGCGGTTCTTCAGCACGATGGCGTCGCGCAGCGCCTGCTCGCTGATGGGGTTGCCGAACTGCTGCTCCAGCAACGCCTTGAAGCGGACGATCTCGCTGCGCCACAGGGTGCGGGAGGCCTCGTCATCGGCGCGGTTGGGCAACTGCATCACGTGCACCGGTTTGAACTCGGCCATGTACTCGTACATCTTCTTCTTGCCGTCGCAGGTGGTTTCCCCCACCACCAGATCGGAGAAGTAGAAGTAGGGGCACTTGTCGGTCTTGCCGAAACCGTAGCTGCTCTTGATCAGCGGGCAGAGGTTGCGGGGCAGGTCTTTCTCGGCCTCCTCGATGGTCTCATCGCTGGTGGAGCAGAGCGATACCACCACGGCGCCGGCGGCCATCGCCACCTCCTGTGGCATGAAGGTGCAGTAGGTGCCGACCAGGGGGATCTGTCGCTCCTTGAGTGCCATCACGGCCAGAAAGCCCTGACGGCGGGCATCTGAAAAACTGTCGAAAATGGCTGGCAACTCGGTGATCAGTGACATAGGCGATCCTGCCCTGGTGAGAAAAAGAAGAGACGGAGGGCCTCCATTGCGCAGACCTTCCAACCGCGGGAATTATACCTTTGGGGGTAATCTGAAAATTGCGGTGGATCACAAGGTGTCGGATAAAACCTTGATAAGAGGGTGGTTATTGACCCTGCTCGAGATAGGGCCAGCGCAGGAAAGGGAAAAGAGGCGACAAAAAAACGGGCATCCCAGGGTGCCCGTTGCATTGCATCAGTGGCGCAGCCCGGTGCCGCGAGAGATGAGCCACCAGGCCAGGCCGTAGAGAGCCACGATGAAGCCGATGATGATGAGGTAGGCGGTGCCGAGCGGCACGTCGGAGATACCGAGGAAGCCGTAACGGAACGCGTTCACCATGTAGATGATCGGGTTCACCTGGGAAACCCCCTGCCAGAAGGGCGGCAGCAGGCTGATGGAGTAGAACACCCCGCCCAGGTAGGTGAGCGGCGTCAGCACGAAGGTGGGGATGATGCTGATGTCGTCGAAGGTCTTGGCAAACACCGCGTTGATGAGACCGCCCAGCGAGAAGAGGATGGCGGTCAGCAGCACGGTGAAGCAGACGCTGAACAGATGGTGGATCTGCAGCGGCACGAAGAACAGCGACACCAGGGTGACGATGAGGCCAACGCAGAGGCCGCGCGCCACGCCGCCGCCCACGTAGCCGGCGATGATGACGTAGTTGGGCACCGGCGCCACCAGCAGCTCCTCCACGTTGCGCTGGAACTTGGCGCTGAAGAAGGAGGAGGCGACGTTGGAGTAGGAGTTGGTGATCACCGACATCATGATGAGGCCGGGCACGATGAACTCCATGTAGCTGAAGCCCCCCATGTCACCGATGCGGCCGCCGATGAGGTTGCCGAAGATGACGAAGTAGAGGCTCATGGTGATGGCAGGCGGCACCAGGGTCTGGATCCAGATCCGGGTGAAGCGGCTGATCTCTTTGGCCAGAATGCTCTTGAAGGCGATGTAGTAAGTGGTCAGGTTCATGCTTTTCTCCCCTCCTCGACCAGGGTGACGAACAGCTCTTCCAGCCGGTTGGCCTTGTTGCGCATGCTCAATACCTGCACCTGTTGGCTCGACAGCTGCTCGAACAGGCTGTTGAGCGACTGGCTCTTGTCCAGATCCACCTCCAGGGTGCGTTCGTCCTGCATCCGGCCGTTGAACTCGGGCACGTTCGGCACGGCGGAGCCCGGCGCCAGATCCAGCATGAAGGTCTCGCGGCCCAGCTTGCCCAGCAGATTCTTCATGCTGGTGTTCTCGATCAGGCGGCCCTTGTCGATGATGCCGATGTTGCGGCACAGCATCTCGGCCTCTTCCAGATAGTGGGTGGTGAGGATGATGGTGACCCCCTGCTCATTGAGATCCTTGAGGAAACTCCACATGGAACGGCGGATCTCGATGTCCACCCCGGCGGTCGGTTCGTCGAGGATCAACAGCCTGGGTTCGTGCATCAGGGCGCGGGCTATCATCAGCCGGCGCTTCATACCGCCGGAGAGAGTGCGGGCCGGCATGTCGCGCTTGTCCCACAGGTCGAGCTGGCGCAGGTACTTCTCGGCACGGATCTTGGCCTCGGCACGCGGCACGCCATAGAAGCCGGCCTGATGGGTGACTATCTGGATCACCTTCTCGAACTGGCTGAAGTTGAACTCCTGCGGCACCAGCCCGAGCTGGGCCTTGGCCTCTTCCAGGTGAGAGTCGATGTCGTAACCGAACACCTTCACCTTGCCGGCGCTCTTGTTCACCAGCGAGCTGATGATGCCGATGGTGGTGGACTTGCCCGCCCCGTTGGGGCCGAGCAGCGCGAAGAAATCCCCCTGCTTGACGGTGAGATCGATGCCTTTAAGGGCTTCGACGCCCCCCTGATAGGTCTTTTTCAGGCCGCTGATTTCCAGTGCGTTCATTGCAACCCCTGTGATGGCGCATCCCATCTCGAGACAGAAAAGGCGGCCAAGGCCGCCTGCAGACAGAAAATGGCGCTCTGCCACCTCGCCCGTAATATTCCTGAACCTTGCTTACTCTTGCGGTACTACCTTGCCGATGAACTTCAGATTGCGGTACTTCTGGGCATAGTCGATGCCGCAGCCCACCACGAATTCATCGGGAATGGAGAAACCGATCCAGTCTACCGGCACCTGCACTTCGCGGCGGGACGGCTTGTCCAGCAGGGTGCAAATGGCCAGGGATTTCGGCTCGCGCAGAGAGAGGATCTCGCGCACCTTGTTGAGGGTGTAGCCGGTATCGATGATGTCTTCGACGATCACCACGTCCTTCCCTTTGATGTCGTCATCCAGATCCTTGAGGATGCGCACGTCACGGGTGCTGTGCATGCCGGAGCCATAGCTGGAGGCGGTCATAAAATCCAGGGTGATGGGCAGCTGGGTCTGGCGGCACAGGTCGGCCAGGAAGATGCAGGAACCACGCAGCAGGCCGATCATGACCACTTCGTCAGAGCCCTGATAACGGGCGGTGATCTCTTCACCCAATTTGGCGATCCGGGCGGCGACTTCAGCCTCGGAGATCATCACCTCGACAGTGTGTTTCATCACTTACTCCATAATGGCCAAAGCGAATTTGGCCGTTCATTAACGTCAAAACCGATGATTCTACCATCCAAGCCGAAGGGCGTCAGGCATACGTGATGCTTTTATCGGCTTATTTTAATTGATAGAGTTAGCAGGCCCTCGGGCATTATCGGTGACAATACTATAAACACCATAATCAATAACTATTAGATGAAAAAACTATGGAACCACGCGCAGAAATAAGACGTCGAACCCGGCTTTCTCCGGAGGCCCGACGCAATCAATTGATGGAATGTGCCATCGAGGTGTTCTCCCGTCGCGGCATTGGCCGTGCGGGTCACGCCGAAATCGCAGAACAGGCCAAGGTCTCGGTTGCTACTGTGTTCAACTATTTCAACACCCGTGAAGAGCTGGTGGATGAAGTGTTGGCCGAGATCGAACGTTTCGTGCATCAGATGCTGGAACAGGCCTACACCGGCCAGGGCCCGGTCAGCGACAGCATTCGCCGCCACGTGAAGCTGTTTGTCGACGCCGCCTACGATCAGCCTGACCACGCCAGTATCTGGCTGGAGTGGAGCTCATCGGTGCGGGAAGAGGTCTGGCCCCGTTACGCCAAGCTGCTGGACAAGGCACTGGAGCGCATTGCACCCCACCTGCAACGCGCCATGGATGCCGGCGAGATCCAGAGCGTGCTGTCCGCCCAGGACCTGGCCCGCTCCCTGACCGGTTTTGGTTACGTCATGATGCAGATGATCAATCAGCCACAACGCCCGGACCGGGAAGAAGTGACCGATTTTCTGTTCAAGTACGTGACGGCCCCGATCCAGGCAGCCTAACCCGCTCCGTCAAAATAAAGCGGCGCCGAACTGTTCAGGTCGGCGCCGCTTTTGTTTGTCCGCTATCTCTTGTCTCACCCTTTGGCATAGCCCCAGCGGCGGGTCAGATCGTGCACGATCCCCAAATGATCGAGGATCCTCGCCACCATGAAGTCCACCAGATCCGCGATGCTTTTTGGCTCATGATAGAAGCCCGGCGCCGCCGGCATGATGGTCACCCCGAGCCGCGCCAGTTTCAGCATGTTCTCCAGGTGGATCGCCGAGAAGGGGCTCTCGCGGGGCACCAGGATCAGCTGGCCGCGCTCCTTGATCACCACGTCCGCCGCCCGCTCCAGCAGGTTGTCGGAGGTGCCGTTGGCAATGGCCGAGACGGTACCCATGGAGCAGGGACAGACCACCATCTGTTTGGGCGCCGCCGAACCGGAAGCCACCGGCGAGAACCACTCCTCCTTGCCGCAGGCCACTATCTGCCCCTCGCTGGCGCCATATTGGCGACAGAGATAGGCAGAGAGCTCTTTCGGCGAGCCGGGCCACTCCTGCTGCTGCTCGGTCTTGAGTACCACACGAGCCGCCGAGGAGGCGAGCAGGTAGACCCGATAATCCGCCTGCACCAGGCATTCCAGCAGGCGCAGGGCATAAGGGGCGCCGGAGGCGCCGGTCAGCGCCAGGGTGATCGCTTTGTTCATAGCTGACCGTGATAGTCCTTGAGGCGGGCGATCAGCTTGTCATGAATGCCGCCGAAGCCGCCGTTGCTCATGATCAGAATATGATCGCCATCGCGGCACTCGGCCACCAGCCGGTTGATCAGGGTCTCCAGATCGTTGAACACCTTGGCCGGTCGGGTCATGTGGGCGGTCACCTCGCCGAGATCCCAGCCGATGTTGGGCGGCTGGAAGAAGAACACCTCGTCGGCGCCATCGAAACAGCCGGCCAGCTCTTCCTTGTGCACTCCCAGCTTCATGGTGTTGGAGCGGGGTTCCAGCACCGCCAGAATGCGGGCCTTGCCCACCTTGGCGCGCAGCCCGCCGAGGGTGGTCTCGATGGCGGTGGGGTGATGGGCAAAGTCGTCATAGACGCTGATGCCGGCTACCTCGCCTTTGAGCTCCATCCGCCGCTTGGGAGACTTGAACTGGCAGAGGGCCGCAATGCCGTGCTCCACCATGACACCGGCATGGCGGGCAGCGGCGATGGCCATCAGGCCGTTGTTGACGTTGTGTTCGCCGATGCACTCCCAGTGCACCTCGCCCTGCTTCACTCCGTCCAGCCACACCTCGAAGGCGGAGCCGTCGTCGGCCAGTTTGACCGCCTTCCACTTGGCGTCGTCCTGACCCACCAGCTCCACTTCGCTCCAGCAGCCCATCTTGCGCACAGCAGCCAGGTTCTCATCCCCCTTGGGGAAGAGCACCCGGCCATTGCTCGGTACGGTGCGCATCAGGTGGTGGAACTGGCGCTGGATGGCGGCGAGATCCGGGAAGATATCCGCGTGGTCGAACTCCAGGTTGTTCATCACCAGGGTGCGCGGGTGGTAGTGAACGAACTTGGAGCGCTTGTCGAAGAAGGCGCAGTCATACTCGTCCGCTTCGATGACGAAGAAGGGGGCAGAGCCCAAGCGGGCCGAGACCGGGAAGTTGCCCGGCACGCCGCCAATGAGGAAACCGGGCTCCAGCTTGGCGTACTCCAACACCCAGGCCAGCATGCTGGCGGTGGTGGTCTTGCCGTGAGTGCCGGCGACGGCCAGCACCCAGCGATCCTGCAGCACGTGCTCCAGCAGCCACTGGGGGCCGGAGATGTAGGGCAGATTGCGGTCCAGCACATACTCCACACAGGGGTTGCCGCGGCTCATGGCATTGCCGACCACCACCAGATCCGGCGCCGGATCGAGCTGGGAAGGGTCATAGCCTTCGGTCAGTTCGATGCCCTGTTGCTCGAGCTGAGTACTCATGGGGGGATAGACGTTGGCATCCGAACCGGTCACCCGGTAACCAAGCTGTTTTGCCAACACCGCCAGACCACCCATGAAGGTGCCGCAGATCCCGAGGATGTGAATATGCATACCGCTTCCTTTCGCAGTAAAGGGAAGTGCGCATTCTAGCAAGGTGACGGCAATTTGGCAGATCCAAGCTGTGCGGTATCCACCAACTCTGTCGCAGTGGCCCTGAAATATGGTCATTTGACGCGACATCGCTATAATATCGGCCTGCAAACTTGACTCCAACACTCAAAGGAAACGTCATGAGCCTGAACCTGGTCCCGGCTGGCAAGAGCCTGCCCGACGACATCTACGTCATCATCGAAATCCCGCAGAATGCCGACCCGATCAAATACGAAGTCGACAAGGACAGCGGTGCCATCTTCGTTGATCGCTTCATGTCTACCCCGATGTTCTACCCGTGCAACTACGGCTACGTGAATGCCACCCTGTCTCTGGATGGTGATCCGGTCGACGTGCTGGTGCCGACTCCTTACCCGCTGCTGGCCGGCTCCGTCATTCGCTGCCGCCCGGTTGGCGTGCTGAAGATGACCGACGAATCCGGTGAAGATGCCAAGATCGTGGCCGTTCCGCACTCCAAGCTGACCAAGCAGTACGATCACATCAAGGATGTGAACGATCTGCCCGAGCTGCTGCGCGCCCAGATCCAGCACTTCTTTGAGCGCTACAAAGAGCTGGAAGCAGGCAAGTGGGTCAAGGTTGAAGGCTGGGGCGACAAGGCCGCTGCCGAAGCTGAGATCATCAGCTCTGCCGAGCGTTACGCTGCCAAGTAAGCGTATCTCTCGTGAAAAAGGCGCCTCAGGGCGCCTTTTTTATGGGCTGTTGCGGGCGCTGACCCGGTGTCACATCGGCAGGATCCCCCTGGATATAGATGTCGCGCCCATCCTGCCGATAGGACCGATAGTAGTCTCCTCCGCAGCGATAGCTGCCATCCTGCTCGCTCATCAGCTCGCAGTTCACCGGCAGCACCTCCAGCCACTTGATGGCCTGCTGGAAACGCAGCCACTCCTGCCACTCATGCTCCCGCGCCAGCTTGTCCCGCAGGGCAAAGGTATCGGCGCTGGACATCCCCTGGTTGACGATGACCGGCCCCGCCGAGGCCGGCAACGCGGCCAACAGCAGCAACAACGGTGTGATTCGCTTCATGACGGTTTCCTGCATGACTTATTTCCAGAATTAAATTAAAAGCCCGATCAATCTGTTATCAAAATCACAAATGCCAGACTCATCCAAAATCGGCCAGCTCACCTAGTTGTTTATTATCACCCCGAGCAGGATGCACATCATGAAACTGGCACAAGGTCTGTTGTTGAGTCTAGTGTTCGCGTCCATGGCCGGGGCCAACGAGGTCACCCTGAGCTGGCAATGGCAATCGGCCGACGGCCAGCAGAAGCATCTGCTACTGAACACGGATGAGCGGGTCATCTCCGCCAGCCGCCACGAGATGAGCCTGCTCGATGCCTCCCTCAACTATCCGCTGGAGACCCTCTACTCCTACATCAGTCCGCGGCTCTACAACAGCATCAATCTGATCAATCAGACCAGCCCGGAGACCGCCACCAAGTTTCGCAATCTGGAGCAGGCCTTCACCCTGCACGACGACAGCATGGAGTCGACCCTGTTCTGGCAGGCCTATCAGCAATATCAGGACGATGCCTTTTATCAGATGCGGGTGGTGCCCTGCGTGCATCCCGCCAATCGCAAGCTGCCCTGCGTGCGTCCCAACTATTCGCAGCTGTTCTACCAGTTCAAGGGCGACCTGAGGCCCCTGGCAAAACAGTTCCTGGCCAAGGATCTGGCCACCAGCGTCGGCCTCCTGCAGGAGTGGCTGAGCGGCATTCCCACCCCACCCGAGCAAATGGACCACTTCGCGCCGCCGCTGCAAGCCTTGCAGAGCAACAAGGCTGACAGCGACGAGAAGGCGCTGTTGATGGCAAGCCTCTTGGCCGAGCTGGCCCCCCAGTACATGCTCAGCATCATCTACCCAAACATCAGCATCGGCAGCGTCTCGCCGGCCTGGCTGGCCATCACTGCCGACAGCGGCCTGAAAGGGGATACCGTGGTGATCGGCAACCAGCGCCACGTTCTGCTGACCGGCTCGCCCCTGCTGGCCCAACAGATGACCATGGCCAAGATCCCGCTGGTGAGCGAACCGCTCTACTGAGGCCTATCCCCCATCCCCAGTCTGGCTACAGGTCGCAGCCAGACTCCTCAAACCAGTTGATAAGCAATTGATTTTTATCGACTGCGTGCCATTCTAGCCGCCTTTGCCAGCTAGGCCCCGTGCTGGCGGGCAGGCAAGCGGGCCAATCACACGTTTATTTAACACTTCTTAAACAGATCCGATCAGTTTAGGATGAGTACTGCCCCATTCCCTCAATGCAAAAATCGTTATAACATAACAAAAGGAGTGTCATCAGGATGAAACATCTCGTACTTACTCTGGCGCTGCTGCCAACCCTGGCCCTGGCTCACAACATCAAGGAGTCGGCCCAGGTGCCGCTGGTCAACATCAGCGACAAGGGTGAACTGGTTCTGAAAGAGAAAGAGATCAGCTATCAGCCCTGGCAAAGCAAGGTGCTGGCCGGCAAGGTCTTTCTGATCCAGCACATCGCCGGTCGTTCCAGCGCCAAGGAGCTCAACGCCCCCATGATCGAAGCGATCAAGGCGGCCAAGCTGCCCCACGACAAGTACCAGACCGTCACCATCATCAACAGCAATGACGCCATCTGGGGCACCTCGGGCTTTGTGAAGAGCAGTGCCGAGGACAGCAAGAAGGAATTCCCCTGGTCCGCCATGGTGCTGGATGCCAAGGGCATGGCCCGCAACGCCTGGGATCTGGCGCCGGAAAGCTCGGCCATCATCCTGCTGGACAAAGAAGGCAAGGTGCTGTTTGCCAAAGATGGCCAGCTCGATGCCAACAATATCGCTACCGTGATGGGGCTCATCAAGTCCCATCTCTAAGTCAGAGAGAAGGGGCGCTGATGGCGCCCCTTTGATAGGGGTCTATGGGTCGTACCAAGCTGAAAATCTGGTTGTTGCTGCTGGGCTGGTTGTGGTTGCAACCGGTGCTGGCACAACATCCACTGGAAGCCGACCTGCCCGGCCACAACCACGCCTGCGTCCTCTGCGCCCTGCATCTGGATGGCAAGCTGGCACTCACCCCAACCCTGGTCATCCCGTCTTCACAAGTGGTCATCGGCAAGCTCGTTGATGCCGCCTTCCCCAAACCTCATGCCACCCCGTCAGGCCAGTGCCGCATTCGCGCGCCGCCACTGTTTCATCGCTTATCCGGCTAAATCCATTTTTCAATAAATTTTTCAAAGGATTAACGATGAAAGCAGTCACCCTGTTACTGGCGGCCGCCGCATTTGGCGTGCAGGCAAACCACGATGAACACGACGGTCACGGCCACGGCGCCCACGAGCACGGCCACGGCCACCTCAATCTGGTGCTCGATGGCAACCAGCTGATGATCGAGCTGCAGGCTCCCGCCGCCGATCTGGTGGGCTTCGAGCACGCCGCCAAGAGCGACGAAGAGAAGGCGCAATACACCAAGGCCATGGCTCAACTCAAGCAACCCGACGCCCTGTTTCGCTTCGACCCGGCCGCCGGCTGCAAGTTGACCCAGCAGGAGCTGCAAGCCGCCAAGGAAGATCACGACCACGACCACGACCACGACCACGACCACGACCATGACCATGACCATGACCATGACCACCAGCAGTCTGACGGCAAGCACGACGAACACCAGCACGATGACGCCGGTCACGCCGACATGGGCGCCATGTACACCTACACCTGCGCTACCCCGGCCAAACTGACCGGGCTGGAGGCCACCCTGTTCAGCGTCTATCCGAGCCTGGAGAAGCTGAGCGTGCAGGGCATCCTGCCAAGCGGCCAGACTGCAGCCGAGCTGACCCCCTCCGCCAACAAACTGAACTGGTAACGCCATGAAAAATGCCGTGGTTGAGATCCGCGATCTGGCCTTTGCCTGGCCGGGTCACGAGGTTGTACTCGATCTGCCCGCCCTCACCATCAGCGAGGGGGAACGGGTGTTCATCAAGGGACCGTCGGGCTCCGGCAAGTCGACCCTGCTCGGCCTGCTGGCCGGGATCCAGACCGCCAACCACGGCACCCTCGAGGTGCTGGGCCAGCCGCTGGCCCGGCTCTCTGGCCGTGCCCGCGACCACTTCCGGGCGGCCAATCTGGGTTACATCTTCCAGCAGTTCAACCTGCTGCCGTTTTTATCCGTGCAGGACAACGTCACCAGCGCACTCACCTTCTCCCCCGAGAAGCGAGCCCGGCTGCAGGGTAGCCCAGCCGACGAGGCACGCCGCCTGCTGCGGGAATTGCAACTGCCCGAGGAGGCGCTGCACAGGCCCGTCCATGCCCTCAGCATCGGCCAGCAGCAACGGGTGGCCGCCGCCCGCGCGCTGATCGGCTCACCACCGCTGGTGATCGCCGACGAACCCACCTCTGCCCTCGATACCGACAACCGGGCCGCCTTCATCAAGCTGTTGTTCGAGGAGTGCGACAAGCAGGGCTCGACCCTGATCTTCGTCAGCCACGACCCCTACCTCGAACCGCTCTTTCCGCGGGTGGAGAACCTGCAACAACTGAACAGGAGGGCATCATGCTGAAACTTGCCCTGCAAAGCCTCTGGGCCCGCCGCCTCACCGCCGGGCTCACCCTGCTGGCCGTCGCCATCAGCGTCACCCTGCTGCTCGGGGTGGAGCGGGTGCGCAACCAGGCGCGCGAAAGCTTCGCCAATACGGTGTCGGGCACGGACCTCATCGTCGGCGCCCGCTCCGGCCAAGTGAATCTGCTGCTCTACTCGGTGTTTCGCATTGGCAATCCCACCAACAACGTGGGCTGGGATGCCTATCAGGCCATCAAGAACCAGCGCGGCATCGCCTGGACCATCCCGCTTTCCCTTGGCGACTCCCACAAGGGTTTTCGCGTGCTTGGCACCAATGGCGACTACTTCACCCACCTGAAGTACGGCCAGCAGCAGGCGCTGGAGTTGCGTGAAGGACGAGCGTTCGACACGCCGTTCGAGGCGGTGCTCGGCGCCCAGGTGGCAGAGAAGCTCGGTTATCATCTGGGGCAGTCCATCGTCATCGCCCACGGTGCCGGCAACACCTCGTTCAGCCAGCACGACAACCTGCCGTTCAAGGTGGTGGGGATCCTGGCACCGACCGGTACCCCCATCGATCGCACCATCCACGTGCCGCTGGCCGGCATCGAGGCGATCCACCTGGGCTGGGACACCGGCCGCCACAGCAAGAACGTAACTGCCGAACAGGCACTGGCCCAGGATCTCACCCCCAAGACCATCACCGCCTTCATGGTAGGGCTCAGCAACCGGATATTGGCGTTCCAGCTGCAGCGCAGCGTCAACACCTACCGGGGTGAGCCGCTGATGGCGATTCTGCCGGGCGCTGCTCTGCAAGAGCTGTGGAGCCTGATGAGCGTGGCGGAGACGGCGCTGTCGGTGATCGCCGGCTTCGTGGTGGTGGCGGGCCTCATCGGCATGCTGACCACCCTGCTGGCCGGCCTCAACGAACGGCGCCGGGAGCTTGCCATCTTGCGATCCCTCGGTGCCGGCCCCGCCCACCTGTTCCTGCTGCTGGCACTGGAGGCGATGGCCCTTACCACCGCCGGCATCGCGCTCGGGGTGGCGGTGCTCTACCTGGGGCAGGGGCTTGCCACCCCCTGGCTGCTCAGCCACTATGGCCTGCAATTGAGCCTGGGGTTGCCGAGCGCCCACGAGTGGCTGCTGCTGGGGCTGGTCTGGCTGGCCGGCATGGTGATCGGCCTGTTGCCCGCGGCCCGCGCTTATCGCTACAGCCTGAGCGACGGCATGAGCATTCGCGTCTAGCCAGACGCCCATAAAAACGAGAAGGACAGATGATGAAGTGGAAAATTGTGGCACTGCTGGCCGCCCTGCTGGCGCTGCCGGCCATGGCCGTGGAGTACAAGACCATCGACTGGGATGTGCTCATTCCCGCAGGTGAAAAACTGCTGCCGCCCCCCCAGGTGAGCCACGACGGCAACCTTGCCTCGGTGCCGCAGCCGGTGGGTGGGGTCAACCTGAAGCTGGACAACCAAGAGGTGCGCATCCCGGGCTTCGTGGTGCCGCTGGAGGGGGATGCCAAGAAGATCACCGCCTTCCTGCTGGTGCCCTACTTCGGCGCCTGCATCCATGTGCCGCCCCCGCCCACCAACCAGGTGGTCTACGTGAGCTACCCCAAGGGGGCGCCGGTGGACGACCTGTGGGACGCCATCTGGGTGAAGGGCAAGATGCGCACGGTCAGCTCCAGCCACGAGATGGCCACCGCCTCCTACTCCATGGAGGCGGTCGAGGTGAGCGTCTACGAAGAGCAGTAACCAACCACACACGGCCTCCCGCGGGAGGCCGTTTTGTTATCCGCGACGACCGGATCCCGGCCAGCCCCTGCCTGAGGGATTGCCCGCCATCCCGGTTGGAGTAACATTCAAGGCTAGACCTTGCGATCACGGAGCCAGCATGGCTGACCTGCCCCCGCCCAAGAAAGAGAGTTCCATCCTGAGCAGCCAGGAGCAGACCCTGCGCCTGGCCCGCAGCCGCGGTATCGACGGCATGCTCACCCGCAACAGCGACAGCACCTTCGAGCAGCGCGCCACCTTTCGCCAGCTGGCGGATCAGGCCGCCCGCCAGCGCAACCTGGAAGCCATCATGGTGATGGCCTCCCGCCACTGCGAGGAGACGGCCGCCGGCGGCGAGATGGACAGCGACTGGCTGACCCGTTTCCTGCAACTGGCGGAAGACATCAGCATGGTGCCCATGCAGCAGTTGTGGGGCCGCATCTTCGCCATCGAGATCGCTACCCCGGGCCGCTTCTCCATCCGCGCGCTCTCCACCTTGAAGGAGATGACCCAGCGCGAGGCCCAGCTGTTCCAGCGCATCTGCTCCCTCTCCTGCCACTACGTGGGCAGCGACGAGCAGCGGCTGCTGCTGGGGCTGCACAAGGGGGCCAGCCTGCTCAGCCGCGCCCGGGTGACCCGGCTCGGTCTGGGCAAGTACCGCATCCCCTACAACGCCCTGCTGCAGCTGTTCGAACTCGGCTTGCTGCACCGGGGCGAGCTGGAATCCGGCCCGCTGCCCGCCGACGGGGTGGAGCTGGAGTTCGGCGATCAGCGCTGGCGCCTGCAGCGCAAGCAGGCCAACATCACCCTGCTCTACTACCGGCTGACCCCGGTCGGCAACGAGCTCGCCCAACTGCTGCAAGAGCCGCCGCTGGAGGAGTACCTGCAGGATCTGAAAACCGTGCTGGTGCAGGGACTGCAGATCGAGACCATGATGCTGACCCCGCCCGCCGGGCCTGAGCCTGCTCCGGTCGACCCTGCCCCCTGATCTCCTGGAGCCCGCCCCCGGGCTCCGTGGTTTTGCGCATCAGCGCAGCATCTTGCGAAATAGTGGCCTGCCGTTGCCAAAACGGTTCCTGAAATGCAAATACCGTCAGCCCTGGCGCCTCATGCCACAGGCTACCCCAGCTCAATACCGTGACAAGAGGCGTGTGACAAGCTCACCGAGGATCTGGCCCGCCCCTTGCTACCGTCCATTTGCAGGCAGGCAATGAGCGGCAATGGTCAACCAAGCTCCCCCGCTCGCCCGCCGGATCCAGTCACCGGACGGTGCTTGCCAGCTGGACTTGCAGAACGTGCGCTAACAACAAAAAGATGGGCCCGCCGTCGTCACCGACAGCGGGCCCATTTATTTCTTGTGGAAAGTGCGGTTCTGACCGGACAGGGACGCCCATGTCATCACGGCCCCAGCCTTGATGCCCTCACCCAGGCATCTGTGCCGCGCCTCACTCGACAGCGTGACGGCCCCGCAGTTCATTCCCCGTCCAAATGCGCAACGAGCATTGAGAAAGTACGGACGCAGGGATCCCCCATCGCCCGACCACCACCCCATGGCAGCTCAATTTATTGATCTTGCCCGAGAAATCATCCACTCCCCCTTCCCTAAAAGGCTCCGTTCGGTAACATGGCCAGCAGATCCCCTCTTGTCGGAGCAGCCATGTACCAGACCAGAGCAACACCGCAGGGAAAGCGCAGCAAGCTGGAGGCTGGAATTCAGGGGCGGTAGCCTTGCCCGATGAAATAGATAAACGAGTGGTAACACAAATATATTCTGATACCAGAGAACGTTAGTTCTCAGACCATCGCAATAAAAATAATAAAAAATATTTAAACGGTCGAATTATCGGATAAGTAGCACCCTTAATTTCATCACTGTCAGGGGCCAAAATGAAAATTCGAGCGATATTTTTACTTTTGCTATTTTTGACATTCACTAGTAACGCTGACGATATCATTACTCGCACAGCCAGCAGGGATGATGGCTCGCCTATCTCCTATTATTTGGTCCAACATCCCCATGATGCAGACACCTTGCTGTTGATTCTGCAAGGCTCTGATTGTAATAGTGTGTTGAAAATAGAGTCCATACTCACCGAGTATAAAAATGTCTGGCCAGAAGCTGATGTTTTGCTAATCGAAAAGTACGGCATCAATCGCAAGTTAAAATACAGTAGCGACCCGGCACGCAAAGACTGCCCAGCTCAGTACCTTGAAAAGGACAATCCTGCGCAGCGGGTCGCGGATATCAAAACTGTGCTCGATATCGTTCGAAAGGATGGGCAATACAAGAAATTAATTCTCTTGGGTGGCAGTGAAGGGGCCGTTATCGCCAACCTGGTGAGCGCAGACGTTGACTATATCGATGCCACCATCGCCTTTAATGGCGGTGGCCGCTGGTTTATCGATGACGTCTCACACAGCATCGCTGCAGAGCATAAAAACCCCGCAGCGGCGAGAAAAGATATCGACGGCTTTAAAGGGTTTGCCGAACATGTTCTTAACAGCAAACCCTTTGAGCTTGACGTCAGCGGACATGGCTATCATTGGTGGAAGCAGATGCTCTCCATCGATCAGCTTGATACCCTTAAAAAAGTAAATTCTCCTTTGCTGATCATTCAGGGAGGGAGAGACACGTCGGTGTCACCGCAAAAAACAGATGAGTTGATGCAGCATCTTAAAGAACTCGGGAAAAGTAATATTGAGTATCGGCGTTACGAAGAGCTCGATCATGGATTGAAAAACAGTGACGGGAAAAGTCAGCGCAAAGAGGTCGTCAGCGACATGAATACATGGTTACAGTCCAAGCTAGGCGACCCGAAGAAGCACAAGATTCACTGATTTAGACTTGCAGGCGATGCATTGTTTTATAACGACGACCAGGATGGAGTGGATTAATAAAGTGGTGTCACTCACCAGTGAGCTCCCTCCTTCCAATCACGGTTATTCTGAAGCCCAATACAGACATAGGAATGGTGATGGAACAGGAAAGTCTAGTCGAGATAGCGATTGAGTATTTCAAGAAAGTAGATGCAGGTGACCCCAGTTATCTTGATCTTTTCTCGGATAATGTTGATTTTTTCTTCCCCAAATTTGGGCAAGCTCAAGGAAAGGATGCATTAGTTGAGTTTGGCAATAGAATTGGTAGCTCGCTCACCAGCATCTGGCACGACATTGATGGTTTTAAGATAACGACTGCTGGCAACACCGTGATTGTCGAAGGGCAAGAGGGGGGAGTAATGAGTGATGGTACCTCTTGGCCGGACAATAATATCTCCATGGGCCGTTTTTGTAGTGTATTTGAATTTACAGGAAAGCTGATAAGCCGCATGTACGTGTATGTCGACCCTGATTTTCCGAGTAGAGATGCGGCAAGGATTTCTGTGTTGTCAGGGGAAGTTTACCAATAACAAAACGTTCAATGTTTACTCGCAATAAGTAGCATTTTCACTATGTATTGGATTATGTGATTAAGGTGGTTTTCAGTCGCATTGGTATGGCATCACTCCACATTAACAAGGTGGCTGTATTTATCATAAATATGAGATGAAGATATGTTATTAAAATATAACACTAAATTAGATTCTATTGAGAAAGAACGTACTAAGCGACTAATTGACTTTCATATCGATGAAAGAAAATTTCAAGATATTTTGTTTCGCTCATTGGATAGATTATTTCCTGATGATGAGTTGATTATGTTAATGCAATCGCAACGCTGGCGTGAAGAACCAGATCTAATGGCGCTTGACAAAAATGCAAACTTATATATTTTTGAATTAAAAGCATGGGAGTCAATTCAAGAAAACATTCTACAAGTTCTCCGTTACGGCCAACTTTATGGTGATGCAGATCTAGAAAAAATCACTCATTGGTTCAATAAATTCCATGGGATTGATGTTAGTCTAGAAAAGTCTTTCGAAGATAAGTTCAATAAGAAACTAAATGAAAACAATTGCAACCAAAAGCAAGTTTTCATTGTAATGACTAATGGCATGGATTTCAAAACCAGAGAGTCTATTAAATACTGGAGGTCTTGTGGCTTAGATATCCGACCTTGGATTTATCGTGTCTATGATGGAAATAGTGATTGCATGAATGTAGAAATCACTCCATTCCGTGTTGATGATAATCCATATGAAGATATCGCTGAAGGTTATTACATTTTAAATACCAACTATAATAATAACAAAGAAGATCACAATGACATGATTAAAAACAAAAAATGTGCAGCCTATTTTGAACCATGGAAATATAAAATAGAAAGACTAAATAAAGGCGATGTCGTTTTCCTTTATCAATCAGGTGTAGGTATTGTTGCTTTTGGTGAAGCATCTGGAAAGTTATGCTTAGCGGATTATCATGGAAATCCAGATTATAAAAATGAAGAGTATTATATGAAACTAAATAATTTCCACACAGTTAAATCGCCACTCTCCGCTGCAAAAATAAAATATATCACAGATGTTGACTATCGCTTTATGAGCACAATGTTTGGCATTGATCTAGAAAGTGGTAAGAAAATCAGAGCTGAACTTGAGTCAAATAAATGAATTTAACAACTTGAAGCTGAACACATGGCATACCACCAATTAAGTGGAAGTCATGTACTTTGGAGGAATAATGAAGCTAGACAAGCTCAATAGAGAAATAAAAATGTATTGTCCAACCTGTGGAAATACCGACTTTTCATTCGTGGAACATGATGAAGAGGGGCTAGTAATTTGTACTCAATGTGAACGTCAAATGGCAAAATCTCAATTGCTTGAAGAAAACTCCGAATTATTGGCTGAAGCTCAAAATGAAATAACAAATGAAGTTCAGAAACAGATCGAAGCCGAAATAAAAAAGCTTCGAAATGCCTTTAACGGTAATAAGAACATCAAATTTAAGTAAGGTATAGTCGAGCATGGATTTTGGCAATGGTGTTGCGCTCCTAGCTTTGTGCTTATCAGGATATGCCACTTGGAAAACTATTCAATTTAACAAACGACAAGACGAGCTAGTTGAAACTCAAAAAGAGCTTAATAAGCTGTTGCTTGCTAAGGAAACCGAAGAAGTTCTAGATGATAAAAAAGCTGATTTAGGAGCATCAATTATCAAACTTGGAAATAATAAATATCGTTTGAAAATTTGGAACAAAGGTTGTGCTGTTGCAAGGAATGTAGAGATCGACTTCCCAAATGGGAATGAATTTATCAGTGATTCAGAATTAAACGATAAGTTTCCGTATGAATGCTTGGAAAAGCATGCATCTGTTGAACTCATTGCTTATGTACATTCTCAAACAGCAAGAAAACAGACATTGTGTCTGCGTTGGTCTGATGAGCACAAAAATAAGAATGAAAAGCTAGTTTATCCCACGTGGTAAAACTCGCATAACAAACCATTTGAGAGTAATCCCAAACGTTTAGTATTACCGGTCTAAAGTTGGCTTCCGTGTTTACGGTACAATGCTTCAGGTATGATAGTAGCGTTGTTCACAACTTAATGTAGCATTATCGGCCAGAGAAGAATATCCGCCTTTTAGCGCTACGTAGTCGTCCCCCTTTAAGCAGAAAGCCACTGACAACAAGGGGAATCATTGACAAGAAACAAACAAGGGAGAAAGCTCCCCCCTTGTTTATCAATATTCAGTTCGGACAATCAACCTCAGTCGATTAACCCCCGCTGCCGCAGGGCAATAAGCAGTTCATCCACCAGCGCTTCCACCGGCTTGCCGGCGTTAAGCAGGTGGATCTCCGGCTGCTCCGGTGCCTCGTAGGCCGAATCGATACCGGTGAAATTGCGGATCTCCCCCGCCCGCGCCTTCTTGTAAAGCCCTTTTGGATCGCGCTCTTCGCAGACGGCGAGCGGTGCATCGACAAACACCTCGACAAACTCCCCTTCACCCACGAGATTGCGCACCAGCGCACGCTCGGCACGAAACGGCGAGATAAAGGCGGTGAGCACGATAAGGCCCGCATCCACCATGAGCTTTGCCACCTCGCCGACCCGGCGGATATTCTCCTGGCGGGCGGCGTCATCGAAGCCGAGATCGCCGCACAGGCCGTGGCGCACATTGTCCCCATCCAGCAGATAGGTGTGCTTGCCTTGCGCGGCCAGCGCCTGCTCCAGGGCTCCCGCTAGGGTGGATTTGCCCGCCCCGGAGAGCCCGGTGAACCAGATCACCAGCGGCTTTTGCCCTTTCAATTCGGCCCTACGCTCTTTGCCCACGGCATGCTGATGCCACACGATATTGCTCATCCAAAACTCCTTGCTTGGCGCGCGCGCCTCAATGCTGAAACGGTCTGGCTCCCTGGAGCTCAGCCTCTGGCCACTCGCCACTGACGGGGGCCATGGTCGTCATGTATTCCTATTCCCTACCAGCCACCAGGCCCCCAATTGCGGCGCCTTAAAACGGAAACAGCAGGGGCACCATGACGATCACCCCGAGGCTGTAAGCCAGGGAGACCGGCAGGGCTAATTTAAGGTAATCCGGCATCTTGTAGTTGCCCGCCGCATAGACCATCAGGTTGGTCTGGTAGCCGTAGGGCAGGATAAAGCTGGAGCTCGCCCCGAACAGCACCGCCAGAATGAACGGCATGGTGGAGACATCCATGCTGAGCGCCAGCTGGTAACCCATGGGGAAGGCCAGCGCCGCGGCGGCGTTGTTGCTCATCAGCTCGGTCAGCACCAGAGTGAACAGGTAGATGCCGATAAAGGCGATCAGGGGGCTGGCACCGTTGAACTCCCCCATCAGCCAGTCGGCGATGACCCGGGCCAGCCCGCTTTTTTCCAGCTGATCGGCGATGGCGAGCGCCCCGCCCACCACCAGCCAGATATCCAGCGGAAAACGGCGGCGGATCTCGTCCAGGGTCAGGATCCGGGAGAACAGCAGCACCACCAGCATCACCAGCAGCCCCTTGAACAGCGGCACCAGGTCAAACACCGACAGCGCCAGCACCCCGAGAAAACCGCCCACCACGGCGGCACTGCGCGTGGCATCGAGCCGGGTGGAGGCTTCCAGCCCGCTCACCACCACGAACTCGCGGGAGAGGGACTTGTTGCCCGCAAACTTGGGGCCGGGGGCCAGCAGCAAGGTGTCCCCTGCGTGCAGCTCAATCTGGCCGAGGCCACCGGTGAGCTGGGTCTCGCCCCGGCGCACCGCCAGCACCACCGCATCGAAGTGGGTACGAAACTCCGCGTCCTTGATGGTCTGCCCCACCAGCCGCGAACTGTGGCTGACGATCACCTCCACCAGATGCTGGCCGTTGAGCCGGTGCTGGCCGTAGAGATCCAGCCCCTTGAGCTCCTGCAGCACGCCGACGCTCTCCACGTCGCCGCAAAACAGCAGCATGTCCCCCTCGTGCAACTCGTGTTCCGGCTGCACCGGGCAGATCACCTGATTGCCCCGGATGATCTCGGCAAGATAGAGGCTTTTCAGGCTGCGCAGGCCGTTCTCCTTGACGCTGCGCCCGGCCATGGGGGAGCCGGGGCCCACCTTGGCCTCGAGAAAGTAACCGGATTCGCGGCTCATCTCGGTGTCCTGCTCCGGCAGGTGGCGGGCAAACAGCAGCACGGCCACCAGGCCGGTCAGCAGGGTCCCCGCCCCTACCATAAAGAAGTCGAACATGCCGAGCGGCTTGGCCCCCATCTTGATGAGGAAGCTGTTGACGATGAGGTTGGTGGAGGTGCCGATCAGGGTCAGCACACCGCCAAAGGTCGCCGCGAAGCACATGGGCAACAGCAGCCGGGAGGGCGCATGGTTGGGGTTGCGCTTGACCGCCCCCAGCATGGACGCCACCACGGCGGTGTTGTTGACGAACGCCGACAGGAAGGCTGTGGAAAACCACACCTTCACCAGCACCTTGTTGAAGGAGCCGGTGCCCACCAGGTTGGCAAACCAGCTCATGACCCGGCTCTTCTCCACCGCGAGCGAGACCAGCAGCAACAGCACCAGGGTCAGTAGAGCGCTGTTGGTGTAGCCCGCCACCACGGCGTTGATGTCCGCCAGGCCGCTCAGATAGGTGATGAGCACGGCGCCCGAGAAGAGCAGCGCCGGCCGGAGTTTGCCCTGGATCAGCAGGGCGACGAGGGCAGCCAGCAGACCCAGCACCAGGGATTGTTGCCAGGTCATGGGCTTATTCCTTGCTTGCGTCGTTGCTGATGGTCAGCGCCTGCCAGTGGGGGAAGTGCTTGCGCACCAGGGCGTTGAGCTCGACTTCGAACTCGCTGTAGTGCCCAGTTGCCACTTTCGCGGCCAAGCCTTCCACTATCATGCCGGCACCGACGGTGACGTTGGTCAGCCGGTCGATCAGGATGAAGCTGCCGGTATCGCGGATCTCCTGGTACGGGTCGAACGCCACCGGGTCGGTCAGGCTCAGCTCGCACAGACCGATCTCGTTGAGCTTGAGTTCGCTCGCATCCAGCTCATCGAGCTTGTTGATCTCGATGCGGTGGCGGATGGCCTCCACCTGGCCACGGCTCTTCTTGGTGGCCAGCTTGACGTCGTAGACCCTGCCCGGTTGCAGGGACTCCTCCCCCATCCAGACGATGTGGGCCAGCAGGTTCTGGGTCACCAGCGGCTTTCTGGCGGCATCCACCAGCAGGTCGCCACGGCTGATGTCGATTTCATCGGCGAAGGTGACCGTGATGGCCTGACCCGGCAGGGCGTAGTCGAGATCGCCGTCGAAGGTGACGATGCGGGTCACCGTGCTCTCTTTGCCGGAGGGCAGCACCGCCAGCTTGTCGCCGACCCGCAGGATGCCGGAGGCGAGCGTGCCAGCGAAGCCGCGAAAATCGAGGTTGGGGCGATTCACGTACTGCACCGGCAGGCGCACCGGGTGACGCTCCAGCTCGCGCTCCACTTCGGCGGACTCCAGCAGAGAGAGCAGGGTCTCGCCCTGATACCAGGCCAGCTTGTCGCTTGGGTTGACCACGTTGTCACCGTCCAGCGCCGAGACCGGCACGATATGGATGGTGTCGACGCTGAGCTTTTTGGCAAATTCGCGATACTCCAAGCTGATGCGCTCGAACACCTCCTGGCTGAACTCCACCAGGTCCATCTTGTTGACCGCCACCACGAACTGCTTGATGCCAAGGAGGCTCGCGATAAAGCTGTGACGGCGGGTCTGATCCAGCACCCCTTTGCGGGCGTCGATCAGGATGATGGCCAGATCGCAGGTGGAGGCGCCGGTGGCCATGTTGCGGGTGTACTGCTCATGGCCCGGGGTATCCGAGATGATAAATTTGCGCTTGGCGGTGGAGAAATAGCGGTAGGCCACGTCGATGGTGATGCCCTGCTCGCGCTCCGCCTGCAGGCCGTCCACCAGCAGGGCCAGGTCCAGCTTCTCGCCGGTGGTGCCGAGCTTCTGGCTGTCGGACTCCAGCGCTTTGAGCTGATCTTCATAGATTTGCTGGGAGTCGTGCAGCAGGCGGCCGATGAGGGTGCTCTTGCCGTCGTCCACGCTGCCGCAGGTGAGAAAGCGCAGCAGGCTCTTGTGTTGCTGGGCGTGCAGGTAGGCTTCAATGCCCTGTTCGCTGATGGCGGTCTGAATGTGGTTGTTCATGTTGCGATTCCTTAGAACATTTTTTTAGAAATAGCCCTGACGCTTCTTCTGCTCCATGGAGCCGGCCTGATCGTGGTCGATGAGCCGCCCTTGCCGCTCGCTCGAAGTGGTGAGCAGCATCTCTTCGATGATCTCCGGCAGGGTGGTGGCAGCGGATTCGATGGCACCGGTCAGCGGGTAGCAACCGAGGGTGCGGAAGCGCACCAGCTCCTGCTTCACTTCGTCTTCAGGGCCGATGGGCATGCGCTCGTCATCCACCATGATCTTGATGCCGTTGCGCTCCACCACCGGGCGATGGGCCGCAAAGTAGAGCGGCACTATGTCGATGTTCTCGAGGTAGATGTATTGCCAGATGTCGAGCTCGGTCCAGTTGGAGAGCGGGAACACCCGGATGCTCTCCCCCTTGTTGACCTGGCTGTTGTAGACGCGCCACAGCTCAGGGCGCTGGTTCTTCGGATCCCAGCGGTGGGACTTGTCGCGGAAGGAGTAGACCCGCTCCTTGGCGCGGGACTTCTCCTCGTCGCGGCGGGCACCACCGAAGGCGGCGTCGAAGCCGTATTTGTTGAGCGCCTGCTTGAGCCCCTCGGTCTTCATGATGTCGGTGTGCTTGCCACTGCCGTGCACGAAGGGGTTGATGCCCATGGCGAGGCCGTCCGGGTTCTTGTGGACGATGAGATCCAGTCCGTACTTCTTGGCTGTCTCGTCGCGAAACTTGATCATCTCCTTGAACTTCCAGTCGGTGTCGACGTGCAGCAAGGGGAACGGGATCTTGCCCGGATAGAAGGCCTTGCGGGCCAGGTGCAGCATGACGGAGGAGTCCTTGCCGATGGAGTACATCATCACCGGGTTTTCAAATTCGGCAGCCACCTCGCGGATGATGTGGATGCTCTCGGCTTCCAGCTGCTGCAAGTGGGTCAGTCTTTCACGGTCCATGTCTGGGTCCTCGGTTCATTGCTAACGCGCCTGGTCAGGGCGCGGTGTTGGTTCAGGTCGGTGCCGCCATGGCCGCACCGTCAAATCGATGGATGTCGCCGCCGGCGCTCAGGCCAGGCTCACCAGCTTGAGGTCGCTGGTGCCCTGCTGCTGCCCCTCGCCAAACCAGGCGAGCCGCTCGCGCAGGGCCACCACTTCGCCGATGACGATGAGCGATGGGCTCACCGCCTGGACGGCCAGTTCGGCCAGATCCGCCAAGGTGCCGGTCAGCACCCGCTGGCGAGCGGTGGTGCCGCGCTCGATGATGGCGATGGGGGTTGCAGGGCTGCGGCCATGGCTCACCAGCTGCTGGCGGATATGCTCGGAGCGCATCAGCCCCATGTAGATGACCAGGGTCTGGCTGGTGGCGGCGAGCTGCTGCCAGTCGGGCTCCTTGCCCTCTTTCTGGCAGTGGCCGGTGATGAAGACGGCGCTCTGGGCATGGTCACGGTGAGTGAGCGGAATGCCGGCATAGGCGGTGGCACCGGCGGCGGCCGTGATGCCGGGCACCACCGAGAAGGGGATGCCCTCCTCGGCCAGCACCTCCAGCTCTTCGCCGCCACGGCCGAACATGAAGGGATCGCCCCCCTTGAGCCGCACCACCCGGTTGCCCGCCTTGGCGTATTCCACCAGCAGGCGATTGGTCTCCTCCTGCGGCACGCTGTGGGCGCCCGCCTTCTTGCCGACCGACACCAGGGTGGCATCGCGGCGCACCAGATCGAGGATCTCGGTGGAGACCAGCTGGTCGTAGAGCACCACTTCGGCCTGCTGAATCTGTTGCAGCGCCTTGAGGGTCAGCAGGCCCGGATCGCCGGGGCCCGCCCCCACCAGCACCACTTCCCCCACTTCGCTTTTCGCATTATCTAGCCCCTCGTTCAGCCACTGCTCGGCTCCCTGCCAATCTTCTTTCTCAATCAGACCGGCCAGGGTGTTGGAGGCAAAGGCGCGCTCCCAGAAGCGGCGACGGTCGGAGATCGAGGAGAGCACCCGCTTGGCCTGGTCGCGCACCCGGCCGGAGAGCTCGGCCAGAGCGCCGAGATGGCGTGGCAGCAGGCTCTCGAGCCGCTCGCGCAGCAGGCGCACCAGCACCGGCGCCTTGCCGCCGCTGGAGACGGCCACCATGATGGGGCTGCGATCGATGATGGAAGGGAAGATGAAGCTGGAGCGCTTGGGGTCGTCCACCACGTTGACGAACAGACCGAGCTGGTTGGCGCTCTGATAGACCAGCGCGTTGACTTCGAGATCGTCGGTAGCGGCCACCACCAGGATCTGGCCGGCCAGATGGGCCGGGGTGAAGCGCTCCGCCAGATGGGTGAAGCGATCGGAAAATTCCGTGAATTCGGGTTCCAGCTCGGGGGAGACCAGGGTCAGCCTGGCACCGGCCGCCAGCAGCAGGCGCGCCTTGCGCAGGGCCACTTCGCCCCCTCCCACCAGCAGCACCGGGCGACCGTCCAATTTGGCAAACATCGGCAAATAATCCATTTCGGCCCATCCCTCGGAACACGACTAATATGGGGCGACTATAGGCAGGGCTGCTTATCCCTCAAAATAATAAAAAATGCTTTTTAATGCATTTTAGTAATTAACAAAGCCGTATGATGACAAAGGCGAAGCAAGGCGCTTGTGGTGCCAGGCGCAAGGCCATAGGCTAGTGAAAGTGTTTCATAAGGAGCTTAATAATGAATGAGTCATTGATTGTGCTGGGGATCTTCGTGTTTCTGGTGCTCGCGACCCTGAGCGCCGGCATCAAGATAGTGCCGCAGGGCTACAACTGGACCGTGGAGCGCTTTGGCCGCTACACCCGCACCCTGGTGCCTGGCCTCAACCTGCTGATCCCCTATGTGGACAGGGTCGGCCACAAGATCATCATGATGGAGCAGGTGCTGGACATCCCAGCGCAGGAGGTGATCTCCCGCGACAACGCCAACGTCACCATCGACGCCATCAGCTTCGTGCAGGTGGTGGACGCCCGCAAAGCTGGCTATGAGGTCAACGATCTCACCAGCGCCATCCGCAATCTGACCATGACCAACATGCGGACCGTGCTCGGCGCCATGGAGCTGGACGAGATGCTCTCCCAGCGCGACACCATCAACGAGAAGCTGCTGCGCACCATGGATGCCGCCACCGCCCCCTGGGGCATCAAGGTGACCCGCATCGAGATCAAGGATGTACGTCCGCCGCTGGCACTGGTCGAAGCCATGAACGCCCAGATGAAGGCCGAGCGCCAGAAACGGGCCGAGGTACTGGAAGCCGAAGGGGTGCGCCAGTCCAAGATCCTGAAAGCGGAAGGGGAGAAACAGTCCCAGATCCTCAAGGCCGAGGGTGAGCGTCAGGCCGCCTTCCTCGCCGCCGAAGCGCGGGAGCGGGCCGCCGAAGCGGAAGCCAAGGCGACCCACATGGTCTCCAAAGCCATCGCCGAAGGGGATCTGCAGGCCATCAACTACTTCGTGGCCCAAAAATACACCGAGGCGCTGGCCCGCATCGGTGAAGGCCCCAACAGCAAGGTGGTGATGATGCCGCTGGAGGCGGGCAGCCTGATCGGCGCCGTCGCCGGCATGGCCGAGCTGTTCAAGGATGGCAAAGGCGGCAAGTCATGACAGCCCTGTTCGAGGGGCTGACCCACTGGCACTGGCTGGGGCTCGGCTTCGCGCTGCTGGCCATCGAGGTGCTGGGTTCGGTGGGCTTTCTGCTCTGGACCGGCATCGCCGCGCTGGAAGTGGGCCTGCTGCTGCTGGTCTGGCCCTTCGGCTGGCAGGCGCAGTTGCTGCTGTTCGGTCTGCAATCCCTGCTCACCACCTGGGCCTGGTGGCGCTGGCAACACCGTCGGGATCGCTCCAGCCGGGATGCCGCCGCCCCCATCAACGAGCGGATGCAGGGCTATCTGGGCCGCGAGCTGGTGCTGCTCGATGACGTGACCCAGGGCATGAGCCGGGTGCACCTGGACGACACCGCCTGGACGGTGCGCTGCAACCAGCCGCTGAGCGCCGGCAGCAAGGTGCGGGTGACGGGGCATGACTCCCATATCCTGCTGGTGGAGCCGCTGCCCTGACACAGGGAAAGGCGCGATGACCGTCAACGACAAAGGGCTCCTCGGAGCCCTTTTCGCTGTCTTGCAAACTGTGCCGGCGGGGCTAAAAGGCGTCGCTGTCGAGGGCGGCACGCAGCAGATCCTTCCAGCTGATGATGCCGACCAGGGCGCCGTTTTCCAGCACCGGCAGGCAGGAGACGTTCTTCTCCAGCATCATCTTGACCCCGTCCCGCACCGTGAGCTGGGGGGCGATGGTGATGGGATGGCGGCTCATGATCTGGTGAGCGCGCCGGTTGAGGGTCTCGGTGTCGCGGCTCATCTCGGCCTCGGAGTCCAGATAGGGGCTGATGGCGCGGAACAGATCCCGGTCCGAAATGACCCCCACCAGCTCCTCCTCTTCCAGCACCAGCAGGTGACGAAAGTGAGCCTGCTCGAAGATCTCCTTGATGACATTGAGCCGGTCATCCATGGAAACGGTGGCGACCCGGGTCGTCATGATGTCCCTGATAAGCATGCTAACCTCCCCAACCCTGACTGATTGCTCTGTTATGGCATGTTTTTGCCCCCCCAGCCAGTGGTTACCCCCTGCCTCAAGTGCAAATCTGCGCCGTTTCACGTAAGATCCGCGCCAGTTTTTCTCCTCCATTTGAGCCAAGCAGACCAATCCATGATAGTTGCCAGTCAAATCGAACTGATCCGCGGCGGCCGCAAGCTGCTGGACAACGCATCCGCCACCATTCATCCCGGCCACAAGGTGGGTCTGGTGGGCAAGAACGGCTGTGGCAAGTCCACCTTTTTTGCACTGGTACGGGGCGAGCTGGCCATCGACAGCGGCACCTTCAGCCTGCCCGCCGGCTGGCAGATTGCCGGCGTGGCGCAGGAGACCCCGGCGCTGGACTGCTCCGCCCTCGACTACGTGATCGACGGCGACAAGGAGTTCCGCGCACTGGAGGCCCAACTGGCCCAGGCCGAGCAGGATGACAACGGCCTGCTGGTGGCCGAGCTGCACGGCCGGCTCGACACCATAGGCGCCTACAGCATTCGTGCCCGCGCCGCCGAACTGCTGCACGGCCTCGGTTTCAGCGACGAGCAGCTCGGTTCGCCGGTGCGCAGCTTCTCCGGTGGCTGGCGCATGCGCCTGAACCTGGCCCAGGCGCTGCTGTGCCGCTCCGATCTGCTGCTGCTCGATGAACCGACCAACCACCTGGATCTCGACGCCGTCATCTGGCTGGAGAAGTGGCTCAAGGCCTATCAGGGCACGCTGGTGCTGATCTCCCACGACCGCGACTTCCTCGATTCGGTCATCAGCCGCATCATCCACATCGAGAACGGCAAGCTCAACGAATACACCGGCGGCTACTCCGACTTCGAACTGCAGCGCGCCGAGCACCTGGCCCAGCAGCAATCCATGTACGAGAAGCAGCAGCGCGAGATGTCCCACATGCAGGCGTATGTGGACCGCTTCCGCTACAAGGCCTCCAAGGCCCGTCAGGCCCAGAGCCGGCTGAAAGCGATGGAGCGGATGGAGAAGATCCTGCCCGCCCACGCCGACTCCGAGTTCAGCTTCGAGTTTCGCGAGCCGTCGGCCCTGCCGACCCCGCTGATTGCCATGGAGAACCTCAGCGCCGGTTATGGCGACAAGGTGATCCTGGAGAAGATCAAACTCAACCTGGTGCCGGGTTCGCGCATCGGCCTGCTCGGTCGCAACGGCGCCGGCAAATCCACCTTCATCAAGATGCTGTCGGGCTCCAACCCGCCGCTCTCCGGCAAGCTCGAGGTGAGCGCCGGGGTGAGCATCGGTTACTTCGCCCAGCATCAGCTGGAGACCCTGCGCCTGGACGACTCGCCCCTCGATCACCTGGTGCGCCTCGCGCCGGACAAGACCGAGCAGGAGCTGCGCAACTACCTCGGCAGCTTTGGCTTTCACGGTGACAAGGCGCTCGACAAGGTCGCCCCCTTCTCCGGCGGCGAGAAGGCGCGGCTGGTGCTGGCCCTCATCACCTGGCAAAAGCCCAACCTGTTGCTGCTGGATGAACCGACCAACCACCTGGATCTGGAGATGCGCCACGCCCTGACCATGGCGCTGCAAGGCTTCGAGGGCGCCATGGTGGTGGTGTCGCACGACCGGCACCTGCTGCGTACCACCACAGATGACTTCTATCTGGTGCACGGTGGCCGGGTCGAGCCGTTCGACGGCGATCTGGACGACTACCACAAGTGGCTCGGCGAGCAGGAGAAAGAGGCCAACGCCAAACCGGACGATGGCCCTGTCTCCGCCAACTCGGCGGTGGCGCGCAAGGATCAGAAGCGGCGCGAGGCGGAGTTCCGGCAAGCGACCCGGCCGCTGCGCCAGAAGCTGGAGAAGCTCGAAACCAGCATGGAGAAACTGCAGGCCAAGCTGGCCGCGGTGGAAGAGCAGCTGGCCGACCCCGCCATCTATGAAGAGAGTGCCAAGCAGAAGCTCTCCGAGCTGCTCAAGTCCCAGGGCCCCATCAAGGAGGAGCTGGAAGGGGTGGAGCTGGAGTGGATGAGCCTCTCCGAAGAGCTGGAAACCATGGAGCAGGCCTTCCTTGCGTGACGAACAGCTGATGGCGAGCGAGCGGATCGCCGCCCACGAACTGCCGGGCCCGCTCGATTTCTGGCAGTGGAGTGGCGAGGTCTATGGCGCGCGCAGCCAGGACTGGCTCAGCGTGCAGGCGCAGGGGGGCAACGTCAATCTGGCCCTGTTGCTGCACCGGCTGGATCAGTGCGGGATCCCGGTCGATCTGACCGACCTGCAACCGGCGCTGGTGCAGACCGAGGCGGTGCTCGGCCCCTGGCGCACCCTGCGTTCGAGCGCCAAGGCGCGGCTCGGCGAGCAGGAGTATCAAGCCATGCTGGCCCACGAGCTGGAGCTGGAGCGGCTGCAGCAGGGAGTGCTGCTGCAGACCCTGCGCAGCCTCACCCTGTTTCGCGGCAACAGCCGCAACTTGTTGAACTATCTATTGTTACTGGGGGCCCAGCAGGGCCCCCTCAGAGACCTAATATGCTGAGTTATCGCCACGCCTTTCACGCCGGCAACCACGCCGACGTGCTGAAACACGCCGTTCAGGCCCTGATCATCGAGTCCCTCAAGAAGAAGGAGAAACCCTTCATCGTGCTGGACACCCATGCCGGCGGCGGTCTCTACGACCTGCGCGGCGACTGGTCGCAGAAGAAGGCGGAGTATGCCGACGGCATTGGCCGGCTGTGGGACGAGCGGGCCCAGTGGTCCACCATGGCGCCCTATCTCGGCGTCATCGAGGAGATGAACAGCGATGGTCAGCTGCGCTACTACCCCGGCTCGCCGGAGCTGTCGCGCCGCCTCGCCCGCGAGCAGGACAAGCTGGCGCTGATGGAGCTGCACAACAACGAGGTGGAAGACCTGCGCGCCAACATGGGTTACGACCCCCGCGTCGCCGTGCACCATAGGGACGGCTTCGAGGGGCTGGTGGCCCTGCTGCCGCCCACGCCACGCCGCGGCCTGGTGCTGATCGACCCGCCCTATGAGCTGAAGGAAGATTACTTCGCGGTGGTCGATACCCTGAAAAAGGCGCAAAAACGCTGGGCTACCGGCATCTATGCCCTCTGGTATCCCATTCTGGGGGAAGAGGCGGACAAGTCTCGCGATATGCTGCGCGCCATCAAGCGCGAGAACTTCGGTAACGTCCTGGTGGCCGAGCTGGAAGTGGCCGGTCAGACTGCCGACTGGGGCATGAACGGCTCAGGCATGCTGATAGTGAGCCCCCCCTGGCTGCTGGACGAGCAGATTGAAGCCTTCCTCAAACCGTTGTGCGCCAAGCTGGCGCAGGGCGCCGGCGCCCAGTACAAGGTCGAGTGGCTCAACAAGGTTGAAGCGTAACGCCTTGCATCACTCGCACACCGCCAAGGGCCTGCCACTGCAGGCCCTTTTTATTGGTCATGGCTGCCCACCCCTGCCACGCTGGCAAGCCGCTCCGGCAGCCGGCTCGCCAGCCAGTCGATGGCCATTCTGGTCTTGAGCGGCAAGTGCGGGCTGTGGGGCCAGAGGGCATTGATGGGATAACGCCTGCCCTTGAAGGAGCCCAGCACTTCGCGCAGCTCGCCCCGCTCAAGGTGCGGGCGCGCCAGCCAGGTCGGCAACCAGGCCAGGCCAAAGCCCGCGATGGCCGCCTGGGTGATGGCGTGCAGATCGTCCAGCTGCAGACGCCCCGTCGGCCGCACCGATTGCCACTGGCCATCCAGCTGCCACTGCCACGCCAGCACCCGCCCCTGCCGCAGATAGGCAATGCCCTCGTGCTCGGCCAGATCCGTCAGCGTCATCGGTTCGCCCCGCTCGGCCAGATAGCTGGGCGCGGCGCAGAGCGTCATGCCGTGCTCGCCGAGCCGGCGCGCCGCCAGATCCAGGCTGTCCGGCGGCTCCCCGTTGCGGATCACCAGATCGAGCCCCTCCTCCACCAGATCCACCTTGCGATCAGTGAACGACAGCGACAGCGCCAGCCCGGGATGGGCCTGCGCCAGCTCCAGCAGCAGGGGCGCCACGCACAGCTGGCCGAACAGCACCGGCATGGAGACCTTGAGGCTGCCGTTGAGAGTCAGCTTGTTGCTGGCCAGCGCCGCCTCGCCGAGGCGCACCTCCTCCAGCGCCCGCAGGCAGTGGCGATGGAACAGCGCCCCCTCCTCGGTCAGGCTCTGGCTGCGGGTGGTGCGGTGAAACAGCTGGACGCCGAGACGCTGCTCGAGCCGGGCAATCCCCTTGCCCACCGCCGAGCGGGTGAGATGAAGCCGCTCAGCGGCCTGGGCGAAACTGCCCGCCTCCACCACGCTGGCGAACAGATCGAGGCCATTGAGGCTGTTTGCCATCTATTGCATACCTTATGGAACCAATATGGCGAAATAGTATCAGCACTGCGGAAAAAAATGACTGATAAGCTCCCTCCATCCCCACATTTGTCAGATGGAGTTCACCTCATGAGTCAGATCCTGCTGCTGCAATCCAGCCTCAACGGCCCCGCGTCCCGCACCAACCAGTTGATGGAGCGCTTTCTGCAAGCGCGCCGGGAGCAGGGCCACCAGGACCAGGTGGTGGTACGCGACCTGCCCGCCCTCGCCCTGCCGCCACTGGACAGCACACTGTTTCACGCCCTGCGGGGGGCCGAACCGGCCAGCGAGGCCATCCGCCAAGGGGTGGCGCTGTCGGACCAACTGATTGCCGAGCTCAAGGCCGCCGACCTGCTGCTGATCGGCGCCCCCATGTACAACCTCAACGTGCCGACCCCGCTCAAGAACTGGTTCGATCTGGTGGCGCGGGCCAGGGTCACCTTTCGCTACACCGACAGCTACCCCATGGGGTTGGTGGAGGGGGTAAAAGCCCTGGTGTTCAGCAGCCGCGGCGGTGTGCATCAGGGCCAGGCAACGGATGCGGTCACCCCCTACCTCGAGTCCGTGCTCGGCCTGATGGGCATCGCGCAGGTGGAGTTCGTCTACGCGGAAGGGATGGATCTGCGCCCCCACGGGGCGGAGCAGGGCATGCGCCAGGCCCATGAGCGGATCGCCGCCCTCAGCCAGTGAGCCCCTCGCCAGCCTCTTGCCGCCCCAACCGGCAGCTGCGCGGGAGACGCCCAAATAAAAAAGCCCCGTCACGGGGCTTTTTCCATACCGGCCAACCTCACGTTTTGCCCGGGAGATCCCGCCAGAGCGCCAGAATGAGCAGCGCCAGCAGGGCGAAAGGCGGGGCCAGACTAAGCAGCATGCACAGCACGGTGATCAGCACCGGATGCTCGCTCTTGCGGCGCGCCAGTCGCCAGGCCACGATGCCGACGATGATCATCAGCAACAGGATGAACTGGCCCATCAGGGTGGCGTTGATATTCATATGCATGAAAGCTCCTTTTTCATGGCAAAAGATCACTCTAGCGCCGCTGTGGCCCCTGGCAACTCCCAATCCGGTGAGGGCGTTCTCACTTGATAGGCCCGCCCTATCCAACCATTAGATGAGAATGGTTTTCATTTATTGTGATTTCAGGGGATACTCTGTTCATCACCAGAGGGAGCCGCCATCATGAAAAAGACCATCAGCTTTGCCGTTTTGCACTTCACCGTGGCCTTCACCGTGGCTTACCTGCTGACCGGTGAACTGCTCACCGCCAGCCTGATCGCCCTGATCGAACCCGCCGTCAACACGGTCGCCTTCTACTTCCACGATCTCGGCTGGCACAAGCTCAAGCCCCGCCACAGCCTGCAGGCCAAGACCAGCAGCTTCGCCCTGGTGCACTTCTCGGTGGCCTTCGGCGTCGCCTACCTGCTGAGCGGCGAGCTGCTCACCGGCGGCGTGATGGCGATGATCGAGCCTGCCATCAATACAGTCATCTTCTTCTTCCACGAACGGCTGTGGCGCAACCGCCAGTCGCTGGCATTGGCCTGAGGGAGGGGCTGCGGCCCTTCCCCAGGCCTGAACAAGCTTCTCTCCCCCGGCAAGGGGACCAGCCCCTGCCGTACTGACCAATTTGTTGATCCCGCCCCAACATTTATCACCTCGCCCTTCCCCTGCGCCCCTCTCTCGCTACCATACCCGAATGGCAATCCAAGCCTCGTCGGAGTCACCCATGAGCCCTCTCCGCCACCCCCGTTGGTTACAAAGCAGCAGACTGGAGGCTGAAATTCAGGGGCGGTAGCCATGCCATCGGCTTACCAACTCCTGCCGATCACAGCGAGGGGCGGCCGGCGACTCATCCACAACATGCAAAGCAAGGTGGTGTATGGAAACACAAACATTGCATCGCGGTCGGCTGATCGACCATCTCCAGCTGGTGGTGAAAGACCTGGCCGCCAGCCAGCGCTTTTATACGGCCGCACTGGCCGCACTCGACATTCCCATAGGCGGCACCGGTGAGGGCTACTTCTGGGCAGACGAACTGTTTGTCACCGCCATCGACAGCCCGGCGGCGCTGGGGACATTGACCGGCCGCCATCACCTTGCCTTTCAGGCGCAAGACAGAGCCATGGTGGATCGCTTCTATCAGGCAGCGCTGGCCCATGGCGGCCAGGACAACGGCTCCCCCGGCGAGCGCAATTATCACCCCGGCTACTACGCCGCATTCGTCCTCGATCCGGACGGCAATAATATCGAGGCGGTTTATCACGGTGAAGCAAAACGTAACGCGGAATCAGTGGTCATTACTTACTAACAAATGATTATCTATCTTTAGCAAGGGCAGTAAACAATGAATTAAACAATAAAGAATCAAAGGATGAGTTGAAAAATGATTAATGCATTCGAAATTGATAATAACCAAGCGGAAAACATTATAAATATAGAGGAAGGCTATCTTACTGATGTAAAGGCTAAAGAAATCAAACCAGCAAAATTATCTGAAACTGTATCTGCTTTTGCAAACTCAGGAGGTGGGGATATATATCTTGGTATTGAAGAAGATTCTAGAACTGGTTTAAGACGGTGGAATGGTTATGCTGATCAAGAAGCTGCAAATGACGTTGTTCATGTCCTTTTCAATGCACATCCTTTTGGAAACCACCTTACATTTGAGTTTTTAAGCTGTGAGAATGAAACAGGGTACATTCTACACATTATTGTAAAAAAGATTAAGCACATTGTTAAATCTACAAAAGGAGAAATATTTGTAAGGCAAAACGCAGGGAAAATTAAGATAGAAAAAGATGAGGATATTGCTAAATTAAAATTTGACAAAGGTATATTTACCTTTGAAGATGAATGGATCGATGTTAATCATAAAAAATTAAAAGAAAGTAAATCCATCACCAACTTCATGATAAATATAATTCCACACTCAGAGCCTATAAAGTATTTAGAGAATCAAGAGCTTATTCGCGATGAGCAAGCTAAGGTTGTAGGAGTACTTCTTTTTTGTGATGAACCAGCCATATACTTAGCCAAAAGATGCAGTATTAAAATCATGCGATATAAAACTCGCGAAGAGGATATTGGCAGGGAGTTTCTAGATGGAGTACCATTAACAGTTGAAGGAGATGCCTACAACTTAATTTACCAAGCTGTAGATAAGACAAAGAAAATAATTGAAAATATTAAAAGATTAGGCGACAAGAGTCTTATTTCAATCACATACCCACATGAAACAATACACGAAATAATAACCAATGCTGTATTGCATAGAGACTACAGTATTGCAGCTGATGTTCAAATTCGTATTTTTGATAACAGAGTTGAAATTGAAAGCCCAGGAAAATTACCTGGACATGTTACAACAAAAAATATTTTGGATACTCAAAGCGCAAGAAATCCAACCCTAGTTAGATTAATAAACAAATTTCCGGAGCCGCCAAACAAAGATGTAGGAGAGGGATTAAATACTGCATTCAGAGCAATGAATCTATTAAGATTGAAAGCTCCAGAAATAGTTGAGACAGATGATTCAGTTCTAGTATTCATATATCATCAGTCTCTTGCCTCACCAGAGGAGTTAGTAATAGATTATCTGCGTGAACACGAGGAGATAACCAATAAAATCGGCCGGGAGATTACAGGAATAAAGAGCGAAAACAAAATGAAATCTGTATTTCTCCGTTTGAAAGACCGAGATATCATTGAGCAAATACCAGAAAGAAAAGGTTCTGCCGCAGCGTGGAGGAAAACTAGCGGAGTACTTTGGGATGAACTTAAAGTTATCGATGGAAAGATAGTCAATATAGAAAAGGTAATTCAATCTGTCGTCCCTAAAAACATAAACACTTTGTCATCACTTGGCACTGAGTATATACCTTTGATTTTTATGGCGCTCGTAATACAAGCTGTGAGGGGAATACCGACATCGACAGGTGCAGATATGACATCAGCAATAAATAAATACCTAACACCATCTAATAAACCAAAATTTTCAAACAATGTATCCAGAGCATTAAGAGATGCCAGACTTCTAAATCAACCATGGCTTTTCAGCAAGGTAATAAATGTAAAAACAAATAAAAGAATTTTTTCTTTGAACGATAATTGGGAAGATACTTGGGAAAGCATGTTCAGCCAAAAAATGCCTCCTAGTTTAGGCGTTTTCATTAATCAAGTAAGATCCAGATGTCAATTAGATATCGATATTTAACATTCATGAACGATACTATAACTACCAGATACCGGCCTAAAGCCGGTGTCTGAATCAGACTCCCCCCATATTTGCAATATGCGAACCATACTTTATATCATCGCACACCACCCCCCCCCCTTTACCTGCTTTATGTTTACACTTTGAGCCGGTATGAAACTCATCGACATCATCACAAGCTGAAATTATAGGTTTCCGCCGATAAATAAATATTTTTATAATTAAATGGCAAGTAACTTAAATAACCGTCCTCCTCGCCATTGTTATATATACCCCCACTTCTACGACACGCCGAGGAGGCGTTGATATGCAGTCACAGACTCACACCTTAATCATCAATGGCAGCCCAATGCCCTGCCTGCAGGCCGGTTCTGGTGAGCCGCTGCTGCTGATCCATGGCGCGTTGGCCAACCATACCCTCTGGCTCGAGCATATCGAGCAGCTCTCACAGCACTACACCGTCTATGCCCCCACCCTGCGCCACTTTGGCGAGGCGGGCAAAGAGGGGCCTTTCGGCCTTGAGACCCATGCCGGCGATCTGCTGGCGCTGCTCGCACAGCTGGCGTGCGGGCCTGTCTATCTGGTCGGCTGGTCTTATGGCGCGGATGTGGCGCTGACAGCCGCCTTGCAGGCACCGGAACACGTCCGAAGCCTCTATCTGGTGGAGCCGGGCTGCCCGGGGGCGCTGGATGAGCAGGGGCTCGCCGCCTTTATGGCCGATGCCGGCGCCATGTTCGGCCCTGTGTTTGGTCAGGTTGAAGCTGGGCAGTTGCAAGAGGCGGTGGCCACCCTGATCGATGGCTCGGGGGGCCGCCCGGGCTACTTTGCCGCACAACCCCTCAAGTGGCAGCAGGCCCAACTGGCGGAGGCCGCCAGCCTGCCCAAGCAGTTGAGCCAGAGCGAGCGGCCGGATTGGTCGCCGTCGCGCCTTGCCGCGCTCAGCGTGCCTACCTGCATCGTGCAGGGCGCGCAGACCAGAGCGCTGTTTGCGCAAGTGTGCGAGGCCCTTGGCAACGCCATCCCCGCCTGCCAGCGCCTGCAGGTGGCGGATGTTGGCCATCTCTACCCCATCGAGCAGCCCACGCTGTTTGTGCAGCAGCTGCTGCGTTGGCTCAAACAGCAGGCATGAAAAAACCGGAACCCAAGGGTTCCGGTTTTTTCATCAAGGCATCAGCTGCTGTAATCGCCCCGGGTGCTGCTTGATAACCGACCAGGGTAGTATGCTCCACTCGGTCAGCTCGCAGCTACGCTCGACACGGGGAAAAGAAGGGTCCAACACTATTCCCTTCTCTGTCATATACCAAGAGGCATACTCCCAGACTGACGGATCTGCGTAATTGCACTCTTCCGCATCGGGAACCATATCATTGGGGTAGAGCCGCCGAAACTCGTTTACGAGCCAAGGGCCCAGATACTTCTCCTTGTACTCAGATGCTGCAGGGTCATACGACCGACTATCGAACTTTACTGGGGCTCCACTACCAACCCAGAGCAGGTCTTCGAGTGTCAGCATCTCTCCGGTGGCAAGATTAATGTTTAATGGCGAATCACCAAAGTCAGGGTGTGCACCACCGCAAAAATAGCCAGTAAAGATACTGGCGCTGAGCAAGTTCGGACTGATGAAACGGGGCGTAACCGTCTGATCGAATTCCCCACCCATAGGGGTACTCATACACTGAAAATAACTGGCGACCTCGCTCCACTGACGCTCTGCCAGCACATGATTGAGTTTCCCAAGCTGCTCAGCAGGTAGCCCTGACGTAATGCGAAAATACGCAATTTTGCTTTGCGGCTCTTGCAGCCATTGCAAGCTATAACCCTGAAATGACTCTCGCTTGCCCGGTTTTAGTGAAAGTCCTTCAAGTCGCATGAGTTCATAAAGATCACGCTTACGCCAGCTGACAAGAACCGGATCCTGTATATCAATGGCGCTGCTATCGACCACCTTCAATACCACAGAAATAGGCTTCTTCCCGGCCCATGTTCCCTGAAGGCCATTACCGGAGCGCTCGAGGAGCATGGCGATCTTTTCGGGTTCACTGTTATCCCACAATTCTGAGAGCTGCAGGGTCTTACCCTCCCACTTACCCGACAGGGGAATATCCTTTCGGTACTTGCGGTAGAAGTAACGCCCACTGACCGTACCATCTGATGACGTATCAAGGGTCATCACCACCGGCATTCGTCCTACCTTGCCCTGATACACCTCGCTGGCCTGCGTAACCATAGCTAGCAACAAACAACCCAACCCCAGCCAAAACCTTGCTATCACCCTTCTCTCCTGTGTTGTGGCTATTGTCCATCCTCACGCTGCCCACTCATCAGAGTGGGCATATTGAAATTTTCTCTCGCAGAAGTGGGCAATCAACAGATGAAAAAGGAACCATACGGTTCCGGCTTTCATCATGCCAACCCAAACACGAGCAAGACAAGCAATTAAGCCCGGTTTTTAACTTCTTTCAGATCGTAGAAAGGATCTTTGGCATCTAGAGCGTCTTCGATACGGATCTGTCGCTTGTACTGGTAAAAAAGCCCCGCATTGCGGGGCTTTTTGTTATCCAGGATGGCCGACTCAGTTGACGGCAACCGGTTGACCCAGCGCATCCGGCGGGGTCTGGAACTCGCGCTCGGCGTCGTCGAAGCGCTCCAGCATGGCCTTGGAGGGGGCCTTGTCCAGCAGGCTGAACACGACAATGGCGAGTCCGGAGAAGAGGAAGCCAGGGATGATCTCATAGAGCCCCAGCCAGCCGAACTGCTTCCAGACGATGACGGTCAGGGCGCCCACCAGCATGCCCGCCAGGGCGCCGTTGCGGGTCATCCGCGACCAGAGCACGGAGAGCAGCACCACGGGGCCGAAGGCGGCACCAAAGCCGGCCCAGGCGTAGCTCACCAGCCCCAGCACCCGGTTCTCCGGGTTCATGGCAACGCTGATGGCGATCAGCGCGATCACCAGCACCATGGCACGACCGACCCACACCAGCTCCTGCTGGGAGGCGTTCTTGCGCAGGAACGGCTTGTAGAGATCCTCGGTGATGGCGCTGGAGCAGACCAGCAACTGGCAACTGAGGGTACTCATTACCGCCGCCAGGATGGCGGAGAGCAGCACGCCGGCAATCCAGGGGTTGAACAGGATCTTGGAGAGCTCGATGAAGACCCGCTCCGGGTTGCCGGTGACGCCGGCCGCCTGTTCGGTGAAGGTGGAGAAGTAGGCCAGACCAAAGAAGCCGATGGCCACGGCGCCACCGAGGCACAGCACCATCCAGGTCATGCTGATGCGGCGGGCATTGGTCATGGAGTGGTGGGAGTCCGCCGCCATGAAGCGCGCCAGGATGTGGGGCTGGCCGAAGTAGCCCAGGCCCCAGGCCATCAGCGAGATGATGGCGATGAAGTCCAGGTTCTTGAACATGTCGAGGTTGCTGGCGTTCTGCGCCGCCACCTGCACCATGGCGGTGTCGATGCCGCCCACCGCGATGATGACGAACACCGGCGTGAGGATCAGGGCGAAGATCATCAGGGTGGCCTGCACCGTATCGGTCCAGCTCACCGCGAGGAAGCCGCCGAAGAAGGTGTAGGTGATGGTGGCCGCGGCACCGACCCAGAGGGCGGTGTCATAGCTCATGCCGAAGGTGCTCTCGAACAGGCGGGCACCGGCCACCACGCCGGAGGCGCAGTAGATGGTGAAGAACAGCAGGATCACCAGGGCGGAGAGGATGCGCAGCACCCGGCTCTTGTCCTCAAAGCGGTAGGTGAAGTAGTCCGGCAGGGTCAGGGCGTTGCGGTTCTTCTCGGTATGCACCCGCAGCCGGCCGGCGACCCAGCGCCAGTTGAGATAGGCCCCCAGAGTGAGGCCGATGGCGATCCAGCTCTCGGAGATGCCGCCGATGAAGACGGCGCCCGGCAGGCCCATCAGGAGCCAGCCGCTCATGTCGGAGGCGCCGGCGGAGAGGGCGGTCACCCAGCTCCCCATCCGGCGGCCGCCGAGAATGTAGTCGTCAAAGTTGCGGGTGGCGCGATAGGCGATAAAGCCGATCAGGACCATCCCGAGGATGTACACCAGAAAGGTGATGAGCATGGGTGTGCTGGCTGTCATTCAAAACTCCGTTATGTGACGTGTGTACCCGTTCTGACGACGGGCTCTTCCTTAAAAAAACCGCCCTAGCTTAATCAGCAGATCCCATGACCTCAACCTTTTTTAACAAACAGAAAACACAATATAAACGTTTCATCTTTAACCAACAGACCAGCTTTGCCCCGTTCCGCCAGATTTTATCCTGACGCAGCAACTGCTTATCCGCCGGGCACGAGCAGCGGCACAGTCCCGCCACGGCCGCAAAAAAAAAGCCCCGACCAGAGGTCGGGGCCATGTCGGCAAGCGCCAATCAGCGATTGATCGCGATCGGCATGCCGCTGCGCTGCTCCAGTGCCTGCTTGACCAGCTGGGAGTCGCTGTCGGCGTGGGCGATGAAGCGGGTCACCGCCGGGGTCATCGGCAGCGGCGCAGGCAGGCTGGAGTTGAACTCCTCCTGATTGCGGGAGAGCGGCTGATGCACTTCCAGGTAGCGGCGGCCATCCGGCTCGACACTGGCCTTGATCGGCTGGTTGACGAACTGCACGCGGGTACCGACCGGTACCTTCTTGAACAAGTACTCGATGTCGTCGTTGCGCAGGCGCACACAGCCGTGGCTCACCCGCAGGCCGATGCCGAACTGGGCGTTGGTGCCGTGGATGGCGTACATCTTGCCGATGTAGAGCGCGAACAGCCCCATGGGGTTGTCCGGGCCGGCCGGCCATACTGCCGGCAGGCTTTCGCCACGGGCGGCATATTCGGCATGCATCTTGGCGGTCGGGGTCCAGGTCGGGCCCGCCTTCTTGCGCTGCACGCTGGTCACCCAGTTTTCCGGGGTGTCGGTGCCGAGCTGGCCGATGCCGATGGGCAGCACTTCCACCACCTTCTTGCCTTTCGGGTAGTAGTAGAGGCGCATCTCGGCCACGTTCAGCACGATGCCTTCACGGGGCGCATCCGGCAGGATCAGCTGGTGCGGCACGATCAGCTTCTCGCCGGTCTGCAGCAGCAGGGGATCCGCCTTGGGGTTGGCTTCCAGCATGTTGGTCAGCCCCAGCTGGAATTTGGCGGCGGCGGCCTCCAGCGGCTGGCCGTTTTCTTCGGCCGGGACCACGTATTCCAGATTTTCACCCACCAGGCGGCTGTTGGCCGCAGGCAGGGCGTATTCAACCGCGAGCGCAGGCGCGGCGCCCAAGAGGAGGCTGCAGCACAGCGCGGCCGCAGTAGTGTGGAGGAGCTTCATAACTTTCCTGTAATGGATGACGTGGTTCAAGACTCTGGGCTGACCCGGGAGCGGCAGGCGATCCGGGGGGCGAAGAGAAGGCCGCCATTTTTCTCCTCTGCCGGGCAAATTTCAACTGACAAGTGGCGGCGGGTCGGCGATTAATATCGCTTTTTTTATCCGCCGCCAGCCCCTGCCGAACGGTCGTTTACCCCTTTTGCCAGGCGCGCATATCGTAACCTGTGGGAGATTGGTGCAACCGCAGATGAAATTGCTCAATGATGGCAAAGATGTGGTCGAAAATGTCGGCCTGGATCCCTTCGTAATCGGCCCAGGCGGTGGTCGCCGTGAAGCAGTAGATCTCCAGCGGCAAACCGTCCGAGGTCGGTGCCAGCTGGCGCACCATCAGGGTCATGTCCTTGCGAATGCCGGGGTGGGCGCGCAGGTAGGCGTCCAGATAAGCGCGCAGGGTGCCGAGGTTGGTGAGGTGACGACCGTTGATGGGGCAGCTGATGGCGTCGCTCAGCTGCTGGTTGTAGGCGCTCAGCTCCTGCTCCTTGCGGCTCAGATAGGGCGCCAGCAGTTGGGCCTGCTTGAGCTGCAGTTGCTCCTCCGCCGTCAGGAAGCGCACGCTGGTCATGTCGATGTTGACGCTGCGCTTGATACGGCGGCCACCCGACTCCGTCATCCCTTGCCAGTTCTTGAAGGAGTCGGAGATGAGGGCATAGGTGGGGATGGTGGTGATGGTCTTGTCCCAGTTCGACACCTTGACCGTGGTGAGACCGATGTCGGTCACCTCGCCATCGGCGCCGTACTTGTCCATCTGCAGCCAGTCACCGACGCTCAGCATCCGGTTGGCGGAGAGCTGGATACCGGCCACCAGCCCGAGGATGGGGTCCTTGAACACCAACATCAATACCGCAGTCATGGCACCCAGACCGCTGAACAGGAACAGCGGCGACTTGCCGAGCAGCAGGGCGATCATCAGGATGCCCACCAGGATGCTGCCCACCAGCTTCACCCCCTGGAAGATGCCGCGCAGGGGCAGATCCCGCCCGAGCCGGGTGTAGCGGCTCACCGACAACATGCAGTCGAGCAGGGCAAACAGGGAGAGCAGCAGGAACAGCAGGATCCAGAGCTGGGCCACCATCTCGATCAGTTGCAGGCTGTCGGAGTTGCGCGGCAGCCAGATCTCGGCCTGCCCGAGCAGCACGGCCCCCTGCAGCACGAAGGCGAGCCGGTAGAACAATCGCTGCTGCAGTTGGGGCGGCAGCCACACCTGCTTGGTCTTGCCGAGCACGCCCACCAGCCGCACCAGCAGCACCCGGTGCAGCAGCATGTGCAGCAACAGAGAGGTGAGCACGATAAAGCCGAGGGCAATCACCAGCCCCATCATGCCGGTGACCTCCAGCCCGAGCCCGGCCAGCCAGCGAAAAAACATCTCCTTCATCCCATCCTCCAGTGCGTGAAACTGCGGTCAGGGTACGTATCTGCCACCCCATGTCAAATGACAGCCGGCGTCACGGCCGCCACAAACGACAACGCCCGGCAGGGGCCGGGCGTTGTCTGGGAGCGAGGGGGCGTTAGCCGACCAGGCTCAGGGCATCGCGGGCGATGACCAGCTCTTCGTTGGTGGGCATCACCAGCGCCAGGCGGCTGCCTTCGGCCGTGATGGGGCCTTCACCGCCCAGCACCGCGGCGTTGTTGGCTTCCTTGTCGATCTTGAAGCCGAACAGGGCCAGACGGGCCAGCACCATCTCGCGCACCATGGCGGCGTTTTCACCGATACCACCGGTGAACACCAGGGCGTCCAGACGACCATCCATGGCGGCAGCGTAGGCACCGACATACTTGGCCACCCGGTAGGTGAACACGTCCAGCGCGCGCTTGGCACCGGCGTCGGTGGCGTAGTTGGTGGTGACGTAGCGGCAGTCGCTGCTCGCCTCGGTCATGCCCAGCAGGCCGGACTCGCGGGTCAGGGTGTGGTTGATCTGCTCCACGCTGTAACCGAGCTGGTCGTGCATGAAGAACACCACGGCCGGGTCTATGTCGCCGGAGCGGGTGCCCATCGCCAGCCCTTCCAGCGGGGTCAGGCCCATGGAGGTGTCGACGGATTCGCCGCCACGGATGGCACAGACGGAGGCGCCGTTACCCAGGTGGCAGTTGATGATGTTGAGCTCTGCCAGCGGCTTGCCCAGCGCCTTGGCGGTCTCTTCTGCGATGAAGCGGTGGGAGGTGCCGTGGGCGCCGTAACGACGGATGCCGTTCTCTTTGTAGAGCTTGTAGGGCAGCGCGTAGAGGTAGGCTTCCTCTGGCAGGGTCTGGTGGAAGGCGGTGTCGAACACGGCCACGTTCTTCTCTGCCAGCGCCGGGAACACCTTGAGCGCGGCACGGATGCCGATCAGGTGCGCCGGGTTGTGCAGGGGGGCGAACGGAATGGCGGCTTCGATGCCGGCAATCACGCCGTCATCGATGCGAACGGAACGGGAGAACTGCTCGCCACCGTGCACGATGCGGTGACCGATGGCCACCAACTGCTCGGCCAGGGTCGGATCCTGCGGCAGGATGTGACCCACGATGTGGTCGAGGGCCTCCTGGTGCGCGGCGCCCGCGCCCAGCATGGCTTCGCCCTTGACCCCGTGGAGTTTCCATTTGATACGTGCATCATCCAGATTGAAGCATTCGGCCAGGCCGGACAGCATGTCCTCACCTGTTTCGGCGTCCATTACGGCAAATTTCAGGGAAGAGCTACCGCAGTTAAGGATCAATACCAACTTGCTCATGTTCTACATCTTCCTGTGCTTCGGCTTTATGCCGACAGTGTCGTGTCATCCAAAGTGGATGGGATTCCCCTGCCGGGGGCTTATGGTCGCAGGAAAGTGCGCCCAATTTTTCAATATGTTAAGTGCAAATCCGGATCATTCCGGGCACTCGTCTCAGCCAGGCTGCGCCAGCGGTCACAGGCCGGCCAGCAGATCCCGGTGCACCTTGACCACCAGCTTCTTCACCTGAGCCGGCTGGTTGGGGGTGCAGAGGGGGCGATGCAGTTCTCCCGGCCAGAAGATGGCGAAGTCGCCGGGCTGCAACGCCAGATAACTGATCTGTTCGTCCTCGACGAACCAGAGGTCGGGATGGGGATGATCGGCGCCTTCGGCAACATAGCCATGGGGCCCGACCCCGATCCACTCTTCACCACGCAGCAACAGCTGGATGTCCAGATACTGCTGATGGAACTCGCCACGGCGATCCGCGGCCGGCTCGGTCAGCTCCTCGCTCACCAGGCAGAACAGCTTGAGGCCGTCGATCTCCTGCTTGCCGAGCGGCGCCTGCAGCCACTGTTCGACGCTTTGCACCACCTCGACCATGATGCTGTCCAGCGGGGCGGGCAGCGGCGTGCGCTGCAGGGTGTTCAGACTGCCGGTGATCATGGCGCTTCCTTAGGTGTATTCAGGCGACATCTTAGCCGCAAAATGAAAAAGGACCCTGTTGAGGTCCTTGTGTCACACCGCCTGCAATCCGTGCAGACAGAGATAGAGCATTTGCTCGTATCAAGCGGGATGAGTGCACTGTTACACACTCATCCGCGGCTTGCCAAGAGGCGCAAGCGCGTTCGCCCAGTGATCGTACCAGCTGAAACAATATTATTCACTACTCCAGCACCGTCGACTTTGACCAGACGCAAAAACGGGAGCATCTGCTCCCGTTTTTTTCGCATCACCCGGTGATAACCGGTGCCATTCAAGCCTTGCCGGCGTTCTCCACCGGCTTGGCGTACATGGCGCGCCAGATGGCCTTGTGCTCTTCCGGCACCTCCGACTGACGGCTCAGGAAGGCAGCCTGCTCGATGGTGTTGGCCTTGCCGGACACATCTGCAGCCAGGTAGTTGCCCGGGAAGAGGCGGTAGTTGCCCCAGATGGCCTTGTCGATGAGCGCAGCCAGCTCGTCCGGATCGCTGAAGCCCTCGGTGATGGGGGCGCCGAAGGAGACGTGTACCCGCCCCTTCTGACCGACGATGCCAGCGACGATGCTCTCGATGTCCTCGAACTCGCCCTTCTCGTAGCTGCCGTTGACCGACTTCTCGTACAGCTCGCGCGCCTTGGCCTTGTCGGTAGGATCCAGCTCGTAGCTGATGCTGACCGGCACGATATTGAGGCTGCGCATGTAATCGACGAACTCGATCTTCTGCTTCTTGCCGTCCACGTAGAACATCTTGAGGATGGCCGGATCGGTCTTGTCATCGCCGTTCTTGGCGCGCCCTTCCTTCTGGGCGATCCAGATGGAGTGGCCTTCGTGCACCGACTGGCCGATGTAGGCCGACAGCTCGCCGAGCGCCTTCATCATCTCCCGCGGCCCCTTGGCGGAGCGCTTGACGATGAAGCTCTTGTTGAGCTTCATCAGCTCGGTGGCGCAGGGTTTGCGCAGCAGGTTGTCACCGATGGCAATGCGCACGGTATCGAACCCGTGGGTGTGCAGCCCCCAGTTGACGAACGCCGGATCCATGGCGATGTCCCTGTGGTTGGAGACGAACAGGTAGCCCTGCTCCTTCTTCAGATGCTCGAGCCCGGAGAAGGTCACCCCCTGGGTGGAGGTGGCGATCATCCGGCTCATGTAGCGGGTCACCCCCATCTGCACCTGATGGATGGTGGTCACCTTGGACCACTTGTAGCGCAGGAACTGGCGGATCAGCGGGCGGATGGCCCAGCCCAGCCAGCTCATCAGGGAGCCGAAACGATACTTGGCGATGGCGCCGACAAATTCATCATCCCGGATCAGCCGTTCGATGGCTGCCGGCACTTCCTCATCGCGGTAGGGGCGAATGTCCGCGAATCTATCTACTTCAGTCACAGTGTCAGCCTTGCAGGTAAGGAGTCGCGGCCAGCGCGCGCTGGCCGGAAAATTCAGGGCGCAATTTTACACGCTTTTATGCCGAGGGGTATGTGGCGTGCGTAGATAGTGAGATCTGACCAGTGAAATGAACAAATGGCCCCGTTCGGGCCATTCTTTTTACTCTTCCACCGTGAACGAGAGCATCATGCCGGTATCCTCGTGCTCCAGCAGATGACAGTGGGCCATGTAGGCCCGCTCCTTGGGCGCCGTGTGATCGAAACGCACCAGCACCTCGCTGCGCCCGCCCTCCACCTTGACGATGTCCTTCCAGCCGGCGCGATGCGGTGCCACCGGCTGGCCGTTCTCGCTCAGGATCCGGAAGCGGGTGCCGTGAATATGGAAGGGGTGCAGCATCATGTCCCCCTCCCCCGAGATGATCCAGCGCTCGGTACGGCCGCGCTTGACCGCAAACTGCGGGTCGTTCATGGCGAAGGCCTGGCCGTTGATGCGGTTGCCGCCGTGCAGATCCAGCGGCTTGGCACTGCCCTTGTCCTCCTGCATCCCGGCCATGGTGTCGTGCTGCATCTCGCCCGCTGGCATGGCCATCTCGCCATGATCCATCCCCGCCATCCCGTCGCCTTGCCCGTCCATCTTCATCCCGGCCATGGCGCCCGTATCGCCGTGGGCCATGCTCATGCCCGCCATGGCGCCGTGGCCGTAGCGGCTCATCAGAGCCTGCATCCCCTGCCGATCCAGCTCGGGATCCATCGACAGGGTCAGGGTGCGGCTCGGCAAGCCTTGAGTGGCGGGCAGCGCAGGCAGCTGCGCCAGGCTGTCCGGCAGACGCCCCTTGCCCTCGATGAGGGAGGGCCGGATCCGCAGCAGCGGCAGGGCCGCATCGAACGGCGCCAGGGTCATCCCCATCTGGCGTACCGGCAGGGTGAGCAGGTCGAACGCCTTGCCGTTGCGGGCATCCACCATCACCTCGAAGCGCTCCCCCGGCAGCAGCGCCAGCTCGCTCAGCGCCACCGGCTCCGCCAGCAGACCGCCATCGCTGCCGATCACATACAAGGGGCGGCCGTCACTGGTCGCCAACGTGAGAGAGCGGGCATTGCAGCCGTTGAGCAGCCGCAAGCGCAGCCAACCGCGGGGCGCGTCGTGGGTCGGATAGACGGCGCCGTTGGTCAGCATCAGATCGCCGAACCAGCCGACCGCCGCGCTCATAACATCCAGCTGGTAGTCCACCTGATCCCGCCCATCGAGGCGCTTGTCCTGCAGCACCAGCGGGATGTCGTCCACGCCCCAGCGCTGGGGCAGCGGCAGCCGCAGGCTCTCCTCGTCATCGAGGATGAAGAGCCCGGCCAGCCCCATGGCCACCTGATGGCCGGTCTGTCCGTGGGTGTGGGGGTGATACCAGCAGGTGGCCGCCGGCTGCTCGATGCGAAACGCCGCCTGCCACTCTTTGCCGGAAGGGATGCTGGCCTGCGGGCCGCCATCGGCGGTGCCGGGCACCTCCAGCCCGTGCCAGTGCACAGTAGTGGTCTCCGCCAGCTGGTTGGCAACCCGGACTCGCACCGCCTGCCCCTGACGGGCACGCAAAGTGGGGCCGAGCAGGTTGCCGTTGTAGCCCCAGCTATGAGTCGGCTGGCGTCGCCACTGCATCTGGCCCGGCTGGGCTCTGAGCTGAAACACGCCGCTGGCGTCCGCCTCCAGCAGCGCAGGAATTGGCAGGGCTGGGCGCTCGGCGGCAACCGCCCGACCCCACCAGGGTAGGGCGCCGGCGATACCGACGGCGGTGGAGAATTTGAGAAAATCGCGACGCTGCATGAGTCGTTCCTCGTTGGCCAAAGCGGACCTTCAGCCTAAGCAGCAACCCTGCGGCAAGGTCAAGCCCTGCCGAGCCGACGGCCGGACAATTTCTGGCTTATCCGCTTGCCAGCAGAGACATGGTCGTCAAGCCAGCGCCAGGGTTACCGCCGCCTCGGCGTGAATGGCGGTGGTGTCGTAGAGCGGCACCGCGGCCTCGGCCTCCCCCACCAGCAGGGCTATCTCGGTGCAACCGAGGATCACCGCCTGAGCGCCAGCGACCGCCAGCCCCTCGATGATGGCCAGATACTCGGCCCGCGATGCGTCGCGAATGTCGCCAAGGCACAGCTCGTCATAGATGATGCGGTGCACCCGCTCCCGCTGCGCCGCATCAGGCACCAGCACCTCCAGCCCGAATTTGTCCTGCAAGCGCCCCTTGTAGAAATCCTGCTCCATGGTGAAGCGGGTGCCGAGCAGGCCGACCCTTTGGATCCCGTCCGCTTGCAGCTGACGCGCGGTGGCATCGGCGATATGGAGCAACGGGATGTCGATGGCGGCCTCGATCTCGGGCGCCACCTTGTGCATGGTGTTGGTGCCGATCAGCAGAAAGTTGGCGCCGCCGGCCTGGATGGCCTGCGCCTCGGCCGCCAGCAAGCGGGCGGTGGCGGGCCAGTCCCCGATATGCTGCAGCCGCTCTATCTCGGCAAAGTCGACGCTGCTCAGCAGCACCCGCGCCGAGTGCAGACCGCCGAGACGCTCGCGCACGCCCCGGTTGAGCGCCTGATAGTAGCTGACGGTGGACTCCCAGCTCATGCCACCCAGCAGACCGATACATTTCATGGGACCTCCTTGTGTAAAACGATCATGCAAACCGAGCGAAGGGCGGCGCGCATCATCGCACCGCTCCAAGAATAAAAAAGGCCCCGCAGGGCCAACAAGACAGCCGGTAAAGGCCCGGGCGCAGACCCGGACTAAATCCAGATCATCAGCACGCAGGCCGCCGTGGCGACCCCCATGCCGAGATTGAAACGACGCCAGCCTCTAGCGGTGCGAATGAGGCGGCGCACCTGGGCACCGAACAGCACCCAGAAGGCCCCGGTATAGAGGCCGGTCACGAAGAAGATGCCGAGCACCCAGATGGCGGAGGGCCAGTAGGCCTCTCCCGCCAGGGTGAAGCCGCTGATGGCGGAGAGCGCCATCATCCACGCCTTGGGGTTGAGCAGTTGCAGCATGGCCCCCTGATGGGCCGGGATCAGCGGCCGGTTGCCCTCGGCCGGGCCGCTGGCGGTCGCCACCTTCCAGGCCAGCCAGAGCAGGTAGGCCGAGCCGATAAGCTTGAGCCCGTCATGCAGCAGCGGCAGCTGCTCGAACATCACCCCCAGTCCCAGCGCCGTGGCCAGGATCATCAGGTTGATCCCCCCCACCACCCCCACCAGCAGGGGCACGCTGCGGCGAAAGCCCTGGGCCGCACCGGCGCTGGTGAGCAGCATGTTGTTGGGGCCCGGCGTACCGCACGTGATGAGGGCAAAGCCCGCCAAGGGAAGCAACCAGTTCAGATCCATCTCAACCTCTTGATGATGCAGGGCGCCGACTCGGCGACAAGCCTTCTAATATGCAGAGCCGGTGCCCGTCAGACAAGGCCGCAGATGCACTTTCTTCGCATCTTTATGCGGCCCCTGGCAGCACTCAGTACCAGAGCATCACCACGCAGAGCGCGGTCAGCGCCCCCAGGCTGCCGTTGAGCCGGCGCCAACCTCTGTCAGAGTTGATCCAGCGACTGAGCTGATGACCGAACAGCACCCAGGCAAAGCAGACTGGCAATCCGGCCATAGGGAAGACGGCCATGATGCCCCACAGACTCGGCCAGTAAGCACTGCCCGGCAGACTGAACAGACTGATGGCGGAGATCCCCATCATCCAGGCCTTGGGGTTGAGGAACTGAAAGCCCAGCCCCTCCAGCAGGGTCAGCGGGCGCGAACGTCGTTCCGGATCGCCGGGGGCACCGGCCACCGCGATGCGCCATGCCAGCCACAGCAGATAGAGGCTGCCCAGCACCTGCAGGCTCAGCTTGAGCAGCGGCCAACGCTCGAACAGGGGGTAGAGCCCCAGCGCCAGCACCAGTTGCAGGACGGGTTGTCCCACCACGACACCGATCAGATGAGGCAGGGTGCGACGCACCCCGAAGTTGGCGCCGGAGGCGGTCAGCATGAGGTTGTTGGGGCCCGGCGTGCCGCAGGTGAGCAACGCAAAGCCAAACAGGGTGGCATACCATTCGATCGTCATCTTTGTACTCCTGAACTGCGCACATTGTATCGATACAATGTGCCACTTTTGGTTGTTATCGGGTTCAAATTCACGCTATATTGCCGATACATTTCGATCAATGGATTTATTGTCACCATGACAATCTGGACCCCGGACCTCACCCCCTTCGCAGGCCCCCTCTACCTCAAACTGGTGAAGGCCATCGAGCAGGCCATTCAGGACGGCTCCCTGCCGCCCGAGACCCGGCTGCCCACCCACAGGGCGCTGGCGGACAAGCTGGGAGTCACCGTCGGCACCGTCACCCGCGCCTATGGCGAGGCGGAGCGGCGCGGGCTGCTGGCCGCCCGGGTGGGGCACGGCACCTGGGTCAAGGGGGATCATGAGGATCCGGCCAACGCCTGGGTGATCCGCAAGGAGGAGGGGCACCGCATCGAGTTGTGGCAGAACCTGCCGGTGCAGCTGGATCGGGCCGCCATCATCCGCCCCATGCTGGCGGAAGTGGCGGACGGAGATCTCAACGCCCTGCTCGGTTATGACAAGGAGGCGGGCCAGCCGAGCCAGCGCCAGCTGTTCATCGACTGGCTGGCCGAGCAGGGAGTGGCGGGCAGCGAGGAGTATCTGCTGTTCAGCCACGGCGCCCAGCACGGCATCATGCTCTCCCTGCTGGCCACCGGCTGCGTGGGGGAGACCCTGTTCTGCGAAGGGCTCAGCTACCCTGGCATGCTGGGCAATGCCCGTCAGCTGAAGAATCAGGTGGTGGGGCTGGCGATGGACGCAGAGGGACTGCTGCCCGACGCGCTGGAGGCGGCCTGCCGCACCCGCCGCGCCAAGCTGCTCTACCTCACCCCCACCCTGCAAAATCCCACCACCGCCACCATGAGCCTGGCGCGGCGCGAGGCCATCGTCGCCATCGCCCGTCGCCACGACCTGCTGATCATCGAGGATGACGTCAACGGCCTGCTGCCCCAGCAACCGGTGACGCCGCTGGTCAATCTGGCGCCGGAACGAGTCATCTATCTGGGCAGCCTGGCCAAGATCGCCTGTGGCGGCCTGCGGGTCGGCTTCGTGCTGACCCCGCCGGCCCTGCGCGGCGCCTTCGCCCAGGCGATGCGGCTGTCGAGCTGGATGGTGAGCCCGCTGCTCATCGAGCTGGCCTGCAAGCTGGTGAGCCAGCGCCAGATCATGCCATTGGTCGAACAGCAGCGGCAGATCCTGGCACGTCGCGGCGAGCTGCTGCGCCACCTGCTGCCGGGGGCCTGCTGGCAGGCGGGCTCCATGCACGCCTGGCTGCCGCTGCCGGAACCCTGGCGCAGCCAGGAGTTCGCCGAGGCCGCCAACGCCCTTGACGTCGGCGTGGCCAGCGGGGAACACTTCGCCGCCGGCCAGTTCGCCGCCCCGCAGGGCGTGCGGCTGAGCCTGAGCCAGCCAGCCACCGACGCCCGCGTCGCCGAGGGGCTGGAGCGGCTCGCCAGCCTGCTGCGCGCCGCGCCGCCCACCAATACCCTGCTATAGTCAGCCCCGGCCCAGCCCATCCGTGCGCTCAAAGGAGAGCCCATGTACCCGACCCGCGCCCCCTTGTTGCTCCTCACCCTGCTGCTGGGGGGCTGCGCCTCCCCCGCTCATCAACAGCTGGGGACCGCGCTAAGCGGGCTGGAGGGGGAGTTGCAACGGCTGGAAGAGGAGCTGGCGGCGATGAACGGCCTGCACTATCAGAAGGCGATCGATGCCCCCCTCAGCCTGCGCCGACGGCTGAGCGCCCCCGTCCCCACGGCAGAGGGGCTGCTGCCCAGCCGCAGCGCGCTGACAGACGGCCCCCTGCTGCGCTACGACTACCGGCTGCCGGCCGGCATGGCCAGCCTGCCCCTCACCGAGCCCTGCCTGCGCTACGAATTCGAACTGCGCCACCTGGGCCGCCTCGGCCAGCTCGCCCTGCACTGGCAGGGAGCGGCGGGCTCGGGGGAGCAACGGATCCAGCAGCGCGACTGCCCCTTCTCGGCCAAAGGGCCCGGTCTGCAATAGGCCCGCCGCCGGCCGACCTGCCCCTATGGTCAGTTGAAAGGGGCGAAGCCATCTTGTAGCGTGCCAGCATCCCGACTCCTGCTGGAAGCGCCCATGAAACTGACTCCCCTGTGGCTGGCCCTGTGCAGCCTGCCCACCCTGGCCTGCGGCCCGGATGGCTGCGAGACGCCGCTCACCCTGCAACTGACCGCCGCCCAGTGCCACCTGAACGGGCTGCCGTTCCTCTCCCCCGACAACGACACCCGCACCAACCTGGCGCTGCTGCTGGCCGATGAGCAGGCCTTCTCGCTGCCCAAGGCGCCGCTGCCGCTGCCCTTCGCCATCGAGGATCTGCTCAACCCGGCCCTGCTCAACCCGACCCAGGCCGAGCCGGCCCCCGCCGGATCGGATCCCCTGCTGGCACTGGCCGCCGGTCTCGGCATCGAGCAGAACACCACCCAGGCCGCCCTGGAACGGGCCGCCGGCTGGAGCGAGGGGCGCTGCATCAGCAACAATCCGGTCGCGGCCGAAGCCTTCCTGCAGGCGCTGGTCGACACCCCGGCGCTTGGCGCCGACGAGCGCAGCCAGCTGGCCCGCCAGCGGCTGACCATGCTGGGCCAGTGCGCCCAGCAGGTCGAAACGGCCACGATGCAGGAGGACAAGGCCGCACCGCTGTCGGCCGCCGGCCAGGGCTTTGCCGACTACCTGGCTGCCAGCCGACTCTTCTATCAGGGGGAGTTCGCCCAGGCCGATGCGCTGTTTGCCGCCCTCGCCGGGCAGGATCAGCCCTGGCTGAAAGAGACGGCGGATTACATGCGGATCCGGGTCGCCCTCAACCAGTCCCAGCAAAGCGCCTTCGATGACTGGGGCACACTGGATCGCAACCAGATTGACCAGGCCGCCGTGCAACGCGCCGAGCAGTTCATCGTCGACTATCGCAGCCGCTACCCAGAGGGGCGCTATCTCGACTCCGCCAACGGACTGCTGCGCCGGCTCGCCTGGTTCAAGGGGGATGAGGCGGCGCTGGCCGGCCTGTTCCAGCAGGCGAGCCGCCAGCCGGGCAACCCGGAGCTGCTCAACGAAATAGACCTCAAGCTGCTGATGCAGCCCGGCTTCACCGGCTCAGCCGCCATGCCGCAGCTGACCCTGGTGCAGGATTTGCGCCGGCTGCGTTTGCATGAGAGTTGGGACGAGTGGCAACCGCTGCAATCCGGCGAGCTGGTCCAGCAGAGCGCCCAGTTTGCCAGCAACCCGGCCTGGCTCTCCTACCTGCAGCAGGCCGAGCGCTACTATCTGGCCAAGGATTATGCCGCCGTCATCGCCGCCGCTCCCGCCCTCGGCAAGGGACCACTCGACAACCTGGCGTTCAGCCAGCAGGTGCTCAAGGGCATGGCGCTGGCGGCCAGTCAGGCGCTGCCCGAGGCGGAGCAGCAGTGGCGCGCCCTGCTCGCCAGCCAGCCCACCCCCTTGCAGGATCAGCTGCTGCAGCTGGCGCTGGCCATGACCCTGGAGCGGGCCGGCCGGCTGGAGCAGGTGTTCGCCAAGGAGAGCCCCATCCAGAGCGATCACTACCGCATTCCGCTGCTGGAGTACGTGGCACCGGCCCCGCTGCTGCGCCGCATGGTGCAGGATGAGCAGGCCTCCGACACCCTGCGCCAGCGCGCCGGCCACACCCTGCGCTACAAGCAGCTGACCCACGGCGACTACCGGGGCTTCCTGCAGGATCTGGCGCTGGCCCCGCTGGCCGCCCCGTTTGACTGGCAAGGGAGCCAGGAGTATCAGTGCCCGGCGCTCACGGCGGTGGTCACCACCCTGGCGGACAACCCCAAATCCCCCAAGGCACTCAACTGCCTCGGCGAGTTTTTCCTGAGCCAGGGGCTGGACTGGGATCCGCTCCTGCAGCGGCCGGGCGCCGACACCCTGGCGGGCAGCCGGGATCTGTTTGCCGGCCAGCAGCGCAGCCGGCTCGACTGGTATCAACAGGTGATCACCAGCCCCAAGGCCGCCAAGGAGGAGAAGGCGTACGCCCTCTACCGCGCCATCAACTGTTACGCCCCGAGCGGCAACAACAGCTGCGGCAGCCAGGAGATCCCCCTAAGCCAGCGCAAGGGCTGGTTCAACACCCTCAAACGCCAGTACGGAACGAGCCAGTGGGCCAAGCAGCTCAAATATTACTGGTGATGCTGGCGCTGCTGGGCGCCGAGACCAGCGCCGCCGTCGAGGCGAGCCACTACCGCCAGTTCTGGCTGTGGGCCGGGGTCAGGCCCCAGCCGGTGCTGCAACAGGCCGAGCGGCTCTATCTGCATCAGGGGGAGATAGGCCCGCTCGATGCGCGCCAGCCCGTGCGCTTTCAGGGGCAGGGCATAGCGCCGAGCAAGCTGCCGGTAAAGGAGCTCTGGCTCGCCTACCGGGTAGAGCGGCTCGACTGGGATGAGGCCCTGCTCAAGAACCTGACCAACCAGCTGGCGGCCTGGCAGCGCAAGGGCAATGGGGTGCGCGGCGTCCAGATCGATTTTGATGCCCGCACCCACCGGCTGGCGGACTATGGCGACTTCCTGCGCCAGCTCCGTCGCCAGCTGCCCGCCGACTGCGCCATCAGCATCACCGGCCTGCTGGACTGGACCCGCACCGGCGATGTGACGACCCTCAACGCCCTTGCCGGCGTGGTCGACGAGCTGGTGGTACAGACCTATCGCGGCCGCCGCACCGAGCCGGGCTACGCCCGCTACTTGCAGGCGCTGACGCGGCTGACCCTGCCTTTCAAGGTAGGGCTGGTGCAGGGAGGCGAGTGGGATCCAACGTGGGAGAGCAGACTGGCCGATTCGGCTGCCTATCGCGGTGCGGTGGTGTTTCTCATCAACCCGCCAGGTGCCTAACGCCGGGGAGGAATTGACCGCCCCCAGGCTGGCGTCGAGCGTGGTAGCTCTTTGACTCCGGCAACATGCCATACTTGTCCGTACCCTGAACCAGCCAAGGAGCGCCAAGGATGCAGATCCTCCTGATCGAAGATGATGCCATGCTCAGCACGGCCCTCTCCCGAGGGCTGAATGAGCAGGGGATCACCCCCGCCCAGCTGACCCATTGCAAGGAGCTGGCGACCCTGCCCACCCTGCTGCGCCAGCAGTCGTTCGATGTGGTCATCTGCCGCCAGTACCACCATCAGGCCCGTGAGGGGGGGCGCTTGCTGCAGGAGGCCCACTATCTGGGTCTGCTCGAACCGGGCTGCGTGCTGCTGCTGCTGGACGAGGATCACGATCAGCTGCAGTTTCCCCCTTCCGACCTCTACTTTCCGTTGCTGCTGCCCATGCCGTTCACCGCCGATCAGCTCACCGCCAGTCTGCGCGAACTGGTGCAGCTGACCGGGCTGACCCGCACCCTGCCCGCCCCGATGAAGCTCAGGGAGTGGCAGGTCAGCTGCGCCCTGTGCGAGGACCTGCTCTATCAACAGCAGAAGTACCGGGAGCTGGGGCCGCTGCTGGACAGGATCAAGGGCTACATGCTGCTGCAGCATCAGGATCACTTTCACGCCGCCCAGCACTACGCGGTCTGCACCACGGAGCACGATGCCTGGTGGCCGCGCAAGGGGTTGATCCACGCTCTGCTGGGGCTGAACAAACTGGAAAGTGCGCGCAAGGATCTGGCCCGCAACCGGGAACGGCTGCCAGCACCCCTGCAACTGGAGCTGGCGCTGGCCTGTCTGCTGCACGAGCGGCAGTGGGAAGGGGCCTGGGACGTGCTCACCCTGCTGTTGCAAAAGCAGGCCTGGCAACCGGAGTGGCGCCAGGCGGCCATTCTGCTGGCGCTGCTGCTCAAGGACGAGGGCAAGGCGCTGGAGCAGGCCAACGCCCTCAGCCTGCGCTTCTTCGGCGATCACAAGTTCCGGGTGTCCATCGATAACTTCATCCTCAATGCCAGCCTGGCGGTGCTCTGGCACTACCCGAGCGCCGCCCGGATCAGTGCCTTGCAGCAGGAGTATCGCTACCTCAGCCAGGCGGTGACCCTGCGGGCCCACGAGGAGGCCCTGCTCAAGGCGCTGATGCTGAGCCTGGACTATCGCTTCGACGAGGCCCTGTTGCTGCTCGCCAAGCACCCGCCGGAGAGCGCGCGGGATCACCACCTCAACCAGCTGCTCGGCTTTGCCGTCAGCCAGTTCTGCGGCCTGCCCCACCATGCCCAGCGCTACCTGAGCCAGCTCAGCCAGTATCAGGCCAGGGTCGCCCCGGCCCCGCTGGTACAGCAGCTGTTCAAGCAGGTCATCGGCGATTTCATGAAACAGCTGGAGCGGCGCGAACTGCGGCTGACCTACCTGCGCCAGGAGCGGCAACGGGCCAGCGCGGCGGGTCAGCACCAACTGGCCGTGCAGTATGCGCTGACCCTGCAGGAGGAGTTCCCCGCCCTGCCCGGCGATGCCTGGCAACTGCTGGAGCTGCTGCAACTGTGCTGGCCGGCCGGCATGGCCGCCCCCAGGGTGGCCCTGCTGGTGGATCGGCTGGAACGGCGCCTCAACCACAGCGCCTCCTTCATGGAGCACCACGCCGAGGAGTACCACAAGACCCTGCTGCAGATCCGCTCCCACCTCAATCCCCGCCTGCCCACCACGCCCCCCAACTAGGCCCGGTCAGCCGGGCCGAGGTTACAGCAGCCCGCGCACCAGAATGCCGGCGATCAGCAGCGGCGCCACCAGCCGCCAGCACCAGAGCAGGCAGCCGCGCAGCAGCGGCGACAGGCCATCAGGCAGCACGGACTCACCCAGTCGCCAGCCCAGCAGCAGGGTCAGCACCAGGCCGAACAGCGGCATCATCAGGTTGGAGGTGAGATAGTCCAGCAGATCGAAGATGGTCTTGCCGAACAGGGTCAGCTCGCTCCAGGGGCCGAACGACAGGCTGACCGGAATGCCGGACGCCATGATCAGCAGGGTCAGCACCCGGCAGGCACCGCGCCGCGACCAGCCCCACTCCTCGGTGGTGAAGCGTACCAGGTGCTCCAGCATGGAGATGGAGGAGGAGAGCGCCGCCACCAAGAGCAGCAAGAAGAACACTACTGCCAGCCCCTGGCCGAACGGCAGATGGTTGAACACCGCCGGCATGGTCATGAAGGTGAGCCCTGGCCCGGCAGTCGGGTCAATACCGGTAGAGGCCAGCACCGGGAAGATCATCAACCCCGCCAGCACCGAGATGAGGCTCGCCAGGGTCACCACCCAGACGCCGGAGCGCAGCACGCCCTCGCTGCTGGGCAGATAGGCACCATAGGTGGTGTGCACGCCAAGCCCGATGGAGAGGGAGAAGAAGGCCAGCCCCAGCGCGTCCAGCACGCCCTGGCCGGTCAGCATGGAGAAGTCCGGCAGCAGGAACTGGCGCACCCCGGCCATGGCGCCGGGCATGGAGAGGCCAGTCACCACCAGCAGCATCATCATCACGAACAGGGCCGGCATCATCCAGCGCAGCGCCCGCTCCACCCCCTTCTGCAGGCCTCCCTGCACGAACCACCAGGTGAGGCCGGCAAACACCAGATGGGTCAGCACCGGCCACCAGGGGTGGCTGACATAGCCGTTGAACAAGGCGGTCAGCGCCGTGCCCTCGCTCAGGTTGAGCTGCCCGCTCACCGCCAGCGCCGCGTAACCCACGGTCCAGCCGCCCACCACGCTGTAGAAGCTGTAGATGAAGAAGCCGCACAGGATCCCCATGTACCCCATCCAGCGCCAGTTCGGCCCCACCAGCTTGTGGAAGGCACCGAGCACCCCGCGCTGGCTGCGGCTGCCGAGCAGGGTCTCACCCACCAGCACGGCCACCCCCAGGGTGAAGCTGAACAGCAGAAACATCAGCAGGAAGGCACCGCCGCCGTTGGTGGCCGTCACATAGGGAAACTTCCAGATGGCGCCAAGGCCGATCGCCGAACCGGCGGCTGCCAGCACATGACCGATACGGGAAGACCACTGAACCTGGCTCATACAACCTCCGGGCAAGACAACATCACATCGATACTCCATGGGTAACCGCGCTGGGCGGGGCAACAAAAAAGGCCGCCTGGTGGCGACCTTTGCAATGAACATTCAGACAAACTGCGCGTGCAAGGTCACCTCTCTTGCGAGCTAAAAAATCGACCGAACAGGGCAACGCGACGTGGCATGAATAATCTGATCTGAATGCTGAAAAGGGATCACAGCCTAAACCATGGAAAGAAAAATTGACACAACATGACCAAACTTTTTTTCATGCGGCCAAAAAAAGTTTGTTTTCACCCGGCCGGCGCCAAAAATCAGCGCCGTAGCCTCCCCGCCCACGGCCTTGAACGATAATAGTCTTAGCTTGGGCGGGTTCGGTGCAACCGGATGGGACCGACCTGCCCTGCCACTCCCTTGCGCAACATGGATGTACCGACGTGACGCACCTGACCGGATACTGGATGAAATGGCTGCTGCCCTGGCTACTGTTGCCCGGCCTGGCGCAGGCCACGCAACCCCCGCTGACCCTGCTCAGCCACGAGCTGCCCCCCTTTACCCACACCAGCGACGGCAAGCTCGGCGGGCTGGCGGTGCAACTGGTGCAGGAGGCCCAGCAGGAGATGGGGGTCGACTACCCCATCAAGATCTACCCCCTCAAGCGGGCGCTGGCGCTGACCCGGGTCGAGCCCGGCTTCGCCCTGTTCGTCATTCTGCGCACGCCTCAGCGGGAGCCCCAGTTCAAGTGGGTAGGGCCGCTGTTTCTGAACCGGGTGGTGATCTACCAGACCAGGGGCAGCCAGCCGCTGACCGATCTGGCCCAGCTGCGCCAGCTGGCGCGGGTCGGCGTGCTGCTCGGCAACGCCGATGACGAGCTGCTCACCCGCGAGGGCTACACCAACCTGGTGCGCTGCCAGACCATCGAAGATGCCATCGAACGACTGATGCTCGGCAAGATAGATGCCTTCCCCATGGGGGAGCAGATCATGCCGGCCATCCTGGCCAAGATGAAGTTCTCCCCCCGCAGCGTGGTGAACTCCGGGCTGCTGCTGCAGGAGAACTGGCTCTACATCGTCTTCTCGAAGAGCGAGGATGACGCCGTGATCGCCCGCTGGCAGGCGGCCATCGACAAGGTCAGAGACCGTCACCAGCAGCCGCAGCAGCCCATCCGCCAACCCTGATTACACCAGCCCGCGCACCAGGATGCCGCCGATCAGCAGCGGTGCCAGCCAGCGCCAGCAACCCATCACCAGAGTACGCCAGTGCAGCGCCAGCCCGGTGGGCAAGGCCTGGCGACCCAGTTTCCAACCCAGCAGCAGGGTGAGCGCCAAGCCGAACATGGGCATCATCAGGTTGGAGGTGACGAAATCGAGCAGCTCGAAGATGTTCTTGCCAAACAGGGTCACCTGCGCCCAGGGCCCGAACGACAGGCTGACCGGAATGCCGCCCGCCATCACCAGCGCGGTGATGAGGCCGCAAGCGGCCCGCCGTGACCAGCCCAGGCTCTCGCTGACGAAGCACTGCAGGTGTTCCAGCAGCGAGATGGCCGATGACAGCGCCGCCACCACCAGCAAGGCGAAGAACACCACCGCCAGCCCCTGGCCGAACGGCAACTGCTGGAACACCGCCGGCATGGTCATGAAGGTGAGACCCGGGCCGGAGGCGGGATCGATGCCGGTCGCCGCCAACACCGGGAAGATCATCAAGCCCGCCAGCACGGCGATGAGGCTTGCCAGCAGCACCACCCAGAGGCTGGAGCGGCCGACCCCGTCACTGGAGGGCAGGTAGGCGCCATAGGTGGTGTGAATGCCAAGGCCGATGGAGAGGGAGAAGAACGCCAGCCCCATGGCGTCGAGCACGCCGGACATGCCGAGCTTGCTGAAATCCGGCATCAGGAAGTGGCGCACCCCGGCCATGGCGTTGGGCAGGGTCAGGCCGAAAGCCACCAGCATCAGGATCATGATGAACAGGGCCGGCATCATCCAGCGCAGGGTGCGCTCCACGCCCTTCTGCACGCCTCCCTGCACGAACCACCAGGTGAGCCCGGCAAACAGCAGGTGGGTCAGCACCGGCCAGAGCGGATCCCCCACATAGTCGTTGAAACGGGCGGTGAGGGCCGCGCCGTCACCGTGCTGCAGACTGCCCGCCAGCGCCATGCCGGTGTAGCCCAGGGTCCAGCCGCCCACCACGCTGTAGAAGCTGTAGATGAGCAGGCTGCTGAGCAGCCCCATGGCGCCGACCCAGCGCCAGCGCTTGCCCATCAGTGCACCGAAGGCCCCCACCACCCCGCGCCGGCTCAGGCTGCCGAGCAAGGTCTCCCCCATCAGCACCGCCACCCCCAGAGTGAAGCTGAACAGCAGAAACACCAGCAGGAAGGCGCCACCGCCGTTGGCGGCCGTCACATAGGGGAACTTCCAGATAGCGCCGAGACCGACTGCGGAACCGGCGGCGGCCAGGATATAACCGAGCCGGGATGACCATTGGGACTGCTTCATAAGAACTCCAACCGTGGGGCCCGCCACAAGGGGCCCAGAATGACGCTCAGAGTACGGGGGGGACTGCGCAATCACAACGCCGCTTATCTGGATAAAACGCGCATTATTGGCATCATTAACTAATTAAATTATATTTAACGCGCAATCCTGCCAAAAAATAAAAACCGGAGCAATTTTGCTCCGGTTTTACAGGGTGGTGAGCCTGGCCCGGGGACTAGATCACCCCCAGCTCCCGCAGTCGTTCCATCAGGTAGCTGTGGGCGGTGTGACGCTCGGAGAGCACCACGTCCGGGCGCGGGTGAAGGAACAGCGGCAGGGAGATGCGCGACTTGCTGGCGCTGCCACCGGTCGGGTTGATGACGCGGTGGGTGGTGGAGGGGTAGTAGCCGTGGGAGGCCTCCTGCAGCATGTCACCGATGTTGATGATGAGGGTGCCAAAATCGCACGGCACGTCCATCCACTCGCCATCGGAACCCTTCACCTGCAGGCCCGGCTCGTTGGCGGCGGGCAGTATGGTCAGCAGGTTGATGTCTTCATGGGCGGCGGCGCGGATGGCACCCGGCTCCTCGGTGCCGTCGAACGGCGGGTAGTGCAGCACCCGCAGCAGGGTCTTCTGGCTCTCTTCAATCATGGAGGAGAGCGGGCAGCTGTAGTGGGCGGCGATGTCGCTCGGGGTGTACTGCTCGACCCAGCCCAGCAGCTCGGCCGCCAGGTTGTTGGCGAGCCGGTAGTACTCCATCGCCTGCTCTTTCAGCTCGGCCGGCATCTGGCCCCAGGGGTAGAGGTGGAAGTACTCCTTGATGTCCTTCTGGCTGTGGCCCTTGGCCACCTCGGACACCGACGGCGGGAAGTAGCCGTCCTGGGTCTCGCGATTGAACAGGAAGTCCTGCTTCTGCTCGCTCATGAAGAAGCGGTACCAGTTGTCATAGATGGACTGCACCAGCTCTTTCGGGATGGGGTGATTGGTCAGTACCCCGAAGCCGGTGGTCCGCAGGGATTCGGTGAAGCGCTGCGCCGCATCGGGCGAGCGGTAATCGACGGTCAGGACTTTCATTGTTTTTGTTACGCGCCAGTTAAAAGATGGCGCAGTTTACCCCGTGACCGGCCACAAGGAAAGGGCGCGGGTCACCACGCCGCCAGCCCGCGCAAATAGTGACAAACCGCTCAGAAAACGGCGCCGGCCAGCACCGTTTTTCATCCCTTGTCCTGCCCCGGCATCCTCTCTAGAATGCCCCCATCATCCCTCTCGGAGCCCGTCGTCCATGTCCCCCAAGATCCTGTTGCTGACCCTGCCTTTCCTGCTCGCCGGTTGCAGCTCGCTGTCGGAAGAAGAGTGCCGCACCATGAGCTGGTACAACCTGGGTTATCAGGACGGCGAGCAGGGCAAGACCCGGGCCGCCACCCGCGACTACGTCTCGACCTGCGGCGAATACGGCCTCAAGGTGGACGAGGCGGAGTGGAAACGGGGTTATGCCAAGGGGCTGGAGCTCTACTGCATTCCGGAGCTCGCCTACAGCAAGGGCAAGTCCGGCGCCGAGTATCAGGGCGTCTGTCCCAACGATGCCAGCTTCCTGACCCAGTACGATCGCGGCCGCCAGGAGTACCTGGTGGAGAAACAGCTCAGCGACCTCAAGAGCGACATGGAGCGGACCGAGCGCGACATCGAGACGCTGGAGCGCCAGATCCGCAACGAGAACGACAGCAAGCAGCGCGACTACTACCGCGCCCAGCGCGAGCGCGCCATCCGCCACTACGAGGGGCTGCGCCGTGACTACAACCGGATCCGCTTCCCGGATCGGGTGATCCAGTTCTCCTTCGGGAACTGACAAACAAAAAAGGGGCCGACATGGCCCCTTTCTGTTGCTGTTTCTGCCCCTCAGGCGGGCAGAACCCAGCGCTGCAGCGCCAGCGCGATGCCATCTTCGTTGTGATCGGCGGTGACCCGATCCGCCAGCGCCTGGATCTGTGATGCCGCGTTGCCCATGGCCACCGCCAGCCCCACCTGCTCGAACATGCTGATGTCGTTGTTGTTGTCGCCAAACGCCACCACGTTCTCCATCGCGATCCCCTCGCTCGCCGCCCACTGGGCCAGCCGGTTGCCCTTGCTGCAGCCGGGTTGCACCAGCTCCACCGCATAGGGTGCCGCCCAGTCACGGGTAAAGGGCAGTTGCTCCACCACCTCTGCCATGAAGTGATGGAGCAGGGCGGGATCCTGGTTGAACAGCTCCAGCTTCCAGACCGGCCGGCTGAGCCAGCTCGCCAGATCCTCCGCCGGCAGCAGGGAGATCTTGAGATGATCCGGCTGGCTCGCCGACCAGTGACGCATCCGGGTCACATGCTCCTCGCAGCCGAGGTAGCCGATCCCCTCGTCGAGGTGGAACAGCGCCCCCATCTGGTGCGCCTGCACCTCCGCCAGCAGCCGGCTGAGGGGAGCCACCGCCAGCGGATCCCCGACCTGGATCTTCTCCTGCACCGGATCATAGAGGTAGGCGCCGTTGCTGCAGATGATGGGAGTGTCGAGGGCCAGCTCGTGATGGAAAGGACGGGCCGTCATGAAGTGGCGCCCCGTCACCAGCAGCACCTTGATGCCGTGGGCGCGGGCCTGGGCCAGCGCGGCCCGGGTGGCGGACGAGATCTTGTGATCCCGGGTCAGCAAGGTACCGTCCATATCCAACGCAATGGCCTGAAAACGACTCATATCACCTCCAAAATGTCGAAACGAATGCGGCACCTTACCAACCCGCTTTCAACGCCATGCCTGATAACGACTCATGTCACCGCCAACATGTCGAAACGAATGCGGCGCCATACCAACCCGCGTTCAAATAACGATTCATGCCACCGCCAAAGGCTGAGCATAGCGGGGAGCACCGGGCGATCGGGCAAGCAAGGCAAAGAGCCATACCGTCCCAGAGTCGGCGCCACGATGCAAGCGCCGGTTGCCCCCTTCGCGTCGTTCTGTGATCCCGTCAACCAGCTTCCATCTGGACGTCGAGCCGCTGCCGCCGATCCGCCGCCCGGCGCAGGCCATAGAAGCCAACGGCACAGAGCAGGCTGCACAGCGCCGCCAGATAGAAGGGCCACTCGGTGCCCGCCAGCAGCACCAGACTGCCGACTACCACCGCCAGGATCTCGCTGCCCACCGCCAGCCCGCGATAGAGCCCCATCGCCTGCCCCTGCTGCTCGGCATGGCTGCGGTTGGAGACCGCCACCGAGGTCGCCAGCTCTCCCAGGCTCATGCCGATGCCGGTGGGAATAAAGGTGAGAGCCAGCCCCCACCAGTGGCCGGGCAGCACGAACATCAGCATGCCCGCCGCCATCACCAGATGGCCGACCACCCCCAGACTGCTGCCACGCCAATGACGAGCCAGACGTGAGCCCAGCCAGGATCCCAGGATCATGGGCACGCTCACCAGCACGGCGGCCTGTGCCAGCTGCACCGGATCCCAGGCCAGCCGCTCCACCAGCCAGACGTTGAAATAGGTGAAGTAGAGCTGCACCGCGCCGTAGCTGAGCAGGGTCAGCACGAAGTAGGGCAGCAGCGCCGGTTGCAGCAGTAGCTGGCGGGAAGAGAGGGCCGGTGCCGGCTGCTCACTGCGGACCGCCGCCGGCCGATTGGGCAGCAGCCAGAGCACCAGCAGCAGGTTGACCAGGGTCATGGCTACCGCCAGCCAGGCCGCCAGGCTGTAATCGCCAGACACCACGGCGGCATAGCCGCCGATCATGGGGCCCACCACCCAGCCCAGGTTCATGCCGATGTTGATCCAGGCGAAGCTGCACGCCTTGGTTTTGGCGGTGCTCATGTCGGCCGCCATGGCCTGCACGATGGCGATGTCACCATTGAAGAAGCCCTCCACCACCCGGCTCAGCAACAGCAGCGGCAAGGATCGCCAGGCGATCCCCAGCGCCATCAGGGCGTAGCCCACCAGCACGCCCACCAGACAGAGGGTCAGCACCGGCTTGCGGCCATGACGATCGGAGAGCTTGCCGAGCCAGGGAGCCCCTACCAGTTGAAACAGTGGATAGAGCCCCATGATGACCCCCAGCCACACCTTGCGGCTCCAGTCCGACGCTGCCGGCGTCAGCATGCCCTGGGCCGGATCCAGCAACAGCGGCGCCAGCACCGGAGACGGCAGACTGAAGCCCGCCACCGCCAGCGTCACCGTCATCACCAATACCCACAGGCTGGCCTGCCCCTTGATCCCTTCCATGTCCGCCCCATTAAATAAAGTTATTGGTTTATTTATGTTGGCAATCAAACCAGATTAAGTAAAGCGAATTGTTGATTTAAAAAATCCCCCTCCCCATAATGCTCTTATCCATGCCAGAACCGCGGCCGCACCTGCCGACGATGAGAGCCTTGCCATGAACGCCAGCACCGACAAGATATTGTTTCTGCTCAAGAGCCACGGCCCACAGAGTGCCGCCGAGCTGGGAGAGCAGTTGCAGATGACCTCCATGGGGGCTCGCCAGCACCTGATGACGCTGGAGGCCGACGGCTGGGTGAGTTTCAACGACGAGGCCCGCGGGCGCGGTCGACCGGTACGCTTGTGGCATCTGACCGAGCAGGCCTGGCAACGCTTCCCCGACAGCCACAGCGAACTGACGCTGCAGCTTATCGACAACATCCAGCAGCTGTTTGGCGAAGTGGGCATGGAGCGGCTGATCGCCCAGCGGGAGCAGCAGCAGCTGGCCCGTTATCAGGCCGAGCTGACCCAGCCGGCGCTGGCCGACCAGCTGGCGGCACTGACGGCGCAGCGCACGCGAGAGGGCTATATGGCGGATTTTCGCCAGGAGGAGGATGGCAGCTGGCTGCTGTGGGAGAGCCACTGCCCCATCTGCGCGGCGGCACGGGCCTGCCGGGGCTTTTGTCGCAGCGAGCTGGAGATGTTTCGCCGCTTGCTGGCGCCGGCCGGGGTGGAGCGGGAGCAGTATCTGCTGGAGGGGGATCACCGCTGCCTCTATCGCATCAGGCCGCAGCCCTGATCCGCAAACGCCAGAAACAACAAAGCAGGCGCCGGGATGCCTGCTTTGTTGCCTTCGGGGAGGGGATGCTCTCGTTCCAGCCCGTCGTTGCCCGATAAGGTGAGACGGCTGATGGGGTTGTTGACCCGGTAAGGTCCTTCACCACAGAGACCGGGTTGGGTTTCTGTCTTGCCACCGGAAGATGTAACCATGGTATCCCTGCCGGCCCGGTGAGTGGTTGCGAAGTAGCATGTATTTTCAGTTGTTTTTGCAATAGTTCACCCTTAATCTAGGAAAAGTGAATTAGTAATTGCAACAAGGAACGGAGAATGCTGAAACTTGATCGCATAGACAGGCATATTCTGGAGTTGATGCAGGAGAATGGCCGCATCAGCAACCTGGAGCTGGCCGAGCTGGTCGGGCTCTCCCCCTCCCCCTGCTCCCGCCGGGTCAAGGCGCTGGAGGATGCCGGTCTCATCGACACCCACGTCACCCTGCTCAACGCCCGCCAACTGGGGCTGACCCTCACCGCCTACATTCACATCTCCATGGACCGGCACACCCCGGAGCGGTTCGAAAATTTTGACCGCGCCATCAGTGAGCTGCCCGAAGTGCTCGAGTGTGACCTCATCACCGGCAACGATGCCGACTACCAGCTCAAGGTGGTGGTGCGGGACATGGAGCACTACCAGCACTTCCTGCTGGACAAGCTGACCCACATTCCGGGGGTGACCGGGGTGCGCTCCAGCTTCGTGCTGCGCCGGATCAAGCACAAGACGGCGCTGCCGCTCAACCATCTGGGCTGACCGCCAGCCCTGCTCGGCGGGCCAGACTGGATAAAAGAAGAGGAGGCCACTGGCCTCCTCTTCTTTTATCTTCAGTCAGCGGCCTGTACTCAGACCGCTACCTGGCTGACATCCTGCACCTGCAACAGCCAGCCTGCCTGCTCCTGCTGGGGCTCGCCGCTGACCCGCAGCCGCTCGCCGGTCGGCACCCACTGCCCCTCGGGCAGGGAGACCAGCAGGCTCTCGCTGCCGTTGTCGAACAGCCAGCGATCTTCACCCAGCGACTCGATCAGATAACCTTCCATCTCCACTCTGGACTCGGCTTGCCAGGATGGCGCAACGGAATCACGGCTCTCGATGAAATCCCCCTGAACACCAAAACTGGCCAGCCCCCACAGAATGGAGAGCCCAACCAACGATGATTGCATCTCGTCTCTCCTCTTTTGGAACTGTAGGGCCAGTATGGGAAGAGAAAACTGAGCGCACCATGAACAAGATGGCAAAGTGCCGACGGGATCGCGAAAAAAACCGGCCAGTCGGCCGGTTGTGTCATTTTATGGCGCCTGGATCACACTATTTGGCGGCTTCCTCTGCCATCCGTGCGGCTCTTGGCTTATTCGTCCACATGGCAACACCGCGATGATCCGCGCAGATCCCCTCCTCCACCACGGCCCGCACCCGGGTGCCGTCCTTGCAGATAGCCTGCCAGGCATCGGCATCGTCGATGGCCATCGAAGGGGCATGGGGGCCAGAACTGCAGGCGGTCAGCAACAGGGCAAACAGGGGCAACAGGAGTTTCATGGGGTGGATCCTCAGGCTGGATGGATGGGCCGCACTCAGCGCCCCAGTTGCGCCGAGATGCGATCGCAGAGCTGCTTGAGCTGGGCCAGTTCAGCATCGGCCAGATCCACCTGATTGCGCAAGTTGTCCGCCAGACAGCACTCCCTCACCTCCTGCTGCAGCTGACGCCCCGCCTCGGTCAGGCCGATGCATTTTTGCCGCTCATCCTCGCTGGAGACGGTGCGGGTCAACCAGCCCTTGCTCTCCAGCCGCTTGACGATGGGGGTCAGGGTGCCCGCATCCAGCCCGGTTTCCTGACCAATCTCCTTGAGGCTGACCTCGTCCCGCGCCCACAGCGACAGCATCACCAGATACTGGGTGTAGGTGAGATCCAGCTTGTCCAGCAGCGGCCGATAGGCCCGCATCACCGCATTGGAGGCGCTGTAGAGGGCAAAACAGACCTGCTTTTTCAATTCACTCATGGGGCACCTCGCTGACGACTGGGGCCAGTATACCCCAGGAAAATCGGGGGTCGAATAATTTGCACACAAAATAGTTGTCAGCCCGCATTTTCAGGATTAGTCTGGATTTACTTTGCACACAAACAAAATCAGAGACCCCGACATGAAGACGCTCTATCGCACTCAAGCCATCGCCCAGGCCGGCCGCAACGGTGAAGTTCACACTCTGGACAACAGCCTGCAGCTGGCACTGGCCCTGCCGACCGCCTTCGGCGGCACTGGCAAGGGCAACAACCCGGAACAGCTGCTGGCCGCCGGTTATGCCGCCTGCTTCTCCAATGCGCTGATCCACGTGGCCCACAAACTCGGCGCGCCCCTCTCCAGTGCTCCCGTCACCGCCGGGGTCGAATTGCTGGCGCTGGACGATGGCCGCTTCAACTTCGCCATCACGCTGGACGTAGCGCTCGCCGCGACCCAACCTGAACAGGCGGCGCAGGCCGAGCAGATAGTGCGGCTGGCCCACCAGACCTGCCCCTTCTCCAACGCCATGCGGGGCAATGTGGTCACCCGGCTGCTGCTCAACGGCGCCCCGCTGGATGAAACGGCGTGAACCCGTTCAACCTCAACCCCTTGGAAATAGCCATGCTGGCGACTCGCAGGTTGCCAACCCCCCTCACCCTGGAGAAAAAACCATGAATCAGTCCAGCCATCAGATCCAGCTGCTGCGTCGCCCGGTCGGCCTGCCCAGTCTGGCCGATTTCACCCTGACCGAAGTGACCCTGCCCGAGCTGCAAGAAGGAGAGGTGCAGGTCGCCAACCAGTGGCTGTCGGTGGATCCCTACATGCGCGGTCGCATGAGCGAAGCCAAGAGCTATGTGCCCCCCTTCCCCCTCAACGGCCCCCTCGATGGCGGCGCCATCGGCGTGGTGGAAGCCTCCCGTCACCCGGACTTTGCGGTGGGTGACCGGGTGAGCAGCATGCTGGGTTGGCGCGATCGCTTCGTCGCCAACGGCGCCCAGCTGACCAGACTGCCCGACACCCGCTTGCCACCCCAGCTCTTTCTCGGCGCCCTCGGCATGCCGGGCATGACCGCCTGGACCGGGCTCAACCGCATCGCCAAACTGCAGGCCGGTGAAACCGTGCTGGTGTCGGCCGCCTCCGGCGCCGTCGGCTCCATGGTGGTGCAGCTTGCCAAACGGGCGGGGGCCCGCGTCATCGGCTCCACCGGGTCGGCCGACAAGGTGGCCTACCTCAAGAGCCTGGGGGCCGACGAGGTGATCAACTACCGTGAGACCCCGGATCTCGATGCCGAGCTGGCCCGGCTGGCACCGGAGGGGATCCATGTCTACTTCGAGAACGTGGGGGGCGCCATGCTGGACGCCGCCCTCAACCACATGGTGGTGCACGGTCGCATCGTGATGTGCGGCCTCATCGAGCAGTACAACGGCCAGAGCGAGGCGAGCGGCCCGCGCAACCTCTCTCAGGTGATCCGCAAGCGCCTCACCATGCAGGGGCTGATCGTGTTCGATCACTGGCAGCATTACGGCGAGTTTCTGGCCGAGGTGACCCCGGCCTTCGACGCCGGCACCCTGCAGGCCGAAGAGACAGTCTATCAGGGGCTCGCCAGCATGCCGCAGGCCTTCATCGGGCTGTTCGAGGGGCGCAATACCGGCAAGATGCTGGTCAAGCTGGCGTGATCCGCAGCACTGGTGCCTGACGCCGTAGACTACTTGCATGACGGGCCCATCCACCCTAAGGTGGGCCCGTTTTTTATGGTGAAATTCGCCGTTTCAGCGGCCAGATCATCCCTGCAAGGAGCTCTTCTTATGTCTACCCCTTATCCCCGCGTCGGTGTCGGCGTGATCCTCACCAACCGCCAAGGCCAGGTGCTGCTTGGCAAGCGCAAGGGCAGCCATGCCCCCTACTGGTCCATCGCCGGCGGCCATCTGGAGCTGGGAGAGACGTTCGAATCGGCAGCGATCCGGGAAGTGGCCGAGGAGACAGGTTTTCAGATCAGCAACCCCAACGTCATCGCCGTCACCAACAACCTGGAGACCTGGCGTGAAAGCGGCCTGCACTATGTCTCGGTCACCCTGTTGGCCGAGGTAGAGGGAGAACCCCAGCTGCTGGAGCCGGAGAAGTGCGAAGGCTGGATCTGGTGTGACCCGTGCAACCTGCCGGAGCCCCACTTCGATGCCAGCCGCCAATCGATAGCCTGCTGGCTGGCTGGCCGTTGCTATCTGCCGACGCCAAACCAGCCCACCCCATAGTCCATCGCTTGCTGGCTGGCGAATCGTTGCTACCTGCCAACCTCAAGCCAGCCGGCCCCATAAGCCATCGCCTGCTGGCTGGCCGGCCGTTGCTATCTGCCGACGCCACACCAGCCCACCTCATAGACCATCGCCTGCTGGCTGGCGAATCGTTGCTACCTGCCAACCTCGAGCCAGCCGGCGCCATAAGCCATCGCCTGCTGGCTTGCTGGCCGTTGCTATCTGCCTCAACCAGGCCAGCCGATGGAGTGACCTGCGACTGACAAGGCGCGGCTACCTGCCAGCAGCCCCCTGATTTGTCATAAAAAAGTCACCGCTTTGTCATATCATCGGGGTCGATGATGACAACGAGGGAGTGAGGACGTGGGGCAGGTGTTTATTCAGTTTTTATGGTTGGGCTGTGTCAGCTTCGGCGGACCCGCAGCCCATATCGGCTACTTCCAGCGCACTTTCGTCGAGCGGCTGGGCTGGCTGACCCAGGCCGAATTCGCCCAGTTGCTGGCCCTCTGCCAGCTGCTGCCGGGCCCCGCCTCCAGCCAGCTCGGCTTTGCCATCGGCCGCCAGCGGGCCGGGCTCGCTGGGGCACTGGCCGCCTTTGCCGGTTTCACCCTCCCCTCCTTCCTGCTGTTGCTGGCCGCCGCCATCGGTCTGGACCAGCTCGGCAACAACGTCTGGCTCGATGCCACCCTGCACGGCCTCAAGCTGCTGGCGCTGGTGGTGGTCGCCGATGCGGTGCTCACCATGAGCCGCCAGTTCTGCAAGACGACGCGCAATCAGGGGATCATGGTCGCCACCGCGGCTGCGCTCTGGTGGCAGCCCGGCCTGCTCACCCAGCTCGTCATGCTGGCGGGCGCCGCCCTGCTCTGTGCCCGCGTCGGCGCGCCGCAAACACCGGGCCCACAGCCCTCACCCGCTCAGTCCATCCCTGTGCACCAACCCCACTGGCCCACCCTGCTGCTGTTTGCCCTGCTGTTTGTCGGCCTGCCACTGCTGGGGGGCCCCGTCGGCCAGCTGGTCGCCGACTTCTACCGGGCCGGCAGCCTGGTGTTCGGCGGCGGTCACGTGGTGCTGCCCCTGCTGGCCGAGAGCGTGGGCCACAGCCTCAACCAGCAGCAGTTCCTGACCGGCTACAGCCTGGCCCAGCTGGTGCCAGGCCCCATGTTTACCCTGGCGACCTATCTCGGCGCCCAGTTGCTGCCAGCTAGCCCGATGGGCGGCGCCCTGTTGGCGACCCTGGCACTGTTCCTGCCCGGCTTTCTGCTGCTGTGGGCCATGGGTCCCTGCTGGCAGAGCTGGCTGGCCCGCCCTCGCCTCGCCGGTGCCGTGGCCGGCATCAACGCCGCCGTGGTGGGTCTGCTGCTGGCGGCGCTCTATCAGCCGGTCTGGCAGAGCGCCGTGCTGGCCCCCACCAATCTGGCGCTGGCCGCCATCGGCTTCTACCTGCTGCGGGTACTCAAGCTGCCGATTCTGGCGCTGGCCACCCTGCTGGTGGTCGCCACCCTGCTGCTGGCCTGATAGGCCCAGCAGCGGCCACAAAGAAACGGCCCCCTGCCGAGGCAGGGGGCCGTTTTTGCATGGATGCCGGGCGCCAGACTCAGGGCTCGGGATCGAAATCCAGACTCAGGCTGTTGACGCAGTAGCGCTGACCGGTTTCGGTCGGCCCGTCCGGGAAGACGTGGCCAAGGTGGGAGCCGCACTGACTGCAGGTGATCTCCACCCGCTTCATGCCGTGGCTGCCATCCTCGGTGTAGGTCACGGTCCCCTCGATGGCCCGATCGAACGAGGGCCAGCCGCAGCCCGAGTCAAACTTGGCATCCGAGTGGAACAGCACCTGCTTGCAGCAGACGCACAGGTAGTCGCCGCTCTTGCGGTTGTGGAGCAGGGCGCCGCTGTAGGGACGCTCCGTGCCCTTCTCCCAGCAGACGTGATACTGCTCGGCGCTCAACTGCCGGCGCCACTGCTCGGGGTTGGGGGTGTTGCCGCTCATACTGACTCCTTGCCGTGAATATCGGTGCCCAGCATACCCAGTCAGGGCGCCGCGCTCTACCCCGCCAGCGGGAACTGTGATCCGGTTGGCAACACGACGGCAACATCCGGGGTGGCGACCGCTCCCTCCTCGGCCAGCGCCACCGCACTCAGGGCGACCCGCTCCAGCAGCTTAAGGGAGTGGGCCCGGCCCACCGCCACCTGTCGCTTGATGTCGTCGGGCAGGAACGGCAGCCCGTCGTTGGTGGCGGTGTCGATGGTCTGGATCCACTCCAGCCCCTCACCCGGCGGCGGCAGACGGAACTGGATGTCGTAGTCGCTGGCGTTGAACAGCACGTACCAGCGCTCCCCGCCGCAGCCGATCATGCCGATGTCCATGGCGAACGCCTGCCCCATGGGGGCGTGCCAGTCCTGATCGGTGAGCTGATGGCCGTCCGGGTGATACCAGTTGACCTGGTGGCAGCTGCTGGGGGCGCCATTCCAGCTGTCGTCGCTCAGCTGCAGATTGGAGAAGACGGTGGACTCCGCCCGCAGCGCCAGCATCTGCTGGGTGAAGGCGAGCAGCCGCTCGTCCTCCGGCCGCCACTGCCAGTTGACCCAGCTGATCTGGTTGTCCTGGCAGTAGGCGTTGTTGTTGCCGAGCTGGCTGCGCCCCATCTCGTCACCGGCGAGGAAGTGCGGGGTGCCTTGCGACAACAGCAGGGTGGCGATCAGGTTGCGCTTCTGCTGCTGGCGCAGGTTGTTGACCCGCGGATCCAGGGTTGGCCCCTCGACGCCATGGTTGTTGGAGAGGTTGTTGCCGTGGCCATCCCGGTTGTCCTCGCCATTGGCCTGGTTGTGGCGCTGGTTGTAGGAGACCAGATCCTCCAGGGTGAAGCCGTCGTGATAGCAGAGGTAGTTGACGCTGGTATGGGGGGAGCGCCAGTTCTTCGGGAACAGATCCCGTGAGCCGACCAGCCGGGTGGCAAAGTCCCCCATCTTGCCCGCATCGCCGCGCCAGAAGGCGCGCACCGTGTCACGGTAGCGGTCGTTGATCTCCAGCCACTGGCTCGGGAACTGGCCGAGCCGGTAGCCGAACGGGCCGATATCCCAGGGCTCGGCGATGAGCTTGACCCGTGCCAGCACGGGGTCTGCCATCATGGCCTTGAAGAAGGCCCCCATGGGGTCGAACTCGCCCGCCTCGCGCGCCAGGGTGACCGCCAGATCGAAGCGAAAGCCATCCACCTGCATTTCGGTGACCCAGTAGCGCAGGGCGTCGAGCACCAGCCGCAGGCTGTTGGGGTGATCCAGATTGACACTGTTGCCGCAGCCGGTGACGTTGGCGTGGCGAGTGTAGTCGGGGCCGTGGGCGCCCGCCTCGAAGGCATAGTAACCGGCGTTGTCAAAGCCCTTGAAGGAGAGCATGGGGCCGTCGAAGCCCGACTCCGCAGTGTGGTTGTAGACCACATCCAGGATCACCTCGAGCCCGGCCTTGTGCAGCTCGCGCACCATGGTCTTGAACTCGGTCACCGCCTCCTGCGCCGCATAGCGCGGCTCGGGGGCGAAGAAGGCGATGGGGTTGTAGCCCCAGTAGTTGGTCAGCCCCAGCTGCTCGAGCCTGGGCTCGGACATGAAGGCCGCTACCGGCATCAACTGCACCGAGGTGATGCCGAGGGACTTCAAGTGTTCGATGATGAGCGGGTGGCAGATGCCCAGATAGGTGCCGCGCAGCTCGCTCGGCACCCCCTGATGCTGACGGGTGAAACCCTTGACGTGGGTTTCATAGATGACGGTGCGGGCCGGCTCGATGGCGGGCTTGCCCACCCCCTGCCAGTCGAAGGCATCGTCCACCACCACGGATTTGGCCACCATGGCGGCACTGTCACCCTGATAGAGGGCATCATCCCAGTGGGTCGGGCGGCTGAGCGCCTTGGCGTAGGGGTCGATCAGCAGCTTGTCCGGGTCGAACAGCATCCCCTCCTGCGACGTGCCGTACACCCGGTAGCCGTAGCGCTGACCGGCCTTGACGCCGCGCACATGGCCGAAGCGGTACTGGCCACGCCGGCCGGGCAGCTCGAGGCGAGCCAGCTCCCGCTCCTGCTCGTCGAACAGGCAGAGCTCCACCTTGTCCGATTGCGGCGCCCAGACGCAGAAGTGACAACCCGTCTCGTCGAGCAGGGCCCCCAGCGGATAGTCCTGCCCCTTTTCCATTACGAACATCAAGACTCCTGTTTGATGAACAAGGTCGCGAGCGGCGGCAGATCCAGCACTATGCTGTGCGCCATCCCTTGCCATGGGGTCGGCTCGGCGACAAAGACCAGACCCACATCATAGTTGCTGCCCCAGTAATGCTCGCTGTCGGTGTTGAGCACTACTCGGTAGTGACCGGCCGCCGGCACCCCGAGCCGATAGGCAAGCCGCGGCACCGGCGTGAAGTTGCAGGCTATCACCAGCGGGTTGGCCCCCTGCTTGTCGGCCCGCAGCCAGGCAAAGATGCTGTTGTCAGCGTCGTTGTGATCCAGCCAGCGGAAGCCGTTTTGCTCATAATCCGCCTCATACAAGGCAGCTTCGTGACGGTAGAGGTGGTTGAGATCGTGGATCAGCCGTTGCTGGCCGCCGTGCTTGGGATACTGCAGCAGGTGCCAAGGCAGCTGGGCATCGTGATTCCACTCGTTGCTCTGGGCGATCTCGGTGCCCATGAAGTTGAGCTTCTTGCCGGGATGGGCATACATGAAGCCCATGTAGGCGCGCAGGTTGGCCGCTTGCTGCCACTCGTCACCCGGCATCTTGTAGAGCATGGAGTGCTTGCCGTGCACCACCTCGTCGTGGGAGAGCGACAGGATGAAGTTCTCGTCATAGTGGTACACCATGGAGAAGGTCATGTCGTTGTGGTGGTAGCGACGGTGAATGGGCTCTTTCTGCATGTAGGTGAGGGTGTCGTGCATCCAGCCCATATTCCACTTGAAGCCAAAGCCGAGGCCACCGAGGAAGGTGGGACGGGACACCCCGGCAAAAGCGGTGGACTCCTCGGCGATGGTCATGGCGTGGGGATACTTGCCGTACACCTCCTCGTTGGTCCACTTGAGCAGGCTGATCGCCTCGTAGTTGTGGTTGCCGCCATCGACGTTGGGCACCCACTCGCCGGCGTTGCGCGAGTAATCCAGATAGAGCATGGAGGCGACCGCATCCACCCGCAGGCCGTCGACGTGGAACTTGTCGAGCCAGAACAGGGCGCTGGCCACCAGGAACTGGCGCACCGTATTGCGGCCGAAGTCATAGATGTAGGAGTTCCAGTCCGGGTGCCAGCCGCGGCGCGGATCCTCGTACTCGTAGAGCGGGGTGCCGTCGAAGCGGGCCAGCCCGTGGGCATCGGACGGGAAGTGGGCAGGCACCCAGTCCAGAATCACGCCGATGCCGGCCTGGTGGCACTGATCCACGAAGTATTTGAAATCATCAGCCGTGCCGTAGCGGCTGGTGGGCGAGAACATGCCCACTGGCTGATAGCCCCAGGAGCCGCTGAACGGGTGCTCGGAGACCGGCAGCAATTCGATGTGGGTGTACTCCATCCCCTTGACGTAATCCACCAGTTCCACCGCCAGTTCGCGCCAGCTCAGGCTGTCGCCGTTGGGGTGACGCTTCCAGGAGCCGACGTGCAGCTCGTAGATGGAGAGCGGCTGTTCGCGCTTGTCGTTGAGCTGGCTCTCGCGCCAGGCGGCATCCTGCCACTGGTACTGGTCGTGGTCATAGACCACGGAGGCGAACGAGGGGTACTGCTCGCAGTAGAAACCCACCGGGTCGCTCTTGTGCGGCAGCCGGTTGCCCGCCGGATCTTTGAGTTCGAACTTGTAGCGATCCCCGGCCTTGAGGCCCGGTACGAACAGCACCCAGTGACCGCACTGGCTGCGCTGCATCGGGTGACGACGGCCATCCCAGAAGTTGAAATCGCCGATGAGGCTCACCGCAGTGGCGCTCGGCGCATAGACCGCAAAACGCACCCCCTCCACTTGCTGATCCAGGTGCTCCACGGTGCGCAACTGGGCACCCAGCGTGTGGTAGAGGTTTTCCGGCTGGTAGGTGAGTTCCGCCAACCCGGCCCAACCCGCATCCTGGAACTGGTAGGGGTCGATGACCTCGACGGTGGCATCTGGGTAGTCGGCAAGCAACTGGTAGGGGAAGGGATTTTTACGGCGGGTGAAAACAGTTTCAAAGAGGCCCGAATCATCGGTGGGCGCCAGGGTGGCAACAATCTTGCCCGACTTGAGATCCCTGACCCGTACGGCCTGGGCATCGGGTAACCAGACGGTCAGCTTGAGGCCGGGCCCATCCGGATTGGCCTGCAGGCCTAAGTGGGAGAAGGGATCGGAACAGCGGGCTGCAACCAAACGTTCAACGAGCATCGAGATTTCCTTTCATAGCTGAGCATCCGCTCCGGCCTGGGCCGAAGCGGATGTAAGTGAGTCACGTTTTGTCGGCAGTGGCTCAACGACTGGCCTCGTCACGGGCCTGGCTCATCTTGCCTGCCAGCGCCTTGAGCGCCTCATTGGCAAAAATATCCTCCAGATCGGTAGACAGCTTGCGGCGCCAGTTCGGGTACTCGTAACTGGTGCCCGGCACGTTGACCGGCTTGTCCATCTCCAGCCAATCCTCCAGCTGGGTGCTGAACAGGGCGCAGCTGCCGCGAGACATGTGCAGTTGCAGACCGTGGTTGAGCTCAGTGTTCATGCCGACCCAGTTCACGTCGTGGCTGATGTTGCCGGAGATCACTCCATGCCCGTGCAGGCTGTCGAGGATCCGCTGCTTGGCCTGGTGGCGATCAGCATACAGGGTCTTGAGTACGTCTTCATCCGGATACAAGCCCAGCTCGCGCCCCAGCGCCAGATCGTCGCAATGCCAGAAACCCTTGAGGGTCGGCATGTCGTGGGTGGTCAGCGCCGACATCGCCTGCTCGGCGTAATGAGCCGGAGAGATGAAGCCGCCATCGCCCTTGGAGCGCTCGAAGAAGAACACCTTGTAGGAGTGGACGCCGTTCTCTTTGAGGGTCACGTCGATCCCCTCCGGCACGGTACCGAGATCCTCGCCGATCAGCAGACACTGATTGCGGTGAGACTCGAGGGCCAGGATGCCGAGCAGGTCGTTGACCGGGTAATAGATGTAGGCGCCTTTGGCGGCAGACTCTCCGGGCGGCACCCACCACAGGCGCAGCAAGGCCATCACGTGGTCGATGCGCAGCGCGCCGCAGGAGCGCATGTTGGCACGGAACAAGTCCACCATCGGCTGGTAGGCCGCCTCGAACAGCTGGTTCGGGTTCATGGGGGGCAGACCCCAGTTCTGGCCTAGCGGGCCCAGAATATCGGGCGGTGCACCGACCGAGGCTTTCGGGCAATAGAGATCCCGGTTGGCCCAGATCTCGGTGGAGCCTTCGGAGACGCCCACCGCCAGATCGCGGTAGATCCCCATCACCATGCCGGCCGCCTTGGCACGGGCGTCGGCCCGGGCCAGCTGCTCGTCGGCCAGGAACTGCAGATAGAGGTAGAAATTCACATCCTGGCTGTGCTCGGCCATCCAGGCAGCCACTTCGGGATTGTGGTAATCACGGAACGGCTCCGGCCACACCGGCCAGCCCCAGGCATTCTCGCCTTTGGCGTAGAAGTGGGCCTGCAGGGCATCGAAGGCGGCCTGTTGCTGCAGGCTGTCGCCGCCGGCGGCAACGAAGGCATCGAAGGCGGCCTGACGCTCGGCGCAGAGGCTCGCCTGGTCGAACACCTGACGCAGCATGCCGAGTTTGGTCTCGACGACGCCGGTGTAATCCACGTTGCCCTTGGCACGCAGCTCGCTCAGGTGCTGCTGGAAGGCAGGGTTCGCCACCTCGGCCTTGAGCCGGGCATTGGCCAGAAATTCGGGCACGGCTTCCACATCGATGTAGGCCACGTTGAGCCAGCGCCGGGACGAGGGGCTGTAGGGGCTGGCGCTCTCCGGGTTGGCCGGATAGAGGGCATGAATCGGGTTGAGACCGACGAAGTGAGCGCCCCAGGCGGCCATCTTCTCGACCAGCTGGCCCAGATCGCTGAAATCGCCGATGCCCCAGTTGTGACGGCTGCGCAGGCAGTAGAGCTGCACGCTCGGGCCCCACACCTTGCGGCCATTGGCGATGGGAGGCTGCTTGTAACATGCCTTGGGCGCGACGATGAGGCGCATGCTGGCGAGCGGCTCGTCATTGCCCTCCTCCAGCAGGATCAGATCGTGATAACCCAGCTCGGGCTGCACAGCCAGGGCCACGCGATAGGCCTGGCACTCCATCTCTTCGAATTCGGCCACGCCGACCAGCTCGCCGTCGATGGGGGTGAGCTGACCGGACAACAGGCCGCCCTGCTCCAGCCTGAGCTGCCAGCTGAGGGCGTCGTTGACGAATTCGATGGGCAGACGGACTTCGAGGGTAATGGGCTCGCCGCTGCGGACCACCATCACGGGATCCAGCGCACGCAACCAGTGCTGGCGGTGCTCCTGCTCAAGCTGCTCGGTCAGGGCGGCCTCGTCATCGACGCGGTAACCCATGGCGCCCAGCATGGCTGCCTTGCTCTCTTCGGATACCTGAGCTGGGTGGCCCCAGGCATCAACATACTCGCTGGCGATACCTTTGGCGGCAGCCAGCTGTTCAATCAGGGTGGTCATAGTTTGAGAATTCCCGCTGTGGATTCTATCTATACTATTTTGATTAATTTTTATGGGTGGTACTTGAACAGTGGCTCTATGGGCCATGCTAAACCGCGCACATTTTTACACATCTGCCTGGCTGGTTGTGTGACCGAGCAGGCACTATTGTTGATAACCGCACCGCCAGGAGATAGATAGTTATTTCGACAAAAGCTGGTAGTCAGTTACATAAACAGAAAATAAATTTCACAGTTTTTCATGATATAGCGCAATTTCAGACAGATTGTTGGTTGACTCACGGGGGAGTTCTAGTAAATTTACAAACGGAATTTTCTTTGACTACTGAACAGTTAGGTAACCAATTATGACTATCAAAGTAGGTATTAACGGTTTTGGCCGCATCGGCCGTTTCGTCTTCCGTCTGGCCGCTGAGCGTGCTGACATCGAAGTGGTTGGTATCAACGATCTGATCGACGTTGACTACATGGCCTACATGCTGAAGTACGACTCAACTCACGGCCGCTTCAAGGGCACCGTTGAAGTCAAAGACGGCAACCTGGTTGTCAACGGCAAAACCGTACGTGTTACCGCTGAGCGTGACCCGGCCAACCTGAAATGGGGCGAAATCGGTGTTGACGTTGTTGCCGAAGCTACCGGTCTGTTCCTGACCGACGAAACCGCTCGCAAGCACATCGCTGCCGGCGCCAAGAAAGTCGTTCTGACCGGTCCGTCCAAAGACGCTACCCCGATGTTCGTAATGGGCGTTAACGACGCTACCTATGCTGGCCAGGACATCGTTTCCAACGCTTCCTGCACCACCAACTGCCTGGCTCCGATCGCCAAGGTTCTGAACGATACCTTCGGTATCGAGTCCGGCCTGATGACCACCGTTCACGCTACCACTGCTACCCAGAAGACCGTTGATGGTCCGTCTGCCAAAGACTGGCGCGGTGGCCGCGGTGCGGCTCAGAACATCATCCCGTCCTCTACCGGTGCTGCCAAGGCTGTTGGCGTAGTTATCCCGGAACTGAAAGGCCTGCTGACCGGTATGGCTTTCCGCGTTCCGACTCCGGACGTGTCTGTTGTTGACCTGACCGTCAACCTGAAGAAAGCTGCCACCTACGCAGAAATCTGCGAAGCGATGAAAGCTGCTTCCGAAGGCGCCATGAAGGGCGTTCTGGGCTACACCGAAGACGAAGTGGTTTCTACCGACTTCTTGGGTGAGCGTCAGACCTCCGTATTCGACGCCAAGGCTGGTATCCAGCTGAACGACAAATTCGTTAAAGTTGTATCCTGGTACGACAACGAAATGGGCTACTCCAGCAAAGTTCTGGACCTGATCGCTCACATCTCCAAGTAATTTGGGATACGCAATCAAGTAGCTTGAAAAAGGCGGCCATGGGCCGCCTTTTTGTATTCTGGACCGGGATATTTCCAACCCTCTCTTCTGAATGTGCGCGAGCACAGGAGTCCTCATGCAACCGACACGCTCTCTGACTGCCCACTGTACCCTCAGCCACCACCCGGCTGGCCAACCCCTGCTGACCGTCGACAACGGCTACGCCAAGGCAGAAATCAGTCTGTTTGGCGCCCACGTGCTGAACTATCAGCGTCACGACGAACCCGCCTCCATCTGGCTCAGCGACAAGGCGGTACTGGATGGCAGCAAACCCATCCGCGGCGGCATTCCCCTCTGCTGGCCCTGGTTCGGCCCGGCGCCTGCCCGCGTCGGCAGCGGCAAGCCCTCCCACGGCTTTGCCCGCACCAGCCTGTGGACGCTGGACGGTGTCTCCGATCACGGCGATGGCACGCTCGTCCATCTGTCTCTGCGTGACAACGAGGCAACCCGTCAGCTCTGGCCTCATGCCTTCGAGCTGGAGCTGGACGTGCTGGTCGGCAAGGAGCTGGCCCTGGTACTGACCACCCGCAACACCGGAAAAGCGCCGCTCGTCTACAGCGGTGCCCTGCACACCTACCTGCAGATAAGTTCACCGGAGTCAGTGAGCGTCAGCGGCCTTGGCGAGCCCTATGCCGACAAACTGACCGGCCAGAATGGCCAGCAGCAGGGTCCTCTGACCCTGAACGGACCGCTGGATCGGGTCTATTGGCAGCCTGCGGCCCACGTCAGCATCCAGGATGGCGAACGCGAGACCCGGGTGGTCAGCGGCAACCACGACAGCGTGGTGGTCTGGACTCCCTGGCTGGAAGGTGCCCGCGCCATGGCCGACATGAGCGATGATGGTTATCGCACCATGCTCTGCGTTGAAGCCGCCATCGCCAGCGAGGCAGGCGTGACCGTTGCACCGGATGAAGAGCACAGCTTCTCCACCGTGATCATCTGACGATACGCTGAACAGATAAATAAAGAGGGCTCCCGCAGGAGCCCTCTTTGCATCTCTTTGTCTTGGTAATCAGGCATTGCCCTGGGTCTTGAGCCTGAGCTCGGCGGCGAAGTTCAGCATGCGGTCGAGCGGGATCAAGGCCTTCACCCGCAGATCCTCGTCCACCAGGATTTCGTGACGCTCGGCGCCATCGGTGAGGGCCTCCTTGATGGCCACCAAGCCGTTCATCGCCATCCAGGGGCAGTGGGCACAACTGCGGCAGGTCGCACCATCGCCACCGGTCGGCGCCTCCACCATCTCTTTCTCCGGACAGGCCTGCTGCATCTTGTAGAAGATGCCGCGATCGGTCGCCACGATGAGTTTACGCTGGGGCAGCTCCTTGGCCGCCTTGATCAGCTGGCTGGTAGAGCCCACCGCATCGGCCAGCTCGATCACCGAGGCAGGGGACTCCGGGTGGACCAGCACGGCGGCATCCGGATTCTGCTCCTTCAACTCGCGCAGGGCGCGGGCCTTGAACTCGTCGTGGACGATGCAGTGGCCCTGCCAGCGCAACATCTCGGCGCCAGTCTTCTTCTCGATGTAGGCACCAAGGTGACGGTCCGGGCCCCAGATGATCTTGTGACCCTGGCTGTCCAGATGTTCGACGATTTCCAGCGCGATGCTGGAGGTCACCACCCAGTCCGCCCGCGCCTTGACCGCCGCCGAAGTATTGGCGTAGACCACCACGATATGGTCGGGATGGGCGTCACAGAAGGCGGAGAACTGCTCGATGGGGCAGCCCAGATCAAGCGAGCACTCGGCCTCCAGCGTCGGCATCAGGACTCGCTTGTGGGGGCTCAGGATCTTGGAGGTCTCGCCCATGAAGCGCACCCCGGCGACGATCAGGGTCTGTGCCTCATGATCGCGGCCAAAGCGGGCCATTTCGAGGGAGTCGCCGACGAAACCACCGGTTTCCTCCGCCAGCGCCTGGATCTCGGGATCCGTGTAGTAGTGGGCGACCAGCACCGCCTTGCGCTCCTTGAGCAGTGCCTTGATGTCAGCGATCAGGGTCGTCTTCTGTTCGGCGCTCAGGGGAAGGGGCTTGGCCGGAAACGGATAGTCCATCTCGACTACCGGCGGGACATTGTTCAGTGCATTGCTCATTGCGACTGTTCCATCAACGCTTGGAAAGGCAAAAATTATAACCAGAAGCCGCGCACAAACCCATCAACAAATCCGGTGCTGCGCAAGTGTCCGAATATACTCAAGTAATTCGTTGTCATTCTTGCCAAAGGAGTTGTCGAATGAAACAACGTTCCCTCAAAACCAAGCTGCTGTTGCTCACCATGGGGCTGTTTCTCGCCAGCGGCCTCGCCATGACCCTGATGCAGTCCTCCTCGCTGAACACCCTGCGCAGCAACATCGTCAGCCAGACCCGCCAGGCGCTGGAGCAGGAAGTCTCCCGTACCCTGCAGTTCCAGGCCGAACGCTATGCGGTGCAGATCGCCGACTTGTTGCAGCAGTCCTATCAGGTGCCGCTGGGCATGGCGGCCCAGCTGGAGGGCAGCATGGCACAGCCGGACAGGCTGCTGAGCCGCCCCCAGGTCGAGACGCTGCTTCACAGCCGACTGCAGCAAGCGGGCGGCATCAGCTCCATCTATGCCCAGTTTGAACCCGACGGGTACGATGGCCAGGATGCCAGCTGGCAGGCCGGCGCCTCCCACTCCGTCGTCGGCAAGGGCAGCCTGGAGATTTATTTCACCCGCGACCAGGGTGGCCAGATCAGCCAACAGCCGGTGGATGCCGCCACCAGTGCCGCCAAATACGACACCTCGGTCAACGAGTTCGGCATCCGCAACAGCGAATGGTACCTGTGCGGCCGCGACACCCTGCGCCCCTGTCTGATGGAGCCCTACCTCTACGAGATAAGCCCAGGCAACAAGATGCTGATGACCAGCCTGACGGTACCCATTCTCAAAGCCGGCAAGTTTGCCGGCATCACCGGTGTCGACATGAACCTGCCCATCTTCCAGCAACTGGCCGAGAACCTCGGCAAGAGCCTGTATGACAACCAGGCCGAGGTCACTCTGGTCAGCAAGATGGGCCTCATCGTCGGCAGCAACCGTCACGCCGACAAGCTGGGGCGGCCGCTGACAGAAGCCGGCCTCACCGCCCCCACCGGCCAGGAGCAGGACACCGAGACCGACTTCATCCTGCAACAACCGGTCAGGATCGACGCCGCCGACACCCAGTGGTGGCTGATGCTCAAGGTGCCCAAGGCGCTGGCACTCAGCCAGGCCAACACCATCAGCAACCAGCTTGGCGACTTGCTGCAGGCCACCCAGCAGCAACAGCTGGTTGCCATCGTCGTCATCACCCTGCTGGCGCTGGCGCTGCTCATCTGGTTCATCCAGACCATCACGGCCCCCCTCTCCCTCATCAGCCGCCATGTGTCCCACCTCTCCAGCAACGAGGGGGACCTGACCCAGCAGATGAGGATAGACACCCACCAGGAGCTGATCGAGCTGGGCGGCCACCTCAACGCCTTCCTCAGCAAGTTGCGCGGCATGGTGCAGGGCAGCAAGCAGATCGGCCAGCAGGTACACCAGCAGGCCCAGGGCATGAAGCAGACGGCCGATACCATGCGCAGCAGTCTGGACGAGCAGAGCCTGGAGCTGGAGAGCGTAGTCAGTGCCATGCATCAGATGAGCACCACGGCGGTCAGCGTGGCGGGCTATGCCGAGCAGGCAGCCCAGGAGTCGGAAACGGCCACCCATCACATCAGCACGGCCCAGCAGACCCTGAGCCGGGCCCGCACCGAGATCCACACCCTGGTTGAAGACATGCACCTCGCCGACAAGGCCGTCGCCCAGGTGGCTCAGCGCAGCACCAACATCAGCCGCATTCTCGACGTGATCAGAGCCATCGCCGAGCAGACCAACCTGCTGGCACTCAATGCGGCCATCGAGGCGGCGCGGGCCGGCGATATGGGGCGCGGCTTTGCCGTGGTAGCGGACGAAGTGCGGGCGCTGGCCAACAAGACCCGGGAGTCCACCGACGAGATAGGTCAGCTCATCGGCAGCCTGCAGACCGAGGTCAGCAGCAGCCAGCAGTTGATGAGTACTGGCATCACTCGCTCGGCCAGTACGGTGGAAGGAACGGAGCAGGCCTTTGAGGCCCTCAATCAGGTGGTCACCCAGATCCAGCAGATCCACGATCACATCAGCCAGGTGGCCACGGCGGCCGAGCAGCAGAGCGCCGTCAGCGACACCATCAACCAGAATCTGATGCGGATAGGCGACGCCGCCACCACCCTGGGGCAGGAGGCCAACGCCAGCCATCACCTGAGCGAGCAGCTGGAGCAGGCTGCCACGGCACTGGCCACCCAGCTCGAGCGGCTGAGAACCTGATGCCGAACGGCCATAAAAAAAGCCCGCATTGCTGCGGGCTTTTTCAATCTGGTGGTCGTTACTGGGATCGAACCAGTGACCCCCTCCTTGTAAGGGAGGTGCTCTCCCAGCTGAGCTAAACGACCT
>NZ_JAPDCG010000006.1:91044-171532 GCF_027705845.1 Aeromonas sp. S41-2 | reverse complement strand
TGGTGGTCGTTACTGGGATCGAACCAGTGACCCCCTCCTTGTAAGGGAGGTGCTCTCCCAGCTGAGCTAAACGACCTGGGAATTCTTGTGGCCAGATTGGTGGGTCGTGTAGGGATCGAACCTACGACCAATTGATTAAGAGTCAACTGCTCTACCGACTGAGCTAACGACCCACACCGACTTGCCTGGCACACTGCTTGCCTTGGCAAACAGTTTAAAACTGGTGGTCGCTACTGGGATCGAACCAGTGACCCCCTCCTTGTAAGGGAGGTGCTCTCCCAGCTGAGCTAAGCGACCAGGGAATGCTGTCTCCACCTGGTGGAGAGAATGGTGGGTCGTGCTGGATTCGAACCAGCGACCAATTGATTAAAAGTCAACTGCTCTACCGACTGAGCTAACGACCCTCACCACGACCAGGACCGACTGCAATACTGCACCGGCTCTGACGGCGGCCTATATTACGGATTTATCATCCTGGCGCAATAGAAAAATCTTAAATTCAATCTGTTTGTTCATTGCGCATACAAAGCGGGACTGTATTTACAAGACTGTTACGAAAACAGTGACATGCAGCAATGTTACAGCTTGCTCAAACTCTGCTTGGCCAGTTGGGCCGGCGAGGTGTTCGGGTAACCCTTGATCACCTGCTCATAGAAGTTCTTCGCTTCCGCCTTCTTGCCGTCAAGCTGTGCCAGCATGCCCAGCTTCAACAGCGCATCGGCTCGCTTGGGCGACTTGCTGAACTTGGTTGCCACCGTGGTGAACTGGGCAGCAGCGCCGGTCCGGTCACCCTTGTTGAACAACAGCTGACCCAGCCAGTAATGGGCATTGGGGACATAGCTCGAGCTTGGATACTGTTTGATGAACCCTTCGAAGGCGGGGATGGCCTTGTCGTAGTTCTTCTCCTTGAGCACCATGTTCACGGCCGCATCATAGGCCTGGTTCTCATTCAGGTTGGTCGAGTAGTTGGCCGCAGCTGCCGGTGTCGCGCTCGCAGCGGCGGCTGCCGGGGCTGCTGGCGTAGCAGCAGGCTGGCTGTTGGCTACCTTGTCGAGCTCCTGATAGAGCTGACGCTGACGCTCTTGCGACTGTTCCATCTGGTAGGTCTGCTGTTCCAGCTGACCGCGCAGCTCGGAGACCTCCCCCTGCAGGGAGTCGACCTGCTGCTGCAATTCGGCTTGCAACCGCAGACGGGCATTGAGGGTGCGTTCCAGCAGGGCAACCCTGTCTTCCAGGCTGCCGGTGGGCACGATGGCGCCGTTGTTGCCGCTAAGGACAACACCACCACCCGAGTCACCGCTCAGATCGCTGACGGGAGCCGCCGCCTGCGCATTCAGAGCACCCAATACGGCCAGCGCAACAACAGCTTGCTTGTACACAGATTTCATTCGGATCAAACCTTAGCGTTTAGGGCAAATAAAACGGCCAGCGCCATCGTCGCTCGCTTATGCAGATTTCATTCGGATCAAACCTTGGCGTTTAGTGCAAATAAAACGGCCATCGAAATGGCCGCTTGCATATAAACGAACTTTGTTCGGTTTAAACCTTAGTAAACCAGAACCGCACGGCGGTTTTTGGCAAAGGCATCCTCGGTGTGGGACATGTCCAGCGGCTTCTCTTCGCCATAGCTGACGATGGAGAGCTGCTCGGCCTGCACACCCAGGGTTTGCAGATACTTGGCAACGGCCTTGGCACGACGCTCGCCCAGGGCGATGTTGTACTCCGGAGTACCGCGCTCGTCGGCGTGACCTTCGATCAGGACTTTCACGCTCGGGCGCTCGCGCAGGTAGCTGGCGTGGGCATCCAGCAGATCAGCGTACTGACCCTGGATATCGTAACCGTCGAACGGGAAGTAGATCACGTTGTCACGTTGCAGCGCTTCGAACTTCTGACGCATCTGCTCTTCCGGGGACAACATGCCGTTGGCGCCGCCGGTTTGTACACCGCCCATGCCGTCGGTCATACCTGATTCAGCGCCAGCGGCGTCAGAATCAGAAGAAGAGCTACAAGCGGCCAGGGTGAACAGTGGCAGTGCGATGGCCAAACCCTTGAGCAGTTTATTGAGTTGCATGCTATTTCCTTAAACCTTTATAACAAAACAAAAAACAATTGGATTTTTATCAATTCAAGAAGGGCGACCAAGCTGGTGCACGAATTTCACCGCTACTGGTCGGAAGCACAGCCTTGAAGCGACCATCAGTCGACACCAACGCGAGACTCTTACGACCCTGATAGATGGTGGCATAAATGATCATGCTGCCATTGGGAGCCACACTTGGCGACTCATCCAGCGCACTCTGGGTAAGGACCAGCAGGGCATTGTTTTCCATGTCCTGACGGGCAATACGGTACTGCCCCTGAACACGAGTCACCATCACCATGATTTTGCCATCAGGAGTGATGGATGCGCCCTGGTTGGATTCACCTTCCCAAGTCATCCGGCGAGTCATACCAGTCGCCAAATTTACGCTATAAATCTGGGGTTTGCCACCACGTTCAGAGGTGAACAACAAATTTTGCCCGTCCGGCATCCAGGAGGGTTCGGTGTCGATCACCCGGCTGGTTGTGACGCGGGTCAGCTGCTTGCTAGCGACATCAACCACATAGAGGTTCGGTGAACCATCCTTGGAGAGAACGATAGCCAGACGACGACCATCCGGCGACCACTCAGGCGCACTGTTGATCCCGCGGAAACTGGTGATCAGGCTGCGTTGCTGGGTGTAGATGTCCTGCACATAGATCTCGGACTTCTGGTTCTCGAAACTCACGTAGGCCAGCTTGCTGCCATCCGGCGACCAGGCCGGGGACATCAGCGGCTCGCGGGAGCGCAGCAGGGTCTTCTCGTTGTAACCGTCGTAGTCGGCGATGCGCAGCTGATACGGGAACTGGGTGCCCTGCTGGACGGAGACATAAGCCAGGCGGGTCAGGAAGGCCCCACGCTCGCCGGTCAGGCGCTCATAGACGATGTCGGAGATGCGGTGAGCAAACTGACGCATCTGGGCACCCGGGATGGTCGCCATGCGGCTGTCCAGGATGTAGCCGTTGCTCTCGCCACCTTGCGCCTTGGCCAGCTGGCCCTTCAGCACGTCGACCAGCTCGAAGTTGATCTTGTAGGTACCGTCGCCGACAGCCGCAATGGAACCGACCACCACGGCCTCGACCCCTTGCGAAGCCCAGGGTGCGAAGTTGATTTCACCGCTGGTGCTCGGCGTCTGCGGCATCTGGCCACGAGCCAGCGGCTTGAACTTGCCGCTGCGCATCAGGTCGTTGGAGACCACTTCCGCGATGTCCTGCGGCAGCTGGCCATTGCCTTCCCACTTGAAGGGGGCGACCGCAATGGGTCGGGCACTGTCGATACCGCCAGTGATGACGATGTCCAAGGCCGCCTGGGCGCTCTGGCCCAGCAACAAACAGCCAACCAAAGCAAAAAACACTTTTCTTATCATGGCTTAAATACTCGGTTCCAAAAAAATGAGAGATTAACTTCCTTTCTCGGCAAGATGCTGCCAACCACGCTACACGATTTACCTTATCCAGGCCTTAGATGCTCGGTTCCAACTTGAGGTTGAACTCCTTCAACATCTCGAACGCCGCAGGATCCTTCGGCACCGGCAGTTGGTTGGCCTTCAATACGGCCGCCTTGCCGGAACGACATACCGCCGGGTCACCCTGGCCGTTATCTACCGAGATGACAAAGCCAGTGCTCGCAAGACGTACGCCGATAGTACATGTTTTGCCCCGCATGGTGGGATCCAAAATCATATATCGCTCAACAGTCGCCTTGATGAGTGCCGCGTATTTGTCGACCTCGCCCTGCGCTGCAGCAGATGCCGCCTGACTACGGGCATTGGCCTCAGCCGCCAGCTGCTGCTGCATCATGTCTTCCATCTCTTTTTGCAGCTTGGCCTCCTCGGCCGCCTTGCGCTTGCGCTCTGCGGCGATCTTGGCCTGCTTGTCGGCCTCCGCCTTGGCTTTCTTCTCTGCGTCAGCTTTTGCCTTCTTGGCGGCCTCTTCCTTGGCCTCCTTGGCTTTCTTGTCGGCTTCGGCCTTGGCCTTTTTCTCGGCCTCCGCCTTGGCTTTCTTGTCCGCTTCGGCCTTGGCTTTCTTCTCAGCCTCCTGCTTGGCCTTCTTCTCGGCTTCCGCCTTCTTGGCTGCGTCCGCCTTGGCCTGCTTCTCTTCGGCCTCTTTCTTCTCTTGTTCCTTTTTCTTCTTCAGCGCCAACGCCTTGCTCTCTTCTTCCGCGGCCTTGCGCTCGGCTTCCACCTTCTTGGCTTTCTGCTCTTCCAGCTTGCGGGCTTCCTCGGCCTTCTGGGCCTTCTCTTCCGCCTGCTTCTGCTCGGCTACCTTCTTCTGCTTTTCAGCCTCGGCCTTGCGGGTGGCCTCTTCGGCCTCCTTGCGCTTGGTCTCGGCGATACGCAGCCGCTCCTGCTGCTGGGCCAGCTCGCGCTTGGCGATGTCCGTGTCTTCCTTATCCTTCTCTTTCTCTACCTTCTGCGGCTTGGGCTGAGACTTCTGCTGCTGGATCTGCTTGGCCTGCTCGTTGAGGAAATTCTCGTCGAGCATGACGGCATTGACGATCTGCCCCTTCGACTCGGGTCGCTTCGGCTTGCTGAAATCGAGCCCGACAAACAGGATGATGCCGATGATCAGGTGCAGCAGAAGCGACGCGATGAGATAACCGGAAATACCACGCTTCACATCCATCTCCGTCAGTTCACCGGATCCGTCATCAGGCCGACCTGAGGCACACCCGCTTTCTTGAGGGCCACCATCAGCAGGATCACCTCTTCATAGCGCACCGACTTGTCGCCGGCGACCACCACGGGGGCGTTCTGGTTGATGGCCAGATAGCCCATGGCCTTCTCGGTGATGTATTGCTGCATCGCCTCGGGAGTACCGGCAGGCACCGGCTCGTCATCGGCCTCGCCGGCCTTGATGACGTACTCACCTTCGGTGTTGACGCTGACGATGAAGGGCGGCTTGGCATCTTCCGGCAACTGCTCGGATTCCGCCTGCGGCAGGTCAACCTTGACCCCTTGCGTGATCACGGGCGTCACCGCCATGAAGATGATAAGCAGCACCAGCATGACGTCGATATAGGGAACCACGTTGATCTCGGCCACCTTCTTGCGCCGGATCCGCTGATAGGTTTGCATTACTGATCACCCTGCTGCTGAGCAATTTGACGGTTCAGAATGGTGGTGAACTCGTCCATGAAGTTGGCGTAGGCGTTTTCCAGCCGCTCGACCTTGTTGGAGAAGCGGTTGTAGAAGATAACGGCCGGGATGGCGGCAAACAGACCCATGGCGGTGGCGATCAGCGCTTCCGCGATACCGGGTGCCACCATCTGCAGGGTGGCCTGCTGCACCTGACCCAGGGCGATAAAGGCGTTCATGATCCCCCAGACGGTACCAAACAGACCGATGTAGGGGCTGATGGAGCCGATGGTCGCCAGCACCGGCAGGTTGGATTCCAGTTCGTCCACGGCGCGGGAAAGGGAGACCCGCATGGCGCGGTAAGTACCGTCCATCACCGCATCCTGACCACGGGCACCGGCCTTGAGCAGACGGGCGTACTCCTTGAAGCCGGAGTAGAAGATGTCTTCCATGCCTTCGATGTCGTCGCGACGGGAGGAGGACTCCTGGTAGAGACGGTTCAGATCGACCCCGGACCAGAATCTGTCTTCAAATTGCTCCGATGCGAGATTGGCTGCCTTGATGGCCTTGGAACGCTGGATGATCAGCGCCCAGGAAACTACCGACATACCCATCAGGGTCATCATGACCAGTTTTACCAGCAGGCTGGCTTGCCAAAACAGGCCAATAAACGAAATTTCAGCGTGCACTTAACAGCACTCCCTTCACATTTTCAGGTATTGCAACAGGTTTCATATGCGGATGACTGACACAGGCTATCTGTACCATGGCCTGGGTGATCAGTCGTCCATCAGCCGCCAGTATCCGTTGTGAAAAACGCATGGAGGCGCGTTTCACTTCAGTCACTTGCGTTAATACAGTTAAAAGCTCATTAAATCGGGCCGCCGAGCGGAAATCGATCTCTGTTCGACTCACCACAAACGCGAACCCGTCGCGCAGCATGACATCCTGTTCGATGCCGCCGCAGCGCAGGAACTCGGTGCGAGCACGTTCCATAAACTTGAGATAATTGGCGTTGTAGACGATGCCCCCGGCATCGGTGTCTTCGTAGTAGACCCGTACCGGAAACTCAGAGACTTCCCCCATAACAATCTGTGATCCATTCGACAGTCAGATGGGGGGCTATCATAGCGCAGGGCTGAATAGGAAAGAAGCAGGGGGAAGCAGGGAAATCCTGCCTCCCCCCGTTTTTTATGAAAGGAAATAGCCTTGGGTCAACCAGAGCCCATATAACAAACTGGGCCAGGCGAGCCAGGGGCAAAACAGCACACGACCGATGAGGCTGCGGGGATGAAATCCCAGCCCGTGCATGACGCCACAACAGACCGCCCACATCAGCCAGGGCGCGAGCCAGAGCCCGTGTTCACTGGTATTGGCGGCCACCAGGTTGGGAGCCTGTAAAATGGCGACGGCCAGCAGGGCCGCCGCCAACAGCATCAACCCCTGCCAGGGTTGGCGCTCCAATGGAGCGGCCAACCGGGCGAGTCGATCACTTGTTCTCATCGATCTGGCGATCCATGTTCTCGGTGTGCTCCAGCCAGAGCGCATTGATGATGCCGAATGCGCAAGCCAGCAACAGACCCAGGATCCAGGTGAAATACCACATATCAGGGCACCTTCTTAGTAGAGCGATTGTTGGTTGTCTTCGATGTGCTTGCTGGTCACCCGGCCGAACATCTTGATGTAGGTCCACAGGGTATAACCCAGCACAATCGGTACGAAGATGGCAGCCGCCACCGTCATCACCTTGAGGGTGTTGAAGGAGGCAGTGGCATCCCACATGGTCAGGCTCAGTGACGGCTCAAGACTGGAAGGCATCACGAACGGGAACATGGAGAAGCCTGCAGTCAGGATCACGCCGGCAACCGCCAGGGAGGAGGTAGTGAACGCCAGCCAGCCCTTGTTCAGTTTGGCGAACAGCGCGGTCAGCAGGCTCATGGCCAGACCCAGCACAGGTGCTGCAACCATCCAGGGATAGAGGCTGTAGTTGTTCATCCAGGCTCCGGCCTGACGCACCACTTCCTTGTTCATCGGATTGGAAACGGCATCGGTCGCGGCCGCCTTGACCACCACATAGCCTTCCATGCCGCTGACCCAGAAACCGGCCAGACCGAACAGCACCAGCGTCAGCAGCGAGCAGATCATGGCGGCAGTGCGGGAGCGGGCCAGCACTTCACCGTCGGTCTTCATCATCAGCCAGGTCGCACCCTGAGTGACCAGCATGAACAGGCTCACCAGGCCGGCCAGCAGGCCGAACGGATTGAGCAGACCGAAGAAGTTGCCGTGATAGGTCAGCATCATGAACTGGTTGAAGTCGAACGGTACGCCCTGCAGCAGGTTGCCGAATGCCACGCCAAACACGATGGGCGGTACCGCACTGCCGACGAACAGTGCCCAGTCCCAGTTGCTGCGCCACTTGGCGTCTTCACGCAGGGAACGGTACTTGAAGCCGACCGGGCGGAAGAACAGGGCCATCAGCGTCAGGATCATGGCGATGTAGAAGCCGGAGAAGGCTGCGGCATAGACCATGGGCCAGGCGGCAAACAGGGCACCACCGGCAGTCACCAGCCATACCTGGTTGCCTTCCCAGTGCGGGCCCATGGTGTTGAGCATCACCCGACGCTCGACATCCTTCTTGCCGACGAAGGGGAGCAGTGCGCCCACCCCCATATCGAAGCCGTCGGTGATGGCGAAACCGATCAGCAAGACACCGACCAGCACCCACCAGACCAGACGCAACATTTCGTAATCAAACATGGGTTACTCTCCTTATGCCTTGCTCTGTTCGAAGTGGTACTTGCCCGTCTTCAGGCTGCTTGGGCCCAGACGCGCGTACTTGAACATCAGGTACATCTCGATGATCAGCAGTACGGTATAGAACAGGCAGATCCCGATCAGGGAGAACCAGATCTCGGACGCCGGCACATTGGATGCAGAGACGGAGGTCGGCAGCACTTCGGCGATGGTCCAGGGCTGACGGCCATACTCAGCGACGAACCAGCCACACTCGATGGCGATCCAGGGCAAGGGGATACCGTACAGCAACGCCTTGAGCAGCCATTTGCGCTCGCCGATCTTGTGACGGGTGCTGTCATAGAAGGCCAGACCGATCAGCAGCAGCATCAGCATGCCGCAGGCAACCATGATGCGGAAGGCGAAGAACAGCGGCGCAACCTGCGGGATGGAGTCATCCACGGCAGCCTTGATCTGTTCGTCGGTGGCATCGGTGACGTTGTTGGTGTAGCGCTTGAGCAGCAGACCGTAGCCCAGATCCTGCTTCACTTCATCGAAGCGGGCACGGGTATCGTCGGACTTGTCGCCGGATTGCAGCTTGGTCAACAGGTCGTAGGCGGTCATGCCGTTGCGCACGCGCAGCTCATGCTCGCTCTTCAGATCCTTGAGGCCGGTAACCTGGCCATCCAGGGAACGGGTGGCGATGATACCGAGCGCATAGGGGATCTTGATGGCGTAGTCGGTGCGCATCTCTTCCTGATTCGGAATGCCGAACAGGGTAAAGGAGGCAGGTGCCGGCTCGGTGTTCCACTCGGCCTCGATGGCCGCCAGTTTCACCTTCTGCACTTCACCGGTCTCGTAACCGGACTCGTCACCGAGGATCAGCACGGAGAGGATGGAAGCCATGCCGAAAGCGGCTGCGATGGCGAAGGAGCGACGGGCAAAGGCCACATCACGATTCTTCAGCAGGTAGTAGGAAGAGATACCCAGCACGAACATGGCGCCCGTGGTGTAGCCGGCCGCAACGGTATGCACGAACTTGACCTGAGCAACCGGGTTGAACACCAGCTCGGCGAAGCTCACCATCTCCATCCGCATGGATTCGAAGTTGAACTCGGCACCGACCGGGTTCTGCATCCAGCCGTTGGCCACCAGGATCCAGAGGGCGGAGAGGTTGGTCCCCAGCGCCATCAGCCAGGTCGCAGCCAGGTGCTGACGCTTGGAGAGACGATCCCAACCGAAGAAGAACATACCGACGAAGGTGGATTCCAGGAAGAAGGCCATCAAGCCTTCGATGGCCAGCGGGGCCCCGAAGATATCGCCGACGTAGTGGGAGTAGTAAGCCCAGTTGGTACCGAACTGAAACTCCATGGTCAGCCCTGTGGTGACCCCAAGGGCAAAGTTGATACCAAACAACTTGCCCCAGAACTTGGTCATGTCCCGGTAGACAGGGTTGTTGGTCATCACATAGACAGACTCCATGATCGCCAGAATGAAGGCCATTCCGAGCGTCAGGGGCACAAACAGGAAGTGATAAAGGGCCGTCGCAGCGAATTGGAACCGCGATAGGTCTACCACATGCTCAGCAATCATGATGTTTCCTCACCGATTATTGGCACGGCTATTTTAAGTTTTAAGGACAAAGCTTCCGTTGGAAGTCCCCGAATTATCGGTCATGTTCCAGTTTTGCACTGACGACCGGATTCGACTGCCACCACATTAACAACAAGGCAATAATAGGGAACAAAAAAAGCTAATGTTTAACAATTACAAAACAATCCAGCTTGCTTTATTCCCGCCCATAATGACCTGCGTTTTATATCACCTTTATTTGATTGAAATCAATGTAAAACCATCATGAATACATGCCTTTTAAAGGCACTTTCACGGCCGATTAGATTTATTTTAGAGAGCTGCGTCACAAAAAAACAAAGATCGCAAATCATTGATTTAAATCAAATTTATATTTATCACCAATTAGTAATGGTTCTGTTAAAAAACAACTGACAAGGTCGTTTTCATAATGTTTCCTGTGGCTGTGCTGGGCCCGAATAAAACTAATTAAAAACCACTAAAAGCGCATGTTCATGCTAATTCCACAAGCCGGCAAAATGATTAGTTAATCTAATCTGAGATAGGTAATTTTTCTTGTTTGTCCGAGTCCGATAGAGCTCCTACAATGCGCCTCGCAGTGAGGGCATACCCTTGGATACAGGCCGGTCAATCTGGGTTCCCGGTACGTATTCGATGAACATTTCGAACCTGTTTATTGGAATCAAAGATGAAAAAGTTTGTTGCTAAAACCATCCGTTACTACAAGCTTTCGTTCGTGCAGCTCTATCAAATGAACCGACTCTGAGGCCTCGCGACGGCTCCTCTGTTTTTTTACCGGTCTGTCTCCAGACGCACTCACTGTCTGTGAACATCCATCCTGAATTGTCTTTGCCCACCGCATCCGCAGTGGGCTTTTTTTTGCCCGGATAACAAAAAACCGCCTCTGGCGGCGGTTTTTTGTTCAATCAGCTATTTTCACCCTTCATCTGGCCGTTGCAGGCCAAAATGCGCATAAGCTCTTGGTGTCGCGATCCGCCCTCTGGGTGTACGTTGCAGATAGCCCTGCTGGATCAGATAAGGCTCGAGTACATCCTCGATAGTGTCCTTCTCCTCCCCGATGGCAGCCGCCAGGTTGTCGAGCCCCACCGGCCCGCCCAGAAACTTGTCTATCACAGCCAACAATAACTTACGGTCCATGAAGTCGAAGCCTTCATTATCCACGTCCAGCATGTCCATGGCTCGGGCCGCTATGGGTCCATCGATGCGGCCGTCAGATTTCACCTGGGCAAAATCGCGCACCCGGCGCAACAAACGGTTAGCAATTCGCGGCGTACCGCGCGAACGACGCGCCACCTCCAGCGCACCGTCTTCCGTCATGTCGAGCCCGAGGCAACGGGCGCTGCGCGCGACGATGTCGGTCAGATCCTTGACGTTGTAGAACTCGAGCCGTTGCACTATGCCAAAACGATCCCGCAGCGGACTGGTGAGAGAGCCAGCCCGGGTAGTGGCACCGATCAGGGTGAAGGGGGGCAGATCGAGCTTGATGGAACGGGCGGCTGGCCCCTCCCCGATCATGATGTCGAGCTGGTAATCCTCCATCGCCGGGTAGAGCACCTCCTCCACCACCGGACTGAGGCGGTGGATCTCGTCGATGAACAGCACGTCGTTTGGTTCGAGGTTGGTGAGCAGCGCCGCCAGATCACCGGCCTTCTCCAGCACCGGGCCGGAAGTGGTCTTGATGTTGACCCCCATCTCGTTGGCCACGATGTTGGCCAGCGTGGTCTTGCCAAGCCCCGGCGGGCCGAAGATCAGCAGGTGATCGAGCGCCTCGCCGCGCTGGCGCGCCGCCGCGATGAAGATCTCCATCTGCTCGCAGACGGGATCCTGACCGGTGTAATCGGCCAGCAGCTTGGGCCGGATGGCCCGATCGATGACTTCCTCTTCCCGCCCGCCGGAGGCGGAGATGAGACGATCCGCTTCAATCATTGTCTACCTCACACCAGGCTGCGCAGTGCTTCACGGATGATATCTTCCACCGACATGCCGTCGGCAGCGACCTTGCTGACGATCTGGCTGGCCTGCTGCGGCTTGTAGCCAAGCGCCACCAGCGCGCTGGCTGCCTCTTCGCTCGAATCCGGCGCCCGCAGGGCACTCTCTCTGGCAGGCAGGGTGATCTCGGCCGGCGAGAAGAGATCGTGACTGACCCAGCCCTTGAGCCGGTCCTTCATCTCCACCACCAGCCGCTCGGCGGTCTTCTTGCCCACTCCAGGCAACTTGACCAGGGAGCTGATCTCTTCGCGCTCGACGCTCAGCACGAACTGGGTGGCGGTCATGCCGGAGAGGATGGCCAGCGCCAGCTTGGGACCGACCCCGTTGGTCTTGATCAGTTCGCGAAACAGCGCCCGTTCCTGCTTGTGGTTGAAGCCATATAGCAGCTGGGCATCTTCCCGCACCACGAAGTGGGTGTGGATGGTCGCCTCCTTGCCGATCTCGGGCAGATCATAGAAGCAGCTCATGGGCATCTGTACCTCATAGCCCACACCCCCGACCTCCAGCAGTACCTCGGGGGGTTGTTTCTCAATGACTACGCCTCTCAAGCGACCAATCACGGCAATCTCCTCACCAAACCAGCTATCTGTAAATTGGCTCATAGCATAAAGAATAACTGGATAAGTATCCAGCATAGGGCGGTGAGGATCGGGGCGGATTCTCAGCACGTTTGCCCGTTGCCAGCCATGCTTGGATCCGGGCATGGCAACAACTTTATTTTTCATCGGGAATGGCGAATCCCCGCCATTGATAAAACACTGAATTGGGTTTGTTCGGAGCCAAGGAAGGTCCTGCATCATGAAAATTGTCACCACATCGAATCTCGGGCTGACCATTCTGCTCAGCTGCACGCTGGGGATGGGCATCGTCGGCTGGTATGGCAGCCAGCGACTGGCGGATCTGCTCTCCTATGTATTGGGCGCCGCCTGGCAGACTGCCGATGGCGCCATGGAAGGATCCATCGAGCTCGGCAACCAGTCGCTCTACATCCAGAAGATGCTCAGAGGCATGCCGCTCGACGAGCCGGAGCTGCAGCGCGCCAGAGCGGCCACCGCCGATGCCATGCGCCGGGTGGGGGAAGGCCGGTTGATCGACGCCACCGCCATCAGCGCGATGGATCAGCAGCATCTGGCCTATCAGCAGCAACAGGAGCAGTTGCTGGCACTCTACCGGGCCTTTACCAGCGTCGATCAGGCGCTGCGCGCCAGCTCGGAGCGCATGTCCCGCCTCTCGACCCAGCTTGAGGTGGTGGGGGACGGCGCGGTCGAGAGCCTGACCCAGTCGCCGGATCAGGCCATCAGCTGGAATGGCGGTCTGGCAACCCGCTGGCATGCTGCCGATGGCGGCATGGAGGCCAACATCGGCTTCCTGCGCCAGCTCTATGCGCTGGAGAAGATGCAGAGCGAGGGGCCGACTCCCGCCATCCAAGCCGAGATGAAGGAGGCAACCCGCTTCTATCAGGAAGCAGTCGACGCCATGCTCGGCAGCGGCATGTTTGATGTGCCAGGCGAAGGAGAATTTGCCGGCCAGTCGCTGGCAACCCAGTACCGCACCTTGCAAACCGAGGTGCAGCGGCTGATGGTGCAGTGGATGGCGGCTCTGAGCGAGTATCAGGGTCAACTGGTCAACTATGAACGCAGCGCCGACCAGCTCAAGCAGCAACTGGTCGAGGTCGAAGCCAAGGGGGACGCCACGGTCGAAGATCAGGTGAACCAGCTCAACAGCATCATCAGCCACACCAGGAACCTGCTGCTGGGGGGTCTGCTGTTGAGCCTGCTGCTCGTGACCCTGTGCGGCTTCTGGCTGGTGCGCACCATCGTCAAACCCCTGCTGCAGGTCAATCAACGCATGCAGGATATCGCAGCGGGAGAAGGCGACCTCAATGCCCGCATCAATCTCAAGCGCGACGACGAGATTGGCTCGCTGGCCGGCAGCGTAGATCGCTTCATAGAAAAACTGCAGAAGATGATCAGCTCCACCATGGACAATAACCAGCACATCAGCGAGCACGTCCACACCTCGGTCAACCGGGTCGAAGCCATCAGCCAGAGCAGTCGCCAGACCGCCGAACACGCCCAGGCACTGCACCACGACAGCGAGCAGATGGTCCAGGTCGCCACCTCCATCTCGGACAACTGCAGCCTGGCGGCACAAAACGCCAACGAGGTACGCCAGCTCACCGCCGAGAGCAGCCAATACGTGACCTCCGCCAGCAACGGCATGCAGCGGGTAGTGGTGGAAGTGGGCGAGTGCGCCAACGCCATCAATGCCCTCAAGGAGCAGGCCAGCCAGATTGGCCAGATCATCTCCACCATCAGCAGCATTTCGGAACAGACCAACCTGCTGGCGCTCAACGCCGCCATCGAGGCGGCCCGGGCCGGCGAAATGGGTCGCGGCTTTGCCGTGGTGGCCGACGAGGTGCGCACCCTGGCCAATCGCACCGCCTCTTCCAGTGCCGAAATAACCGAGGTGATCAACAACATCCAGCAACAGACCGAGAAAGCCTATCTGATGATGCAGCGCAATCTGAAGACTGTGGAATCCGGCATGGAAGACTCCGACAACACCAGGCAGATCCTGTTCAAGGTGGAAGAGGCCATCGACCATCTGGCGGACATGGTGCAACAGGTGGCGGATGCCACCGGCCAGCTCTCCCATACCCTCAGCCACACCTCGGACAAGGTCTCCGGCATCAGCCTGCAGGCCCAGACCGGCGAGCAGGAGGCGCAGGAGTGCCTGCAGCTCGCCTCCTCCCTGCATCAGGCCAGCCTGCTGCAACAGCGCCTGCTGTCGCAATTTCGGGTCTGACCAACGCGGGGGCTATGCCCCCGCTTTCTCCCATCGTACGAATTTAGCCCTTGGGCCGCAGGGTCCGGCCTGTTAAAATTCCGCTCTTGAAATTATCCAGGGCCCAGCCGCCCGTCTTAGCTAAGGTCTACCGCGATGCGTACCAGCCAATATCTGCTTTCCACTCTCAAGGAAACCCCGTCCGATGCCGAGATCGTCAGCCACCAGCTGATGCTGCGCGCCGGCATGATCCGCAAACTGGCCTCCGGCATGTATGCCTGGCTGCCGTCCGGTCTGCGGGTTCTGAAAAAAATCGAGAACATTGTTCGCGAAGAGATGAACAATGCTGGTGCCATCGAAGTCTCCATGCCGGTGGTGCAACCCGCCGAGCTGTGGCAGGAGTCCGGCCGCTGGGATGACTACGGTCCCGAGCTGTGCCGTCTGACCGACCGCCACAACCGTCCCTTCGTGCTGGGTCCGACCCACGAAGAGGTGATCACCTCGCTGGTGCGTTACGAAGTGAACAGCTACAAGCAGCTGCCGCTCAACCTCTACCAGATCCAGACCAAGTTCCGCGATGAAGTGCGTCCCCGCTTCGGCGTGATGCGTGGTCGCGAATTCCTGATGAAGGACGCCTACTCCTTCCACATCGACAAGGCTTCGCTGATCGAAACCTACGAGCGGATGCACGCCGCCTACTGCGCCGCCTTCACCCGCATGGGGCTGAACTTCCGTCCGGTGCAGGCCGATACCGGCTCCATCGGGGGTACTGGCTCCCACGAATTCCAGGTGCTGGCAGAGAGCGGTGAAGATCTGATCGCCTTCTCCGATACATCAGATTACGCCGCCAACATCGAGATGGCCGAAGCGCTGGCACCGGCTGGCGAGCGCCCTGCCGCCACCGCGGCCCTGACCAAGGTTGCCACCCCGGCCGTCCACACCATCATTGATGTGGCCGCCTTCCTGAACGTGGCGCCGAGCGCCATCGCCAAGACCCTGCTGGTGCTGGGCGAAGAGGACGAGCACGGCAAACAGGCCGTCATCGCCCTGGTCCTGCGTGGCGACCACGAGCTGAACGAAATCAAGGCCGAGAAGCTGCCGGGTGTTGCCAACCCGCTGACCTTCGCCAACGACGAGCAGATCAAGGCTGCCGCCGGTTGCGACGCAGGCTCCATCGGCCCGGTCGGCTTTGCCGGTCGCATCATCGCCGATCGCAGCGCCGCCCATCTGGCCGACTTCGTCTGTGGCGCCAACGAGACCGGCTTCCACCTGACCGGCGCCAACTGGGATCGCGACATCGCGACCTATGAAGTGGCCGACCTGCGCAATGTGGTAGAAGGCGACCCGAGCCCGTGCGGCCAGGGCAAGCTGCTGCTCAAGCGCGGCATCGAAGTGGGCCACATCTTCCAGCTGGGTACCAAGTACTCCGAAGCCATGAAGGCGAGCGTGCTGAACGAGGGCGGCAAGTCCGTCACCATGGAGATGGGTTGCTACGGTATCGGGGTTTCCCGTCTGGTGGCTGCCGCCATCGAGCAGAACAACGACCAGTACGGCATCATCTGGCCGGAAGCCATCGCCCCGTTCGAAGTGGCCATCGTGCCGATGAACATGCACAAATCCGAGCGTGTGGCCGAGCAGGCACAGCAGTTCTACACCGAGCTGAAAGCCGCCGGTGTGGATGTGCTGTTCGATGACCGTAAAGAGCGCCCGGGCGTGATGTTCGCCGACATGGAGCTGCTGGGTGTGCCGCACGCCATCGTCATCGGCGATCGCGGTCTGGACAACGGCGTGGTGGAGTACAAGTGCCGCCGCTCCGGCGAGAAGCAGGAAGTGGCGATCAGCGAGATCGTTGCCCTGCTCAAGGCCAAGCTGGGCCGTTAATTTCGCCCCTTGCCCCCATAAAAAAGCGCGCCAGATGGCGCGCTTTTTGTTTTCTGCCGCAGGGCAGAGGCGAGGCTGGCCACAACTAGTTGCGACCGATGAAGAGATCGGTCACATGGCAGCTGCTTCTGGCTTCCAGCGCATCCAGCATGTAGGCGGCGGCGTCTTCCGGGGTCATGAAGCCGCTGCTGTCCACATGATCCGAGTTGTCCCAGAATTCACTGCGGATCCCGCTCGGATAGAGGTTCACCAGCCGCAGCGGCGAGCCTTTCAGCTCGGCCCGCAACGACTCCAGAAAGCCGCGCATGCCCCATTTGGAGGCGCAGTAGAGACTCTCGTTGGCCTTGCCCACCTGGGCGGCGGAGGAGAGCACGTTGGCCAGCACACCGCCCTTGTCGCCGATGAGGCGCACCGTCTGCTGGGCCACCAGAATGGTGGAGATGAGGTTGCTCTCCACCACCCGGCGGATCTGCTCGGCGGTATAGACACCGACCGGGCCGAACTCGCCCACGCCGGCGCAGTGCAGCACCAGCTCGGGCAGGCCGCCCCACTCCACCGCGGCGGCAAATGCCACGTCCACTTCCTCGTGGTGTGCCAGATCGGCGGCGATGCCGATCACCGCCTTGCCGAGCAACTCCTCCTGCTCCTGCAGCCTCTGATAACGACGCCCCATCATGGAGACCTGATGACCGCGTTCAACCAGACCTATGGTGAGCGCCCGGCCCAGACCGGACCCCGCCCCCGTCACTATGATATGACCCATGCTCTTTCCTCGTCGGATGCCGCCATCGGGATGATGGGGCCATCGTCATCAGCCGTTGCCGGAATTAGAAGGTGAATTCGCCACCGATGAACCAGCCGTCGACCCGCTGGTCAACGCGATCGAAGTCCATGCTCGCATCACGCCAGCCGGCACGCACCTTGAGCGGTACGGTCGCGAACTTATAGGAGCCACCCAGACGGTAGTCGTAGTTGTCGGCATCCTGCACGCGGGCATCGCCGAAGGCGGCAAAGCCGGTACCCGGGATACGCACTTCGGCGCCGGTGTAGGCCATCAGCACGTCCTTGTCATAGGAGTAGTGCTGGGTGTTGAAATCACCATCGTAGCGACGACCGGTCAGACCCAGATCGATCTGGAACAGGTCGTTGTTGAACAGGCGATAGTAGAGGCTCAGGTCATACGCCATCAGATCGTTGTTGAGGGCGCCGCCGCTGGTACCGAAATCGGAGATCTCGAACTTGGCGTTGGGCAGCAGGATGATGCCGTGCTCCAGTTGCAGGTAGCCGCTCCAGTTGTAGTTCTCGTCGTAGCTGCCGTTGGCCCCGACACCGTTGATCTGGCCGCTGCCCTGAGCATTCCATACATCGGTACCGGCAGCGAAACGCCAGTCATCGGCAGCCATGGCTGCCTGGCTGAACAGGGCCAGTACGCAACCGGCAATCAAGGTCTTCTTCATCACGTCACTCTCTATCTATGGACTGGAAAGGCCATCATTTTACCCAGTGCGACGGGAATACACAGTGTAAAAAACTGAACAAGCGTCCATTAATGTCAGTGCTGCATACCTGCCATGGGTTCAATCGGCTTCACCGGCAGGCTCAACTCCAGCTTCTGGCCATCATCCATGGTCAATGTCAGCGGGAAAGGGGTGCCCTGGGAGAGCTCGCGCACCTCGAACAGCATGATGTGAAAGCTGCCGGGTTTGAGCGCCACTTCGCCCTTGGCCGGCACCTCTATGCTCTCGACCTGGCGCATCTTCATCACACCGTTCTCGTGCAAATGGGTGTGCAGTTCGGCGCGGCCCACCTCGGGCGAGGCGGCAGCCACCAGCTTGACCGGCTGATCGGCATCATTCTTCAGCACCAGAAAGGCGGCGGTGTTGGGCGAGCCCGGCGGCAGCAGGCGCACATAGCCGTCGACGGCCTCGACCTTGGCCAGGGCGGGAGCAGCCAGCCCCAGGGCCAGCAGGGAATAGAACGCACGTTTAAACATGGTTGAAATCCTTTTATGATGTTGTTAAACGCAGCAAAGATTACCGCAGCAGTAAGCTTTTGACAGCCAGCAATAACAAGGATTTAGACATGGACCCCATTATCATTGTCGAGCAGCAGGATGGCTTGCTCACCCTGACCCTCAATCGTCCCGACAAGCGCAATGCTCTCAATACCGCCATGTATCGTGCGCTCACCGACGCCTTGCGACAAGCGACGGAAGATGACGCCATCCACGCCCTGCTCATCCAGGGGCAGAGCGACTGCTTTACCGCCGGCAATGATCTGGCCGACTTCGTGGGGAAAGAGACCCTGGAGGCTGACGATCCCATCTTGCAGTTCCTCCACACCCTGGCCGACTTCCCGAAGCCGGTGATCGCCGCGGTCGGCGGTGCGGCAGTCGGCATCGGCACCACCCTGCTGCTGCACTGCGATCTGGTCTATCTGGCCGACAATGCCCGCCTGCAACTGCCCTTCGTCGAACTGGGGCTGGTGCCGGAGTTTGCCTCCAGCCTGCTGCTGCCGCGCAGCGTGGGTCACTTGAAGGCGGCGGAGCTGCTGCTGCTGGCCGAAGCCATCGATGCCGACGAGGCACTGCGGTTGGGGCTCGCCAACCGGGTGCTGGCGGCCGAAGACCTGCTCCCCTTTGCCCGGGAGCAGGGTTTGAAGCTGGCGGCCAAGGCGCCGAAGGCGCTGCAAAAGAGCAAGGCGCTGCTCAAGCAGGAGCTCAGGCAGGCGGTGCACTTCGTCATCGATCTGGAGGCGCGCGCCTTCTCCCTCGCCCTGCAGGGGGAAGAGGCACAAACGCGGATCGCCCAGCGCCTCAAAGGCCGTAAATGATCCTCAGTTGAGGCGAAAACGGCCGATCAGCTCGCAGCCCTGCACCTGATCCTGCAGCTGGATCAAGCGAGCGATGTCAGGATTGGGGTGGCGCTTGAGGAAAGAGAGCAGCGCCGCCCGACAGCAACCCAGTTCGCTGATGAGGGATTCGCACTCCTGGTTCGGGCACTGGGGCACCAACGCCGTCACCAGCTCGGAGGCCAGCTTGAGGTAGCGCAGCTCGTAGGCCGGCTCCTCCATGGCGCGCCAGAAATCGGCCAGCCGGTGGCAGGTCGCCACCCGCATGCTGGCCAACTCGTCCAGCTCACCGTCACTCAGTTCGTATACCTCGGCGAGGGCCTGCTGATAGAGGCAGATGGCGGTGCCGAGCGCGCCCGCGCCCAGTGCGTTTTCAGCCTCCAGCATGTAACGCTGCCAGATTTGATGGGTCATGCCGATCTCCCAAGTTGATGGGTGGGACTTTTATCATGCCCAGTTGAGAATGAATATCAACCCGATATTTCGTGCAGGTTTTGACCAGACAACGATGCTAGGCTTGGCCCCCATCCCCATATGACTTACCATGCCGATCCACCCTTCAGGACCCGCACTCTCCATGCTGCGACCCCGTTTACCCCAGGATCTGGGCTGCTCGACCCTGTGCGTGCCCCGCCTGCTGGTCTGGACCTATTAGCTGCGCTCCTCGCGCCATCCACCCTATCCATTTGAACGAGGAGACAACCATGAAACCCTGCCAACACTGGTCGCAGGTCGAGTACCTGCACCTGACGGTGAGCAACCCCAATATCCACCTGAAGGGGTGCCACAGCTACTACTCCGGCGCCTGGGACGGCCCGTTTGAAGAGGCCGCCGTGCGCTATCTGCACGGCGACAGCTTCAGCCGCAACCCAGAGACCGGCTGGGAGCCGCTCTGGCACATCGATCAGCTGCATATCGGCGACTATGTGCAAATAGCCGCCGGGGTGAAGATCCTGATGGGCGGCAACCACACCCACAATGCCGACTTCATCAGCACCTATCCGTTTGCCGATCTCGATGCCCTCCAGCGCAGCTATCGCCCTGCCGGCGACACCCGCATCGGCAACGATGTCTGGATCGGCATGGACGCCATGATCATGCCGGGGGTCACCGTCGGCGACGGGGCCATCATAGCGGCGCGCGCCCTGGTCAATCAGGATGTGCCGCCCTATGCCATGGTGGCTGGTACCCCGGCCAAGGTTATCAGGATGCGCTTTGCTGAGGAGGAGATCGCCCGCTTGCAGGCGCTGGCCTGGTGGGAGTGGCCAGATGCCCAGGTGCAGGCCTTGCTGCCGCAGATCCAGCAAGGCGAAGTGGCCCTGCTGGAACAGGCCGCCGCGCACTGGCAGCAGGCCCGGCAACCCTCATGACGAAGCGGGGGGCATAGGCCCCCCGCAATTGCTTTGATAGCGGCTATCCCCTCAGTTGCCGCTGCGCGACTGGTTGACCCGGCACTGCTTGCCGGGATAACCGGGCAGATCCGCCGCCTTGCTGCTGCACGCCAGCCGCTTGGCCTGATAGAGGCGATCCGCCAGATTGGCGCTGTCGACCGGCAGCCAGTCCATCTGCTGGCCGAGCCAGCTGGCCCAGGCAAACTCGACGAAGTAGACCTGCTCCCGCTTGTCGAAATAGCCCGCATCCTGCAGCAGCCCGGCCACCGTCCGGTAGGGGTAATCCGGCAGTTCGCCGATGTGGGCCGGCAGTTGCTGCGGCGTCAGTGCGCCGCCCTTTTCATCCTTGAGCCAGGCCCAGTGGTTGCACTGCATCTGGCTCCAGAAGTTCTCCTTGTCCTGCAACCTGGCGATCACCTTGACCCGCACCTGCTTCACGCCAGACTGCCACAGCGCCTTGGTCAGATGGTGCCTGTCCACCAGCCAGTAACCGCCATCGGGCGCAATGACGATGGGGATCTCTTTCTTTTTCATCAACTTGTCGAGCTGCTTTGCACTCTTGCCCGCCAGTTCGGCCTGGGTGTTGTCGACCTGGATCTGGCCCACGCCACCCTGGGTCGGATGCAGTTGATCTATGTTCACCTCGCACCAGCTGCCAACCTGGCTCTCGCGCTCACACGGCGCCAGCGCCCAGGCCCCCTGACTGATGGCCAGGGCCAACAGGATCCATGTTCTCATTGCTCACTCCTCTGCCCGAATGGCGGGTCAAATAAGATGCCGGAGAGTCCCCTCATCCAAGGGACTCATACTGGCGGTCTGACCAGCAAACGGGATATCATGATTTCCCGTCTGTCGGCGATCACTTCTCGCCGAGTTTTCACCCCGCTTCACACTATTTGAAGGATCAACCATGAAAGGATGGAGTCCCCTGCTGGCCCTGCTGGGCTGTGCCTGTGTCCAGGCTGCCGATGTTCCACCCGGCACCCAGCTCGCCGCCGAACAGGCCGTTGTGCGTCATCTGAAAGACGAGCCGGCGAGCCTGAGCCCGCTCAAGCTGGTCGGCCTGCCCGAGTTGCAGGTACTGCGGGATCTCTACGAGGGGCTGCTGACCCAGGGACCGGACGGCAAGGTGCAGCCCGGGGTCGCCGCCAGCTGGGACAACCAGGGCAATCAGCGCTTCACCTTCCATCTGCGACCGGATGCCCGCTGGTCCAACGGCGATCCCGTGCAGGCCGCCGACTTCGTCTACGGCTGGCGCAAACTGGTCGATCCCAAAGAGGCCGCCACCTTTGCCTGGTTCGCCCAACTGGCCCGCTTCGACAAGGTGGATGAGATAGTGGCCGGCAAGCTGCCCCCCGCAAAGCTCGGAGTGAAGGCCCTCGATGAGCATACCCTGCAGGTGACCCTCTCCCAGCCAGTGCCCTACTTCCTGAGCCTGCTGACCCACCCCAGCCTGTCGCCACTGCATCGTGCCAGCATGGAGCAATACGGCAACCAGTGGACCCAGCCCGGCAAGCTGGTCGGCAACGGTGCCTTCGTGCTGAGTCACCGGGTGGTGAACGAGAAGCTGGAGCTGACCCCCAACCCCTACTACTGGGATCGCGCCCATACCGTGCTGACCAAGGTCACCTTCGTGCCCATCAACCAGGAGAGCGCGGCCACCAACCGCTACCTGGCCGGCGACCTGCACATCACCGAGTCCTTCCCCAAGGAGCAGTATCACAAACTGATGCAGCAGATCCCGGGCGAGGTCTATACCCCGGATCAGCTCGGCACCTACTACTACGCCTTCAATACCCAGCGCGCCCCCCTCAACGACGTGCGGGTGCGCAAGGCGCTCTCCTACACCATTGACCGGGGCCTCATCGCCAGCAAGATCCTGGGCACCGGAGAAAAACCGGCCTATCACTTCACCCCGGACGTGGTTGCCGGCTTCGAGCCCAAGGCCAACCTGCTCTCCAGCAGCAGTCAGCAGGAGCTGGACGACAAGGCCAGATCCCTGCTCAAGGAAGCGGGCTACGGCCCGGCCAACCCGCTCAAGCTGACCCTGCTCTACAACACGGCCGAGGTACACAAGAAAATGGCGCTGGCCATCGCCAACCTGTGGAAACAGAAGCTGGGAGCCCGGGTCGAGCTCACCAATCAGGAGTGGAAAACCTATCTCGACAGCCGCCAGAGCGGCCAGTTCGAGGTGATCCGCTCCTCCTGGGTAGCCGACTACAACGACCCGTCCGCCTTCCTCGGCCTGTGGGGCTCCCACCACAGCGGCAACATGGCCCGCTTCGCCAATGCCGACTACGATGCCCTGCTGGCCAAGGCAGCCAACAGCCAGGATCCCCGTGAACGGGCCCGCCTGTTCGATGAAGCCGAAACCATACTGCAGGACGAGGCGCCCATCGCCCCCATCTATCAGTACACCAACGCCCGGCTGATCAAGCCCTGGCTCAAGGGTTATCCCATCAACAACCCGGAAGACGTGGCCTACAGCCGCCAGCTCTACCTCGTCAAGCACTGACCCTGTGGGGGCCGGCCATGCCGGCTCCCTCTCTTCCCCTGTTCATGCTCAAGTTTTCGGCATAGAATGCCGCCCTTTCAGACAACCACTCCCCTCAGTCGCCGATGTTGTTATGCGCTATTTATTGATGATCGCCCTGCTGGCGGCCCTGCCCGCCCAGGCAGCCAGCGAGGCACAGTGCCGCCAGGCCTTCACCGAGTGGATGCTGGCCCAGCACAAGCAGTTCAGCGACCGCAAGGCCAGCAAGATGGAGCGGCGCAGCGCGGAGCGGGCCATCGATCAGGTGCGCAGCGAGTTCTCGAAGCGGGAGAGCTTCTGTCAGGCCATGGAGTGGGTGGAGCACAACCGGGATCAGGACCCCCGCTTCACCCCGCGGATCGGGGAGATCCACGACTTCACCCCGCCGGCCGACTCGCCGTCATAAAAAAGCCCCGAACCTGCGTTCGGGGCTTTTTCTGGGCATGACAGGTACCGATATCAGTCGACGTAGAAGGTCTGCTGGAAGGTCAGCGTCTGCTGCTGCCCCTCTCCCATGATCTTCAGGGTGAACTGGTAGGTATCCTCGTTGCGGTAGGGCAGCACCGCCAGATAGTAGATGGCATCCCCCTCCTTGACCTCCTGGAAGCTCAGGTTGCGGATGGTGCCGGTGAGGTTCTTGGCCTCGCCGCTGATCCCCACCGCCTGGGCGACCCCCTGCTTGTTCTGCACCGCGATGTTGACGATGCCGTTGTAGCGGCTGCGCTCCAGACCGTAGGCCTTGGCTACCTCGGGGGTGAGGAAGCTGGAGTTGAAGGCGCTGTAGTGCACCTGCCAGGGGCCCAGCTCCTTCATCTGTTCGGCCCGCAGGGGCAAGGTCAGCAGCAGTGCCAGCAGGCAGCTTATCCAGGCTGTTTTCATGGTGTCATCCTTCTCGTGTTAACCCTGATTGTCCAGCAGGGCACTGACCTCGGCGGGGATCTGCCTGGGCGCCTCGATGGCGACCGTCTTGTGCCGCCCCAGCTCCCCCCGCACGATGCGAACCTGCCCCTTGGCCACCTTGAACTGCTTGGCCAGATACTTGATCAAGTGGCTGTTGGCCTGCCCATCCACCGGCGGCGCCGTGATGGCCACTTTCAACTCTTCTCCATGCAATCCGACGATCTGATCCCGACTCGCCTTGGGCTGGATCATCAGATGCATTATCAGCTCATCCCCTTCCCGCAGGACGGCTGCCATCAAATCATCCACCACAGCTGGCCGAACAGATCACCCAACAGATAGTTTATGGCCTGCAGCCCGATAAAGGCGACCAACACGGAGAGATCCAGCCCGCCCAGTGCCGGCAGAATGCGGCGGATGGGGGCCAGGAAGGGCTCGGTCAGCTGGTGCATCACGTACTCGATGGGGTTGCGACCCTGACTGACCCAGCTCAGGATGGCGCGGATCAGCAGCACCCAGAAGATCATGGAGCCGGCCTTCTTCAGCACGGTGAGGCCGGCAAACAGGCTGAGGGTGAGCCAGTCGGCCAGCAGCACGTTCATGCTCTTGAGCAGCGCCAGCTTGGCGAAGGCGATGATGATGGCCAGCAGCACAGAGGCCATGTCCAGCCCGCCAAACCCGGGAATGACCCGGCGCAGCGGCACCACCAGCGGATTGGTCAGCTTGACCACCATCTGGCTCATGGGGTTGTAGAAGTCTGCGCGGGCCCACTGCAGCCAGACGCGCAACAGCACCACCATGAGATAGAGGTCAAAAATCGTGTTAATCAGAAAGTAAGCAGTGTTCATCTGGGCTCCAGGTTGAGACAGAGAGTAAGAGAAATCGGGTTCAGAACAGGGTTTCCATTTCGCCGGCCCGGGCAACGGCTGCCTGCATGGCGTGTGCCGTCAGCGGCATCAGTCCCTGCTGCTGGAAAGTCTTGATCGCCTCGGCGGTGGTGCCGCCCTTGCTGGTCACCTGCTCGCGCAAGGTCTGCAACGACAGCTCGGGATTCTGCTCGACCATGGCCGCCGCGCCAAGGGCGGTCTGCTGCACCAGCAGGCGGGCCTGCTCGGGGGAGAAGCCCATGGCCTCGGCCTCTTCGGCGATGGCCTGCATGAACAGGAAGAAGTAGGCAGGCGCACTGCCGGCCGCGGCGATGACGCCGTTGATGGCTGACTCCTGCTCCACCCACAGGGTTTTGCCCACCGCCTGCATCATCTGCTCGGCCAACGCCCGGTCGGCCTGCTCGATGCCGGGCGGGGCGTACAGTCCCGTCATCCCCAGCCCCAGCAGAGAGGGGGTGTTCGGCATGGTGCGGATGATCCGGTCGTGGCCGCCCGCCATCTCGGCCAGCCGCGCCACCTTGATGCCGGCGGCGATGGAGATGAGCAGCTTGCCCTCCAGCGTGCCCAGCTGTGCCACCAGCGCGCTCAGCATGGCCGCCATCAGCTGCGGCTTGACCGCCAGCACGATCACCTCCGCCGCCCGGGCCGCCTCGGCGTTGTCCTGGGTGATGCGGATGCCGTAGTCGTTGGCCAGCGCATCCAGCTTGGGCCGACTGGGGTTGGCGGCGATGATCCGGTCGGCCGGATAGCCCGACTGAACCAGACCGGCAATGATACTGCGGCTCATGTTGCCCGCCCCGATAAAGGCGAGGATTCTATGCTGCATCAAACGCTCCTGTTATCTGAAAAAAGCACTGCCCGATGCATCGCATCCCGGGCCTTGCTCATGAATAGTCGCGAGCACCGAAGATGGCGGTACCGACCCGCACCATGGTGCTGCCGTGGCCGATCGCCAGTTCGAGATCCTCGGTCATCCCCATCGAGAGGGTGTCGACGCCCGGGTATTGTTGCGCAAGCTCGGTGAACAGAGTCTGCATGCGCACCATCTGGGCGGCCAGCACCGCCTCGTCGCTGGTGTGCTCCGGAATCGCCATCAGGCCGCGCAGCCGCAGCCGTTCACAGCGGGAGACCAGTTCAGCCAGGCGGAAAATCTCTTGCTCCGACGTTCCGGATTTGCTGCTCTCTCCGCTAATATTGATTTGCAGACAGACATTTAGCGGCGCGAGCCCGCTCGGGCGCTGGTTGTTCAGGCGTTCGATCAGCTTCTCTCTGTCCACGCTCTGCACCCAGTCGAAGCGCTCGGCCACCAGCCTGGATTTGTTCGATTGCAGCGGGCCGATAAAGTGCCACTCTATGTCTGCACAGACCCCTTGCTCACGCAGGGTATCTATCTTGGTCGCCGCTTCCTGGGCGTAGGATTCGCCGAAGCGGCGCTGACCGGCGGCATAGGCCTCGCAAACGGCCTCCAGCGGTTTGGTCTTGCTGACCGCCAGCAACTGGATGTGATCGCGGCTTCGGCCCGCGCGACTGGCGGCTTGTACAATACGTTCCTTGACCTGAAGCAGGTGCTCGGCAATCTGGTTCATGTTTCGTTAGTGATCTTGTGATGGGAGAATGACAAATCTATGGATATCACAGAGTTATTGGCTTTCAGTGTAAAACATAAAGCCTCGGATCTACACCTCTCGGCCGGGGTTCCCCCGATGATCAGGGTTGATGGCGAGGTTCGCAAGATCAATTTGCCCGCCCTGGAACACCGGGAAGTGCACGCCCTCATCTACGACATCATGAACGACCACCAGCGCAAGGAACTGGAAGAGAACTTCGAGGTGGACTTCTCGTTCGAGGTGCCGAACCTGGCTCGCTTCCGGGTCAACGCCTTCCAGCAGGCGCGCGGCTCCGGTGCGGTATTTCGGACCATCCCCAGCACTGTGCTGAGCCTCGAAGATCTGGACGCGCCGGAGATCTTTCGCAAGATTGCCGAATACCCGCGCGGCCTGGTGCTGGTGACCGGCCCGACCGGCTCGGGTAAATCCACCACCCTGGCGGCCATGGTCAACTACATCAACGAGAACTTTCATCACCACATCCTCACCATCGAGGACCCCATCGAATTCGTGCACGAGAACAAGCGCTGTCTGGTGAACCAGCGGGAAGTGCACCGCGATACCAAGAGCTTCAGCAACGCCCTGCGCTCGGCGCTGCGGGAAGACCCGGACATCATCCTGGTGGGCGAGATGCGCGATCTGGAAACCATTCGTCTGGCCATGACCGCGGCCGAGACCGGTCACCTGGTGTTCGGCACCCTGCACACCTCGTCGGCGGCCAAGACCATCGACCGGATCATCGACGTCTTCCCCGGGGCGGAAAAAGACATGGTGCGCTCCATGCTCTCCGAGTCGCTGCGGGCGGTCATCTCCCAGACCCTGCTCAAGCGCATCGGCGGCGGCCGGGTGGCGGCCCACGAGATCATGATGGGGATTCCCGCCGTGCGTAACCTCATCCGGGAAGACAAGATCGCCCAGCTCTATTCGGTGATCCAGACCGGGATGACCCACGGCATGCAGACCATGGATCAGAGCCTCAAACAGCTGGTAAGCCGTGGCGTAGTGGCGGCGCTGGATGCCAAGGCCAAGGCGGTCGATCCCAACACCATCTAACCACGACGAATCTAGGGAAGGAGTCGTTATGAATCTGGATGCCCTGCTGACCGAGCTGGTCGCCCGTAAAGGCTCGGATCTGTTCATCACGGTCGGCACGCCGCCGACCCTCAAGGTCAACGGCCATCTGCAGTCGCTGGCAGAAGCCCCCCTCGACAAGGCAAGGGCGCTGGCGCTGGTCAAGGAGACCCTGAGCCAGGAGCACTTCGAGCGCTATCTGCACACCAAGGAGGCCAACTACGCCATCCACCGCGAGGAGCTTGGCCGCTTTCGGGTCAGCGCCTTCTGGCAGCAGGAGCTGCCGGGCATGGTGCTGCGCCGCATCGAAACCCGCATCCCCACCTTCGACGAGCTGGCGCTGCCCCCCATCCTGCAGGAGATCGCCCTGGCCAAGCGCGGACTGGTGCTGTTCGTCGGTGCCACCGGCGCCGGCAAGTCCACCACCCAGGCGGCCATGATCGGCTATCGCAACCAGCATGTGGACGGCCACATCCTGACGGTGGAAGATCCGGTGGAGTTCGTGCATCAGCACGGCCGCAGCCTGATCACCCAGCGCGAGGTGGGCATAGACACAGCATCGTTCGACGTGGCGCTGAAAAGTTCGCTGCGTCAGGCCCCTGACGTGATCCTGATCGGCGAAATCCGCAGCCAGGAGACCATGGAGTTTGCCCTGCAGTTTGCCGAGACCGGCCACCTCTGTCTCGCCACCCTGCACGCCAACAATGCCAATCAGGCGCTGGACCGCATCCTGCACCTGGTCCCTCAGGAGAAACATCGCCAGTTCTTGTTCGATCTCTCCTTCAACCTGCGTGCCATCGTGGCCCAGCAACTGCTGCCCAGCCTGGACGGACGCCGCCGCTGTGCGGCCTTCGAGGTGCTGCTCAACACCCCGCTCATCACCGATATCGTCCGCAAGGGGGAGATACACCGGCTCAAGGAGGTGATGACCAAGTCCACCGAGCTCGGCATGCAGACCTTCGATCAGGCGTTGTTCGCCCTGTTCTGTGCCGGCCAAATTGGCTACAGTGAGGCCCTTGCCCATGCCGACTCGGCCAACGACCTGCGACTGCTGATTAAGCTGTCGGGGCGCGAGCAGCTGGGTGCAGGCACTCTCGACAACGTCACCCTGGATGAATGAGGGGCGTGCGTCACCGCTATAAAGGATCGTTATGCTGATTGTGGTTTCCCCGGCCAAGACGCTGGACTACGAGTCGCCGCTGGTGACTTCCCGTTTCACCCAACCCGAGCTGCTGGACCACTCCGCCGAGCTGATCGGCCGGGCCCGCCAGCTGAGCCCGGACCAGATCGCCAGCCTGATGAAGATCAGCGACAAGCTGGCCTGCCTCAACGCCGCCCGCTTTGCCGACTGGCAACCCGACTTCAGCCCGGCCAACGCCCGCCAGGCGCTGCTGGCCTTCAAGGGGGATGTCTACACGGGGCTGGCGGTGGAGGATTTCAGCGAGGCTGATCTCGACTTCGCCCAGGCACACCTGCGCATGCTCTCCGGCCTCTACGGGGTGCTGCGTCCGCTCGATCTGATGATGCCCTACCGGCTGGAGATGGGGATCCGCCTCGACAACGCGCGTGGCAAGGATCTCTACCAGTTCTGGGGCGACATCATCACCGCCCACCTGAACAAGGCGCTGGCCGCCCAAGGCGACGAGGTGTTGATCAACCTGGCTTCCGACGAGTACTTCAAGTCGGTACGTCCCAAGGCCCTGCAGGGGCGCATCATCACGCCGGTGTTCAAGGACGAGAAGAACGGCCAGTTCAAGATCATCAGCTTCTACGCCAAGAAGGCGCGCGGCATGATGGCCCGTCACATCATCAAGCACCGGCTCACCAAGGTGGAGCAGCTGACCGGGTTCAACACCGATGGCTACTACTTCGTACCGGAAGAGTCCGACGCCAATACCCTGATGTTCAAACGCGCTGAAAATTAATTACAACCCGAGGGAACCAAATTCAGGATCCCCAAGTCTGAATAGGTGAATCCTCTGTTGTAAGCACTTTTTATTGGCCGACGTTTATACGTCGGCTTTTTTCTTTTCTGGCCCCATCGAGTGGGCAGCAGATAGCACAACGGCCATCCGGGGATGGCCGTTGTGGCGGGCAGGCTTACTTCTTTTTCTTCTTGGCCGACTTCTTCTTGTCGTCCTTCGGCTTTTTCTTCTTCACCGGTACCCGCGCTTCCTTGTGCTTGGGGCGCAGTTCGTCGATCACCCGGCGCTTGAGACGCTCTTCGGTGTAGCGCTCGATCTTGGCGACCATCGCCATATCGTGGGCTTCCACCAGGCTGATGGCGCAACCACGGTTGCCGGCACGGCCGGTGCGGCCGATCCGGTGGACGTAAACATCGGCGCCGTAGGGCATGTCGTAGTTGATGACATGGCTGACGTTGGGCAGGTCGATGCCGCGGGCGGCCACGTCGGTGGCGATGAGGAAGGGCACTTCCCCTTCATGGAACTTGCGGATCGACTCGATGCGCTTGCTCTGCTCCATCTCGCCACGGATCCAGGCGCAGGAGACGCCAGCCGCCTGCAGCTGACCGGACAGCTCCGCCAGCCGCTCACGGGTCTTGACGAAGATGATGGCTTTCTGGGTCTCGGGATCTTTCAGGATGTGTACCAGCAGGGCCAGCTTGTGAGTGGCATCGTCGGCCAGGTGCACCCACTGGGTGATGGGGCGACGTTCGCTGCGGGGCGGCTCGGCGTGCAGCTCCACCGGCTCCTTCAGGATATCATTGGCGAACTTCTCAAGGCCGGCCCCTTCCAGGGTGGCGGAGAACAGCATGGTGTGCTTGCGGTAGCGCGCCTCTTCCACGATGCGGTTCACGTCTTTGATGAAGCCCATGTCCAGCATGCGGTCCGCTTCGTCCAGCACCAGTACCTCGATGTCGTGGCTCTCGAACTCCTCTTTCTCGATGTACTCGAGCAGACGGCCCGGGGTGGCCACCACGATGTCGGTGGTTTTGGTCAGGGCCGGCAGTTGCTCTTCATGGCTGACGCCGCCGATGATGGTCTCGATGCTGAGGTTGGTGTGAGCCGCCAGCGCCTTGGCGTGAGCGGTGACCTGCAGCGCCAGCTCGCGGGTCGGGGTCAGCACCAGCATGCGGCACGGGCCCGGCTTGCGGCGCGGGAAGTCCAGCAGGTGCTGCAGGGCGGGCAGCAGGAAGGCGGCGGTCTTGCCGGTACCGGTCGGGGCGGATGCCAGAATATCGCGGCCGTCCAGGGCTGGCTCCAGCACCATCTGCTGAATGGTGGTGGGGCGGGTGAAACCCATCTCGGCCAAGGCCCGGTTGAGGGCTGGATTCAGGTCGAAATCATCAAAGGACTGGCTCATGGCAATACTCGGTCATTAAGGAAACGGCAGATTATAGGCGATTATGTCGTCGGCTCCTATGGCGACTGTGGCTTAGTCGCTATAATCGCCGACCATTTTCTGCGGCGCTGGCACAGGACGGGAGTCGGATGGGACGAAACAGCGGTTTTACCTTCAAGCAATTTCACGTCGCGCACGATCGCTGCGCCATGAAAGTCGGCACCGATGGCATCCTGCTCGGCGCCTGGGCACCTGTCACCAACGCCCGCCGGATCCTCGACATTGGCAGCGGCAGCGGCCTCATCGCCCTGATGCTGGCCCAGCGCAGCCCTGCCGACTGCCGCATCGATGCGGTAGAGCTGGATAGCAATGCAGCCCGGCAGGCTCGCGAGAATGCGGCAGCCTCCCCCTGGCATGAGCGAGTCACCGTCATCGAGAGTGCCATTCAAACCTATCAGGCCGCCCCTTACGATCTCATCGTCTCCAACCCGCCCTACTTCGTGGCGGGCCAGTCATTTCGCGATCCGGCCAGGGCATTGGCACGTCATACCGGCGGCCTCGACAGCCGGGATCTGCTGGCCGCCTGTGACCGGCTATTGGCCCCCAGCGGCGAGGTTGCGCTGGTCGTGCCAACGGCCATGGCCGATGAAATTTTATGCATCTCGGCGGATTATGATCTGCACGCCGTTTGTTATACAGCTGTTATCACCAGAGCGGGAAAAGAGGCAAATCGTGTTTTATTGCGACTTGGCAGAGGATTAAACAAGTGTGAGCAGGGTGAAATTGTGATCCATTCTGCTGATGGAACCTATTCCGACAGATACATCCAACTAACCAACCCCTTCTATTTGAAGATGTAAATTTCGTCTTGAACTATTTTTTCACGCCATTATGCTGGCTCCTAAACGAGCGCCCGCTCAAGACCAGCTCAAACCACTGGTTGCGATGAAAAAACAAGCGGGGCTCCTTTTTTTTACCCCTGAACAATATCGGTCACTGACCAATAAAAAACTATAACAAGCAATAGTTTACAAGACAGACGAGGTTGAACTTGACGAAATCACTCACATTGTCCGACGTGCTCGGATTGGGCTTCATGACCTTCGCCTTCTATCTGGGCGCCGGCAACATCATCTTCCCGCCGCTGGCCGGTTACATGGCAGGTGAGCACCTCTCTCTCGCCATGCTGGGTTTCCTGGTCACTGCCGTCGGCCTGCCCCTCATCACCATCATTGCCGTCGCCAAGGCAGGCAATGGCTGGGCCGGCATGACCAAGCTGCTGCCGGCCGGCGTCGCCACTGCACTGGCCGTCGCCATCTACATCATCATCGGTCCGGCCTTCGCCGCCCCCCGTACCGGGCTGGTGGCCTACGAAATGGGCCTCAAGCCTTTCATCGGTGACATGGGTCAGGCCGGTCTGGCGGCCTACACTGTGCTGTTCTTCGGCGTGGCCATCCTGGTCTCCATGAATCAGGGCAAGCTGATGGATGCCATCGGCAAATACCTGACCCCGGTGCTGATGCTGTTGCTGCTGACCCTGGCCATCGGCGTGTTCGTCGCCCCGCAAGGCGACATGCCGGCCTCTTCCGGTGACTATCAGAACGGCCCCTTCGTGAAAGGGATCCTGGAAGGCTACAACACCATGGACACCCTGGCGTCCCTGATGTTCGGTGCTCTGATCGTCGACCTGCTGCGTCAGAAAGGCATTCATGACTACCAGAGCCAGTTCAAGTACCTGGCCATTGCCGGCATCATCTCTGCCATCGGTCTGTCCGTGGTCTACGTCTCCCTGTTCCAGCTGGGCAACACCGCAGCCGGTGTCGCCACCGACATCAGCAACGGCGGCGCCATCGTCAACGCCTACGTGTTGAGCCTGTTCGGTCAGCCGGGTCAGTTCATCCTGGCCGCCATCATCACCCTGGCCTGTTTCACCACCGCCGTGGGCCTGATCTCCGCCTGCTCCGACTTCTTCCACAACCTCACCGGCATGAGCTACAAGAAGCTGGTGGTGTTGCTGGGGGTCATCTGCGCCGTGGTCGCCAACGTGGGCCTGAGCCAGCTCATCAGCCTCTCCATCCCGGTGCTGGTCGCCATCTACCCGGTTGCTGTGGCACTGGTGCTGGTCACCTTCCTGAAAGGTTACTTCGGTCGTCCGCGCCTGGTGTTCCGCGCCGTGCTGATGGTCGCCTTCCTGTTTGGCTGCCTGGACGGTCTGGGCGCCGCCGGCATGAAGATGGATGCATTTGCCTTCCTGCCGCTGTTCGACAAGGGCCTGGCCTGGCTGCTGCCGACGCTGTTGGCCTGTGGCCTCGGCATGGCGGTACGCTCCGGCGAGAAACTGGCTGCCGAAGCCGCCTGATTTCACTCCCGTCCGTATTAAAGAGCCTGCCTTGCGCAGGCTCTTTTGTTTGTCTGTCCACAGCCTTTTACCACCCGTTACCCCTTTCCTGCGGCCAGCCCCCTGCCGCCATGTCGACCTCCTTCACTGCTACCAACCGCTGGCTAATCGGTGATTTATTCTGGCCAATTAAATTGTTTCAAGATATTAATGTGTGATTGAGATCAAATTTCTCTTCTTTATGCTCAGAAGAGTGCTCCTTCGCCGATGTGCTCATCGTGGAGGAGAGGGAAGCATTGTTATCCGGTTATCTGCCAGGCAGTGGGTGCAATCAACAAGAACAAGCTGATAAGGCAGATGAGGTCAGGTTTGACGAAATCACTGAAGTTGTCCGACGTATTCGGACTGGGTTTTATGACGTTTGCTTTCTATCTCGGGGCAGGCAACATCATTTTTCCACCGCTCGCCGGCTTTATGGCCGGTGAACATTTGATGCCAGCCATGGTCGGCTTTCTGCTGACGGCAGTGGGTCTCCCTCTGCTGACACTGGTCGCCGTTGCCAGAGGCAGCGCCGGACAAGGCAGCAACGGCTGGACGGCGATGACCCGCTATCTGCCGACGTGGGCAGCCACGGCGCTGGCCATCGCCATCTACATCATCATGGGGCCAGCCTTTGCCACCCCCCGCACCGGGCTGGTGGCTTATGAAATGGGACTCAAACCCTGGCTCGGCGAAGCCGGCCAACACGGACTGCTGCTCTACAGCCTGCTCTTCTTCGCGCTGGTGATCCTGGTATCGCTGGATCGGGGCAGGCTGCTCGATGCGGTGGGCAAATACATGACACCTGTCTTGATGGTGATGTTGCTGATCCTGGCGGTCGGGGTCTTGGTTGACCCGCAAGGCACCCTGCCAGAGGCCAGCGGCGACTACACGGATACGCCGCTCATCAAGGGGATGCTGGAGGGGTACAACACCATGGATACCCTCGGCTCGCTGATGTTCGGTGCTCTCATCATCGGTCTGCTGCAACGCAGGGGCATCGAGGACTACCCAAGCCAGTTCAAGTACCTGACCATCGCGGGCCTCATCTCGGCGGTTGGCCTCTCGGCGGTCTACATCTCCCTGTTCTACCTGGGCAACAGCGCGGCGGGCGTGGTAACCAACGTCGACAATGGCGGCGCCATCGTCAACGCCTATGTATTGAGCCTGTTCGGCCACTACGGCCAGTTGATCCTGGCCGCCATCATCACCCTGGCCTGCTTCACCAGCGCGGTCGGCCTGCTCTGCGCCAGCGCCGACTACTTCCACGGTCTGGCCGGCTGGACATACCGCAAGTGGGTACTGCTGATGGGGTGTGTCTCCATCCTGGTGGCCAACGTCGGGCTGAGCCAGCTAATCAGCCTCTCCATCCCGGTGCTGGTCGCCATCTACCCGGTCGCCATCGCACTGGTGCTGGTGACCTTTGTACAGGGCTATTTTGGCCGGCCACGGCTGGCGTTTCGCGCCGTGCTGCTGGTGGCGTTTCTGTTCGGCTGTCTGGACGGGCTGGGAGCGGCCGGCATGCAGATGGATGCGTTCGCCTTCCTGCCGCTGTTCGACAAGGGGCTGGCCTGGCTGCTGCCCACCCTGCTGACCTGCGGCTTCGGCATGCTGCTGCGCCCCCGCGAAGATCTGGCCGCCGAAGCGGCCTGATCAACCGGGCGACCAACGACAAGAGGCCAGCATCAGCTGGCCTCTTGCATTGCATCCGTCATCCTGGCTGCTACAGCAGCGGGTCTACCTGCTTGGGTCTGCCTGCCAGGCCATACCAATGGGCCTCCACCCGCCCGGCATGCCACTCAAAGGTGCCCCAGGGCTGATCTGCCTGCCAGCGCGGAAAGTTCACCACCACCCGGTTGTCTTCGTACTTGTAGAGTGAGGTGGTGATCTGGAGATCAGACAAGATGAGTAGCAGGGCCCAACCGATGAAGAACCATTTCAGCGCTTTCCACATAGGGTTACTCGAAACAAATCTCGATGGTGGCACGACCGTAATCTGATTCGAACGGCATCATGATCTTGGTGCCGTCGGCACGATGAGTGATGGTGTGGTTGGGGCCGGAGACGATGATGGGGGTCGCCATGTCGAACTCATACCCCTTCTCCCCCAGCATGCGCTTGGCGCCGCCGGTCACCATGTTGGTGATCTCGCCCACCATGTCGGTCACTTCTTCATTGATGGTAGCCGGTGCCTCGCCCAGCATCCGGCGCATGATCTCCAGCGCCAACCCCTTCTCGAAGCTGATAGAGAGCGAGCCACGGGTCTGCGGGCCTACCATGCCGATGAGGCCAGAGACATCGCCGCGCGCCAGCTCGTCCATCTTGCGTTTGGGTTTGCCCGGCTTGAGCTCGAGCTGTGCCATGGTGGAGAGCACATTGAGCAGGGAGAGCAGGAACGGGTTTACAAAATCAGCCTTCATGTTGACTTCCTACGGTGGGCGTACAGCGAGCACATTGGCCATGTGCCTCTATTGTCTTATTGGTAATAGTAAAGCCATGCAAGTGGGCTTGCTCGGAAAACGCGCCATCGATCGCCGAGTCATGCAACTCGACCACCTCGCCACACCGATCGCAGATGAGCAGTTGCATCGGGTGAGCATGATCGAAGTGACAGCAGAAAATGAAGGCGTTGAGCGACTCCACCTTGTGGGCAAAGCCCTGTTCGAGCAGAAAATCCAATGCCCGATAAACGGTCGGCGGCTTGGCATGGGCCTCGGTCTGCTGCAACTGGGCCAACAGATCATAGGCGCTGATGGCATTGCCGTGGGCAGCCAGCAGCCTGAATACCTGACGCCGGGTAGGGGTGAAGCGGATCCCGCGTTGTTCGCAGAGTCGTTCGGCTCGTTGTAAAAGTTGGTCTTGATTCATGATCACGCAATTACCCTTTTTATTAGCCGGATACTATCACAGGGCCCCCTTTGACGCGGTGACAAAATTCATTTTCTGGGGCTGCCTCACGTTGTGGTAAAATCCGCCCCCTTTGTTTAGCCAACCCGGATGATTTTTATGCAGGCGCAGCGTTTTTCCATCGCCCCCATGCTGGACTGGACCGATCGGCATTGCCGTTATTTCCATCGTCTGATGACTCGCCAGACCTTGCTTTATACCGAGATGGTGACCACCGGCGCCATCATCCACGGCAAGGGAGATTATCTGGGTTACAGCGAGCAGGAGCACCCCATCTCCCTGCAGCTAGGAGGCAGCAATCCGGCCGATCTTGCGCGCTGCGCCAAACTGGCCGAGGAGCGCGGCTATGACGAGGTGAACATCAACGTCGGCTGTCCCTCTGATCGGGTGCAAAACGGCCGCTTTGGTGCCTGCCTGATGGGCGAGCCAGCCTTGGTGGCTGACTGCGTCAAGGCGATGCGCGATGTGGTCGATATCCCGGTGACGGTGAAGACCCGCATCGGTATCGACGATCAGGATTCCTACGAATTTCTGCAGGCCTTTATCGAACAGGTACGCGATGCCGGTTGCGACACCTTCATCGTCCATGCCCGCAAGGCGTGGCTGAGTGGCCTGAGCCCCAAGGAAAACCGCGAGATCCCGCCGCTAGATTATCCCCGCGTCTATCGGGTCAAACAGGATTACCCGGATCTCACCATCGCCATCAACGGCGGCGTCACCTCCATGGAGCAGACTCTCGAACACCTGCAGCACCTGGATGGTGTCATGATGGGGCGCGAAGCCTATCAGAATCCCTACCTTCTGGCGCAGGTGGACAACATGGTGTTCGACCAGAACCACGCCGTGCCGAGCCGCCACGAGGTGGTGCGGATGATGCTGCCCTATATCGAGCAGGAGCTGGCCAAGGGCAACTATCTCTCCCACATGACCCGCCACATGCTGGGGCTGTTCCAGAACATGCAGGGAGCCCGCGCCTGGCGCCGCCATCTGAGTGAAAACGCCTGCAAACCGGGAGCTGATATCCAGGTAGTGCTGGATGCCATGGCCAAGGTACCGGAATTCGCCACCACGGAGGCGGCGGAGTAACCATGTACCGTTTCACCGGCTCCTGGCTGCACAAGGCCATCGTCCGGCTCTGCGCCGGCCTGCTCGCCATCCTGGGCATCAAACTCAGCGCCTTCTACTTCCTCGGCTTGCTCATCGTGCTGGGGCTGCATCGGGATCAGCTGCTCGGCTGAGTTCACCCCGCATCGACCTATAAAAAAACCGGCAACACCCAGTGTTGCCGGTTTTTTATTGTCTCTTCAGCCTCGCTAATCGCCTTTGTCCACGAACTGCAGCTCGGGCGCTCTGGACGTCAGCACATCGGCGCAATAATCCCAGGTCGAGATGCGGTAGTGCTGCAGGTCCTCGTCCAGGTGCAGACCATCCGACTCCTGATGGAACCAGCTGGCAAATCGGGACGGGGTGATGAGCTGGATCTGCTCCTCGATGGCATGGCTATCCTTGCCCTCCGCCAGATCGCAATCCTCCATGACTCGCACCGCAAAGATATGCCGGAAATAGACCCGGCAAAGGATCTGCGGCGGCAGATCGATGCTGCGAGCCCTGCCCAGCATGATGGTGAGGGAGTCGCTCCAGATATCCTGATGAAGTTCGGCCACAACCAGGCCCGGGGGGAGTTGGCGGGACGGAGCCCAAGGTACGGCAACCTGCCGAATGGCATTTTTCTGTTCCATCATCCACCTCACTACGGCGCACGCCATATCTTGAGTGTATCTGAAACAATTTCCGCTGACGATGGCAATAAAAAACCCGGCTGGCGCCGGGTTTTTGGGGATTACTTGACGGCGTCTTTGAGCGCCTTGCCTGCCACAAAGGACGGCACATTCGCGGCTGCAATCTGGATCTCTTTACCAGTTTGCGGATTGCGACCGGTACGGCCAGCACGATGGTTCACCTTGAAGGTGCCAAAACCCACCAACTGCACAGCATCACCTTCTTTCAGGCTCTGGGTAATACCATTGATGATCTCTTCCAGAGCGACTTTGGCCTGAGCTTTGCTCAGATCTGCTTTGGCTGCAATTGCATCGACAAGTTGAGCTTTGTTCATAACATTTCCTTTATGATCGGGCATTTAGCACCGGGCCACTCTATTCAAAAAAAAACACTCAGGCAAAGGCTTTATCAGCCGGATTGGCTTGAATGCTGGGGTTTTCATCAAGATCTGCGGAAATAGTCACATATCTCGCCCCTTCGTGATCGTAATTGACGGGAAGAGGAGAGCAAATGATGGTGCCTTGTAACCAAAACGCCACCCGGTGTAACAATATCCCCATGCCCCTATTGACGGTCAACTGGATTTTCCCTAGTTATAGGAGGGTGTCGTCAGTCAATAAAAAGGCCGGAGGCCCGTCACGATAGCACTCCATGCCTATGCCCCACGGAGGGACTATGTTAACTGAACTGGAACAAACCAAACGCGCATTGGCAGGAAAGCACAGAGCTATCGACGACTGGCTGGATGCCAGGCAGGCATTGCTGGTCGAATACATGCGGCTTGCCGGACTGACTCCCGCCCGCACCAAGCAGCGTTCGCTGCCCGGCCATGTGGAACTGCAAGGCTTCTGTGAACGCCTGGTCGACTACGTCAGCGCCGGACACTTCGAAATCTACAACCATGTGGTGACCGCCTTCGAACAGGCCAGCGGCGACAAGCTGGAACTGGCGAAACGCATCTACCCCCACATCCGGGCCTGCACCGAGTTTGCACTGGAGTTCAACGACAAGTACAGCAATGCCGATGAGGCTCAGCTGCTGTTGCTGGATGAGGATCTGAACCAGCTGGGCCCCGTGCTGGAAGATCGTTTCAAGCAGGAAGATCGGCTGATCAAGGCACTGCAGGTCGTGGAGTCACTCAGCGCCCAGCAGGTTTGATATCCAATTTCGGAGCCAGTTCAAGATCCTGATGTGCAAGGTGCATTACACTCTATGTCATGACCTTTAGCTCCAATTCCTATTGCTGACAGGAGATGAGAATGTCCGAGCGTCGCCGTTTTTCACGGATCCTCTACTTGACCATGGCCGACCTCGTCCAGGGAGATAAGAAATGGCGGACCCAGCTGGTGGATATCTCCCTGCAGGGTGCCCTGTTGATCCGGCCTGATGACTGGGAAAGTCACGACAACAAAGAGTATTCACTCAGCTTTGTGCTGAGCGGCAGCGACATCGAGATCAAGATGCAGGTCATGCTGACCCATGAAGCCAGCAAGAAGCTGGGGTTCTACTGCCATCACATCGACATCGACAGCGCTACCCACCTCAAGCGGATGATCGAGCTCAACGTCGGCGATGAAGACTTGCTGCACCGGGAGCTGGAGCAGCTGCTGAGCGAACATCTCGAACACCCTCACCCCTGAGCGGTATACCCGATGTAAAAAGGAGCGCCATTGCGCTCCTTTTTATTGCCTGCCTGCGGCCACTATGCCGATTACAAGGCCTCCAGGGCATCGGCCAGTTTCTTGACCGGCACCACTTCCATGCCTTCGATGGGATGCTTGGGCGCGTTGGCGTGTGGCACTATGGCCCGGCGGAAGCCATGCTTGGCGGCTTCCTGCAACCGCTCCTGGCCGGAGGGCACGGGCCGGATCTCGCCGGACAGCCCCACTTCCCCGAACACCACCAGATCCTTGGGCAGGGATTGGTCCCGGAAACTAGAGACCATGGAGAGCAGCAGGGCCAGATCCGCGCTGGTCTCTTCGACCTTGACCCCGCCGACCACGTTGATGAAGACATCCTGATCCGCCATCTGCAGGCCGCCGTGGCGATGCAGCACCGCCAGCAACATGGCGAGACGGTTGTGATCCATCCCCACCGCCACCCGGCGCGGGTTGGAGAGCTGGGAGTAATCCACCAGCGCCTGCAGTTCCACCAGCAGGGGCCGCGTCCCCTCCCAGATCACCATCACCACCGACCCCGGCGCCTGCTCTTCACCGCGGCTGAGGAAGATGGCGGAAGGATTGCTCACCTCCCGCATCCCCTGCCCGGTCATGGCGAAGACACCGAGCTCGTTGACCGCCCCGAAGCGGTTCTTGTGGGAGCGCAGGGTCCGGAAACGGGAGTCGTGGCCGCCATCGAGCAGCACGGAGCAGTCGATGCAGTGCTCCAGCACCTTGGGGCCGGCCAGGGTGCCATCCTTGGTCACGTGGCCCACCATGAAGATGGCGACATGGTTCTGCTTGGCATAGCGGGTCAGCAGGGCGGCGGCTTCCCGCACCTGAGACACGGAGCCCGGCGCCGACTGCACATCCGCCACATGCATCACCTGGATGGAGTCGATGACCATGATCTGCGGCTGCTCCTGCTGAGCAATCAGGCAGATCTGCTCGACCGAGGTCTCCGACAGCATACGCAGCTTGTCGGTCGGCAGGCCGAGGCGCGAGGCACGCATCGCCACCTGTTGCAGCGACTCCTCGCCGGTGACATAGAGGGTCTTCATCCGCTCCGCCAGACCGCACATGGTCTGCAGCAGCAGGGTCGACTTGCCCGCCCCCGGGTTGCCACCGATCAGGATCGCCGAGCCCGGCACCACCCCGCCACCCAGGACCCGGTCCAGCTCCTTGAAACCGGAAGAGAAACGGGGGATCTCGGTGGTGGCGATCTCCGCCAGCGTCTGCACCTGGCTGCCGATGGCACCGGCATAACCGGTATAACGGGCACTCTTGCCCGGGGTCACCGAGCCGAGGCGCACCTCGCTGATGGTGTTCCACTCCTTGCACTCACTGCACTGGCCCTGCCAGCGTGTGAAGTCGGCGCCACATTCGGTACAAACATAGGCAGTTTTGTTTTTGGCCATGGATAACTCGGGGACAGGATGAATTCCTGCTTGATATACTTGTTTGCGACCGACAGATCAAACCCAGAATCGGAAAAGTGACTTTCCGTGGCAGGAACACATGGATTCAGAACAACAACAGCACCTAATTGAACAGCTCATCCCCCTGCTCAGAGAAAAGGATTTCGATGATATCTTCAATCGCCTGACCCAGGACGAAAACAGCAACAGCCGTTTTCTGATCAAGATGGAGATCAAGCGCAGATGCACCCCCTGCCGTCGCGTGATCGACATGCGGGACGAACTGGGTGACGAGTGTCTGGTCCATGAATCCGACGGGATCACCCACTTCATGCCGGCCGAGGCCATCGGTCTGTTCCAGTCCCAGTGCTATCTCTACAAAGACGATTACACCCTGGGAGTCTATGAGGCACTGCAATACTGGCAGAAGCACCACCATGGCAAGAGCGATGGCCCGCTGCAGCCACCTGCCAGCCCGTTTCGCCAGTACGACGTCAACCCCATCGCCTTTGCCAGCTACTATGGCCGACGCCAGGAGCGGATGCACTTCAGCTCCCCCGTGCTCATCAAGTTTGCCGATGGCGACAAGCTGTTTGCCAAAAGCTCCGACCTCTCCCTCGGCGGGATCCGGGTCTCGGTGCCCTATCTGCCCAACTACCAGACCGGTGCCCAGGTCGAGGTGTTCTTCACCGGGCTGGAGCGGGATCATGCCAATCCGGTCCTGCACCATTCGGTCAGCTACCAGATCCTCGGGGAAGAGAGCAAGGAGGGCAAATTCTGGCTCAGACTGGTCAAAACCGGCGAACACCCCGGCTTCGACCAGTTCCTGAGCGAGTTCATCGAGAGCAACAAGAGCCGCTATCGGGTCAGCGTCGACTATCTGCTCTCCGCCGCCATCATCAAGGGGTATGAGCAGTTCTATCTGCCGCGCATGACCGGCATGCCGCTGTTTTTCGGTTCGGGCGACAGCCCCAGTCTCGAGATCGCCCTGCGCACCGAGAACAATCAGCACATTCTCGAATACTGGCGCGATGCCAAGAACCGCGACATGCTCGCCAGCCTGTTCTCCGCCACCCGCATGCAGGCTCTGCTGCCGGCGGCGGGTGAATTGAAAGAGACCCTGATTTACTGCTTCACCCATTCGGTACGCAGCCACCTCTATTTCTTCTCCGCCACCCGGGAAGAGCTGTTGCAGAGCGGGCTGATGTCGCTCTTCTTCCAGGTCGGCGCCCGGCGCCCCAGCTGGCGGGTCTACAAATTCAGCCTGGAGCGCTGTGACCTGCACGAGGCCGACTTGGCCAGCCAGCAGAGCAAGGAGAGCCCCCAGCTGCAAGACATGCTGCTGCAGGAGCGGCTCAAGCAGATAAGCTATGTCGGCCTGCTGCAGGATGTCGGCCTCGACAGCCAGCGGGAAGAGTTCCAGTACGATGCCAGCGCCCAGCACAATGCCAACGAACTGCAACGTTTCGGCCACGACAGCAGTGCCGCCCCCTTCGAAATCGAGACGCTGCACTATGTCCAGCTGCGCAAGGAGGCCCGCTACATCCACAAGACGGCCGTGGCCATCAAGCACAATGGCCGGGCCTGGCTCGGCTGGACCCGCGACATCTCGGCCCACGGCATGCAGATCGAGCTGGAAGAGCCGTTCGAGGGGGTGAAGGACGACATCGTCACCATCGCCCTGCCGCGCCTGCAAGAGCTCTCCAAGAGCATGGATCTGCAGCGCCTGCCCTACCGGCTGGTCAGCATCAACCTGACCCGCACCGTGCTGCACCTGTGCATCGAGGGCGATCCGGAGCGCCACACCGGCCGCCAGTTCTTCAAGCTGCTGATCGAGAGCAACCAGAACAAGCTCAAAGCAGCCCAGGAACAGCGCCGCTATCGCGGCATGGCGCGGGCGCTTCGCAACATCTACACCCACCACATCTTCAGCACCCCGGTCTACATCAACAAGCTCAAGGGCGCCCCGAGGCCAGCCTCCATCGGCCATGCCCCGCAGGCGCGCAGCCTGTCGCGGCTGCTGAAGGCCTGTGCCGAGCAGGGCGACCAGGACAACCTCTATCCCCTGTTCCAGGGCGAATTGCTCAAACAGCTCATCATGAACCCGCTGCGGGCCATCGAGCGAGAGGATCAGCCCCAGGAGGAGGAGGTCTACATCGCCAGCCTGCAGACGGCGGCCGGCCTGCCCATCTTCACCAGCCTGCTCGCCAGCAGCTTCAAGAATGTGGCGGAGAAGCGCAGCTTCATCGAACAGGCGCTGCGCCAGGGAGAGTTCTACTCGGTGCTGGTGGGCATCTCCCGCACCGGCCGCCCCGACACCAACTTCATCGCCAACGAGCTGGACTACATCGCCAAGTTCGCCATTCACAAGGCCAAGAAGCTGGAAGAGGAGCTGTGGAGCGTGGTGGGGGTGGGTGAGCTGACCGATACCAGCCAGGCGACCCTGTTCCGGCTCGGCATCACGGCGCCCGTCAATTGAGCAGACCCCTGCAAACCACGGCCCTCAACTAGGCTGCCTAGCAATAAAACCATGGCGGGCCTCTGGCCTGCCATGGTTCATTCATCAGTACACCGGATAGTAACCCGCTCCGCCAACCGGTCTTTGTCAGGCCGCCTGCGGGTTGAGCAGCCATTCCAGGATCTGCGGGAAGTGATCTTCCTGCGCCTGCGGGGCGGTCAACATGTTGATGTGGTCGTAATCGAGCCGGTTGCCGTTGTCCCGGCCGAGGCGGGTATGGCGCGCGGCCGAGCCCATCTCGGCGCTGAAGCGGCGCACGTCGGTCGGGTGACCCAGCACCTTGTCCGCCTTGGCCGAGATCATCCAGAGCGGTGGCCAGTTGACCCTAGCGGCCGCCTCGTCATAGGCGAACCCATCGCAGGGATCCTGCCAGGGGCCGCATTTGACCCAGGGGATGGTCTCCTGCAGGTAACGCAGCGGCTCGTCATCCGCCCCGATCTTCAGACTGCGCGCGGCCAGAAAGCCGTTGCGCCTGGCCAGCCAGGGGGCCAGCCGGTTCCAGATCAGATCCACCTTGAGCCAGCGCTCCGGATTTTGTACCGACACGCCGCGCTTGGTGCCAAAGAACACCAGGCTGGCCACCTGATCTGCCAACTCTGGGAAGCGCACCAGGGTCGACGCCATGATGACACCGCCCCAGGAGTGGGCCATCCAGTGCAGCTTGAAGCCAGCATGGCGGGCGGCAATCCAGCGGTGCAGGGCCGGCAGATCCTCGGTGATGAGCTCATGCTGGCCATGTTCGGCCTGCTCGGCGATGGCCGGCGTGCTCAGCCCCCGTCCCCGCAGGTCGGCCACATAGACCTGATAGCCGTGGCGGGCCAGAAAGCAGGCCAGCCCCTTGCCCGATTCGGTGTAGAAGATGCGGCCGTTCTCGATGGCGCCGTGCACCATCAGGATCGGCTCGCCATGTACCGCGACCCGCGGCTGAATGTGGCGCACGTGCAGCCGATGCGCGCCACAGGGAATAAACAGGGATTGCTGTAACAGTTCCATTCTGAGACTACGTCCTCCGTGACGTGGGAGTCTTGCCGAGGCGCCGGGACTAGCGGCGATCCCAGCGCTGCTGGCGGCAGGCCAGGGCGCCGAGCAGGCAGATCACCCCTTCCAGATCGTGGTGATTGAGGGTGGCCGCCGCCTGCGCCCGCACCAGCGGCTTGGCGTGGATGGCGATGCCGAGTCCGGCCACCCCCATCATCTTGAGATCGTTGGCGCCATCGCCGACAGCCACGGTCTGGCCAGCGGCGATGCCGTACTCCTGCGCCAGTTGCTGCAGTACCTCGGCCTTGACGGTGGCATCGACGATGCGCCCGCTCACCTTGCCGGTCAGCTGTTGCCCCTCCACCGCCAGCTCGTTGGCGAAGATGGCGTCCAGCCCCAGCTCCCGCTGCAACTGGCCGGCAAAACGGGTGAAGCCACCGGAGGCGATCGCCACCTTCCAGCCAGCCTGCTTGAGGGTATCGACCATCAACTGCAAGCCCGGCATCCAGGGCATGTTGGCCGCCACCTCGTCGAGAAGGGTGACCGGCGCCCCTTCCAGCAGGGCGACCCTGGCCCGCAGGCTGTCGGCAAACTCCAGCTGGCCCTGCATGGCGGCTGCCGTGACCGCCGCCACCTGCTCGCCGACCCCGGCCAACCGGGCAATCTCGTCGATGCACTCGATGCGGATGGCGGTGGAGTCCATGTCCATCACCAACAAACCGGGTTCGGCCAGGCTGGGCAAGGCTGGCAGATGACACAGATCGATGTCCCACTCCTCCCCCTTGAGCGCCTGTACCAGAGCGGGTGAGAAGCGATCCGTGCCCAGCAGCAGCAGAGGCACCCCGGCCGGCATGGCGGGCGGATAGAGCCTCGCCTGCAACGCGTGCTGCACCAGCAGCCCGGCCAGCCGTCCGAGATGATGACCGGCCAGCGCGCGCCCGAACAGCACCAGCCAGCCGCCATCCAGCGCACTGGCGGCAGGCAGCAGCGCCTGCGGCGTCGCCTCCCACCAGGGGGCGCCGGACAGGCACTCGGGCCACTCTGAAATCTCTGCAGGCAATTGGGACAACAACATAGGGATAACGCCTTCCTTGGTGATCATGGGGTTAACAATGCTGGCCCAGAGTAGCGTATTGCTTTTTGTACAGGCAAGCGCCAAGATCCCGCCACCCCTTGTCAGCAAAAGGCTCAACGCTTGCGTCATCTCCCCATCAAACGTGTGCTCAGTCTCGGTGCCGGCGTCCTGCTCGGGCTCTGGGTACTCGCGGTACTCATCCACATGCAGGGTGAGAGCCAGGCTTCGCTGCACAGCGAGGCACGCAACCGGGCCCAGGCGCTGGTGGCCTACGCCGCCCGCGACATGAAGCGCTGGCTCAAGGAGGACAAGAACAGCGAGCTGGAGCGGCTGGCCCAGGATCTGGCTGCCGAGCCCGAGATCCTCGACGTCACCCTCTACGATGCCCGCGGCATCCCCCTCGCCCAGTCGGACAATGCGGTGCCGCTGGACAGCCTGCTGCCCATCGGTGACAGCAACAAGTCGATACCGGAACAGGGCAAGGGACGCATCCAGTTCGTGCAGGAGATCCTGGATGGGGAGCAGACCCTGGGGTATCTGCGCATTACGCTGGAAGAGCAGCAGATGCTGGCGGACAAGGATACCCGGCTCAAGGTGGTACAGGAGAAGCAGCGGCTGATGCTGCTGGTCGCCCTGCTGGCCGGGTTGCTGATCTCCTACGGGATCCGTCGCAACTACATGCGGGTGCGCAAGCACAAGAAGAAAAGCAAACCGGTCGAGCCGCAATAAGGCGGCGCGATCCCCCGACCCGAAACTGGCAATGCCACCAGCAGGAGCGCTGTATGATTGCCCCCTCACTGCCGCTGGATGAAGAGAGTCGACTGGAACGACTCCGCATCCTCGGCCTGCTTGACCGCGAGCCCATCGATCAGCTGGATCGCCTGACCCGGCTCATTACCCGCCATTTCTCGCTGCCCATCGCCATGGTCTCGCTGACCGACGTGAACCGGCAGTGGTTTCTTGCCCGCACCGGCGTCGCCCTGTGCGAGATCAGCCGGGAGCACTCCTTTTGCGGCCACGCCATCCTGCATCCCGACATCATGCAGGTGCCGGATGCCCGGCTCGACCCACGGTTTGCCGACAACCCGCTGGTGACCGAGGAGCCGCACGTGGTCTTCTATGCCGGCCGGCCACTGCGGGCGCTGGATGGCGTGGTGCTCGGCACCCTCTGTCTGGTGGATCATGCCCCGCGCCACCTCGACCAGGAGGCCTGCCGCGATCTCGATGACTTCGGCCGCCTGGTGGAGAACACCCTGCACGACCTGGAGCGACGCCATCAGGTGCGCAGCCTCAATCAGGTGCTGGAGGACAAGGATCACCTGTTCACCCTCACCTTCAACCAGTCGTCGGTGGGCATGGCCCTCTCCTCCCTCGAAGGCAAGTGGCTGCGGGCCAACCCGGGGCTGGAGCGGCTGCTCGGCTACAGCGAACAGGCGATGCTGAGCCGCACCTGGCACGCCATGACCCATCCCGAGGATCTGCCGCGCGAGCTACCCCTGTTCAACGCCCTGCTCGCGGGGCAACGGCAGGACTACCGGCTGGAGAAGCGGATGATCCGGGCCGACCGCAGCCAGTGCTGGGTCCAGCTCAGCGTGACCCTGTGCCATAGCCGCACCATGGCGCCACACCTGATCGCCGTGTTCGCCGATCTCACCGAGCGCAAGCAGGCCGAAGCCGAGCTGCTGCAACTGCAGCAGGGGCTCGAGCGGCAGGTCCGTGAGCGCACCCGCGAGCTGTCGAGCACGGTGGAGCAGTTGCATCGCGAGATGCAGGAGCGCGGCGCCATGCAGCAGCGCCTGTGGCAGGAGCAGCGCCGCCTGCAGCACATGCTGGAACACACCAGCAACGCCTTCCTCGAACTCGACGAGGCGCTGGTCATCACCGGCTGGAATCCAGCCTCCACCACCCTGCTTGGCTGGCATCCCGAAGAGATGCTGGGGCGTACCCTGCCCACCCTGCTCGGCGGCGCTCACCCCCTGCTGGCCCAACTGATCCATCCCCAGAGTGCTGCCCGCCGGCTGGAGTGCGAGATCGGCACCCACGACGGCCGGCGCATTCCGGTGGAGGTGATTGCCGAGCGCTACCAGTTCGACGGCAAGGTGCGCATCGCCCTGTTTTTGCACGACATCACGGCCCGCCGCCAGGTGCTGGCCGAGATTGAGCGCGGGCGGGCCAGGCTGCGGGCCATCACCGACGGCCTGCCGGTCACCATCAGCATGGTCTCGCCCGAGGGGCGCTACCTGTTCGCCAACCAGGCCTACTGCCGCTACTTCGGGCTCGATGCCGAGCTGATGCGGGAGATGAGCGTGCGGGAGGTGATCGGCGACGCGGCTTACGGCCGGGCCATCGCCCATCTGGAGCGGGCCCTCGCCGGCGAGCAGGTGAGCTTCGAGAACCGTTTTGAGCTGCCCATCGGCCCGCGCGATCTCAGGATCACCATGATCCCGAGTCGGGGTGATGAACCGGGGGTCTACATCCTCGGCAGCGACATCACCGAGTTCAAGGCGCTGCAGAACCAGCTGGAGCACGAGGCGGCCCACGACTCCCTCACCGGCTTGCCCAATCGGCGCGCCTTCACCCTGCGCCTCTCCCGGGAGCTGGAGCGGGTGCGCCAGAATGCCGAGACCCTGGGTCTGCTGTTTCTCGATCTCGACGGCTTCAAGCGGATCAACGATCAGCTCGGCCATCACGTCGGCGACGCTCTGCTGCAGCGCTTCGCCAGCGTGCTGAGTACCGAGGTGCGCCCCGGCGACATGGTGGCGCGCCTGGCTGGCGACGAGTTCACCATCATACTGCCGGCCCTGCGCCAGCCGGAGCTGGAGCTGCCCGCCCTGTGCGAGCGGCTGCTGGCGGCCATGGCGGTGCCGGCCGACGTGGCCGGCCACCTGTTGCCCCTCGCCGGCAGCATCGGCGGTGCACTCTGCCACTCGGGCCAGTATTGCCACATCGACGATCTGCTGCACCGGGCCGACAGCGCCATGTACCAAGCCAAGCAGGCCGGCAAGGGGCGCTTCGCCCTCGACCTCTGAGCTGCCATCCTTGAAATGCAAAACGGCGGCCCGAGGGCCGCCGTTGTCATTATTCATGCGCGAGGGGGATTAGTTGTCGCCCAGCAGGACGGAATCCAGCGCGATTTCGATCATGTCGTTGAAGGTCAGTTGACGCTCTTCGGAGGTAGTCTGCTCACCGGTACGGATATGGTCGGAGACGGTGCAGATGGTCAGTGCCTTGGCACCATACTCTGCAGCCACGCCGTAGATGCCGGCGGCTTCCATCTCGACACCCAGGATGCCGTACTTTTCCATGACGTCGAACATGGAGGGGTCCGGGGTGTAGAACAGGTCGGCGGAGAAGATGTTGCCCACGCGCACGGCGACGCCCTTGTTCTTGGCGGCCTGTACGGCATTGGCAACCAGATCGAAGTCGGCGATGGCGGCGAAGTCGTGATCCTTGAAGCGCAGACGGTTCACTTTGGAGTCGGTGCAGGCACCCATGCCGATCACCACGTCACGCAGTTTCACGTCTTCACGCACGGCACCGCAGGAGCCGACGCGGATCAGGGTCTTCACGCCGTAATCGGTGATCAGCTCTTTTGCATAGATGGAGCAGGACGGGATGCCCATGCCGTGACCCATGATGGAGATGCGACGGCCCTTGTAGGTGCCGGTGAAACCGAACATGTTGCGCACGTCGCACACCTGCTCGACGTTCTCCAGGAAAGTCTCGGCGATGTATTTGGCGCGCAGGGGGTCGCCCGGCATCAGCACGGTATCAGCAAAGGCGCCATCTTTCGCATTGATATGAGGAGTTGCCATTCTCTTGATTCCTTCACACTAGGTTGAGTTTTATTGTCTTTATTGGTTGCCCGCCGCCGAGGCGGCGGGCGGGTAAATTACAGGAAGCTGGTACCGTATGCCAGTTTGGGCAGGCCGTGGTACGCCGCGATGCTCTGGCCGATGTCGGCGAACGTCTCGCGACGACCGACGGAGCCGGCCTTGACCGGCTTGCCGTAGAACAGCACCGGGATGTACTCGCGGGTGTGATCGGTACCACCCCAGGTCGGATCGCAGCCGTGGTCGGCGGTCAGCACCACCACGTCGCCATCTTCCAGCAACTCGAACAGCTCCGGCAGGCGGGAGTCGAAATACTCCAGCGCATCGGCATAGCCCTTCACGTCGCGACGGTGACCGTAGGAGGAGTCGAAGTCGACGAAGTTGGTGAAGACGATGGTCTGGTCACCGGCCGCTTTCACCTCTTCCAGAGTACGATCCCACAGCTCGGTCAGACCGGTCCCCTTCACCTGTTTGGTGATGCCCTGCTGGGCATAGATGTCGGCGATCTTGCCGATGGAAACCACCTGGCCGCCCGCGTCCTTCATGTAGTCCAGCACGGTCGGTGCCGGCGGCAGCACGGAGTAGTCGTGGCGGTTGCCGGTGCGCTTGAAGTTGCCCTTGCCGCTGCCCACGAACGGACGCGCGATGACGCGGCCGATGTTGTAGGGCTCCAGCAGCTCGCGCACGATGTGGCACAGCTCATAGAGCTTCTCGAGGCCGTAGGTCTCTTCGTGGCAGGCGATCTGGAACACGGAGTCGGCAGAGGTGTAGAGGATCGGCTTGCCGGTGCGCATGTGCTCTTCGCCCAGATCATCCAGCACCTGGGTACCGGAGGCGTGGCAGTTGCCCAGATACCCTGGCAGACCAGCCTTCTCGACGATGGCGTCCAGCAGCTCCTGCGGGAAGCTGTTGTGGTGGTCATGGAAATAACCCCACTCGAACAGCACGGGCACGCCGGCGATCTCCCAGTGACCGGACGGGGTGTCCTTGCCGGAGGAGAGCTCCTGGGCAAAGCCGTAGGCACCGACCACGTCGATGTCCTTGTTCAGACCGGCCGGGAAGGTGCCGCTGGCGAGTTCGCCTGCGTGACCCAGACCCAGCTTGCTGAGGTTCGGCAGATTGAGGGCGCCACGGCCTTCGATCTCACCGGCGGCGCAGGCCTTGGCGATATGGCCAAGGGTATTGGCGCCCACATCTCCGAACTTGTCGGCGTCGGCGGCAGCGCCAATACCGAAAGAGTCCATCATCAGAATAAAGGTACGTTTCATGGGACTTCCCCTTGTTACAAATCAACCAGACCGATGCGACGGTAGACCTCGGGCAGCGCCTCTGGTCGGGTGTCACCGATCTTGACGGCGGCCTGCACCATGCTGGCAGCCTGAGCGAATTGCTCTTCAGTTTGAGCGTGGATCAGGGCGAGCGGCTTGTCTGCCTCGACGCTTTGACCCAGGCGGATAAAGTCGGTCAGACCGACCGCATAATCAAGTTTGTCACCGGCAGCGCGACGGCCACCGCCCATGGCGACCACGGCCAGACCCAGTTCACGGGTGTCCATGGCGGTCACGAAGCCGCTGTTGGCGGCATAGACAGGGCGCACGATGGCGGCCTTCGGCAGGTGATGATCGTAGCGCTCCATGAAGTCGCCCGGGCCGCCGAGGCCAGTCACCATGCGACCGAAGATCTCGGCCGCCTTGCCGTTGTCCAGCACCGCCTGCAGCTTGCGACGGGCCTCGCCGTCATCGCTGGCCAGGCCGGCGGAGATCAGCATCTCGGCACACAGTGCCATGGTCACGGCGTGAATGCGCGGGTTGCGGTATTCACCGGTCAGATAGCGCACCGCTTCGCGCACTTCCACCGCGTTGCCGGCGCTGGAGGCCAGCACCTGGTTCATGTCGGTCAAGAGCGCTGAAGTGCGGCAGCCGGCACCGTTGGCCACGGCAACGATGCTCTTGGCCAGCTCTTCGGAGGCTTCAAAGGTCGGCATGAAGGCACCGGAGCCCACCTTGACGTCCATCACCAGCGCTTCCAGCCCGGAGGCGAGCTTCTTGGAGAGGATGGAGCCGGTGATCATGGCGATGGATTCGACGGTGGCAGTGATGTCCCGTACCGCATAGATACGCTTGTCGGCCGGGGCGAGATCGCCGGTCTGACCGATGATGGCCACACCCGCCTCTTTCACCACTTTCAGGAAACGATCGTTGTCGACCGAGGTCTGGTAGCCGGGAATGGCATCCAGCTTGTCGAGGGTACCGCCGGTGTGGCCCAGGCCACGGCCGGAGATCATCGGCACGAAACCGCCGCAGGCGGCGACCATCGGGCCGAGCATCAGGGAGACGACGTCACCCACACCGCCGGTGGAGTGTTTGTCGACGATCGGGCCACCCAGATTGAGGTGATCCCAGGTCAATACCATGCCGGAATCGCGCATGGCGCAGGTCAGGGCAACCCGCTCATCCATGGTCATGTCTTTGAAGTAGACCGCCATCGCCAGCGCCGCAATCTGGCCCTCGCCGATGGTGTTGTTGGTAATGCCCTGAACGAAGAATTGAATCTCTTGGGGACTGAGCGCTTCACCGTTGCGCTTCTTGCGAATAATTTCTTGAGGCAAAAACATCTTTCATTCCCTCCGCCATTGCTGGCGTTACACAAGCCTGAATCCTTGCCCACACACCGCATGGTGGGGGCGAAACAGGGCGGACCAGATCCGCCCTCTCATCAACCTATTAGTAACCGCTGGTGTTGGCCGGCTTGTCGCCATGCCCCAGCGTGGCCAGCAGGCTGGCCAGCAGGCTGGATGCACCAAAGCGGAAGGTGCGGGCGGATACCCAGTCCTTGCCCAGGATCTCTTCGGCCATGGCCAGGTACTGACCCGCCACGGCGGCGTCTTTCACACCACCGGCCGGCTTGAAGCCGACTTTCGGGTTCTTGGCCTTGATCACTTCCATCATGATGCGCGCCGCTTCCGGGGTCGCATTGACCGGCACCTTGCCGGTGGAGGTCTTGATGAAGTCGGCACCGGCGTCGATGGAGATTTCAGACGCGCGGCGGATCAGCGCCTCTTCTTTCAGCTCGCCGGTTTCGATGATCACTTTCAGCAGGGCTTGGGTACCACAGGCTTCCTTACAAGCTTTGACCAGATCGAAGCCGACCTGTTCATTGCCGGCCATGAAGGCGCGGTACGGGAACACCACGTCCACTTCATCGGCACCGTAGGCTACGGCGGCGCGGGTTTCGGCCACGGCGATCTCGATGTCGTCGTTGCCGTGCGGGAAGTTGGTCACGGTCGCAATGCGCACGTCGGCGGCGCCGATTTCACGCAGGGTCTTGCGAGCGATGGGGATGAAACGGGGATAGATGCAGACGGCGGCGGTCAGGCCAGCCGGTGACTTGGCCTTGCGGCACAGGTCGATCACCTTCTGATCGGTGTCGTCATCATTCAGAGTGGTCAGGTCCATCAGGTTCAGGGCGCGCTGGGCGGCCAGTTTCAGATCAGTCATTCTGTTCTCCAAAGTCTCGATTTAGTCCGGATTCCAGGGCATGGGTCCGCCTGTCGCAACGCAACCGGCAAGACACGACTCCCAAAGAAACGGGAATGGAATTGCAGCGCAATTGCACGGGCAATGAGGCTGCAAATAAGGCAAGAGCCCTGTCACTTTCTTACAAAAGTGCGGACTTGGTTCCATGAAGACTTGAGAAAGGCAGACAAGGTCTGACCCGACTTCCCAATCAATTCCATTTGACCGCCAACACCCGATTTCATCGGGCATTAGTCAATGCCAGCACCCTGCTGGCAATGCCTATTTCAGCCGAGATACCCCTTGTTTGCAAGCCGGATTTGCCATTTTCAGAGGTACCTCACATCTGGCAAATCCGGTACTGAAAAGTGCGTTAAGAGAAGAAGCGAGTGAGTATCCAGGAGTATGCCAGCCCCCCCAGATAGACTCCGACGATCCCCATTACCCCGGACAATACGGGCGGGGCCGGGATCGGCAATTTGAGGAAAGAAAACAACAAGCCAACGATAAAGCCGGCCGCCATCGCCAGTAGCACTTCATTCATATAACCTCCGATTTGACTCATTTTATTATTAGTTTAGAAAGGAAAACGGTTGTCACCGCCCCAAACGCGAACGCCACAGCTTCTCGCTGTGGCGTTCGTCTTTACCCTGACAGTCAGGCGATATTACATGCCGGACAGCGCCAGGAAGAAGCCTGCGATGGTCGCAGACATCAGGTTGGACAGAGAGCCAGCCAGTACGGCTTTCAGACCAAATTTGGCAATGGTGCCGCGACGGTTCGGTGCCATGGAGCCCAGACCACCCAGCAGGATGGCGACGGAGGACAGGTTGGCGAAGCCGCACAGGGCGAAGGAGATGATGGCCTTGGTGTGGTCGGACATGGCCACGCCATTGATCAGCACTTCATCTTTCAGATACGGGGCAAAGTTCAGGTAGGCCACGAACTCGTTGACCACCAGTTTCTGACCGATGAAGGAACCGGCCACGATGGCTTCGCTCCAAGGCACCCCGATCAGGAAGGCCAGCGGGGAGAAGATCCAGCCCAGCAGCAGTTCCAGGGAGAGCTGCGGATAACCGAACCAGCCACCCACACCGGAGAAGATACCGTTGATCATGGCGATCAGGCCGATGAAGGCCAGCAGCATGGCACCGACGTTCAGGGCCAGTTGCAGACCGGCGGAGGCACCGGCGGCAGCGGCATCGATCACGTTGGCAGGCTTGTCTTCCAGCTCGCCATCGGCATTGTTCTCGTCGTAGCTCGGGGTCTCGGTTTCCGGCACCAGCAGCTTGGCGAACAGCAGACCACCTGGAGCGGCCATGAAGGAGGCGGCGATCAGGTATTCCATCTTGACGCCCATGGAGGCATAGCCAGCCAGTACGGAACCGGCAACGGAGGCCAGACCACCACACATGACGGCAAACAGCTCGGAGTCAGTCATCTTGGAGATGAAGGGACGCACCACCAGCGGGGCTTCAGTCTGACCCACGAAGATGTTGGCAGTGGCAGAGAGGGATTCGGTACGGGAAGTGCCCAGTACTTTTTGCAGACCACCACCCAGCAGTTTGATGACCCACTGCATGATGCCCAGGTAATAAAGAACGGCGATCAGCGAAGAGAAGAAGATGATGACCGGCAGTACGCGGAAGGCGAAGATAAAGCCGCCGCCACCGAATACTTCGAACATCTTGTTGCTGACCAGACCACCGAACAGGAATTCGATACCGTTTTGGCCATAACCGATGACGCTGGAAACGGCATCGGATACACCCACCAGAATATCTCGGCCAACCGGGACGTACAGCACGAATGCACCCAGTCCAGCTTGAATTGCAAAGGCACCGACAACGGTGCGAATTTTTATTGCTTTGCGATTACTGGAGAACAGCACCGCGATAAGGACGAGCGTTGCCATCCCTACCAGACCCATTATCAAATTCATTATTAACACTTCCTCTTTAGTAGCACCTTCCAGCTTGTTAACAACTTGTATCTCAAAGCCATCAATCAAGGGTGCGCATTATACTAATTACGGTGCGACAAAGTAGAATGCTGGTCACATTTTATAAGCATGAAATGCGCTAGGGGTCGTCAAATTAGACCGCAAACGATTTTTACTCACCCCGTTTTTTATCATGCCGCTATCAATAGTTAATCAGCTGTTAATTTGTGACTTGCCCAGTTGGAAAGCCTGCAAAGTGGATTCACGTAACACCGAGGCAACATGGGCCAGCGGTTGTTGCCGCAAATTGGCCAGCAGTTGCGCAATTTTCGGCAGGTTGGCGGGGGTGTTGGGTGCCCCCTGCTGACCCTGCAGCGGCATGTCGGGAGCGTCGGTTTCCAGCAGCAAGGATTCCAGCGGCATGTCGCGCACCGCCTCCCGGGTCTTGTTGGCCCGCTCGAAGCTGATGACCCCGCCGATACCGAGCCGAAATCCCAGTTGCCAGAACGCCTCTGCCTGCTGCAGAGAACCGCTGAAGGCGTGGATGACGCCCCCTCTGGCCGGACGCAGGCGCCTGAGGATCTTGGCCACCGTGTCATTGGCGCGCACCGAATGGACGACCAAGGGCAGCTCATGCTCCATGGCCAGCTTGATTTGAGCCTCGAACATCTCGAGCTGCCCCTCCTGCGGCACATGGGAGCGCAGATCCAGCCCACACTCGCCCACCGCCACCAGCCCGCGTGGACGATCGGCCAGCAGTCGCCGCAACCGGGTCAATACCGCCGGAGTCTGCCCCCCCACGTACCAGGGGTGCACACCCAGGGCATAGGAAATACCGTCGTGCTCTGCCGCCAGCGCCATCACCCGGCCCCAGTTTTCCTCTCCCACGGCGGGAATGATATACTCGCTCACCCCCAGCTGGCGGCACTCGGCCAGCAGCGCCGCCCGATCGGGATCGAAGACCGGAAAATCGAGATGGCAATGGGTGTCGATCAGTTGCATGTCGCTCTCACCTGTTTGTCGTAATTAATGGGTCCATATCATGATGAAACGCACAAGCCACGGCTTTACCCTGATAGAACTGGTGCTGGTCATCATAGTGCTGGGGATCCTGGCCGTCACCGCCCTGCCCCGTTTCATCAATCTCAAGGATGATGCACTCAAGAGTACGGTCGCCACCACCGCCACCAGCTTCGCCAGCGCGGTGCAGCTGGCCCACGCCGGCTGGGCGGTCAAGGCGCAGGATCAGGCACTCTACAATCTCAGCAGCATGGGGCAGCGCAATCTCGACATCAACCGCTATGGCTGGCCAGTTGGGACCGATGAAAATCAACTAGGTACGGGGTTTGACACCGTTTTCCCTGGAGGGAAAAGCAATGAAATATCCGTAAACAGCAGAGCGGACTGCGAACTTCTCTTCACCGGACTACTCAATACAGAGCAAACCGTAGCGGATGAAGATAAAACCGACGCCGAACCAGATTATATTTCGCAACTTATCCCTGCATACGCTCAAACAGAGGCAGGAGGACTAGAACACAGCAACTGCCGCTATACCCTGCGCGACTCCATTGGTCGCTTCCCGGCCTATCCGGCTGGCCTCTCCTTCGACTACAACAGCGTCACTGGTGCCGTGACCCGCAATTTCCAGTGAGCGATTCCGACTCGCCCTGCTGCTCCGTCTGCGGCGCGTCATCCTGCTCGCTGCGTACCGGCACGCAGCAGCGCCGGTTCTCCGGTGTGAGTCCCCACTCCTCGCACCAGCCATCGTAGCGAGCCAGCCAGCGTAACAAGATGCCTTTCATGGTCTGTTCCTCGTCTCTGTCGCACCCTTGCCGTTTCCACCTCCCGGTTCCAGACCCACTATGGTCACGACTCGATACCGGAATGACAGGTATAAAAAAACGACTCCATTTGGAGTCGTTTTTATCAGAGCCATCTGGCTAATTCAATTCACGCCTGGGTGGGCAGGCTCAGTCGAGCGACAGCCTCTACGTTCATACCGCAAGGGGAACATGTCCACCGGCGATCAGGCCTTGGCCGGCAAACTCAGGCGAGCAACCGCTTCCACGTGCATGGAGTGCGGGAACATATCGACCGGCTGCACCTCGTCCAGCACGAAGCCCTGCTTGACCAGCCAGGCGAGATCGCGGGCCAGGGTCTGCGGGTTGCAGGAGACATAGACCAACCGGCGCGGCGCCATGGCGACCAGGGTCTGCAACACGGCCTTGTCACAACCCTTGCGCGGCGGATCCATCACCACCACGTCAGCGGTCACGCCCTGAGCGTGCAGCTCGGGCATCAGCTGCTCGGCCTTGCCGACGTGGAATTCGGTGTGCTCGATGCCGTTGAGGGCGGCGTTGCGACGGGCATCGCTGATGGCGCTCTCCACCGACTCGATCCCCACCACCTTGGCAGCCTTGCCGGCCAGGAACAGGGAGATGGTGCCAATACCACAATAGATGTCGAACACCGTCTCGTTGCCGGTCAGTTCGGCATACTCGAGGGCGCTGGAGTAGAGCACATCGGTCTGGCTCGGGTTGTTCTGGAAGAAGGAGAGCGGCGAGATCTCGAACTCGAGCTCGTGGATCTTGTCGCGGATCACCCCTTCGCCCAGCAGCACCCGGTTGGTGGCGCCCAGGATGCGGTTAGTGCGTTCCTCGTTGATGTTCTGCACCAGGGTGGTAACCGGCAGATCGCTTAAGCTAGCCAGCAGCTCGGCTTCGAACGGCAGCTCCTCGCTCAGGGTCACCAGCACCACCATCAGCTCGCCGCTCTTGAAGCCCTTGCGGGTCATCAGGTTGCGCACGCAGCCGGTGTGGTTCACCTCGTCATAGGCGGCGATGTCGTGCTCGCGCATCCAGTTGCGCACCCGGGCATTGAGCTCGACGTGCAGGGAATCTTGCACCGCGCAATCATCGGCGGTGATCAGGTCATGGGAGTGCTTGCGATAAAAGCCGATCTCGGCGCCGGCGTCGCAACCACGCACCGCATATTGGGCCTTGTTGCGATAGGCAAACGGGCTGTCCATGCCGAGGATTGTCCTGACGGTGGTATCACCCAGCCCGGCCTGTTCCAGTGCACTCTCCACCAACTCCTGTTTGAGCTTGAGCTGGGCTGGGTAGGCCAGCGGGCGCACCTGGCAGCCACCACATTCGGTGTTGGGGCAGAAGTCGGCGACCCGATCGGCGGAGGGCTGGAGCAGCTCGGTCACCTTGCCGTGCAGATAGTTGGGCTTGACCTCGGTCAGCTCCACCAGCGCCTGCTCACCGGGCATCAAACCTTCGACAAACAGGGGGCGGTCGAACAGGCGTCCTTTGCCATCTCCTTTGTCGGTCAGTTCCAGGATCTCGATCTGGTGTTGATGTCCCACTAACGGCATGAGCGGCTCCAAAAGTACATATAAAGAGGGGTGATGGAGCCGGCCCGGCCAGCCCCATCAAGAAAAGGTGGCAGAGTTTAGCGGAGATCCGGCCAAATTGCAGGCATAAAACAGCGACAAGACCGAGGACATTGCCCCGCCTGGTGTTATCTGCCGAAAAAGCCGGAATCCCCCGGCGCAATTTTGGGGTTGTCATTATCAGGGGCATGGCTACCACGGATGAGCCATCATCGCCGCCAGCCAGACATCAAACAGGATGCTCGGCCTGGTGGGCAGACATAAAAAAGCCGCCGGCATGGCCGGCGGCAATATTGCTGACTAACAGATGGCGGATTACAGGCTGTAGGCCTTCTCGCCGTGGGTGGTGACATCCAGCCCCTCCCGCTCCGCGTCTTCTTTCACTCGCAGGCCGATCAGCAGATCCACCAGCTTGTAGGCCACCACCGAGATGATGCCGGACCAGAGGATGGTCACGCCGACCCCGATGGCCTGAATTTTGACCTGCGCCAGGATGGAGTAACCCTCCGCCACCTGGTTGGTGACGTAGTCCCACACCCCGGTACCGCCCAGATCCGGGCTGGCGAAGACGCCGGTCAGCAGCGCCCCCAGGATGCCGCACACCCCGTGCACGCCGAACACGTCCAGACTGTCATCGGCGCCCAGCAGCCGCTTGAGACCGTGGACACCCCACAGCCCGGCAACACCGCTGATGAGGCCCATCACCAGACCGCCGCCCACACCGACGAAGCCGGCCGCCGGAGTGATCACCACCAGCCCGGAGACGGCGCCGGAAGCCGCGCCCAACAAGGAGGGACGACCCTTCATCACCCACTCGGCCAGGGTCCAGGAGAGGGCCGCCGCCGCCGGAGCCACCCAGGTATTGATGAAGGCCAATGCCGCCGTGCCGTTGGCTTCCAGCGCGGAGCCGGCGTTGAAACCGAACCAGCCGAACCAGAGCAGGGAGGCCCCGATCATGGTCATGGTGAGGCTGTGCGGAGTCATGGGGTCACGGCCATAGCCCAGGCGTTTGCCCACCAGGTAGGCACCGACCAGACCGGCCACCGCCGCGTTGATGTGCACCACTGTGCCGCCCGCAAAATCCAGCGCACCGTGCTGGAACAGATAACCGGCGGTCGCGGTGGCCGCTGCCGCGGCATCAGCCGTGGTATAGGCATCCGGACCCGCCCAGTACCACACCATGTGGGCCAGCGGGATATAGGCGAAGGTGAACCAGATCACCGAGAACAGCAGCACGGCGGCAAACTTGATGCGCTCGGCGAAGGCTCCCACGATCAGACCGCAGGTGATGGCGGCAAAGGCGCCCTGGAACACCACATAGATGAACTCGCTGATCCCGACCCCCTTACTGAAGGTAGCAGCGATGGAATCAGGGGTCACTCCCTTGAGCAGCGCCTTGCTGAAGGAGCCATAAACGCTGTTACCCTCGGTAAAGGCCAGCGAATAGCCGTAGAGGATCCACAACACGCAGATGAGCGAGAACAGGGTGAACACCTGCATCAACACGCTCAGCATGTTCTTGCTGCGCACCAGGCCGCCATAAAACAGGGCCAGGCCCGGAATGGACATCAGGATCACCAGAGCTGCCGACAGCAGCATCCAGGTATTGTCCCCCTTGTTGATGGTCACGACTGCCGGTGCCGCAGCCTGCACGACCTCGGCCGAGGCGGCCACCACCTCTTCAGCCCAACTGGGGGCGGCCAGCAAGGCGGCAAGCGCCAACAGGCCAGTCATCACGAGTCTCTTGAGCATACAGCCATCTCCTTCCCTGTCGTCCCGGCTCCCGGCCGGGTCCATTTCCTGATATGAACATCGAAACCGACGATTCACGTACATCCACATTCGCTACACACTGGTGACCGCCCCGCCCATCATTCCTCGGATGAGCGGCATCATGGCGACATAAGTGCTTCAAAGCACAAAGCAGGCCAACTTAATAAATAGTTTAAAATCATTAAGTTATGCTTACAACAGCGAAGTGACGCACCAGATTGGCGCACGGGACGCGCTAACTTGAGCATGTGCGCACTTCCGCTGTGCACACACATACTGCCGCACCGAAATAGCGCAGAGGGAGGCCATGCGGGGCATAGACGAGCAAGCCGGCCTGTCGATATCAGCCAGAAAACGAAAGAGCGATGAGAAAGGGGAAAAGCGGAAAAACAAAAGGCCATCATTGCTGATGGCCTTTTGTTTTGGAATTTGATGGTGCCGGGGTCGGACTCGAACCGACACGGTTATTCACCGGCGGATTTTGAATCCCGAAACTACGATTACGCGTAGATAATGGCAGTTATAAAGCCTTGATTCAAGTGGTTTCCGGTTGCTTCCGGTTGCCTGTCGCTGGGGTGGGTTTTCGCGTAATTTCGCGTCAAGACAACAAAGCCCCTCGCGGGGCTCATGTCTGCTTGCCAAGGGGAAAGCGCTTAGAGAGTGATGTAATTCCACTGCTGCCACGTATCCTCTGGCGCATAGGGCACCGCTTCCGGCTTAGTTTGCGTTTGCAGGGCATAGAACTTCAGCTTAACCTCTTTCAGCGGCCCTTTGAGGTTGTCTGGCAAGCACTGGAGACTGCCGTGGCGGCTATTCCAGTTTCTTGGGCGTGGATCAATCTGCCACTCGACCAAACTATCAAAGGCGCGGCGCATGTCCGCTATCTGGTAACAGTCTAGCCGCTTGTGCTCGGCTAGTCCGGCCTCGAACTCTCGGCGGCTTGGCAGTGTGATGTTCATGCTTACCCCGGCTAGTAAGCCCCCTTTCGGGGGCGGTTCAGTATCGTGCGGCATCCATCTTCGCGGTGGCGCTGGCCTGTACCAAGTGCGGGGCATGGGCGCGGCCAATGCTCTGGACAAGGCTCTCCTGCATCTGCTCGGCAAAGCTAATGAGCCCGCGCCGTTCGGCCTCCAGCTTGGCGAGCCGCTCGGTTGTGTCATAGCCAACCAGTAAAGCCGTCAGCTTGCCCTGAACAGCGCCCGCCCAATGCTCGTCGCCATCCTTCACGATCTCCAGCAGTGCCAGCAGCGCCCCTAGATCGTCTCCACACTCGGCCAGTAGATCGCTAACATGTACCTTGCCGATTCTCTTGGCAAAATCGACCAGCTTTCCCATCGCTGGGCCGCACTTTGGACGCTTGGCCATATCGTTCTGCACAGACAGGATTTCTGCATCGATCCTAGCCAGCTCTGCATCCAGCTGGGGGAACTCGTTGGGAACGGCTGCCAATGCTTTCAGAAGCGCTTTATTCCCCTCGGCCTGTGCCTTGGTCGCAATGGTCACTACCTCGTCTCGGATGGCCTCCATGACGGCCCGATTGCCTTCTGGCATGACGGGAACGTGTAAGGGCTGGGGGGAGCAATGCTGCTTATAGTAGGTCAGGACGAATGATTCAATCTTCATATATAATGCCTCTGCATCGAGCGTAAATAATTGAGTAAGTGCGGGGCCAATTGCTGGCCCCTTTTATTTTATTTGCCGCCAAAGTTATTCCGGACAATTAGCGGCAAATCGCCATCAGTCAGGCATCGGTTCATAACAAGAGCGATACTGTGCGCCAATATCACCGCCGAAACTATTACCACCATAATATTGGCTGGTGTTTGTTGCGGGGGCTTGCTCTTTACCTTGGTCTTCAATCGCACTCTTGAGGTTATTGAGGAATCCAATGGTGCTGTTCAACTCCTTAATTACCTCTGATGCAGGCCGTTGGCCGTTCAGGGAGTTTAAAATGCTCTGCAAATCTGCGGGCTTGTTGTTGGTCATGATCTATGTTTCCGTCTGTTTATTAGGGATTGTTTACTACTAACGGGCCATTTATTCCGGCCCAAGGTTCTGTGCAATTCTTAAATCTCACTCAGTATCTTTCTCTCTGCTTCCCTTACATCTTCAAGGAATAAACGCTCTTCATCGGTAAGGTGCTCGCCAGACTGAAAGCGGCGCTCTACATCAAGCAATCGCGCCTCTGCCGCCCTTACGTCCTCCGCTGTGATCTTGTCAGCATCTTGCGAACTCAGGCCCCGATAGTGCGCTAAAACCTGCTTCAAGCTGTTCATCGTTTATCTCCGTATATGCGAGTTTTTAGTTGTTCGAGCTCGGCCTTCACCTGCTCAAGTTCTTCAAGTCGTGCTGTGCTAGTCAGCATTGCCACAAGGGCGTTGGCCTCTTCTAGAGAGATCTCCCCTTCAAGAGATGCGCTAATTATCTTGTTTGCTCTTTCTGCTGCTGTTCCATCGCCAATATCCAGATGGTGATCTAGTACACTCTGGCGGCTTGCCGGTGGAATTAGTCGATCAAGAATTTGTTTCTGCATCGGTTCGCTGCCATCTTTTGCGGCTTGAAGGATTATCTCGATGAATTGAGACTCCCCTCCGAAAACTTTGTTGATGGCGTCAGCTAATAACCTAGATCTATTTCTCGAACCCTTTGGCCTGCCGGGGCCTCCGCCGTTATTCTGAGTGAAGCGACCTTTATCCCCTCGCTCCATAGTGACCTCCGTTTTTTTTCGGTTTATTTAACGGTAAAGCTATTTTATCAATCCAAATTAGTTGACAGTGAGTATTACTTTTCATTTTAAGCAAAATATACCGATTGATTTTCGCTCTGGTTGACAAGCAATAATGTCAACTAATAACCATAACGGGAGACATATAAGTGCTGGCCAGAAAGTAGGGACAGGCGGTGGGGTCGAAAGCAGGCAAAAGAGGCCTGGTTTTCTTTCATTCGGATTTCAAAACAGACGGGAGACCAGCAATAGCACGGCCTTTGCCAACTTGAAGCGCAAAACGACGCGGAAACACCTGTTTTTTGCTGGCCAGAAAAGGGCATTCCGCAAGATCTGGGTTCTACGCCCCCACTTTTTCCACCTATATAAAAAAAGTGGGGGCCATCAATTCCGGCCATAACACGCCCCCACCACGCCCCCATTTCTCTTCGCCCCCACCATGGCGCTAATTTTTGGCAAGTGGGGCTCCCAAAAACCCAGTGCTGGCGCGGGTTATAGGTCGATTCACCCATTACGCCCCCACTTGTGGCGTATATATAAAAAAAGTGGGGGCCATCGCCCCCACCCTGTTACGCCCCCACTAGAGCCCCACCTATGCCCCCACTTTTCACTCTGGCGAGCATAGGCTTATCTCGTCACCGTCCACGCTGATCAGACCATCTTCCCGCAACTTGTCACGCCAGCGGCTGCCCTTCTTGGTATCCCACGTGCCCGCTTGCTTCATGCTCGCCTGCACAGCCCGCCATGGGGCTTTGCCATCGCCTTTCTCGCACAGGTCGCGGATAGTCTGATACATCGCCTTGTGATTGCTGGATATGTTGCCGATACCATCCAGCTCTTCGGGGTCTGCTGGCTCGCGCCCCTTATCAATCAGAACGAGACTGGTTACTTCATCCCCGTCACTATCAAACGTGATCACTCGACTTTTGAGGTCAAACGCTACGGCTTCCGGCTGCTCTGAATCCTTCATCTTTGTGGCCTTCAATACCAAGCTGTCTCCCTTGTCGCCCTCGCGTTTAACGAGATACTCAGCATCAAGCGCGGCCTTGAATGCACTTGAACCTCGCGCCCCGTTCGCCTCTTGCTTGCCAGTGTGGTGCACAAGCAAGATCGTTGCCCCTGTCGCCGCTTTAACCATGTCGCAACCAGCGATAAAGGCTCCCATGTCTGAGGCCTTGTTCTCATCGCCACCACCAAAGCAGCGGGCGACGGTATCAATCACGATCAGCTTCACATCAAGGCCTGTCTCGCTTTTCACTTGGTTAGCGGCAAGTCTTAACTCTGCTACTTGCAACTGGTCAGCCATAAAAACAGGCATGTCCACGCGAAAGATGTTCGGCACATCCTCGCCTTGGTTGTATTGGTCAGCCCATGCTCGTATCCGGCGCGGTACACCTACCCCGCCTTCGCCTACCACATACAGCACGGCTCCGGCTTCCGTCTTACGCTCATTCCATTGCTTGCCAGTGGCAATATGACAGGCCCAAGAGACAGCCAAAAAGCTCTTGAACGAGCCAGAAGGCCCGTAAATAGAAGCCGTGCAATCAGCGGGCAGATACCCCTTGATCAGGTAACTGGCTTGTACGTCGAAGCCTTGGAAGCCACGGATCAACGGCAGCTTTGTTTTGCGCGGTTCTTCAATGCTCTGCTCATCTGGGATAAGGGCGTCATCTTGGCTAGCAATCACCAGCTCAGGTTTGCGAGCGGCTGCAAGGATCGGATTCATCGCGTTCATGCTGCCACCCCCTGCTGCTGGCGGTATGTGTCCCAGTCATCGGAAGGCGGGGCGCTAACCATCCCATTTACACTGGCGGCAGCCTGCTCAGCTTCCCTCTCAGCGCCCACATCGGCGCATACGATGATTGGAAGCTCAGGCACCAGAGCGTGGGCAATCAATGCCGTTCTCGCCATGTTGTTCTTGGTCAAAGCAGCGAAGCCCAGCGCCCTGAATCCGAAGATCTCCCTGATTGCATAGCCAGTGGCGACACCTTCGCAGATGAAAAGGTGTTCCACCTCTTTGGTGGGCATATCTACGGGAGGCTCGACGATGAACACTCCTGCCTTGCTCCCCCCAGCCAGCGTGGTCTTGAGTCCGCCATCCGTAACCAGCTCGGCACTAATGATCTCGGCCTTGTTGTCGCGGATGGAATGAAGCAGACAGCCCGCCCTGTAGCTGTATTGCTTGCCGTCGACCTCATGGTGATAGGTACGGGCAAGAGTGAACACAGGGAAGCCTGCATAACCCTTACGCTTCAAGTAAGGGTGTTCGGCGGCATCAATAATCAGAGCCTCATCAGCCATCAGGTTAGCTAGGGCTGCGGCAGCTTCTCTCTGGCGAGCCTCTTTCTGCCGTTGCTGCTCTGCGTCTTTGGCGGCCTTCTGGCGCTGTTTCTCGATGCGGGCATGGTCTGCGGCGCTCATAGGGCCAGAAAGTCCAAGGTATCTAGCCAGGGAATGCAGCGCCTCGCTCATGCTTTGCCCTGTCGCCCGCTTATACAAATCCAGCCCATCACCAGCACCGCATTGGTTGCAGATGAATGTGCCGCGCCCTTCCTTGTCATCGAAACGGAAGCGGTCTTTACCAGCCATGCAGATAGGACACGCGCCATGATGGCGCCCCGAAGGTAGGCTGATCCCATTAGCTGTTAGAACGTCACGCCATTGGCCCTGTGCTGCTGCGGTCACTGCGGCGGCGTTGATGTTGTGATCCATCATTTGCAACCCCCTACGCTACGGGCACCGATAACGCGAAGGGCGTTCAGCTTGCGAAGGAAAAGCCACTCTCTGGGAACCCTCACTTCTACAGCTTCGGGCAGTTCAGGCAACCCTGCGGGCGCTGGATACTCTGCAAGAGTGGCGGCTATCTCTCGGCGGGCTGATGCAACTTCATAGCTTATCTGCGTGATCTGTTCTGAAATGTTATTGAGAGTTACCAGCCAGTGGATACTCTGGGCTTGGCGCTGGGCGTAGTTGACAGGCAGCCCCTTATCATCGAGAATATTCATAGAAATTACCTCTCTCGTCAGAGCCTCCGCCAAGAAGTCTGTCGGGATGGAAGAAAGAAAAGCGCCCTCTTCGGAGGGCATTTTTTTGCGCGCTTTTTGCCCTTTCGGTGCTGTTTCGCGGCAAATCTTCGCGGCGCTGTCGATAGCGCTGCGAATAACTTGGGTTCCCATCTGGTTTTCTATCCCTCGGCTCATTATTCACCCCGCTGTTCTGGCAGTTGCCCCGCCAGCCAGAGGCCGAACATAGGCACGTTAACAAACAGCTTTTTCCCCACCATTTGGGAACAACGTTCCAACCCTGGGCGCTCCGCTCGCTTCCAAAACATGGTCTTGAGCGTTGCATAGCTAAATTGGTTGTAGTGCTTAGGCAGCTCAGCCATTGGCATCCAGTTGTTGAGGTCTTGCGCCATTGAAGTCAGGTTTTGCTCGTTCATGTCTTTTAGCCTTATATCGTTGTTGCTCTGAGGTACTGCGGTTTGGTCAGTTGCATAGTAAAACCAGAGGCAAAACCATTCGGGTAAATTCCAACTAAGTAGGAAATTACCCATTGAAAACTGCAGATAACACAAACCCTCCGAGCAATCGGATATAGCTGGCAAGTCAGCACGTTACTTATAAAAGAAGTCGATAACAGACCTTATAAAGCGCTCCCCCTTACTGGGATCTTCAAGCAAATCCAGAGCCTCATTCTTGTCATATACCTTCAGGTGAAACTTGGTGCCATCTTCAAAAGGAATGCCCCTTAGCCCGCTAGTAAGCATTTGTAGATGCTCTTCAAGGGCAATACCATCCTTCAGCAATCGCCGCGCCGAAGCCTTCCTGGCCTTGGCTGCTTCATACCCAATGCCAAGCGCCGCGGCAATCTCGTGCAGACTGCGCGGGAACACTTGATCAATGGCGAGCATTAGGATTAATGCTTCCTTATCGTTGCCAGACTTTACCTTTGGCCTCTGCCATGTGGATTTGCCACCACCCAAGAACTCATTTATCCCGCTTGCAAGCAACCCTCTCATCTCTTTGGTTAAGCGGCGATCTTTGGCAAGAAAGTAGTGTGTAATCACCAGTCGCTTGCGTAACTCTTCTTCCGTTTTTGCTTCACCGAGGAAATATTTATCAATGGTTAGCTGTGAATACGATGATTTCTCAATACGCTCTGCAATCTCTTCGAGCTCGCTTTCGCTGTAGCTCTGTCCGCCAACTCGATAATTTCCAGCCGCATTCTTGCTCATTTGATTTTCTCCAGATAAGCGGAAACACAGGCTCGCCAGAGAATAGCGGCCTCTTGGTGGAATCCTGCGCGATAGGCGATTACAGCGGCTCGTGCTGCTTGCTGCACTTCTGCCTTGGTGTGTAGACTTGCGGTGATCATGATCGATGTGTCCTCATCGGTTGTGTTCCATAGCCCTCGAACTGTTCCACCAGTTGCGGGGGCTTCTCTTATCCGCTATTCGGCTATGGCGTTGAACTCTACAAACCTGCGCCAGTCTGCTGCGTTCCAGCTCGGGCGCTTGCTCATTGCCTCGGCCTTTGTGACTGGCTGGGCTCCTGTCCGTTCGCACCATGCTGTGCGCTCTCGCTTGCCAGCAAACACGTTAAGGGCTTGGCTCTCAGGGTGCCATGCGTAATAGGTCATTTAGCCAACCCCCCGAAGATCCGCTCCGCCTGTTCGACTCGATGATCAACGGCCAGATGCGAATAGCGTTTCACCATGTTTAGGGTCTTGTGCCCTAGGTGTTCGGCCAGCTCAAGCAATGATGCTCCGCTCTTAGCCATTAGGGAGGCGCTGGAATGCCGCAAGTCATGGAATCGAAAATCGCTGATACCTGCCTCAATCAAGCATCCCCGCCAGTGGTGATCGAACTCAGCAAAAGGCCCATACAGCTTGCCAGGGTGAGGGAATAGGTAGGCATCGCCAACCTGCCGGAATGGCATCAGCTCTTGAATGACGGCGGTTGTGAGGGTGAGCGTCCGCCTGTCGCCGTTCTTGGTTTGTTCTAGGTGTGCAGTCTTGCGCTGAAAATCTATGTCCGACCATTTCAAATTGATCAGCTCGCTGCGCCGTGCCCCTGTAGCTAGCGCCATATGGATTAGCAGGTGCAGACGCTCCCAACGGCTATTGCTAGCGGCATCGAGTAGACGGCCTATCTCGGCATCAGATAAAAAGCGGGTGCGCCCTGCGCTTTCGGTTTGCTGGCGAACCTCGCGGGCGGGATTATGTTTGGTGTCGTGTTTGTCATTGAACCACTCAAAGACGCTTGAGATAGCAGCCTTATAGCGGTTGATAGTGGCGGGGGACTTCTCGTCCTTGGCTAGCGCATCCAATGCAGTCTTGATCTGTATCCGCTGGATTTTGCCCACGGGCTTTGAGCCGATACGGTCGGCCCACCATCCCAAGCGCTGGATCATAGAACGGTCGCGCCCCTTGTACTGGTCAAGGTAATCGCGGATTGCATCAGAAAGGGGGATTGTAGTGAGGGAGACAGACGTCATGGCGTCCGCTAGGTCATCGCACACAGTGAGGCGCGACAAAAACGCTTCCGCGTCTTTTTTTCTCGGAAACGACTTATCGATACGCTGGCCATTGCGCATCAATTGGACTCGGTAAGTCTTGCCGCGCTTACCCGATACGGTTCGTACTTGTGCCATGGTTAAAACCTCTTTCGCGCTTTTACGCGTCATGTGAGTGTCTTAACCGCAGTTTCAGAGCTTCTAGCGCCGCACTTGCCACGCTAACCTGTTGACCAAACAGGATTTTAATAATGGTGCCCGGGGTCGGACTCGAACCGACACGTATTGCTACGGCGGATTTTGAATCCGCTGCGTCTACCGATTTCGCCACCCGGGCAACTGCGAGGGATTATACGAATGGCGCTTGGGCATGCAAGGTGTTTTTCTTGCTCTCACAGTTGTTTGCTCATTTATTCAACGCCTTGCCGAGGCTGGGTCAGTTACATAGAATGCCCGCATCATATTAATGGAATAAAAACGATGGCCAAGCGTAAATCCGTCCAACCGACACAGACCCCTCCCGCGACTGCGCGCTACCCTTCCGCCGGCCTGCTGCGCCGGCTCGGCGCCCTGCTCTATGACTATCTGGTGGTCATCTCATTGCTGATCATCGCCGGCTTCATCGGGATGGGGGTGGCACACTTGCTGCTGGCAACCGGCATGGCGACCGTGCCCGAAGGCAAGGACGCCGCCTGGCTGCTGACCAGCCCCATCTACAGCGCCTGGCTCGCCTTCATCATCTGTGGTTTCTACACCTGGTTCTGGACCCGCGCCGGTCAGACCATCGGCATGCGGGCCTGGCGTCTGCGCATCCAGAATGCCGACGGCAGCAACATTCGAATCACCCAGGCCCTGATCCGGCTGGCCACGGCGGCCTTCGGCCTCGGCAACCTGCTCTGCCTGTTCAACCACAAGTCACCTCGCGCGTTTCAGGACATCTGGTCCGAATGCGAAGTGGTGGTACTCGGCAAACAGGAGAACCTGGAACAGCTCAATCGTTGATCCTGTGGCAGCAACGAAAAAGGGCACCCCGAGGGTGCCCTTTTTGCTGGCCGACGCACTTGTTGCTTGCGACTCAGGATATAGACGTAGATGCCGCCAAACAGCAGTGCAGCAGGAGCGATGGCCGCTTTTTGTCAGCAGCGCCACCGCCCTTCAGGCCGCTACTGCTTGCGGCTCAGAATATAGAAGGAGATCCCGCCAAACAGCAGGCTCGGCGCGATGGCCGCCAGGATCGGCGGTACCGCATACACCAGGCTGATGGGGCCAAACACCCGATCGCTGACGTAGACGGCGAAGCCGGTCATGATCCCCATCAGCATCCGCGCGCCCATGCTGACCGAACGCAGCGGGCCGAAGATGAAGGAGGAGGCCAGCAGGATCATGGCCACCACCGAGAGCGGCGACAGCAGCTTGCGCCACATCTCCAGCTTGTAGCGCCCGGCATCCTGCTTGTTGGCATCCAGATAGCCGATGTAATCCAGCAGTCCCGCCACCGGCAGGTTTTCAGGATCGATGCTCACCACCCCCAGCTGTTTGGGCGTGAGCTCTGAGCTCCACTCCATCTGGGGCTGGGTTTCGCTCATGATCTGCCTGGGGTCATCGAAGCGGGTCACCTGTACCTGCTTGAGCAACCAGTGATGCTGCTCGAACACCCCTTCCTGCGCCTGCAGGATATCGATCAGCTTGCGCTCCGGGGTGAAACGGTAAAGGGTGATGCCGGTCAGCGCGCCATCGTTGCGCACCCCGTTGATATTGACGAAGTTGTTGCCATCGCGGGCCCACACCCCGTAAGCCGACACGGTCAGCCGCCCCTCAGACAGGGCGCCCGCCTTGATGTCGTCCGCCATCCGCTTGGCGATGGGGGCCACGTACTCCCCCATCAGCCCCACCAGGATCATCAGCGGGATGGCAGTCTTGAGCGCCGCCATCACTATGCTGATCTTGGAGCGGCCCGCCGCCTGCATCACCACCAGCTCGGAGCTGGTCGCCAGCTGGCCCAGACCGATGAGGCCGCCCAGCAGGGCCGCCAGCGGGAAGAAGAGCACCGCCTCTTTCGGCATGGAGAGCAGCACATAGTAGAGGGCGCTGAGCATGTCGTAGTTGCCTTCCCCTACCGACTTCAGCTGCTCCACGTACTTGATGAGCGCCGCCAGCCCGACCAGTGTCAGTTCACACAGCAGGACCGACATGAAAATAACACGGCCGATATATCTATCGAGAATGCCAAACATCAGCAGAGCCCCCCCTGTTGCAGCATCATGCTGATTTTTTCCTCAAATACAGACCTATGGAACGGGGGCGACATCAAAATGACCCGGTCGCCATGTCTATCGAGAATGCCAAACATCAGTAGAGACTCCCAGATGGCAACATCATGCCGATTTTCTCTTGAAATAGAGGGTCTTGACCCCGTTCCACCAGCTGGTGCCCTGCAGGTTGAGCGGCAACCCGATCAGCAGCAGATAGACCAGCGGCACCAGGAACATGCCGGGCCAGTGCGGCAGCCGGCCGCTGTCGATGGCAGAGCGGGCGGCACTGAGCAGCAGGAAGTAAGAGAGGTAAAGCAGGATGGCCGGCAACAGCTTGGCATAGCGGCCCTGACGGGGGTTGACCCGCGCCAGCGGCACCACCAGGAAGGTCAGCACCAGAATGGAGAGGGGCAGTGACAGGCGCCACTGCAGCTCGGCCATCAGCTGGTTGTCCTGGGTACCCAGCAGCGCCATGGTCGGCTTGGCCGCCGCCTTGCGGTTGGATCGCTCCATCTCCTGCTGGCGGATCACCAGGCTGTACTCGTCGAACTCGGAGATCTGGAACTGGCGGGTATTGAAGTGTCCCTCGTAGCGGGAGCCATCCTTCAGGGTCAGCCACTGCAGACCGTTGCTGTCGACCGTGACCACCCCTTCGGTCGCCACCACCACCGACGGCGGCTTGCCGTCCTGCGAGCGCTGCAACACGAAGATTTTCTGCAGTTTGGAGCCCTTGTCGTTGAGATCCTGGATGTAAGCCACCAGCCGTCCCTTGTCGAGCTCCATGAAGCGGCCGGCCTGCAGGAAGGAGATCCCCGGATCGGCCTTGAACTCGTCGATCACCTGATACTCGCGCTCCTTGGCCTGCGGGGCCACCCAGCCGGTGTTGAAGGCGGCGACGGCCGCCGTCAGCAAGGCCAGCACCATGGCGCTGCGCATCACGAAACGGTGGCTGAAGCCCACCGCATGCATCACCGTCATCTCGCTTTCGGCGTAGAGGCGCCCGTGAGCGAACAAGATGGCCAAAAACAGGCTGATGGGCAGCATCAACAGGGCCATGTTGGGCAGGTTGAGCAGCAGCAGGGTGGAGACCAGGCGCGTCGGCACCTCACCATCGGCGGCATCGCCGATGATCTGGATGAATTGCTGGCTGACGAAGATGAGCAGCAGCACGAATAATACCGCCAGCTGGGTTTTCAGGGTTTCCCTGAACAAATATCGGAAAACGATCACAGTCATTCCCAAGTAAACTTGTGTTTTTAGTCGAATGCCTGAAAAATAGGGCCGTATATTGGATTTTTACCAGTTTGAACTGCGGAGCCAGTGCCTGTTCGCTCCGCCTCTGATACCCCAACAAGCACCGCATTATTCAATAAAAGGTGCCTTTTGTCTTTAGGATGTAGGAGATTCCATGGAGTTCAGTGTAAAGAGTGGCAGTCCTGAGAAGCAACGCAGTGCCTGCGTCGTGGTCGGCGTATTCGAGCCGCGTCGCCTCTCTCCGGTTGCCGAACAACTGGACAAGATCAGCGATGGCTACATCAGTTCGCTGCTGCGCCGTGGCGACCTGGAAGGGAAACCAGGCCAGATGCTGTTGCTGCATCAAGTACCGGGCGTGCTCAGCGAGCGCGTGCTGCTGGTCGGTTGTGGCAAGGAGCGGGAACTCGACGAACGCCAGTACAAGCAGATCATCAACAAGACCATCACCACCCTCAACGAAACCGGCTCCATGGAAGCGGTCTGCTTCCTGACCGAGCTGCACGTCAAGGGTCGGGATACCTATTGGAAGGTGCGCCAGGCGGTGGAAACCACCAAGGCGGGCCTCTACAGTTTCGATCAGTTCAAGACCAACAAGGCCGAGCCACGCCGTCCGCTGCGCAAGCTGGTATTCAACGTGCCGACGCGTCGGGAACTGACCATTGGTGAAAAAGCCATCGCCCACGGCCTGGCCGTGGCGAAAGGGGTGCGCGTCTGTCGCGACGTGGCCAACATGCCGCCCAATGTCTGCAATCCGGCCTATCTCGCCTCCCAGGCCCGTCGTCTGGCCGATGCCTTCGACAACATCACCACCAAGGTGATCGGCGAGCAGGAGATGGCCGAGCTCGGCATGAACTCCTATCTGGCGGTGGCCCGCGGCTCCGACAACGAAGCCATGATGGCCATCATCGAGTACAAGGGTCATCCGGATGCCAAGCCCATCGTGCTGGTCGGCAAGGGACTGACCTTCGACTCCGGCGGCATCTCCATCAAGCCGGCCGAGGGCATGGACGAGATGAAGTACGACATGGGTGGCGCCGCCTCCGTGCTCGGTACCATGCACGCCCTGGCCCAGCTGCAACTGCCCATCAACGTCATCGGCGTACTGGCGGGCTGCGAGAACATGCCGGGTGGCAACGCCTATCGCCCGGGCGACATCCTCACCTCCATGTCCGGTCAGACCATCGAAGTGCTGAACACCGATGCGGAAGGCCGCCTGGTGCTGTGCGATGCGCTGACCTACGTGGATCGCTTTGATCCGGAAACCGTGATCGACGTGGCCACCTTGACCGGTGCCTGCATCATCGCCCTGGGTCACCACACCACGGGTCTCTTGGCCAACCACAACCCGCTGGCCCATGAGCTGCTCAACGCCTCCGAGCAGGCGGGTGATCGCGCCTGGCGCCTGCCGCTGTTCGACGAGTATCAGGAGCAGCTGGAGAGTCCGTTTGCCGACATGGCCAACATAGGTGGCCGCCCGGCCGGTACCATCACCGCCGCAGCCTTCCTGTCACGCTTCACCAAGAAGTACAACTGGGCCCACCTGGATATCGCCGGGACCGCCTGGAAGAGTGGCAAGGAGAAAGGCTCCACCGGGCGTCCGGTGCCTCTGCTGACCCAGTTCCTGCTGAACCGGTCAGGGGTGGTCATCGAAGAGAAGGAGTAACCCTTTTATCCCGTTCGATGCGTGCATCAAACGGGATGGCGTTACCCTGAATCACAAGGAAGAGGCCCGCCTCTTCCTTGTTTCATTGAGGGTTGGCAGGAATACCCCCTGCCCGTCCTTACCGGCGGTCAATAGTCCGTCACCGCAAACGGGATCAACCTGATGAGCCAAGTGACCTTTTACCTGATGAGCGAGCAGGATGACGCGCAGGCTTCGGCCGTCGAACGCTTCGCCTGCCAGCTCGTAGCCGATAGCTGGGGTGCGGGCCATCTCTACCTGCTGTGCGACGATGAGGCTCAGGCCCTGCGCCTCGACGAGCTGCTGTGGCAGCTGCCGCCGGAGCGCTTCGTGCCGCACCAGCTGCAGGGCGAGAGCGGTCAGGCACCGGTGGAGATCGGCCATCAGCCGCCACGGCGGCGCTATGCCCGCCTCATCAATCTGGCCAAACAGACACCTTTGTTTGCAGGACACTTCGCTCAAGTGGTAGATTTTGTCCCCACTGACGAAACGCAAAAGCAGCAAGCCCGCGAGCGCTACAAGCACTATCGCCAGGCAGGCCACGCCCTCGAGATGAGGGATCAGCCCGTCCTTGCCGCACCGGATCCGGCGCAGCCCTGACTGTGCCACCCTCGATCCACGACGAATCAACACCAGAATCCATCCATCCAGAATACGGCGAGACCATGGAAAAGACTTTTAATCACAACGCCATCGAACAGGCGCTCTATCAGCACTGGGAAGCCCAGGGTTACTTCAAGCCCCACGGCGACACCAGCAAAGACTCCTTCTGCATCATGATCCCGCCGCCGAACGTCACCGGCAGCCTGCACATGGGTCACGCCTTCCAGCAAACCCTGATGGATACCCTGATCCGCTACAACCGCATGCAGGGCAAGAACACCCTGTGGCAGGCGGGTACTGACCACGCCGGTATCGCCACCCAGATGGTGGTTGAGCGCAAGATCGCCGCAGAAGAGGGCAAGACCCGCCACGATTACGGCCGGGAAGCCTTCATCGACAAGATTTGGCAATGGAAGGAAGAGTCCGGCGGCACCATCACCCGCCAGATGCGCCGTCTGGGTGACTCCGTGGATTGGGAGCGCGAGCGCTTCACCATGGATGAAGGTCTTTCCGCCGCCGTGCAGGAAGTGTTTGTCCGTCTCTACGAAGATGGCCTGATGTACCGTGGCAAGCGTCTGGTGAACTGGGATCCCAAGCTCAATACCGCCATCTCCGATCTGGAAGTGGAAAACCGCGAGATCAAGGGCCACATGTGGCACCTGCGCTACCCGCTGGCCAACGGCGCCAAGACTGCCGAAGGCCAGGATCACCTGATCGTCGCCACCACCCGTCCGGAAACCATGCTGGGTGATACCGCCGTCGCGGTAAACCCGGAAGACCCGCGCTACAAGGCGCTGATCGGTCAGCACATTCTGCTGCCGCTGGTGAATCGTCTGATCCCCATCGTCGCCGACGAGCACGCCGACATGGAAAAGGGCACCGGCTGCGTGAAGATCACCCCGGCCCACGACTTCAACGACAACGAAGTGGGCAAACGCCACAACCTGCCGATGATCAACATCTTCACCCTGGACGCCCACGTGCGTGCCGAGGCCGAAGTTGTCGACAGCAACGGCAACCCCAGCACCGCCTATGACGGCGCCCTGCCGACCGAATTCGCCGGGATGGAGCGCTTCGCCGCTCGCAAGGCCATCGTCGCCAAGCTGGACGAACTGGGCCTCTTGGCCGAGATCAAGGATCACGTGCTGCAGCAGCCTTACGGCGATCGCGGTGGCGTGCCCATCGAGCCGATGCTGACCAACCAGTGGTACGTGCGCGTGGCGCCGATGGCCAAGACCGCTATCGAGGCGGTGGAAGATGGCCGCATCCAGTTCGTGCCGAAACAGTACGAAAACATGTACTTCTCCTGGATGCGCGACATTCAGGACTGGTGCGTCTCCCGTCAGCTGTGGTGGGGTCACCGCATCCCGGCCTGGTATGATGACGCCGGCAACGTCTACGTGGGCCGCAACGAAGATGAAGTGCGCGCCAAGCACAGCATCCCGTCCGTCACCACCCTGCGTCAGGACGAAGACGTGCTCGACACCTGGTTCAGCTCCGCCCTGTGGACCTTCTCCACCCTGGGCTGGCCCAACAACACCGAGGCGCTCAAGACCTTCCACCCGACCGACGTGCTGATGAGCGGCTTCGACATCATCTTCTTCTGGATTGCCCGGATGATCATGATGACCATGCACTTCATCAAGGACGAAAACGGCCAGCCGCAAGTCCCGTTCAAGACCGTCTACATCACTGGCCTGATCCGTGACGAAGAAGGCCAGAAGATGTCCAAGTCCAAGGGCAACGTGCTGGATCCGCTCGACATGATCGACGGCATCTCGCTGGAAGATCTGCTGGAGAAGCGCACCGGCAACATGATGCAGCCGCAGATGGCCGAGAAGATCGGCAAGCGTACCGCCAAGCAGTTCCCGGAAGGGATCGAGGCCCATGGCACCGACGCCCTGCGCTTCACCCTGGCGGCGCTGGCCTCCACCGGTCGTGACATCAACTGGGACATGAAGCGCCTGGATGGCTACAACAACTTCTGCAACAAGCTGTGGAACGCCTCCCGCTACGTGCTGATGAACACCGAAGATCAGGATTGTGGCTTCAACGGTGGCGAGATGCAGTTCAGCCTGGCGGATCGCTGGATCCAGTCCCAGCTGCAAGTGGCCATCCGCGACTTCCGCACCGCCCTCGATACCTACCGCTTCGACATCGCGGCAGGCGTGTTGTACGAATTTATCTGGAACCAGTTCTGTGACTGGTATCTGGAGCTGACCAAGCCGGTACTGACCAAGGGTTCCGAGGCCGAGCAGCGCGCTGCCCGCCACACCCTCGTCAGCGTCCTCGAGACCCTGCTGCGCCTGGCACACCCGATCATCCCATTCATCACCGAGACCATCTGGAAATCGGTCGCCCCGCTGGCCGGCGTGCACGCCGACACCATCATGATTCAGGCCTTCCCGGAATTCGACGCCGCCAAGGTGGACGAAGCCGCGATGGCGGATCAGGAGTGGGTGAAGGAGTTCATCGTCAGCATCCGCAACATCCGCGCCGAGATGAACGTGGCGCCGAGCGTGCCCCTCAACGTGCTGCTCCAGTGCGATGCCAAGGATGCCCAGCGCGCAGCCGACAACGAGGCCTTCCTCAAGTCGCTGGCCCGTCTGGAATCCATCCGCGTACTGGCGGACGGTGAAGCCGCCCCGCTGTCGGTCAAAAAATTGATCGGTGCCACCGAGCTGATGATCCCGATGGCCGGTCTCATCGACAAGGATGCCGAGCTGGCTCGTCTGGCCAAAGAGGTTGCCCGTCTGGTCGGCGAGTGCGGCCGCATCGAAGGCAAGCTCGGCAACGAAGCCTTCGTCGCCAAGGCGCCGGAAGCGGTCATCATCAAGGAGCGCGAGAAGCTGGAAGATTACCGTCTCCAGCTGACCAAGCTCGAAGCCCAGCAGGCCGAGATCGCCGCGCTGTAAGCCGGATTTGACTTGGTAGAAGCCCCCTCCTGCAGGGGGCTTTTTATTGCCCGCCCGCCGCCACCCCGCGCTTTTTGCGCTTCTTCATGCAAAATTAGCGAGCCAAATCACCCGCTTTCACAAGCGCATCGCCCCCAAATTCATTACACTGCCAGCGATCTTTTCTACTCGGAGTGCTGTTGCTGTATGGAAATATTGATCCTGTTTGGATTGATTTTGCTTAATGGCGTCTTCGCCATGTCGGAAATCGCCATCGTCACCGCGCGCAAGGCCCGCCTCAGCAAGATGGTCAGCGAAGGGAGCCGTTCTGCCGCCATCGCCCTCAAACTGAGTGAAGATCCGACCCATTTTCTCTCCGCGGTGCAGATCGGCATCACCAGTATCGGTCTGCTCAACGGTATCTACGGCGAATCCCTGCTGGCCCAGCCACTGGCGCTCTGGCTGCAAGAGTGGGGCATGACCCCCAAGAGCAGCAGTCTGCTCGCCACCGTACTGGTCATCGTGGTGGTCACCTATCTCTCCATCGTCATCGGCGAGCTGGTGCCCAAGCGGCTCGGCCAGCTCAGCGCCGAGCGCATCGCCTGTCTGGTAGCCCGCCCCATGATGTGGCTGGCGGCGCTTACCCGCCCCTTTGTCTGGCTGCTGTCGGCTTCCACCAAGGCCAGCCTGCGCATCCTGCGCGTCAGCCAGGACGGTGGCGCCAACGTGACCCAGGAGGAGATCCACGCCATGTTGGTGGAGGGTTCGGAGGCCGGGATCATCGAGGATCATGAACACACCATGCTGCGCAATGTGTTCCGACTCGACGAGCGCAGCCTCTCGTCACTGATGGTGCCGCGCAGCGACATCCGTTATCTCGACCTCGCCCTGCCGCTGGAGGTGAACCTGCAGCGACTGGTGGAGTATCGCCACAGCTTCTTCCCGGTCTGTGACGGCAGCCTGTCGGAACTGGTGGGCATCATCAACGTCAGCAAGGTGCTGCACGCCTACATCAAGGGAGAGCCCATCGATCTGGCGGCGCTGACCCAGGATGGCAGCCTGCTGCCGGAGACCCTGAACGGCCTCGAGCTGCTCAACCACTTCCGTACCCACTCAGAGCACATGGTGCTGGTGGTGGACGAATATGGCGAGCTGCAGGGACTGGTCACCCAGCAGGATCTGCTGGAGACCCTGGCCGGCGACTTCCAGCAGGAGGACGGCGACGACAACTGGGCATTCCAGCGTACCGACGGCAGCTGGCTGCTCGACGGCCTCATTCCGCTGCCTGAGCTGAAGGACTGTCTGGGACTGGTTCGGCTACCGGAAGAAGAAAAACATCACTATCACACCCTCGGAGGGCTTATCATGCTGCTCCTTGGCCGCGTTCCCCAGACCGGAGATCTGGTCACGCTGGAACAGTGGCAACTGGAAATTGTTGACATGGATGGTCTGCGCATCGACAAGGTGCTGGCCATGCCCTTGCTTGATCAACCCAGCTAACCTGCGGAGTTTGCAACTATGGAGCAGTTTTACCAACTGGCTCACGCCTTTATGCATCAGGATCTGGTGACGCTATCCGATCCCAAGATGGCCTTCATGGTCTGCGGCGTGTTATTGACGTTTCTGGTGCTGGAGAATGGCTTCATCCCCACCGCCTTTCTGCCCGGCGACAGCCTGTTGATCCTGACCGGCGTGCTCATCTATCAGGACGTGCTCTCCCTTGGGGTGATCCCGCTGCTGATCCTGGCCACCTTCGTCGGCACCTGGCTCGGCTACATGCAGGGGCGTTTCCTGGGCCACACCCAGCTCTACCACCGGCTGCTATCCCATGTGGAAGAGAAGCACCAGCAGAAGGTGTACTATCTGCTCGACAAATACGGCATCGTGACCCTAATCACTGCCCGCTACATCGCTTTCGTGCGCACCGCCTATCCCTATATCGTCGGCGCGACCGAGTTGCCACAGGGGCGCTTCCTCATCGTCAATCTGGTCAGCTCCATCATGTGGATCTGCCCGCTGGTCGGCTTTGGCTACTTCCTGAGCCACACCAAGCTGGCGTCCGAGTACCAGTCCCAGTTCCTCAGCATCATTCTCTGCCTGCCGATCGTACTGCTGGTCGGCGGTCTCATCGCGCTGATCTGGCGCTGGCTGAGCAAACGCAAAGCCAGTGCGCCACGGGATTGAGACAAATACACAGGGCCATCGCAAGATGGCCCTTTTTTTAGCTAAATAATGGCGATTTACCCGCTGGCACTCTTGTCAAGCGAGGGTAAAAATGAGTGAATCTAGCGCCTTTTTTTTCGACGTGAATGGAGTCGGTAGTATGCGGTGTCGGGTTAGCGCTATGGCGCTGGTTTATGCATTGGTTGGACTGCTGGGATTGCCAGCAGCATTGGCTGCCCCCAACCCGGCCAAACTACAGCTGCAATCGAGCAGCGCGCTGGTGATGGATGTCGGTACGGGCAAGACCCTGTACCAGAAGAATGCCACCCGGGTGCGCCCCATCGCCTCGATCACCAAGCTGATGACGGCACTGGTGGTGCTGGATGCCCGCCAGGATCTCGGCCAGACCCTGACCATCGATCAGAACGACAGAGACGCCATCAAACACACCTATTCGCGGGTGCGCATGGGCACCCAGGTATCACGCCGCGATGCCCTGCACCTGGCACTGATGTCGTCGGAGAACCGCATGGCCTCGGCGCTGGCCCGTCACTATCCGGGGGGGCGCCCTGCCTTCGTGCGGGCCATGAACAACAAGGCCAAGCAGCTGGGCATGCGCAACAGCCGCTTCTATGACTCCACCGGCCTGTCGACTCGCAACGTCTCCACCGCCCAGGATCTGGCCAAGCTCATCGCCGCCGCCTATCGCCAGCCGTTGATCCGCGAGTTTACCCAGGACACCAGCAAGGACATGCACTTTCGCACCCCCGCCTACAGCCTGATGTTCAACAACACCAACCCGCTGGTGAAGAACCCGGACTGGGATGTGCGCCTCTCCAAGACCGGCTTTACCGACGAGGCGGGCCGCTGCCTGCTGATGCGCGCCAAGCCGGACAACCGCGAGCTGGCCATCGTGCTGCTCAACTCGGTGGGCAAACGCACCCCAGTCGGCGATGCCAACCGCATTCGCAAGTGGCTGAAAAGCTGATCCCGCACCACGGGGATGAAAAAGGATGCTGCGGCATCCTTTTTTATTGCCCGCAAACCGCCTCTGCGCCCATCCGGGCCCAGCAATCACAAAAGAGGATGGAGGATTGCCTCAGGCCAAAAGACTGCTATACGACGCGATGGCGCGAGCATGAGGGGGAGAAGATGGCAAGGGTGCGCGACAGGGGGGCCCGTCATGCAGGCATAGGAGCCTTCGTCACGCGGTTGCTGGCCTGAGGGCAAGACGGATGAAGGCTTTCGAGCCAAACGGGAGGATACCGCGAGCTGAGCCGTGTCAGCCCTTCCGGTGAAATGGCCATATAAAAAAACAGCCCCGACCGAGGTCGAGGCTGTCTTCTATATGGTGCGCCCGAGAGGATTCGAACCTCTGACCACCTGGTTCGTAGCCAGGTACTCTATCCAGCTGAGCTACGGGCGCTCATCAACTTTTGGTACTGCTTTCAATATGGTGCGCCCGAGAGGATTCGAACCTCTGACCACCTGGTTCGTAGCCAGGTACTCTATCCAGCTGAGCTACGGG
>NZ_JAPDCG010000006.1:0-91034 GCF_027705845.1 Aeromonas sp. S41-2 | reverse complement strand
ATATGGTGCGCCCGAGAGGATTCGAACCTCTGACCACCTGGTTCGTAGCCAGGTACTCTATCCAGCTGAGCTACGGGCGCAAATGGCGGAGAAGGGGGGATTCGAACCCCCGATGCGGGTATAAGCCGCATACTCCCTTAGCAGGGGAGCGCCTTCAGCCTCTCGGCCACCTCTCCGTTTGCGGGGCTGATAATACTTCACAGGGATTTTTAGTCAAACACTTTTTTGGAGAAAAAAGCGCGTTCGCTCAGCATTTGGTCAAAGCGTGGAATATTCAAGCAATATCGACACTTATCCCGCTCTTTTGCTCCCTGCAGCACGATTTTCAGCACCCCGGAAAAACAAAAGGCGACACATGAGGTGTCGCCTTGTCACAGCCATTAACGCCGCTTAGAAGCCGGATTGGCCCGGAACTTTCTCGGCCTGGATGCGCTGGTAGATCTCTTCGCGGTGTACGGAGACCTCTTTCGGTGCGTTCACACCGATACGAACCTGATTGCCTTTCACGCCCAGTACGGTGACAGTCACTTCGTCACCAATCATCAGGGTTTCCCCTACACGACGAGTCAAAATAAGCATTCGCTTGCTCCTGTATCCTGTTTTGTATTTATATCGATATGCGACATTATCTTACAAAGATACCGATATGGTAAATGGTTGAAACTAAATCAATCAGGGATTGTTTCCCAAGGGCTGCTCATGAGGCTCCTGATCCAGCCCAAAAGCGGAGTGCAAGGCACGCACTGCCAGCTCCAGGTACTTCTCGTCAATCACCACGGATATCTTGATTTCAGAGGTGGAAATCAACTGCATGTTGATCCCCTCCTCGCCCAATACCTTGAACATGGTGCGGGCGACGCCAGGATGGTTCCACATCCCGACTCCGACGATGGAAACCTTGGCGATCTCACCGTTGCCCTGCACGCAGGCGGCCCCCAGCTCGCTGGCGGTCTCCTCCAGCAGGGCGCGCGCCCGGCGATAGTCATCGCGATTCACCGTGAAGGTGAAGTCGGCGGTCCCATCGCCCAGCGTGTTCTGCACTATCATGTCGACATCAATGTTGGCGTCGCTGATCGGATTCAGGATCTGCGCGGCCACGGTGGGCCTGTCCGGCACACCCAGAATGGTCAGGCTCGCCTCGTTGCGATTGAACGCTATCCCGGATACCAGGGGAGCTTCCATCCTCTCACCTCCATATGTGATTAAGGTTCCCTCTCCATCGACAAAGCTCGACAGCACCCGCAGCGGTACGCGGTACTTGCCCGCGAACTCCACCGAACGGATCTGCAGCACCTTGGCGCCGAGGCTGGCCATCTCCAGCATCTCCTCGAAGGTGATGGTATCGAGACGGCGCGCCTTGGGCTCGATGCGCGGATCAGTGGTATAGACCCCATCCACATCGGTAAAGATCTGGCATTCATCAGCCTTGATGGCCGCCGCCACGGCCACCGCCGTGGTATCAGAGCCACCGCGGCCCAGCGTCGTGATGGCATTGTGCTCGTCACGGCCCTGGAAACCGGCGATCACCACCACCTTGCCCGCGCCCAGTTCAGCCTGAACCTGCTCGGTGTCGATGTGGGTGATACGCGCCTTGCCATAAGCGGAATCGGTATGAATGCGAACCTGATCGCCGGTCATTGAGACCGCAGGACAACCGCGTTTGTTCAACGCGATCGCCAGCAGCGCTATGGTGACCTGTTCACCGGTGGAGACCAGCACATCCATCTCGCGCCGGTTGGCATCAGGATCCAGCTGCTGGGCCATGCCCAGCAACCGGTTGGTTTCGCCCGACATGGCGGAGACAACCACCACCACGTCATGTCCCTGAGCGCGGGTCTGCTCGACCCGCTCAGCTACCGCCTCGATCCGCTCCAGCGTGCCGACCGAGGTGCCGCCGTACTTCTGTACATAGAGTGCCACAGATCACCTCGCCCGATTACAGGCGCTCTTCCAGCCAGGAGTGTACGGATTGCAGGGCTGCCGGCACTGCCTCGGGCTGGGTACCACCCGCCTGGGCCATGTCGGGACGACCGCCGCCCTTGCCGCCCACCTGCTGGGCGACCAGATTGACCAGCTCACCGGCCTTGACCTTGCCGGTCAGGTCGTTGGTGACGCCCGCGATCAGGTTGACCTTGCCCTCGCCACTGGTGGCCAGCAACACGACACCGGACTTCATCTGGTTCTTCAGCTCGTCCAGCATGCCGCGCAGGGATTTCGGATCGGCCCCTTCCAGCGCTGCAACCAGCACCTTCTGACCCTTGATCTCGATCACCTGACCCAGCAGGTCGTTACCGGCCTGAGCGGCCAGCTTGGCCTTGAGCTGCTCCAGCTCGCGTTCCATCATCTTGGCCTTGTCCAGTACCTGACGTACCTTGTCGGCGATGCAGAACTGGTCACCTTTCACCAGTGCGGCAGCTTCTTCGATCTGCTCGCCGACCTGATGCATGAAGTCGATGGCGGCCTTGCCGGTCACCGCTTCGATACGGCGCACACCGGCGGCGATGCCGCTCTCGGCGATGATCTTGAAGAAGCCGATGTCACCGGTGCGCTTGGCGTGGGTACCGCCGCACAGCTCGGTGGAGTAGTCGCCCATGCGCACCACGCGCACGTCGTCTTCGTATTTCTCGCCAAACAGCGCCATGGCGCCAGCGGACTTGGCGGCTTCCAGGTCCATCAGCTGGGTAGTGATTTCGTGGTTGGCGCGGATCTGGTTGTTGACCAGCTCCTCGACCCGGCGAATGGTCGCCATGGTCATCCCCTCGAAGTGGGAGAAGTCAAAGCGCATGCGCTCGGCGCCCACCAGAGAACCTTTCTGGGTCACGTGCTCACCCAGCGCCTGACGCAGGGCAGCGTGCAGCAGGTGGGTCACGGAGTGGTTCAGGGCGATGGCCTGGCGACGCTCGCCATCGACCACGGCTTCGACCACGGCCCCTTTCTCCAAGGTGCCCAGCTCCATGTAGCCCTTGTGGATGATCGCCTTGCCCGCTTTGACGGTATCGGTCACGGCAAAGATGCCGTCATCCACTTTCAGGGTGCCGCTGTCGCCGATCTGGCCGCCGGACTCGGCGTAGAAGGGGGTCTGCTCCAGCACAATGACCGCTTCGTCACCAGCGATAAGACCGCTTACCTCGTCCACGCCCTTGTAGATGCCGACCACACGGGTGCGCTCGGTCAGGGTCTTGTAACCGGTGAAAGGGGTCTCGAAGTCGAGCTTGAGCATCTCGTTGTAGTTCACGCCGAAGCTGGAAGCCTCTTTGGCACGAGCACGCTGCTTCTCCATCTCGGCCTTGAAGCCCTCTTCGTCGATGCCGATCTCGCGCTCGCGCACCACGTCGGCAGTCAGGTCGGCCGGGAAGCCGTAAGTGTCATACAGCTTGAATACCACCTCGCCCGGAATGACCTTGGCATCGCCGAGATTGGCCAGCACGTCTTCCAGCAGCAGCAGGCCTCTGTCCAGAGTCCGGACGAACTGCTCCTCTTCGATGCGCAGCACGCGCTCGACCAGCGGCAGCTGGGCGATCAGCTCGGCGGCGACATCCTTCATCTGTGCGGCCAGCTCGGCAGCCAGTTTGTAGAAGAACACCTCGGTGGCACCCAGCTTGCGACCGTGACGCACGGCGCGGCGAATGATGCGACGCAGCACGTAGCCGCGACCTTCGTTGGACGGCATCACGCCATCTGCCACCAGGAAGGCGCAGGAACGGATGTGGTCCGCGATGACGCGCAGGGACTGGTTGCTCAGATCGGTGGTGCCAACGATCTCGGCCGCTTTCTTGATCAGTGCCTGGAAGATGTCGATTTCATAGTTGGAGTGCACACCCTGCATGATGGCGGAGATACGCTCCAGACCCATGCCGGTATCCACGGACGGACGGGGCAACGGCTCCATGATGCCGTCAGCCTGACGGTTGAACTGCATGAACACCACGTTCCAGATCTCGATGAAACGGTCGCCATCTTCTTCCGGTGAGCCGGGACGGCCACCCCAGATGTGATCGCCGTGATCGTAGAAGATCTCGGTGCAGGGACCGCACGGACCGGTATCGCCCATGGCCCAGAAGTTGTCGGAGGCGTACGGTGCCCCTTTGTTGTCACCGATGCGCACGATGCGATCGGCCGGCACACCGACCTCTTTTTCCCAGATGTCGAAAGCTTCATCGTCAGTCGCGTAGACGGTCACCAGCAGGCGCTCTTTTGGCAGTTGCAGCACCTCGGTCAGGAAGCCCCATGCAAACTTGATGGCATCCTGCTTGAAGTAGTCGCCGAAGCTGAAGTTGCCCAGCATTTCGAAGAAGGTGTGGTGACGAGCGGTATAGCCGACGTTTTCCAGATCGTTGTGCTTACCACCGGCACGCACGCAACGCTGGGAAGTCGTCGCGCGATTGTAGGCACGCTTGTCTGCGCCAAGGAACACGTCCTTGAACTGGTTCATACCCGCGTTGGTAAACAACAGGGTCGGGTCGTTATGCGGTACCAGCGAGCTGGAGGAGACAACCTGGTGCCCCTGGGAACGGAAATACTCGAGAAACGCGGCGCGAATCTCTGACGTGGACATATACATGGAAAATCCTGCTTGATTCGAATACGGACTTTTAACCGCATTAATGTAAGTTTTCTGCGGGGTAAAGTAAAACGGACAGGGCCGCCACGGGTGAAAAAGCGCGCATAAATGGGGGCTGGGAGAAAAGGGAGACAAACCGGGGCGTTTTCAGCCATGTTTTGGGCCGATGGCAGCGGAAAATCGGCCTGCCGCCGAGGAGCCTTCCACCGCCTCCGCCACCAGGATGCAAGTTGTTGAATCCACAGACGCCAGCGGCAAAGGGCATGCCACCATGTCCATGGCAGCGACGGGAAAGACGATACGGACAACCCAAGCAACAGGCATCATGCGAGATGCAGAACTGCGCCATGACAATCTTGGCTGCTGGGGCTAGCAAGTACGCCACCATCCCCCCCCTGCAGGTCATCAACAGGCTGCGATGGCTTGCAGGAAAGCAGAAACGGAGTGCTTACACTTACAGCTCGCGCTCCTGCAAGGCGCTCAACGCATAGCGTCCCTGTTCCTGAGTAAAGCCGCGTCCCAGAAGATATTTGAGCCACTTCATCCGCAGCTTGAAATCGGCAAGGTCAGCCACGTTGGCTCGCCGCGCCAAAAGATCCAAGGCCAGTTCAAACCAGTCCAGCTCCGGCTGCTCGAAGGCGGCATCAATCTGGTTGTCATCCAGCCCCTTGCGGCGCAGCTCGAAACGGATCTTGATGGGACCGTGCCCCTTGGCCGCCCCGGCTCTTACCGCCATGGCGCCATAGCGCTCGTCGTTGACCCAGTTGTAACCCCGGCAATAATCGACGACAGCCTCGATCACCTCTTCCTGATAGCCCTGCTGGCGCAGCCGTCTGGCCAGTTCGGACTCGGCGCTTTCGCGGCGAGCAAGACTGCGCATGGCAAAGGCGCGGGCCGCCGCCAGTTGCTCTTCAAAGGTAAGTTCGACCGGTTTGTCAGCAGATTCATCAACCATAAATAACAAGGCCGGGTATCTACCCGGCCTTCCTTTGTTTCTTATTCGAACTCTTGTTCGCTTTCGGCATCGAACTCTTCTGCCTCAACCGGTGCAGCCTTGTCATCGACAGGTACGGCACCGGAGAGCAGCAGCTCGCGCAGACGGGCTTCCACTTCGCCAGCCATCGCCTTGTTCTCGGCGAACAGCTTCATGACGTTGGCCTTGCCCTGACCAATCTTCTCACCGTTGTAGCTGTACCAGGCACCGGCCTTGTCGATCAGCTTGTGCTTGACGCCCAGATCCACCAGCTCGCCCTCTTTGGAGATGCCGGCGCCATAGAAAATCTGGAACTCGGCCTGCTTGAAGGGCGGGGCCACCTTGTTCTTGACCACCTTGACACGGGTCTCGTTACCGACCACTTCGTCACCTTCCTTGATGGCGCCGATGCGACGGATATCCAGACGAACGGAGGCGTAGAACTTGAGCGCGTTACCACCCGTGGTGGTCTCCGGGCTACCAAACATGACGCCGATCTTCATCCGGATCTGGTTGATGAAGATGCACAGGCAGTTGGCGTTCTTGATGTTGGCGGTCAGTTTGCGGAGCGCCTGGGACATCAGACGGGCCTGCAGGCCGACGTGGGAATCACCCATCTCGCCTTCGATTTCCGCTTTCGGGGTCAGGGCCGCCACGGAGTCGACGATGATGACGTCAACGGCGTTGGAGCGCACCAGCATGTCGCAGATTTCCAGCGCCTGTTCACCGGTATCCGGCTGGGAGATCAGCAGGTCATCGACGTTGACGCCCAGCTTGGCGGCATAGATGGGGTCGAGTGCGTGCTCCGCATCGACGAAGGCACAGGTCTTGCCCTTCTTCTGCGCTTCGGCGATCACCTGCAGGGTCAGCGTGGTTTTACCGGAAGATTCCGGGCCATAGATCTCGACGATACGACCGCACGGCAGGCCACCGATACCCAGCGCCACGTCCAGGGAGAGGGAGCCGGTGGAGATGGCTTCGATATCCATGGTCTTGCTGTCGCCCAGACGCATGATGGAGCCTTTGCCAAACTGCTTTTCGATCTGACCCAGCGCAGCCGCCAGTGCCTTCTGTTTGTTCTGATCCATGCCAATCTCCGCTGGAAATCGTGAGTAAAAATGAAGTTGGGCTAAGTATACTGTCTATTCATACAGTATCAAGCCCAATTTATCTGAGCAGGGCCAACAGACCCGACAAGGCCTGTCTCACCGCCTGCTGACGCACCTGCCGGCGATCCCCGTCGAAACGGGCCAGCAGGGAGTGATGACGGCCGGAGCGGTCCGCCCAGGCGAACCAGACGGTGCCGACCGGTTTGCCCGGTGTCGCGCCGCCAGGGCCGGCGATGCCGCTGATGGCAACACTGATGGCGGCAGAGGAGTGGGCCAGCGCACCACGGGCCATCTCCAGCACCACCGCTTCGCTCACCGCACCGTGCAGCTCAAGGCTCTCGCCGCTCACCCCCAGCATCTGCTGCTTGGCTTCGTTGGTGTAGGTGACAAAACCGCGGTCGAACCAGCCTGAGCTGCCCGCGATGTCGGTGATGGCCGTCGCCACCCCGCCACCGGTGCAGGATTCAGCGGTCGCCGCCAGCCAACCACGCTGACCGAGGGCCTTACCCAGCTCGATGGCAAGGTGCTCTATCTCTGCATCCAGTTTCATCACGGCTCCTGCTGATTCGTTCAAGAGGCACATTATGCGATCCCGTCACTGCCGCCCGCAACCACTGGGCAGACCCCCACCGACATCGATGTGCAGCACCAAGACCCGCTCAGCCAGAGACAACCCCGGAACCCGACCTCCCCCGCCGCCCTGCTTATGTGTAGAATGGCGCCATCAAGTTCAAGGCTCATCACCGCAGACACTGGCCCGCAGAGGCCCCTTCTGGAATCGCACATGACCGCACAACACCAAGCTACTGGCACCGCGCCTGGCGCCAATCTCAGCGCCCACACGCCCATGATGCAGCAGTATCTGACCCTCAAGGCCGAGAACCCGGAGATCCTGCTGTTCTACCGGATGGGCGACTTCTACGAGCTGTTCTATGACGATGCCCGCAAAGCCTCCCAGCTGCTCGACATCTCCCTGACCAAGCGCGGCCAGTCGGCCGGCAGCCCTATCCCGATGGCGGGCGTACCCTATCACGCCATCGAGGGCTATCTGGCCAAGCTGGTGCAGCTCGGCGAGTCTGCCGCCATCTGCGAACAGGTGGGAGATCCCGCCACCAGCAAGGGACCGGTGGAGCGCAAGGTCATTCGCATCATCACCCCGGGCACCGTCTCCGACGAGGCGCTGCTCAGCGAGCGACAGGACAACCTGATCGCAGCCGTCTACCACGATGGCCGCCGCTTCGGCTACGGCACCATGGACATCGGCTCCGGCCGCTTCTTCATCAACCAGTTCGAGAAAGAAGAGACCCTGCTGGCGGAACTGCAGCGTACCAATCCGGCCGAGCTGCTCTATCCCGAATCCTTCGCCTTCCTGCATCACGTTGAAGGTCGCCGCGGTCTGCGCCGCCGCCCGGAGTGGGAGTTTGAGCTCGGTACCGCCCGCAAGCTGCTCTGCCAGCAGTTCGGCACCCAGGATCTGGTGGGCTTTGGCGTCGAGCAGAGCGAGACCGCCCTGTGCGCCGCCGGTTGCCTGATGCAATACGTGAAAGACACCCAGCGCACCGCCCTGCCCCACATTCGCAGCGTGCGCCTCGAGCAGCCTGACCATGCGGTCATCATGGATGCCGCCACCCGCCGCAATCTGGAGCTGACCCAGAATCTGGCCGGCGGCCACGACAATACCCTCTCCGCCGTGCTGGACTGCACCGCCACCCCCATGGGCAGCCGCTTGCTCAAACGCTGGATCCACCAGCCGATCCGCGACCGGGTGATCCTCAAAGGTCGCCAGAGCACCATCAAGGAGCTCATCGAGCAGAACCTCTATGACGAGCTGGGCGGTCTGTTGCGTCAGGTCGGCGACGTGGAGCGGGTGCTGGCGCGCCTGGCACTGCGCTCGGCCCGCCCGCGCGATCTCACTCGCCTGCGGCAGGCCTTCGCCCAGTTGCCTGAGCTACAGCGCCTGCTGGCGGAGAGCGAGCACGAGGCGGTACAGCAACTGCGCGAACGCACCAGCACCTTCCCCGAGCTGCTCGACCTGCTGGAGTGCGCCGTGATGGAGGTGCCGCCGGTGCTGATCCGCGATGGCGGCGTCATCCGCGACGGCTTCAACCAGGAGCTGGACGAGCTGCGGGATCTGGCCAACGGCGCCACCGCCAGCCTGGCCCGCATCGAGGAGCGCGAGCGGCTGCTGACCGGCATCAACACCCTCAAGGTGGGCTACAACAAGGTGCACGGCTTCTACATCGAGGTGAGCCGCGCCAACAGCCACCTGGTGCCGGCCCACTACATCCGCCGCCAGACCCTCAAGAACAACGAACGCTACATCATCGACGAGCTGAAGAAGTACGAGGACAAGGTACTCACCGCCCAGGCCCAGGCGCTGGCGCTGGAGAAGCGTCTCTACGAAGAGCTGCTCGATGCCCTGCTGCCCCACCTCGGCGATCTGCAGGAGTCCGCCGCCGCACTGGCGGAGCTGGACGTGCTGGCCAACCTGGCGGAACGGGCCGAGACCCTGGACTACCGCTGCCCGACGCTCATCGACGAGGATCAGATCCTGATCGAGGCGGGCCGCCATCCGGTGGTGGAGCAGGTGATGACCGATCCCTTCATCGCCAACCCGATCCGGCTCGAGCGAGAGCGGCGGATGCTGATCATCACCGGCCCCAACATGGGCGGTAAATCCACCTACATGCGCCAGACCGCGCTGATCGTACTGCTGGCCCATATCGGTGCCTTCGTGCCGGCCGACAGCGCCCGCATCGGCCCCATCGACCGCATCTTCACCCGTATCGGGGCGTCGGACGATCTCGCCTCCGGCCGTTCCACCTTTATGGTGGAGATGACCGAGACCGCCAACATCCTCAACAACGCCACCGCCCGCAGCCTGGTGCTGATGGACGAGATAGGTCGCGGCACCAGCACCTACGATGGCCTCTCGCTGGCGTGGGCCTGCGCCGAGCAGCTGGCGAGCAAGATCGGCGCCTACACCCTGTTCGCCACCCACTACTTCGAGCTGACCCGCCTGCCGGAGCTGATGGACGGGCTGGCCAACGTCCACCTCGATGCGGTGGAGCACGGCGACACCATCGCCTTTATGCACGCGGTGCAGGAAGGGGCGGCCAGCCGCTCCTACGGTCTGCAAGTGGCGGCACTGGCAGGGGTACCGAAATCGGTGATCCAGCAGGCCCGCCACAAACTGCATGAGCTGGAGAGTGCCACCCCGGTCGCAGCCGGTGAAAGCCGTCCGGCCCCGGTGGCCATGGCACCCCAGAGCCATCCGGTAGTCGATGAGCTGGAAGTGGTGCGCCCGGACGAGCTCACCCCGCGGCAGGCGCTGGATCTGCTCTATCGCCTCAAACAGATGCTGTGACCAGCGACAGCTGATCAGCCATGAAAAAGGGAACCGCGAGGTTCCCCTTTTGTTTGGCTGCTTGATAGCAGCCTCAACAGGATGAAGCCAGGTCAAGCCGGCCCGATCCGCTCCAGCAGGCTCATGTGGGTTGAACCGTCGTGGCGCTTGAGCTTTTGCCGGTATTCGAACTGGTGCTGGCTCTCCTGCTTGAGCCCCAGCATCAGCGAGTAGCACATGGCCAGCATGATCACCGAGAAGGGCAGCGCCGCTATGATGCTGGCGGCCTGCAAGGCGGCCAGCCCGCCGGAGACCAGCAGGATGGCGGCCACCAGCCCCTGACCCAGCCCCCAGATGGCGCGGTGCAGCACGGGGGGATCCTGATCGCCGATGGAGAGCAGGGTCGTGATCACCAGAGTGCCCGAGTCGCTGGAGGTGATGAAGTAGGTACAAATCAGCAGGGTCAGCACGCCCTTGGCGATCCAGCCGAAGGTCTCCCAGTGCAGCAGTTCCACCGTCTGGTAGAGCGCCAGGGTCACATCCTTATTGACCGCGGCCACCACGCCGCCACCGCCGAACAGCTCCAGATTCATGGCGGTACCGCCGAACACGGTGAGCCAGAACATGCCGAGCAGCGAGGGCACCAGCAGCACGCCGAGCACGAATTCGCGGATGGTACGCCCCTTGGAGATGCGGGCGATGAACATGCCGACAAACGGCGCCCACGCAATCCACCAGCCCCAGTAGAAGGCGGTCCAGCTCGACTGCCAGGCCGAGGTGCCGTTGGCCTCGGTGTTGGTCCAGAAGCTCAGCTTGACGATGTTTTGCAGGTAATCACCGATGTTCTGTACATAGGCGTTGAGGATGTAGGTGGTCGGCCCCAGCACCAGAAAGAGGCCCAGCACAAACACGCTCAGCCAGATATTGAGCTCGGAGAGCAGCTTGACCCCCCGCCCGACCCCGGAGACCGCCGACAAGGTGGCGATCAGGCTGATGCCGCCGATGAGCCAGAGCTGGTTCGCTTGCGATACTTCCATGCCGAACATCTGGTTGAGACCTGTGTTCATCTGGGAGACCCCCAGGCCAAGGGAGGTGGCCACCCCGAACACGGTACCGAACACCGCCAGCACGTCGGCGGCATGGCCCCAGAAGCCGTAGATGCGATCGCCGAGCAGCGGATAGAGCACGGAGCGGATGGCCAGCGGCAGCTTGCGCCGATAGCTGAAGAAGGCGAGCGACAGGCCGACGATCACATAGATGGCCCAGGGGTGCAGGCCCCAGTGGAAGAAGGTGAGGCGCATGGCGATCTGGGCCGCCTCAGGGGTCATCCCTTCGGCGATGAAGGGGTTGCCCTGCAGATGGTTCATCGGCTCGGCGATGCTCCAGAACACCAGGCCTATACCCATGCCGGCGCTGAACAGCATGGCAAACCAGGCGAAGTAGCCGAACTCCGGTACCTGGTCGTCGTCACCCAGCCGGATGCTGCCAAAGCGGCTGAACATCAGGTAGACAGCGAAGAACAGGAACAGGGCGACCACCAGAATGTAGTACCACTTGAACCCGGCAATGATCTGATCCTTGGCGCCGACAAACCAGCTGGCGGCCGTTTCGGGGACGAACACCCCGAACAGCAGGAACAGGGTGATGACGGTGAGCGCCGTCATGGCCATGGTCGGATTGAGGCCTTTGAATAGCCCTTTGCTTGCTCTCATCTGGCCTCCTTAGTCGTTGTTGAAAAAGTCTTCACCCACATGATCGCCGGCACCACCGATGGCGCGGTAGACCAGCTTGCCGGCCGTCTGCACCCGGTGGTCCACCAGGCTGACCGAAGGCTGGCCATTCACCGCATGACGCTTGCCGAGGAAGATGGCCATGGGCACGCCCAGGTTGGAAATGCCGCTGGTGATCCAGAGCCGGTTGAAGTCGTAGGAGCCACCGATGAACTCCAGCTGGGCCAGCCCGGTATCAAGCCCGGTCAGATAGAAGTTCATCGCACTCTCGTCCGGGAAGAGGTGCACCAGCACATAGGCGTAACGCAATTCATTCACCAACTCCTTTAGGTTGAAAGAACCAGTTTGACTACAGGAGAGGGGCAGCTCACCATCGTAGTGGTGCACCTTGAGGTTGTTGGGGTCTTCGTCATAGGCAGGCTGGTAACGCACGAAAGCCGAGGTGTCAGGCAGTTCATAACGCACTCTGACCACCCGAAGGTCGGCCGCCAGCGACTTGATGTCCAGTTCGTCACTCATCATCTTGCTCCTCAAAGGTCGGGTCAAAATTCGGAAAATGCCCGCTAACCTAACACAAAAATAGTTAGAGCAGAAATCATTACAGTAAAAACCATATTGACCTTGTGACGAATTAGGCGGAGAATTTTGCGCCTCTCAACAGCCCCTCGACGATTCGTTCCCCATGGAAAAACATGATGAAGTGCTGGTCGCTCTGCGCCAGATAATTCGTGCCATCGACATGCACTCCAAGCGCTTGATCAAGGAGGCCGGCCTGACCTCGCCCCAGCTCTTGCTGCTCAAGGGGATCGACGAGCTGGGCCAGATCTCCATGCGCCAGCTGGCGGAACACACCAACATGAGCCAGGCCACCGCCACCACCATCATGGACCGCCTCGAGAGCCGCCAGCTGGTGCAGCGCATCCGCAGTGAAACCGACAAGCGCAAGGTGCATGCGACGCTGACTGATGCAGGCCGCGCCCTGCTGGCCCAGGCGCCCACCCCGCTGCAGGAGCGCTTCATCCAGCGCTTTCAGGCACTTGAGGTCTGGGAGCAGACCCTGTTGCTCTCTTCCCTGCAGCGCATCTCGGCCATGATGAATGCCGACGAGATAGACGCGGCCCCGGTGCTGAGCGTCCGGCCCCTCACCGAAGAGCGGGCATAAAAAAAGCTCCCGAACGGGAGCTTTTTTTATGGGCCGGGAAGAGTGCGCTCACTCTTCCAGACTGATGCCGATATTGGAGACACCATCCTGGGCGGCAAAGGCCTTGATGGCCAGAATACGGTCGCTGTCGCGCTCATGGGCAACCCGCTTGAGCAACTCGACCTGGAACTCCAGCTCGGCTTCCATGTATTCGTGCTCGTAGAGCTCCTCGTCGGTGAGGTCGCGCTCTTCCAGCATCTCGATGAAACCGGCCACGGTACCGACCGACGCATGGCTGGCATCGTTGGCCTCTTCACCCACCCGGCAGATCACCGAGTTGTAGGCACAGCCCAGCGCCACGCAGGCATCCAGCGCCGGATAGGCACCGTAGGACTCGAATTTGCCAGGCTCGGGAATATAGACTTCAAACGCCTCCAGGATCGCCCCCAGATTGACGCGGGACCCCTTCACCGTCAGGTAATTCCACATCTGATCCAGGGCGTGGCGAAATGCCTTCGCATCCCCGAAGCCGGAGGCCTGGGAAAACAGCGCATAGTTGGGGTACATGCGCTCTGCCAGCGCCAGGGTGTAGACGGTCTGTTGCCAAGGCTGTAGCTCGGCCAGTCGCTTATAAAACTTGTCACCAAACACTGGAGTCGGATCCTTTGCAAAATGTGGGGCAGATTGTAGCCCACGAGGGGCCGCGCGAAAACGAAAAAGCGGCCTGGTCGGCTATGTTGGCCGGTCAACTCGGGTAAGATGAGGACAGAGCGGCCTCTCTCCCGCGCCGCAAATCTGATAAGGAACAAGAGTATGAGTCAACGTACCCTTCTTTTGCTCAGCCAGGACAATGCTCACTATGAGCGCCTGCTCAAGGCGGCCCACCTCCCCCATTTGCGCATTCTGCGGGCCGACAACCAGGGCGAGGCCGAGAAATTGATCGGCGAAGCCCATATTCTGATGGCTGAACCGGCGCGGGCCAAACCGCTGCTGGCCAAGGCCGGCAAGCTCAGCTGGCTGCAGTCCACCTACGCTGGAGTCGACGTGCTGCTTGATGCCAGCTGCCGCCGCGACTATCAGCTCACCAACGTGCGCGGCATCTTCGGCCCGCTGATGAGTGAATACGTGTTCGGCCATCTGCTCAGCCTGATGCGCCAGCTGCCGCTTTATCGGGAGCAGCAGAAGCAGCGGCTGTGGCAAAGCCACCCCTATCACGGCCTCAAGGGACGCACCTTGCTCATCTTGGGCACCGGCAGCATAGGCCAGCACATTGCCCACACCGGCAAGCATTTTGGCATGAAGGTGCTTGGCATCAGCCGCAGCGGCCGCGAGCGGGCCGGCTTCGATCAGGTGTATCAGCTGCCGGCCCTCAACAAGGTGCTGGCGCAGGCCGACGTCATCGTCAGCGTCCTGCCCGCCACCCGCGAGACGCATCACCTCTTCACTGCTCCCCGTTTCGAACACTGCAAACCGGGCGCCATCCTGTTCAACGTCGGGCGCGGCAACGCCATCCACGAGGGTGATCTGCTCACGGCGCTGCGCACCGGCAAGCTGGGTATGGCGGTGCTGGACGTGTTCGCACAGGAACCGCTGCCCGCCGACAGCCCGCTCTGGGGCCAGCCCAACCTCATCATCACGCCGCACAACAGCGCCTACAGCTTCCCCGAGGATGTGGCCCAGATCTTCGTGCGCAACTACATCCGCTTCATCGACGGCCAGCCGCTGGACGGCAAGATAGACTTCGACAAGGGCTATTGATGGCCACCAGCCAATAAAAAGGCCCCGCCAGAGTGGCGGGGCCTTTTTATTTCGGCGACAGAGGCATCAACCGGCCTCCATCTCCTTGCGATAGCTCTTCACCTTGGCGAGGAACTGGCGCTTCTCCTTGCCGGAGAGCGGTTCAGCCATCGGCAGCTTGACCTTCATGGCATCGACCGGACGGTTGTTGATCCGCACTTCGTAGTGCAGGTGGGCACCGGTGGAACGACCGGTGTTGCCGGAGAGCGCAATCTTGTCACCCATCTTCACCTTCTGGCCCGGCTTGACCAGCAGCTTGCTCAAGTGCAGGTAGCGGGTCATCAGGGTACGACCGTGCTTGATCACCACATAGGTGCCGGCCAGCGGGTGACTGGTCGCCTTCAGCACCACGCCGTCGCCGGTTGCCATCACGGGAGTACCGACCGGCAAGGCAAAGTCGGTACCCTCGTGGGGACGTACCTGGCCGGTGATCGGGTGACGACGGTTCGGGTTGAAGCTGGAGCTGACCCGGTAGCGGCTGTGGGTCGGATAACGGCGGAAGCCGCGCTCCAGGCTGTTGCCCTGGCCATCGTAGTAGTTGCCATCTTCGGACAACCAAGCAGACACGCTCTGGCCCTGGCTGAACACTTCCACCCCCAGCAGCTGGGTATTGCCGGTGCTCTTGCCCTCGACCGTCTCCTGGCGCACCAGCACCTTGAACTTGTCACCCTTTTTCAGATCCTTGGCGAAGTTGAGCCGCCACTGGAACAGGTTGGCAATCTTCTGGATGTGGTTGGCAGGGATCCCCGCATTGCGGGCACTGACGTAAAAACTGCCGTTGATGACCCCGTCATACCCCTTCTTCTGCCACTCCACCTCTTCGTTGAGCATGTTGGCGCTGTAGGTGTCATCGGTGCGCTCCAGGATCAGGGTCTGCTTGATATTCAGACGAATCTTCATCTGCTGCAGTATGTTGTCCTGATCGATCAGCAGCTCGATGGTTTGACCAGGCTTGAGACGTGCCAGATTGTTCTTGGTATCGGCATCCAGCACCTTGTAGAGGGTGGTGGTGGAGAGACCCAGGTTGTTGAAGATGGTGGTCAGGTTTTCGCCGTTTCGTACCCGATAATCCTGCCACTGGGGGGTGGCATCGGTCGGGATGTCATCTTCCGGGGTCGCGGCTTCCACCAGCTCGTGATCCGGGATGTCGTTGAAGTCCGTATTGTCTTCGTTGGTTGCGGTGCCGTTGGTGGCGATCGGCAACTCCAGACGCAATGGCCGCTCCAGGATGTCACCCGGCGCTGGCAATATGGCTACCGCTGACAGCGTCATCGCGGTCAGCAATAGCATGGCGTAAAAGTGTTTGCGGGGAACCGGGGGTTCCCAATTGGCAGCCTGCGCTACCAAGGGACGGAGACGTTTCATCCGCTATCCTGTCATTAGATCTAAGGGTGTTAGTGGTCAGTTTGTTTGTTATGAAACCGTATAAAACTGATTGTTTGACCTAAATACTCACAATTAGTTCATAGCAATCTGCATGAACCTCACATTTTATGCATAACATTCCTTTATGGGCAGAAATGATCGTCTTTTTTAACCATTTTTTTCCTATTTTTAAGAGCCGGGTCCGCTCGCATCAGACCCAAGGTTTCAGCATGTTGCGATAACTTTTCCATGGAGTGGATATGTCGTTAGCGAAACTGTTAAATCGAATCATCCTGATCTTGTTCCTGGCCGGTGCCATCCTGCTGTTCATGCTGGAGGTCACCACGGTACGCCAGTCCATCCTCGATCAGATGTCTGCCAATCTGGAAACCGCCATCACGGCCCTCGGCCTGGTGCTGCAGGGCACCCTGCTCAACGATGACAAGGTACTGGCCGAAACCATCGTCAACGCCATGTTCGACGGCGGTTTCGTCAGCGCGGTCACCCTGCTGGATCCCGATGGCCAGGTGCTGTTTCAGAAGGTCTTCCACACGGCGCAGCAAAACGTGCCGACCTGGCTTCCCTCTGTTATCGACATGCCGCCGGTAAAAATTGAGCAGGAGCTGACCGATGGCTGGCGCATGCTGGGCACCCTCACCCTGGAAGGGCACACGGGTTATGCCTACCAGCACCTGTGGAATGCCATCAGCCGTACCGGTACGGCGCTGCTGGCCGGTCTGCTGGTATTCACCCTGGTGATCTCCTGGGTCTGCAACCGGCTGCTGCGCCCGCTCGAGCAGATCAACCAGCAGTTGGTGAAGATCCGCAAGCGCCAGTTCAGCGGCAATCTGGCCTCCCCCTGGCTGCAGGATCTCAAAGAACTGGTTGCCTCGGTCAACCAGCTGGTGTCCGAACGCAAACGGGATCTGCTGCAACAGCGGCTCAAGATCAGCCAGCTCAGCAAACAGGTCGCCATATCAAATCAGCCGCTGCAAACCTTGGCGGAAGCGGGAGAAGGTCTGCTGCAACAACATTTCTTCTCGACCCAGGGCAGCATTCGCCTCTACAGCCGCCTCATTCCAGAGGTCACCCCCTCGCTGGACAGCTCACCGGACGAGATCCGGCACCTGCTCGATCTCTGGTTGCACCACACGGTCGAAGGACTGCAACTGCCGCTCAGCCTGCTCGGTCACGCTGACTGGACGCAATTTTCTGCCCTGCTGGCCAAGGGCAGAGGCAAGACCCTAGACTGGCGCTGGGATCAGGAACATGTGCCGCCCCTTGCCCAGGAGCGGCTGGCCGCCTTGCAGGAACAGGGCGTGGAGATGGCTTTCAGCACCATCCCGATGACCAACGAAACCTTCAATCAGCTCGACCCCATCAACCCAGTCTTCATCAGCTGCCAGCCAAGCCAGGCCCCGCTCTACTGGAATCTGGTGGCCCAGTGCCTGCACAGCGCGGGCTACACCCTGCTGGCGGAGGCCGGCGACATTCAGGATATCGATACCCTGCGCAACTGGGGCATCGATGGCTACGCCAGCAAGGAGGCATGATGAACAAGACCGGATTGTTGCTCGCTCTGCTGTGCCCACTGCCGGTGCTGGCCGACACTATGACCATCGCCACCGGCGGTGAGCAGGGGATCTATCACCAGATCGCCAAAGAGTTCTGCCGGCTGGCCAACAAGAGCGATGCCGGATTGCAGTGCAAGCTGCAGGCGACCTCGGGCTCCATCGAAAATCTGCGCCAGTTGAAGAGTGGCGAGACCCGCTATGCGCTGGTGCAGTCGGACTGGCTTTACCAGGCCAATCACGGCCTGGGTCCGTATGCCAGTCAGCCGCAACCAGAGCTCAGAGCCATCTTCGCTACCCACGCCGAGCCTTTCACCATAGTGGTGCGGGCCGACGGCGATATCACCAGCCTGGAGCAGCTCAAGCTGGCCCCCATCGACATGGGGCTCAAGAGCTCAGGCACCCGCCAGACGGCGCTCGCCCTGTTCAACGTGCTGGGCACCAAGGAGCAGGATCTCGATCTCAAGAGCGTGGCCAATCTGGCCGAGTCGCTGTGCAGCAAGCAGATCGATGCCTATGGCCTGGTGATGGGCCACCCCAACCGCATCGTGCTGGATACAGCCAAACGCTGCGCCGTGCGTTTTCTGCCGATCGAGGGAGCGACCCGGGATCAGCTGCTCAAGGGGGTGAAATATTACCAGCGCAGCCAGGTGCCTGCGCGCATCTACCCGGGCAACCTCAAGGCGACACCGACCTTTGCCATCGCAGCTACCCTGGTGACCACCGCCAGCACGCCGGAAGCCGATGTGTACCGCCTGACCAAGGCCATGCTGGCCCAGCAAACCAAGTTCAATGAGCAGACCTACGGCTACGCCAACCTGTTCCACCAGGCACGCAATAAGACCGGCCCGGTGCTGAGCATCGACCAGCATCCGGGCGCGGCCAAATATTTCGAGGAGTTGAAAACCGCGGGCAAGCTATAGCTCGCGGCGAGGGGAGCGCAGTTGCTCGCTGGAGAACCGGGTCTTCATCGACGTCCACTGCGCCAACCTGTCGGCACTGCCTGCCAGCGTCCCTTCACGGCGGGACTTCATGATCCAGATGCTTTTGGCATCAAAGCTGTAGACGGGGATAAGGTCGGTTCGCTTGCTGCCGGGCAGGATCCGACTGTTGATGTTGTCGAGTACCATTGGATCTGACTTGGGGGTCGAAAAGTAGAGCGTCACCATGTGGAACTGGTTGTAACGTACCGCCTTGACGTAGGCCAGCCGCAGCTTCTTCTCATCCACCCCCAGCTCCATCAGGGTGTAGTACTTGGAGATGCTGTAATCCTCGCAGTCGCCACCGCGGGCGCCGATAAACTCCAGCGGATTGGCCCAGTAATCCGCTTCTCCCCACAACCTGGGATCATCGCTATAGGTCAGGTTGTTGAAGTAGTTGTTCACCAGCTCGATCTTCTGCTGATCCGTGGTACCGGCCCTGGGCGTGAGCAGACGAGAGAATGCCTCGGCCCGCTGAATGGCACGACCACCATACACTTCCTGCAATTTTGCCCGCAGCTCGGGGCTGGCGATGTATTCGGAGAGGCGGGATGCCTGCACGCTGGCGCAGCATAGCGCCAACGTGCAGGTGGAGACGAGCAGCCATTTCATACAAGACACTCCCTGTCAGATGCTGGAAGTCAGTATAGTTGGCTGTGCTCGTCCCATCGATGAGCACCACGGCTCGGCGGGTCTGTCAGCGGCACTCGGCGAAAGCGTCCGCCAGCTGCTGCATGAACCGGGGATAGCCATCCGGGCCGAGCGGCACCTGTTCACCCACTTCGTCCAGCAGCAGCACCTTAGCACCGGTATTGCGGGCCACCGACTCGATCACCGCCGGCGAAAATTGCGGCTCGGCATAGATGCAGCTCGCCTTTTTCTCTTCCAGCGCCTTGCGGATCTCCACCAGGGTCTTGGCGCCGGGGCGCCGCTCCGGGCTCACGGTAAAGTGGCCCTTGGAGCTCATGCCATAGTGGCGCTCCCAGTAGCCATAGGCCTCGTGAAACACGAAGTAGCCCTTCTGATTCACCGCCTTCATCTGCTCGGCAATTACCTTGTCCTTGGCCTCCACCTTGGCCTTGAACGCCAGCAGGTTGGCGCGATAACGCTCGGCGTTGGCCGGATCCTGAGCGCTCAGGGTTTCGCTCAGGGCATTGGCGATGACCAGCGCCTGGGTCGGTCCCAGCCAGATGTGGGGGTCGACGCCCTCGTGGTTGTGCCCCTCATGACCGTCGTGGTCATGGCCTTCATGCCCCTCGTCGGCGTGTTCTTCGTGACCGGCCTGCTTGCTGTAATCGAACAGCGGCATCCCTTCGACCCGGGTCAGGGTCAACACATGGGGATGCTTGGCCAGCGGCTTGGCCATGAAGCCTTCCAGCTCGGGGCCGACCCAGACCACCAGGTCGGCCTCATTGATGCTGCGAATATCGGAGGGACGCAGGGAGAAATCATGGGGCGAGGCGCCGGTCGGCAGTAGCACCTTGGGCTCGCTCACGCCATCGGTGATGGCGGCCGCGATGAAACCCAGCGGCTTGATGGTGGTCAGTACCTCGAGGGCACGGACAGGCAGACTCACCGCCAGCAGGGCAGTGATCAGGGCAAGAATTCGCATAGAGATCTCGTCAGGAAGTGTGTGTGTGATAATATAACAAACCAACGTTATTGTTATATTATAACTCTCACAGGCTGTAAACCCCGGAGCTGTCATGACCCAACTGGTGGAGCTGAAAGAGGTCTGTCTTTCATTTGATGGACGATCCGTGCTCGACAAGGTCTCCTTTACCCTGAACAAAGGCAAAATCACTACCCTGGTCGGCCCCAACGGGGCGGGCAAGAGTACCCTGAGCAAGCTGGTACTGGGCCTGCTCACGCCGGATTCGGGCCAAATCACCCGCAGCCGCGACCTGCGGGTCGGTTATGTGCCCCAGCGCCTCTATCTGGATCCGACCCTGCCGCTGACGGTGCGCCGTTTCCTGCAACTCGGCAAGAATGGCCGCCTCTCCATCGAGGAGGCGTTGAACCGGGTCGGTGCGGAAGATCTCTTGGACAACCGGATGCAAAAGCTCTCCGGCGGCGAGATGCAGCGGGTGCTGCTGGCCCGCGCCCTGCTGGTCAAACCCGAGCTGCTGGTGCTGGACGAGCCAGTGCAAGGGGTGGATATCAACGGCCAGATCGAGCTCTACGCCCTCATCAGCCAGCTGGCCGCCGAGTTCAACTGTGCCGTGCTGATGGTCTCCCACGACCTGCACCTGGTGATGGCCAGCACCCACGAGGTGATCTGCCTCAACCGCCACGTCTGCTGTCACGGCGAACCGGAGAGCGTGGCCCGCCACCCCGAATTTGCCCGCCTGTTCGGTCGACCAGAGCAGGAGGTGCTGGCGGTCTACACCCACCATCACCACTGCGACGGCGAACACCATCATCATGAACCGCAGGCCCCCGTCATTCGCCTGCCCTCCCGCAATCAATAACGTACCCGACAGGATCATCAAGTGGACAGTTTTCTGTTATACGCCCTCGCGGCCGGCCTCGGCATCGCCCTGCTGGCCGGCCCTCTCGGCAGCTTCGTGGTGTGGCGCAAGATGGCCTATTTTGGCGACACCCTCTCCCACGCCTGCCTGTTCGGCATCGCGCTCGGCATCCTGCTGCAGGTGGATCTCACCCTGGCGGTGGTGGTCTGCTGCCTCGCCATGGCGATGCTGCTGGTGATCATGAGCCGCAACCAGCAGGTGGCCACCGATACCCTGCTCGGCATCCTGGCCCACAGCGCCCTGTCGCTCGGTCTGGTCACCTTGAGCTTCATGGACAACGTGCGGGTGGATCTGATGGCCTACCTGTTCGGCGACCTGCTCTCGGTACAACCGATGGACTTGCTCTGGATCTACGGCGGCGGCGCCCTGGTGCTGCTCACCCTGTGGCGGCTGTGGGATCCCCTGCTCTCCATGACCATCTCGGAAGAGCTGGCGCGGGTGGAAGGGGTAAGGGTCGATGTACTGCGCTGCGTGCTGATGCTGCTGATTGGCTTGGTGATCGCGGTGGCGATGAAGTTCGTCGGGGCGCTGATCATCACCTCCTTGCTGATCATCCCTGCGGCAACGGCCCGCCGCTTCAGCCGCACGCCGGAACAGATGGCCGGCTTTGCCGCCCTCATCGGCTGCCTTGCCGTGCTCGGCGGACTGCTGCTCTCCTGGTATCAGGACACCCCGGCCGGCCCCTCGGTGGTGGTCTGCGCCACCAGCCTGTTTATCCTGAGCCAGTTCAAAAAAGCCTGAACCTAAGTGGCCTGATCCACGCAGTCAGGCCACTCCATATCTCGACCCTTCGCTGGATCTCCGCCACCAACCTGCTCGTGCTGAGCCTATTCAAACGCGCCTGAGCGGTTCATTCTCGCCGGGGCGCAGGCTCGCTTGCGCCTCCTGCCAGAGCCACTGGCGCAGCCGGCTGATGGCGGGTTCATGGACACGCGAGCGCTTGCAGACGAAATAGAAGTTGTCCCCGGTCTCCAGTGCATGCAGCGGCAGTCGCACCAGACCGGGATCCTCCGGCTGCAGCATATAGTCGTTGATGAGCGCCACCCCCTGATCCCAGTTGGCCGCCTCCAGTGCCAGCAGAATGTGGCTGAAATGGTGCATCCTCGCCTCGGGGGCGATCGTCAGCCCGCCCACGTCGGCCCAGCGCCGCCAATCCTCCCCCTTCTCCTTGTAGATCGCCTGGATGGAGAGCAGCGGCAGTTGCCACAGGGCCGCAGGCCACTCCCCCTCCACCTGCTGCCACAGCCGCCGGCTGCACACCGGCATCAGCCGCTCCCGATAGAGCAGATCGTGCATATAGCCAGGCCCCTTAGGGGAGACAGTGATGAAGCAGTCCGCCACCCGATCGGAGAGTTCAGGATCCTCCGCCACCATCTCCAGGCTGAGATCCAGCTCGGGATAGAGCTGGCGCAGCCCCGCCAGGCGCGGGATCAGCCACTTCACCGCAAACGAGCTGTAGACAGCGAGCCGGATCCGCATTTCGCCACCACCGCGCAACTGCTCGCTGCTCTGGGCAATCTGGCCGAGCCCGGCGGAGATCCCCTCGAAATAGACCTCCCCCTGCGCCGTCAACGACAGCAGCCGGCCCTGGCGCAGCAGCAATCGCTCGCCCAGAAAATCCTCCAGCAAGCGGATCTGGTGGCTGACCGCGCTCTGGCTGACGTTGAGCTCAACCGCGGCGCGAGAAAAGCTGAGCAGGCGGGCAACCACTTCGAAGTATTGAACGGCACGCAGGGGAGGCAGCTTCATTATCCAAAATTCTCATGCATGGTGATTTTTTATCATTTTACTGGATAACGGCACGCGGGCTACCCTTCCCTCATCAAACATGGGAGGTGGTATGAATGCAGTGGGGATCGGCATCCTTTATCTGGTGCTGGGCAATATGGTGGCGGTCTTTTCCGACGCGTTGGTCAAGGTGCTGGAGCCGGACCAGCCGGTGTTCCAGTTCGTCTTCTTCCGCCAGCTCTCCGCCGCCATCCTGCTGGCACCCTGGCTGCTCTGGTCATGGCGTCGCAACCCGCCGGTGGCGCTCAAGTGGCATCTGCTGCGGGCCCATATCTGGGCGGTCGGCGTCTGCCTGATGGTGATCGCCCTCACCCGGCTGCCGCTGGCCACCGCCAACGCCCTCTTCTATGCGGCGCCGCTGATGATGGTGCCGCTGGCGGTGTGGCTGGCGGGGGAAGCGATCTCGCGCCAGAAGGTGCTGACCGCCTTCATCGGCTTTGTCGGGGTGCTGATCGTGCTGCGTCCCACCGAGGTGAACTGGGCGGCGCTGGCGGCGCTCGGGGTGGCGCTCTCCATGGCGCTCAACAATCTGCTGATCAAGCGGATCCCGCTCCAGCAGCCCATCGCCCAGACCCTGTTCTTTACCAACGTGTTGAGCATGCCCTTCATCATGGCGCTGGCCTGGTGGGAAGGGGGCGACTGGCAGTGGCAGATGTGGTGGCCCGCCTTCGGCTCTTCGGCGCTGATCATGGTCTATGCGGGATTGTGCGTGGTGGCCTATCGCAAGGCGGAGGCGAGCAAGATCGCCTCGGCGGAGTACACCGGCCTGCTGATGGCGGTCGCCATCGGGGTGTGGCTGTTCGATGAGCAGCCGGGCCTGCCGCTGCTGCTGGGGTGCCTGTGCATCATACTGCCGCTCATCGCCATGGCCCGCAGCAAGCCCAAACCACAGGTCGAACCGGCGCTCTAGCCAACGAGGGTCACCCCAGCAGTGGGGCGACCCTTTGTTGCAGATGGGAGATCACATCCTGCTCGAACCAGGGGTTCTTCTTGAGCCAGAAGGTGTTGCGCGGTGACGGGTGCGGCAGCGGCAACCAGGCCGGGCCGTAGTCCGCCCAGCTGCGTACCGTCTCGGTCAGCGACCCTTTCGCCGCATCCCGCAGGTAGTAGGCTTGCGCATACTGGCCGATCAGCAGGGTCAGCTCGATGTTGGGTAGCAGCATCAGCACCTTGTCGTGCCAGGTGGGTGCACATTCGGGGCGCGGTGGCAGATCTCCTGACTTGCCCTTGCCGGGATAACAGAGCCCCATCGGCATGATGGCGATACGGGATTCATCGTAAAAGGTGGCCTTGTCCACCCCGAGCCACTGGCGCAGGCGATCGCCGGAGGGATCGTCCCAGGGGATGCCGCTGGCATGCACCCGGGTGCCGGGCGCCTGGCCGATGATCAGCAGACGGGCGCGCTCGCTGCCACGGATCACCGGTCTGGGCCCAAGCGGCAAGTGTGCCTCGCACAGGCGGCAGGCACGGATCTGTTCAAACAAACTGTCGAGTCGGTTCATGGGCCCGATAGTAGCAGAGTTTTCCGCCGGATCCTGCTTGTGAAAGATTCAGCAGATACTTATCATGCAGCCACACTTGTTTAATTTAATAAACGGAGCGAGATGAAGAACTGGATGGGCACCGGCAGCGCGGCCCTCTCATTCGTGCTGTGGGGCATGTTGCCCCTCTATTACCAGTTCATGCCCGCGGTCAACATGTGGGAACTGCTCTCCCACCGGGTACTCTGGTCGGCGGTGCTGCTGGGCCTTCTGTTCCTCCTCATCGGCTACCGGGTACCCTGGGCGCGACTGCGCAGCGAACCGCGCCAGCTCGGTCTCATCCTGCTGGCCGGCCCCGTCATGTCCATCAGCTGGTGCATGTTCACCTGGTGCCTCACCACCGGCCAGGTGCTGGCCACCAGCCTCGCCTTCTTCATGACGCCGCTGTTCAACATCGTGTTTGCCGTGTTGTTCCTCAAAGAGAAGCTCACCCCGCAAAAACACCTGGCGGTGGCGCTGGCACTGGCCGGGCTGGCCTACATGCTCTTTTCTTACGGCCAGCTGCCCTGGTTCTCTCTCATCATGGGGGCCAACTTCGCCCTCTACGGTCTGCTCAAGAAGAAGGTCCACTATGACGCCGGCGTCAGCCTCTACCTCGAGGCGCTGGTGCAGCTGCCCGTCGCCCTGCTGATCATCGGCGCTCTGGCGGTGAGCGGCGCCAGCCAGTTCGTGGCCGGTGACTGGACCGAGCGACTGCTGCTGATGGGCAGCGCCCCCGCCACCCTGCTGCCGGTGGGGCTGTTCTGCTACGGCATGATGCGCACCCGCATGAGCACGGTGGGTCTGTTGCAGTACATAGAGCCCAGCCTCGCCTTCCTGCTCGCCATCTTCTGGTTTGGCGAGACGCCGGATCCGGTGAAATCGGTGGGGTTTGCCTTCGTCTGGGCCGGCCTGCTGGTGAGCCTGCTGCCGCTGCACAAACTCAGGCGCGGGGCCGGCAACCCTGCTCAGGGCCTGCCACGATAGGACTCCAGGATGGCGTGCCACTTGGGATCCCGGTCCATCTGCTCGGCGATGTCGTTCAGTCGGCTGTGCAGTGCGCTGCGGGATTTTGGCAACAGGATGTGGCGGGTATAGCTGGACTGGGCAAAGGGCGAGACGAACAGCTTGCCCTCGAAGGCCGGGTCATGGGTGAAGAAGGTGAGCGCCGAGCCCGGCACCAGGGTCACGTCGATGCGACCGCGCACCAGCAGGCTGAAGTTGGTCTTGACCTTCTTGGCATCGACCCGCACCAGATCGCCCCTGGCCGCCGCCTCGTCGATGCCCTGATAGCGATACCCCTCGATGCCGCCAAAGGTCATCCCCTTCAGTGAATCGGGCCCGCGATAGATGACCGGCCTGGCGATGCTGGAGATAAGCTCGTTGGTATCGCGCATGATGGGAAAGGTCCAGAGGTAGAGCTCGCGCTGGGGATCCCCCACCCAGGCGGGATTGACCCAGGCCACCAGGCCGTCGAAGCCGGGATCCGACATCTCCAGCGCCAGTCTGGCCCGGTTCACCAGCCAAAGTTCCAGCCTGGGTTCTCCACCAAGCTTTTCATTGAGATACTTGACCAGATCCCGGCTCAGACCAGTCTGCTCCCCGGTCATGAAGGGGGGGTGCTGATGATAGTCGTAGAGACGCAGCGTCTCGCCATGAGCCGATATCGACAGCAAACACCACAACCACCACCACGCTCGCATCGCACCTCCTTGAGCTGCTCTTGAGTGTGGCACAGAGAGATCGAATGAGAGAACCCGCTCCCGGCGCCGAACCGGCTGCCAGTCCGCCCGCCAGCCACTGGTTCATCTACATGGTGCGCACCGCCAGCGGCCTGCTCTATACCGGGATCAGCACGGACCCGGTCCGCCGCCTGCGTCAGCATCAGAGCGGCAAGGGGTCCCGCGCCCTGCGTGGCAAGGGGCCGCTGACCCTGGCGTGGCAGCAGGCCGTCGGCGAGAAGGGGGCGGCACTGCGCCTCGAATACCGGCTCAAGCAGCAGAGCAAGGCCTTCAAGGAGCAGCTGATCACCCAGCCGGAGCGCTGGCTCGCCTGCAGCCAGTCCTGGCTGGCCGACACCCGCACACAAAAAAGGCCGCGGTACGCAGCGGCCAAGGAAGGATCCGGTAACAGGGAGCGTCAACGGTAGGTATTAGCCTGCTTGCGCCGGCTGCTGATGAACCAGCACACCACCAGCAGCACCAGCAACCAGGGCGCCAGCTTGATGATGAGGGCAAACATGCCGGCCAAGGCGCCAAACAGCACGAAGACGCCACTCACCAGCAGCATGGCCAGCACAGTGAACCCGGCCAGCGCCATGCCGACCAGAACCAGCATCAAGACGATAAATTCCAGCATGTTTTGCTCCTCATTGGGTTAATGCCGCTGAGTGACCCGGGGTCAATCCAGCCAGCGCTTCAATTCACGACGGGGCGGCATGATCAGCACCGCCAGCAGATAGGCGGCCAGCGCCAGGGGTGGCATCAGGATCAGCGCCATCAGGGCCACGACCCGCACCGTCACCCTGGAGAGCCCCAGCCCGCTGGCGATGCCGGCACAGACCCCGGTCAGCTTGCGATGGGCAAGATCCTTCGGCCAGGGCGTCATGGTTATGCCTCCACCTTTTGACCCTTGAGGCGGGCCAGCTCCCGTTCAATCTCGTCGTTCAGTTCCAGCTCGCGGAACTGGGCCTCCAGCGAGGGGTTCTGCCCCAGGGTTGCAGCCTCCAGCTGGGCTTCCAGCTGATCGACCCGGCCCTGAAAGCCGTCAAAACGGGCCATCAGCTCGTGCATGCGCTGGTTGTCTACCTGGGCACGGGCCCGCAGCCGGCTGTGAGCGGTCTGTTCACGCAGGGTCAGCAGCTTCTGCTTCTCGCGTGCCTCGGTCAGCTTGGCGGCCAGTCGCTCGCTGTCGGCGGTGAGCTGAGCCAGCACCTCGGCGACCCGCGCCTTGTCCTGCTCCAGCTGTTCGCATTTTTTGGCCTCGGCCAGCTTCTCGGTCAGCGCGGCCCGGGCCAGGTCCTCGCGCCCCTTCTGGATGGCGAGTTCGGCCTTGGCCGACCACTCCAGGATCTGGTGTTGCAACGCCTGCTGATGACGCTCCAGCTGCTTCTGTTCGGCAATGACGCGGGCGGCCTGGGTTCTCATCTCGACCTGGACCTGCTCCATCTCCTCGATCATCAGCCGCAGCATCTTCTCCGGCTCTTCGCTCTTGTCGAGCAGGCTGTGCAAGTTGGCATTGATCACGTCGGTCAGGCGGCTAAATACGCTCATGGTCTGGCTCCTTGTTGATGGGATGGCTATCTCTTCCCATGACATTACAAGAGCCGTGCCAAGATGATTTTCCCTTTACTTACATATAGATGAGGTTTTATCAGATATTTTCAATACCGTCTTTGTGGCGAAAAATACCGATCCAGTGGTGATTTTCACCAATAAAAAAGGGAGCCGGCGGCTCCCTCATGCAATCAGCGGCGTACTCAGGTGGCCCGGGGATGGCCGAGCTTGCTGTCCAGTTCGACCAGCTTGGCCTCCATCCGGGCGCGGCAGTTGTCGGAGAGATCGCGAATGCCGGCGGCACCGTGCTCCTTGCTGCAGACCGGGGCCATCACTTCCAGCAGCACCTCGCCGTTGTCCCAGCGGTTGAGATCGATCTGGCCGAAGTAGCTGGAGCAGACGATGGGCACCACCGGCACCTCGGCCTGTACTGCGGTGTGGAAGGCGCCCGCCTTGAACGGCAGCAGGCCGCGCCCCTTGGAGCGGGTTCCCTCCGGGAACATCCAGATGGAGGTGCCGCGATTCTTGATGCGCTCCACCACCTGGCCGATGGTGCCGATGGCGCGGGAGCGGTTGGAACGGTCGATCAGCACGTTGCCGGAGAGCCAGAAGATGAGACCGAAGAAGGGCAGCCACAGCAGGCTCTTCTTGCCCACCGCCACCACGCCGGGCTGCACCGCGCCGGTCACGGTGAAGATGTCGTAGTTGCTCTGGTGGTTGCAGACGTAGACCGCCGGCCCCACCGATTTGACCTCGTCGGCCACCGTCACCCGGACCTTGAGGCCGATCAGCGGGCAGACAGCATGGTACATGCGGGCGAAGACATAGACGTTGTTGGGATGGCGCGGACGCACCAGGCAAAGCAGCAGACCGAACAGGAACCAGAAGATGAGCAGCAGACCAAGCAGCAGCACACGGGCAAGTTTGAGCATCGAACACCTCGGATTTTGACTCGGCGCAGTATACTGGTCCCCCTTTTAGCGAACAAGCGTTCGCCAAACAGAACTGACCACCCCTGCCACCCGCCCCTCTGCCTTAAAACGGACGGCGGCTTGCCCCACCCGGCGTTGGCCGTTAGGATGTGGCCATCTTGATGAACGGGGCGAGCATGATTCACCAACAACGCGTGGCGAAACGACTCCTGCTGCTGGTCTGCCTGCTGGTGCTCAATTGCGCTGCCCAGCCGCTGGCCCGGCTGGCCCTGCTCGATCACGCTCTCAGCTGTCAGGCCCTGCCCTCCTTCGTCACGGCCGACGACAAGGCCGACAAGGGCACGCCCGCCAGTGTGCAGCCCAGCAGTTGCCAGCTCAACGGCAAGTGGCTGAGCGCCACCACCCTGCTCTGCCTCGAGCAGCTGTTCTTTGCGGTGGCCCTGCTCATCGCGCTGCTGGCCCCGCTCTGGCGCTACACGCCGCAACTGCCGCCGCCACGGGCCGTGTCGCCCCCCGAACGACGACTTCACCTCACCCTCTGTGTCTGGCGGGAATGAGTTCAGCCGCGCTTTTTCAGCCTGCTGTCATTCATTTTTTGCGAGACAACATCTATGTCAACTCTCTTCAAGGCGAGCCTGTTGCTGGGCTGCCTGCTGTGGCAATCCAGCGGATTGGCCAGCGATACGGGCTGGCTCACCAGCCCCCAGAACGATCACGCCAAGGTCAGGCTGCAAGCCGACCGCAGCGTCCCTGACCACACCCGCATCCTGCTCGAGGTGGCCCTCGAGTCCGGCTGGAAAACCTACTGGCGCAGCCCGGGTGAAGGGGGCATAGCGCCCCAGATCCTGTGGGATCAGCCGGTCGGCGACTTCCAGTGGCACTGGCCCACGCCGCGCCCCTTCGAGGTGGCCGGGCTCAGCACCCAGGGTTATCAGCAACAGGTGCGCTTTCCCCTGAGCCTCGACTACCCGGCCGGACAGCCGCTCAAGGGCACCTTGCGCCTCTCCACCTGCAGCAACGTCTGCATCCTGACCGACTACCCCTTCACCCTGGCGGTGGATGGGCAGGCGCCGGCCGGTTTCGACTTCGCCTGGGCCCAGACCATGAGCACCCTGCCGCAGACGCTGCCTGCCGACACCCGGATCGAGCTCGGCTACCAGCACAACCAGCTGCAACTGCGCGCCGAGCGGGCAGAGGGCTGGCAGGCGCCTGCGCTCTTCATCGATGCGCTGGAGGGGGCCGAGTTCGGCAAGCCCGCGCTCGAGGTGAGTGGCAACACCCTGATTGCCCGGGTCCCGGTCAGCGATGGCTGGCAGGGGGATGCCCCTGACTTGAGTGGTCAATCCCTCAGCCTGCTGCTCGGCAGCGGCGATGAGGCCTGGCAGACCCGCGCCACCATCGCCGATCCCCTCGCCCTGCCGGCCCCAAACCAGCCTCTCATCTGGCTGCTGGGGGCGGCGCTGCTCGGCGGTCTCATCCTCAACCTGATGCCCTGCGTGCTGCCGGTGCTGGCCCTGAAACTGGGTACCGTGCTGCAGCAGCAGAAGAGCGAACAGCGACAGGTGCGCAAGCAGTTCCTCGCCGCCAGCGCCGGGATCATTGCCTCCTTCTGGGTGCTGGCGGCCATGAGCAGCCTGCTGCGCGCGACCCAGGGCGCCGTCGGCTGGGGGATCCAGTTCCAGAGCGCCGGTTTCATCGGCTTCATGGTGGCGGTGACCCTGCTGTTTTGCGCCAACCTGCTGGGGCTGTTCGAAATCCGCCTGCCCAGCAATCTCAGTACTCGCCTCGCCACCAGCGGCGGCAAGGGGCTCGGTGGCCACTTCCTGCAGGGGAGTTTTGCCACCCTGCTGGCCACCCCCTGCTCGGCCCCCTTCCTCGGCACCGCGGTGGCCTTTGCGCTGGCGGCGCCGCTCGGCCAGCTCTGGCTCATCTTCACGGCGCTCGGCCTTGGCATGAGCCTGCCCTGGCTGCTGGTGGCGGCCCTGCCGCGCCTCGCCCTCTGGCTACCCAAACCGGGCCGCTGGATGGGGCGACTGCGCATCCTGCTCGGGTTGATGATGCTGGGCTCCAGCCTCTGGCTGGCGAGCCTGCTTGGCAACCATCTGGGCAGCACGGCCACCGGCTGGCTGATGGCCGCCATGCTGCTGGCACTGCTGATTGGCATCCTCTGGCGCTATGGCATGCGCGGTTTCACGCTGGCCCTCTCTCTCTCGGCACTCATCGGCGGCGCCCTGCTGCTGGGGGGCGCCCTCACGGCGCAGGGGTCGGGCAGCGTCGATCGCATTGCCTGGCAACCGCTCTCCGAACAGGCCATCGTCGATGCGCTGGCCCAGCGCAAGCGGGTCTTCGTCGACGTCACCGCCGACTGGTGCGTCACCTGCAAGGCCAACAAGTACAACGTGCTGCTGCGTGACGAGGTGCAGAGCGCCCTGTCGGCCCCGGACGTGGTGGCCCTGCGCGGCGACTGGAGCCGGCCGAGCGATGCCATCTCCGCCTTCCTGCGCCAGCGCGGCGCGGCCGCCGTCCCTTTCAACCAGATCTACGGGCCCGGCCTGCCAGAGGGAGAGATCCTCTCGCCCCTGCTGGACAAGGCTGACTTGCTCGACGTGTTGCACCAGGCCGGCCTCGTCCAGGCCGATGCCCCCCATTTTTAAGGAGAATCCCATGACCCTGCGTACCCTGAAACTGCGCACCCTGACCCTCTGCACCGCCCTGGTTGCCGGCACCCTCTGCGCCCCCTTGCTGCAGGCGGCGCCCTTCACCCCGGAGCAGGAGGCACGCATCAAGGAGCTCATTCGCGAGACCCTGGTCGCCAACCCCAAGATCCTCGACGAGGCGGCCGAGTCCTGGGAGAAGCAGAACGCCGCCGCCCAGGAGGCCCAGCTCGGCGACTTCATCAAGGGCAATCAGGATGTGCTGTTCAACAGCACCACCAGCCCGCGCCTCGGCGCCAAGCACCCCAAGCTGACCCTGGTGCTGTTCACCGACTACAACTGCCCCTACTGCAAGCAGTTCGATCCCCAGCTGACCAAGCTGCTCAAGGCCTATCCCGACGATCTGGGGCTGGTGATCAAGCTGTTGCCGTTCAAGGGGCAGAGCTCCGCCAAGGCGGCCCAGTACAGCCTGACCCTGTGGCAGCAGGAGCCGGCCCGCTTCCTCGCCCTGCACGACAAGCTGATGAGCAAGCAGGGGATGCTGACCGAGGCGGACATCAACAAGGCACTGGCGGCCACCGGCAACACCGCCCTCAAGCCCGATGCCAAGGCCACCGAGGAGCTGCGCAACAGCCTGCGCATCGGCACCCTGCTGGGCGTGCAGGGCACCCCGGCGACGCTGATCGGCAACCAGCTGGTGCCGGGTGCCGTGCCCTATGACGAGCTGGAGCAGCTGGTGAAAGCCGAGCTGGCCAAGCGGAGCTAAGCCATGGCGGAGGATGCAGTCGTAAAACCACCCCGCTGGCGCCGCTGGGGCAAGGAGGCGCTCTGGCTGCTGCTGATGGCGCTGGTCATCTCCACCCTGCTGGATCTGTGGCGCAGCCCCACCCTGCCGGCGGGGGCCATGGCGGCCCCCTTCACCCTGCAGGATGGCACCACCACCAGCCTGGCCGAGCAGAGCCGCGGCAAGCCGCTGCTGGTCTACTACTGGGCCAGCTGGTGCGGTGTCTGCCGCTTCACCACCCCCACGGTGGAGCAGCTCTGGCAACAGGGTGAAAACGTGCTGACGGTGGCGCTGCGCTCCGGCAGCGATGACCAGTTGCGCGCCGGGATGGCGAAGAAGGGGCTCGCCTTTCCCACCCACAACGATGAGCGGGGGGCGCTGGCCGCTCGCTGGCAGGTGGGGGTCACCCCCACCTTCCTCATCATCAAGGATGGGACGCTGGTGAGCAGCACCACCGGCTGGAGCTCATGGCTCGGGCTCAAGGCCCGCCTGCTGTGGGCCAGCCTGCGCTGAACCATGACCTCGACGCCCGGCCAGTCCGGGCGTTTTTTCAACCCCTGTCACACATGGGTCGCCATGGAACTGACAAAATAGTCACAAACGGCCCCAAACCTCCCCTGACGAGGCCCCGCACGACGCCACCCGCACGCCCATCTGTTCGCTTCCTATTCATGGCGATGGCGGCCTGTTTGCGTTAAAATGTCGGGTTTTTGCCGAGCCTGGTTTGCCAAGAGCCCCGCCGCCAGGCCAGCGCAGGGTCAATTCCACGATGCCAGTGAGGCAGGATCCGTCATGAACAACTACTTCCGGGTGTTGGGCGTCAAGTCCAACGCCAGTGAAAACGACATCAAAAAAGCCTATCGACGGCTGTCGAACCAGTACCACCCCGACAAGCTGCACGGGGCGAGCGAAGAAGAGAAAGAGCAGGCAGCCCTCAAGCTGCACCAGGTAAAGCAGGCTTATGAAGTACTGTCCGATCCGAAACAGCGGGCCGCCTTTATCAAGGATTTCAACAACGTCATCGTGACCGATCCCGCTGCTGCCATGCAGGAGATGTGGGACCAGTTCTACCCCTGAGCCACCAGGCAAGAAGAGCGACTATGCAAAATAAATGGGACCAGGCACGGCTCAAGGCCCTGCAAAGCGATGCCAGTGAAAACATCGAATCCTACCGGGATCAGGACGACCCCAAGGGGCTCGAGCAGTTCACCGACCAGATGAAGGCCCTGCTGCTGGCCGACATGAGCATGCTGGAGTTCATGCCCGAATACCTGCCGCTCGCCCTCTATGGCCGGGTGCAGTTCCCGGCCAAGGCCAAGGGGCAGTGGAACAAGTGGCTCGCCAGCGGCGAACAGCCGAGCTGGGACGAATTCAAAGTGAGCGTCGGCTTCAACAACGCCGTCCTGCCGCTGGTCAAGGCGGTGCGGGCCCAGAGCGAAGAGCAGCTAATGGAAGCCTGCGCCGTGCTGTTCCTGCTCGACAACCCGCTGCCGCGCGGCAGCCACCGCGGTGATGACGACTATGAGCTGCGCGACGAAGAAGAGGAAGACGGGGAAGATGCCGACGCCGACTACCATGGCGGCAGCGACCGCTATGGTGATGACGACGGCGAGCAGGATATGTACGACGAAGTCCGTTTCTAATTGGGGCAAGGCATGAGCAACAGTCTGATAGAAATTACCGCCATCGAGATCAAAGAGCTGGCCGTTATCGAGCCGAAGCAGGCCAGCGAGAAGTTCGAGCTGATCGCCAAGACCATGTCTGACGACCAGCTGGCAGAAGTGATTGAAAACATTGATATCGTTACCCTGACCCAAATCAACGGCCAGCACGACATCTCCTTCCCCTCCATCATCTCCGAGCTGATGACCCCGGAGCGGATCCGCGACATCGTCTGCCAGCAGCCCCTCTACTGGGAAGAGGCGATCAAGAACAACGCCGACGAGCTGCAACAGCACACCTTCGACTTCCTCAACTACCTGATCCGCACCCAGGATAGCGAAGCCAAGCAGCGCGAGATCCTCGAGTGCGTGGCCGAAGATCCGGCCGGTCTCTTCTACCTCGCCATCCCCTTTATCGAGTTCTATCGCGGCGATCGCTATGAAGAGGACGAAGGCTATCGCGACGTGCTGCACGCCGAAGAGGAAGATCTTGAAGAGTCCCTGCGCTACAGCGAGCGCCAGCAGAGCGAGGATGTCCACGACTACGCGCTGGATGACCCGAGAAGCCTGTTGATGCTCATTCGCGAGCTGGCCCCCGAAGTGGAGAAAGCCATCAAGGCGCTGCTGCGCAATGAACACTCCAGCTGGGACGGCATCATCAACAAGTTTGCCGCCGAGCTGGTGATGCAGGCCAAAGAGAAGAACAAGGTCGAGGAAGACGAGTACGGCGACGTCGACGACATGTTCAGCTTTCTGGATTAAGGAGCCCATTCATGCAGTTAGTCATTCGCGATGCCAACCAGGGCCCCTTTCTGACCCAGGTGCTGCGCTTTGGCCGCGACAATGAACGTTTGACCGAGCAACAGCTGGCCGCCATCAAGGGCAAGGCGGTGCTGATGAGCCTCAAATTCGCCGACAAGTACTACAACAAGTACAAGATGCACCTGCTGGAGCAGGCCGCCCACGACGTCATCGGCGTGGTGAGCCTCGGCCTGCAGGAGCTATCCCAACGGGATCCGGCCAAGGCGCTGGCGCTGCTGCAGGCGCCGGAAGGCCCCATCAAGCCGTTCCAGAAGGGCTGGTCGATGCTCATCACCGTCAGCCCCAAGCAGGCTGGCAACAGCCTCTACGGTGACGTTGATGCGCGGCTCTTGGACAAGATCTCGAGCCCGCCGGACGTGGAAGAGTGGCAAGGGTGGCAGGAGTACGAGAAGGCGCTGACCGAGCACAACAAGAGCCGCCTGATGGCACTCATCGACCAGCACTTCTTCGCCTGCGAGAGCGACCACCCCACCATGGAGGACAAGCTGGCCGAGGCCCTGCTCTACCGCATCCTCTGCGGCAAGGGCAGTGGCGCCGCTCCGCTCAAGGTGAAGCAGGATCTCAAGCGCAAACTGGCGCGGGAGATTGAGCTCGACGAGCGCTGGTATGACACCGACTACCTCGCCGCCCAGCTCACCCTGATGCTGAACGCGCTACCCGCCGACATGGCCGCCGCCCTGCGCCAGGAGCTGAGCCCGGGCTTTGTGTCCAACCTGCTGCACACCCTCGGCTTTGTGCGCCAGTACCAGCTGCTGCAAAAAGAGAACGCCTCGCCGGAGAAGCTCGACAACATCGAGATGCGCGCCGGTCTCAAGCACCCGCTGCTCGGCTGGCCGCTCTATCACGACTTCTAAGGGGCCATGCCCCCTTGCAGGGCGGTACCCGCTGCTTTTCCCCACAACGCCCGGCTTGCCGGGCGTTGTGCTATCCGGCATTCCACTGACAGCAAAAACCCTCGCCATGACAGCCACCCTTGGCAGAGAACTACCCCGTAAGCGTCATTGGCCCCATTTTTGGCAAGGATATAATGACTCCCCCATACCAGAGCCGGGGAACGAGCAGTGAGTAGAAAGCCGGACCGCATTACCGCGATGCAGCAGATCATCGACGCCGTGAAGGCGGAATTTCCCCTCTACCAACCGGATACCTTCAAGTGCGGACCAGACAACACCTGCATCGGCTGCCCCAAGAAGCTGATGGAGCTGGTGGATACGGATCTCTGCTACTGGCAATATCAGATCGATCGCGGCATCCCGCCCTCCTTCGACGAGATCAACCGATTCGGCAAGATGTGCAAAAACATCCGCCGGGCCCTGGTACGCAATGGTCGCATCCCCGCCTGAGCGCCCCATCGCAGCCAAAAGAGAAAATCCCGCCGGCAACCCCCGAGAGGAACAGTTTATGACCCAGGAAAGGATACAGATCCGCTACACCCTGAATGGCCCCCTTGCCAGCCACGCCGAACTGGAGCAGGCCATCGCCCGGGCGATAGAGGCCCACAAGCAGGATTTCTTCCCCCTGCTGGAGCGGCTGGTGGATGTGGGTGACAGCCGGGTCAAGCTCAGTCAGAAAGAGCCGTTGCGGGTACTGGGGGTGGAAATCGACGGGGCTCACACCGGCGGCACTGCCCGCCTCAGCTACGAATCCAACTTCGCCGAGAGCTGCCGCCTTATCGATGAATATGACCACCACCAGACCAGCGTGGCCTTTCGTCTCGACGGGGATCAGCTGATATTCGATCTTGAGCTGCCCATCGAGTGGAACTTCGACAACTGATTTGCGGCGCTGCCATTCCCCTGGCTTGTTGTTGCCAACTGCGACTTCCCCTCACCCTGACCCTCTCCCAAGGGGAGAGGGAATATATCGCACCACCATGGTGCCCTCTGGTTGCCTTTACCCAAGCCGCACACCTCTAAGCCCCCTAATGCCACCGTCATCCGATATAGCTACGAGCAGAGCTCCCTTCTCCCCTTGCGGGAGAAGGGTCGGGGATGAGGGGGAACAAACCATCCCAACCGAAGCCATCGACAAGCAGCAGAGCGTTAAATCAAGCAGGAACACGTAGGGCCGATTAGCGCAGCGTAATCGTCCGCACCATCAGCACCGTGGCGATAAGCAAAAGAGAGAGAAGAGGAGTTACCAGCAGAACAGCGACAACCAGCTTTCACACACACCTAATGATGTTTCCTGCCTATCTCTCATATCCTGATTCAAAGGCTTCAATTCCCTCCCTAACAACAGTACACTGCTCTAAAAATTATGATTGGTATCTTAATTATTTTTGGATACCGAATTTTAAATAAACAAATGGAAATTAATGAGACAATACAATGATGAGCATACCTGACAGATATTCCGGTGAAAATGCATATATCTACTCATCACGTATTTTGAATTTCAGAGGTATCTCGTCAGTTAATAAATTATTATCATCAGATGTATTTTTAATGTCGCTAGATAGTAATAACACTTTATCTTATAAAAAAGATGGAAAAATAACACACGATATATTAGAAATACAAATGGCATTGAATGAACAAGGTATGCATGTTGAGAACCACAGAGATTTTATTGAATCCAACAGCCATCAGATCTATCATTACGCCTTCCTAATAGCTCTTAATATGCTTCTAGCAGAAAAAAGATTATTTAATTCCTCTTATTCATTTCCATTGCCAAAAATACGATTTTTCATGCATCCTGTGTCAATAGCCACGGAAAAATCTGACAATTTTGAGTTGTATCTCCCCTTAGTATCTATATATGATGATGGCACAATTCAGCTTTCCTTCAAGTCCATATCAGGATTTAATAATTATACCGAAAAAGAGTTGATGGAAAATACAATAAACAAAAGCCAGTTAAACGTCACTTCTTTTCTTTGCTGTAAAGATCTACTCTTAGCAGCCATAAATCATGAGTTATCTAAAGAGCCATTATTAACGAAATTCATTAATAGAAAAGAGCTTTACCACATAATAGAATTATCCCTGGAAAGACCCCACACAATAGAGTTTGGGGAAGAAGAATTAACTTTATTTAATCTTGTGCAAACTGATGTAATAACAATAACTGATATTTCAAGAAATCTACTCTCACTACTAGCTTCATCAATAGAAAAAGAGAGAATAACGTTAGATTTTAAGTGGTTTAAGAAAAGATTCCAAGATACATCTCTTGGTTCTTTCTGGTGTGCAAAACCAGTGGTTTTTATCGATGAACATTCCAGGCAAATGAAAAAATCATCTGATAATTGGAATTCTCATAAATATTTTGTTGACTCCGTGATGTCTCGAGTAACCCCTGCCCCAGAGCAGTTAAACAAAACAAAAGACATAAGATTATTCAATGACTTCAATCATTTTTTTAGTGACTCAATTTCTTTAGTTTTAATGGCTCAAAATGCGACTGAATATCTTAACGCTCAAGATTCTTACACTTTTGACAATGTCATTGCGGATACACTAACACTTAATGAGATTGGAGAATACATAAAAATTTATTATAACTACGCTGAAAAGCGGATCGAGAAATGTCAAAATACAATTGAGTTAGTTCAAGAGGAATTATCTATAATAAATTTTGAGTCATCATTAATATCAGCTCAAAAATATGGTGAGATTGCGGCTTTCATAGAGAATGTAAAAAGTGGCGATTTTGTTTCAAAAAGCATTGAAAATGTAAATAAAAGGCTTGAGGGTGTAAGAAAATCATTGGATTTGAATGAGAGAATATCCTCAGACATTGATAGCAAGAGAATTACAATTTTTTTTGGCGTGCTCGCCTCCGCATCACTATCCCCTGAATTTATACAACCAGCACTTCAGTCTATGGACTTAGCACCAAAGGAAGACAGCACTTTAAAAATCGTTGGATTCATAATATCCATTATATTTATTTGTTTGTGTTTACCTCTAACAAAATTAATATGGAGACACCACCCTAGAAAATAACCAAAACAGGTTAGTTAATATACTAATCATGCGTAATGGGTTTATTTTCTAATTTAATATAAAGGGCGCTTTCGCGCCCTTTATATTAATTACCCTTCCTGATTTTCCCCGGCTACCGGCTCGGCGCCGGCGGCGGATTCAATCTCGATACGATCGACCCGCTGCAGACCGCGGGGCAGCTTGGCGCCACGGCGGCCGCGCTCGCCGCGGTAGTAGTCAAGGTCAGATGGCTTGAGGGTGAGCTTGCGCTTGCCGGCAAACAGGGTGACCGACTGGCCCTGCGGGATGACGGCGGCCATCACCACAAACTCCTCCCGCGCCTTCACCCGCGCGGACGGGATGCTGATGAGCTTGTTGCCCTTGCCCTTGCCGAGCACCGGCAGGGTATTGAGCGGGAACAGCAGCATGCGCCCCTCGTTGGAGATGGCCATGCAGAGATCGGTGTCCGGCGCGCCTATCTTCTGGGGCGCCATCACCAGGCCCCCTTCCGGCACGGTGAGCAGCGCCTTGCCGTTCTTGTTCTTGCCAATGAGGTCGTCATATTTGCAGACGAAGCCGTAACCGGCGTCGGAACAGATCAGATACGGCTCGCCCTCGTTACCCATCACCAGATGGCGTACCTCTTCGCCAGCACCCAGCGCGAAGCGACCGGTGAGCGGCTCGCCCTGACTGCGGGCGGAGGGCAGTGTGTGGGCCTCCAGCGAGTAGGTTCTCCCCAGGGTGGAGAGGAACACCGCCTGCTGGTTGCTGCGGCCATGGGCGTGGGCGAGGTAGTTGTCCCCCGCCTTGTAGGAGAGGCCCTCCACATCGACGTCGTGGCCCTTGGCGGCGCGCACCCAGCCCTTGTCGGACAGGATCACGGTGACCGGCTCGCTCGGGGTGAGCTCCTTCTCGGTCAGCGCCACGGCGGTGGCGCGCTCCACCAGCGGGGTGCGGCGATCGTCACCGTACTTCTCGGCGTCCGCCAGGATCTCTTTCTTCAGCAATGTGCTGAGACGGCGCTCGGAACCCAGGATCAGTTCCAGCTTGTCGCGCTCTTCCGCCAGTTCGTTCTGTTCGGCGCGCAGCTTGAACTCTTCGAGCTTGGCCAGGTGACGCAGTTTCAGCTCGAGGATCGCCTCAGCTTGGGTTTCGCTGATGTTGAAGCGCTCCATCATCACCCGGCCCGGCTCCTCTTCGGTGCGGATGATCTCGATCACCTCGTCGATGTTGAGGTAGGCAATGAGCAAGCCTTCGAGGATGTGCAGGCGGGCCAGCACCTTGTCGAGGCGATACTGCAGGCGGCGACGCACCGTTTCACGGCGAAAGCTCAGCCACTCGGTGAGAATGGTCTTGAGGTCTTTCACCTGGGGCCGGTTGTCCAGACCCAGGATGTTGAGGTTGACCCGGTAGTTCTTCTCCAGATCCGTGGTGGCGAACAGGTGGGCCATCAGCCCCTCTACGTCCACCCGGTTGGAGCGCGGCACAATCACCAGACGGGTCGGGTTCTCGTGGTCCGACTCATCGCGCAGATCGGTGACCATGGGCAGCTTTTTGGCCACCATCTGGGCGGCGATCTGCTCCATGATCTTGGCGCCCGAGGCCTGATGGGGCAGCGCTGTGATGACGATGTCGCCATCCTCTTCGCTCCACACCGCCCGTTGCTTGATGGAACCCTTGCCGGTCTCGTAGATTTTGCGGATATCGTCGCGCGGCGTGATGATCTCGGCATTGGTCGGGTAGTCCGGCCCCTGCACATGGGCCATCAGGGCATCCAGGCCAGCATTGGGATTATCCAGCAGTTCCACGCAGGCGTGGGCCACTTCCCGGGCGTTGTGGGGTGGGATATCGGTCGCCATCCCCACCGCGATGCCGGTCACCCCGTTGAGCAGGATGTGCGGCAGGCGGGCAGGCAGCACCACCGGCTCTTTCATGGTGCCGTCGAAGTTTGGCGTCCACTCCACCGTGCCCTGGCCGAGCTCGGAGAGCAGCAGCTCGGAGAAGCGCGACAAGCGCGCCTCGGTATAACGCATGGCGGCGAAGGATTTGGGATCGTCCGGCGCCCCCCAGTTGCCCTGACCATCCACCAGCGGGTAGCGGTAGGAGAAGGGCTGGGCCATCAGCACCATGGCTTCATAACAGGCGATGTCGCCATGGGGGTGGTACTTACCCAGCACGTCACCCACGGTACGGGCTGACTTCTTGTGCTTGGACAGCGCCGACAGACCCAGCTCGCTCATGGCGTAGATGATACGCCGCTGCACGGGCTTGAGGCCGTCGCCGATATGCGGCAGGGCCCGATCCATGATGACGTACATGGAGTAGTTCAAGTAAGCCTGTTCGGTAAAGGTGCGCATTGGCTGGCGCTCTACCCCGTCCAGACTGAGCTCGATAGCATCACTCATATGTTTTTCTCTTGCTATGGCGCGCCCTCAGGGGGCACGCCTGAAATGCGGGTCGGCAGGTGACCGACGGCTTAGATGATGGCGAGGTTGCCCTTCTCTTCCAGCCACTCGCGGCGATCACTCGCCCGCTTCTTGGCCAGCAACATGTCCATCAGCTGCAGGGTCTCGTCCCCCTCGGCCTCTGGCCCCATGGTGAGCTGCACCAGACGGCGGGTGTTGGGATCCATGGTGGTTTCCCGCAGCTGTTTCGGGTTCATCTCACCCAGGCCCTTGAATCGGGTCACCATCACCTTGCCCTTCTTCTTCTCGGCCTCGACCCGCTGCAGCACGCCGTTCTTCTCGTCCTCGTCGAGGGCGTAGTAGACCTCCTTGCCGATGTCGATCCGGTAGAGGGGCGGCATGGCTACATAGACGTGGCCCTGATTGACCAGCGCGCGGAAGTGTTTCACGAACAGGGCGCAGAGCAGGGTGGCGATGTGCAGACCGTCCGAGTCCGCATCCGCCAGGATGCACACCTTGCCGTAGCGCAGGCCGGAGAGATCGTCGGAGTCCGGGTCGAGCCCGATGGCCACCGAGATATCGTGCACTTCTTGCGAGGCGAGCACCTGACCGGCCTCCACCTCCCAGGTGTTCAGGATCTTGCCGCGCAGCGGCATGATGGCCTGAAACTCCCGATCCCGCGCCTGCTTGGCACTGCCACCCGCGGAGTCACCCTCCACCAGGAACAACTCACCTTGCATGGGGTCGGCGCAGCCGCAGTCGGTGAGCTTGCCGGGCAGGGCCGGGCCCTGGGTTATCTTCTTGCGCACCACCGTCTTGGCGGCGCGCATCCGGCGCTGGGCGCTGGAGATGCAGAGCTCGGCCAGCTGTTCGGCCAGCTCGGTGTTGCTGTTCAGATAGAGGCTGAAGGCATCTTTCACCACGCCGGAGACAAACGCCGAGCTCTGGCGGGAGGAGAGCCGCTCCTTGGTCTGGCCGGCAAACTGCGGATCCTGCATCTTGATGGAGAGGATGTAGGCGCAGCGATCCCAGATATCTTCCGGAGTCAGCTTGACCCCGCGCGGCAACAGGTTGCGGAACTCGCAGAACTCGCGCATGGCGTCGAGCAGGCCCTGGCGCAGACCGTTGACGTGAGTACCACCCTGGGCGGTGGGGATCAGGTTCACATAGGATTCGGCGAGGCATTCGCCCCCTTCCGGCAGCCAGCACAGGGCCCAGTCCACCGCCGACAGCTCGGTGCTGAAGGCGCCGACGAAGGGCTGCTCCGGCAGGCAGGTGAACTGCTTGACCGCGTCGACCAGATAATCCTTGAGGCCGTCTTCATAGCACCACTCCAGCTTGATGCCGGTGTTCTTGTCGAGGAACTTGATGGTGAGCCCCGGGCAGAGCACCGCCTTGGCCTTGAGCAGGTGTTCCAGCTTGGAGACCGAGAACCTGGGCGAATCGAAGTAGTGGGCTTCCGGCCAGAAGCGCACCCGGGTGCCGGTGTTGCGGCGCCCGCAGGTACCGGTGATGGTCAGCTCCTGCACCTTCTCGCCCTTCTCGAAGGCGATGTCGTAGACCTGGCCATCGCGGCGCACCGTCACCTCGACCCGCTCGGAGAGGGCGTTCACCACCGAGATGCCCACCCCGTGCAGACCGCCGGAGAACTGGTAGTTCTTGTTGGAGAACTTGCCGCCCGCGTGCAGCTTGCAGAGGATCAGCTCCACCCCGCATACCCCTTCCTCCGGGTGGATGTCGACCGGCATGCCGCGACCGTCGTCGATCACCTCGAGGGACTGATCTTCATACAGGGTCACCTCCAGGGTACGGGCGTGACCCGCCAGCGCCTCGTCGACGCTGTTGTCGATGACCTCCTGGCCGAGGTGATTGGGCCGGGTGGTGTCGGTATACATGCCGGGGCGGCGACGCACCGGTTCAAGGCCATTGAGGACCTCAATGGCATCCGCATTGTATTGAGTAGACATGGAGGGCCTTGCGAATTGACGTTTGGGGAGAATCTTACTCGTTGGGAGGGTATTGGACAAACCCGGCGGCGGCAAAGCTTGATCCGGACGGGGTAAGTCGCCCCGCCGGCCCGTTCAGCGCGCCTCGGCCGCCACCGGCAGCGCCTGCTGCAACTGGGAGAGAGAGCTGTGCAGCCGCCACACCATGCCGGCCAGCTCCCGCGCCGTCGGCTCCCTGTGGTTGGCCAGGGCCGCGCTGATCCGCTGCAGCTCGGCCAGGGTGCGATCCAGGGAGGCGTGCTGCACTCCCTGCTCGGTGAGGATCCCCTGCAGAGAGCGGATGCAGTTGTCGCGCACCAGATAGAGGGGCTGATCCTCGCCGCGCCACTGACGCAGCTGCCAGACGATGTGGCTGCAGTTGAGCAGCACCACGCCCCAGCGCAGCACCCAGAGGCGGGCGGTCTGATCCTGGCTCTGGCTGAGCTGGCTGATGCAGTGATAGATGAGCGATTCGAACTGGCTCTCGCTCTGGCGCGGGGCCGGCTCCAGCTGATCCATGAAGTGGCGGCGCAGGGAGCGGATCAGGCGGCGGCTCTTGCGCCGATCCGAGCTCGGTCGCAGCAGCTGGAATGCCAACCCGGCGCTCATCACCCCCAGCGCCTGCCCCAGGCTGCTGTTGATGTACTGCAGATAGTCGTAGCTGGGCGGATTGGTGATGGCGAGAAAGGAGCCGAGCAGCACGATGAGCTGGCCCCACAGCACCGCCTGCCTGGGCTGTTGCTGCTTGAACAGCTGCATGGTGATGAGCACGGGGAACAGCAGGGCGCAAAAGAGCCAGAAGTCGTCGAGGCGGATCATCAGGCCGAATTTGACCGCGAAGCAGATGAGGCTGAGCAGCAGGATCGCCTTGAGCATGGTGTTGGCCCCCTTGGCGGGCGCCGGGGTGGCCGAGTAGAGCACGCAGCAGATGGAGAGCAGGGTCAGCGCCGAGCTGCCCGCATCCCACTGGCTGTGGATCCAGAAGGCGCAGCCCAGCAGCACGCAGAGGAAGGTGCGCCCGCCGTTGTAGGCCGCCTCCAGCGTGTCGGTATGGCTGGTGAGCGAAGAGTGGCGCGGCGGTGCCGGCCACTCCTGATCGTCGTAGCGGGCCAGCCGATCCAGCCAGCGCTGACACTCCAGATAGCTCCAGCAGAAGTGGCGCAGCCGCCGCCAGAAGGTGTGCAGCCGGTAGTCGCTGGCCGCCGTCGGCACCAAGGGGGCCAGCAGCCGGGCGATGCGGTACTTGTCGCAGCCGGGCTGACCCAGCTCGACCAGCAGCCGCTCCAGCAACGCCTGCAGCCCCTCCGGTTGCGTCGGCCAGTTGTGCAGCATGCGGCGCTGGCTGGAGATGAGGCTGATGAGCCGCAGCTGGCGGTGCAGCAGGAAGTTGAGCAGCCGGTTGTGGCGACGCAGCCGATGGTGGCTCCAGACCGCCTGGATGCGTAGCACGTTCATGGTGAGGATCTGGCCGATCAACCCCTCGTGGGCGGTGCGCACCTCCGGGCTCGCCTCCCCCAGCCAGAGCAGCTGGGCATGCTCCAGCAGTCGGGCCTGGGTCTTGTGCAGCGACTGCAGCAGGGTCTCACCATCCGAGGTGCTGGGCAGGATCATCATCAACAGGCCACCGCAGAGGATGCCGATGATCACCTCGCTCACCCGCGCCTGGGCGATGTCGAAGATGTGTTGCGGGTCGGTCACGTTGACGCAGGAGAAGGCGATGATGGCGGCGGTGTAGCCCGCCAGCGCAAAGGCGTAGGAGACGTTGTTCTGATGGTGGTTGGAGATGTAAGTGCAGAGCGCCAACCAGAGCGCGATGAGGAAGCTGAACAGCCAGGGGTCGCTGATGCCAAGGCCGGTGATCACCACCGCCGCCATGGCACCGATGAGGCTGCCCACCACCCGTCCCAGACTCTTGCTGATGACCCCCCCCACGGTGGGAAAGCTCACCACGGCGGCTGAGGTCATCGCCCAGTAGGGGGAATCCAGCTCCAGCACGAAGGCCAACCAGAGCGACAGGCACATGGCCAGGCTGTTGCGCAGGGCATAGCGCCACTGGCCGCCATTGGCCTTGCCCCAGGGGGTCTGGCGCCAGAGCGAGGCGGCCACCTTACTCCCCTATGGTGATGGTGCAGGTGGTGCCCGCAATCAGCGTCAGCCCGGGCGGCACCTCCAGCAGCTTGATCCGCACCGGCACCCGCTGGGCCAGCCGCACCCAGGGCACATTGGGTTTGACGTCCAGCAGCAGGTTGTCGGCCCCCTCCACGCTCTGATCGTGGATGGCGCGCCCTATGCTCTCCACTTCGCCGCGCAGCCGCTGCTCCCCGCTGTAGAGCACCACCTCGGCCGGTTTGCCCGGCGCTATGTGCCTGAGCTTGGTCTCCTCGAAGTAGCCCTGCACGTAGAAGGAGTGGATGTCTACCAGTGCCACCAGCGGCACGCCGGCGCTGGCATAGTTGCCGACCCGGGTCTGCAGGTTGGTGATGTAGCCGTCGCTCGCGGCATGTACCCGGGTCTTGGCCAGCGACCATCTGGCCTGCTCCAGATTGGCCTGGGCCACCTGGTAGGCCGCCTTCATCGCCTGGGCATTGAGGCGGGCCTCGTCCACCGCCTCGGCGGAGATGACGCTGCGCGACAAGCCGCTGCGCCGGCTCGCCTCGTGCTCTGCCTTGTCGAGATCCGATTTGGCCTTGGCCAGCGCCGCCTGGGCGTTGTCCAGCGTGATCCGGTAGGGCTCGGGATCCAGGGTAAAAATCTCCTCCCCCGCCTTCACCAGCTGGTTGTCCTTCACCGCTATCTTGATGATCTTGCCCGACACCTCGGGGGTGATGCTGACCAGCTCGGCCCGCACCTTGCCATCCCGGGTCCAGGGCCCCTGCATGTAGTAGTTCCACAGCCACCAGCCCGCCGCCAGCGCCAGCGCGCAGACCAGCAGGGTAGAGAAGTATTTGAGGGTCGCCAGGGGTGATTTAGCCATGTAGCAATATCCATAGGGCGCCGCTGACGGCGAGGATAAACAGGGAGAGATCCATCAGCAGGGGATGCCAGACATCCCCGCCGTAGAGCCAGTCGCGCAGCAGATGGTGCACCGGCAGCCAGCCCAGCAGGCCGAGCAGCACCGCCTTGAACAGGGGTGGAAAGTAGAGAGAGGCGCCCAGGATCAGATCCGGCAGTGCTGAAGTTGTCACAAGCGGGCTCCCTGTTGGCAAGCGAGATAATGCGGACTCAAGGCCCGCCATGCGGCGGGTCTGGCAAGACTATCACAGCCCCGCAGGGCGCTACAGGAGCAGATGAGACCCTGCCGGTCAGACCAGCCGATCCGCCGGATGGTTGATGCCATCGAGCAGTGGCACCTCGCCCAGCTCGAACGGATTGACGCCTTCAAGGCAGGCGAGGTTGTAACCATACTGGGCCGGATTGGAGCGGCGCTGATGGTGGGTGTAGATGCCGCAGATGCTGCAGAAGTAGTGCTTGGCGGTGCGGGTGTTGAACTGGTAGCAGCTCAGCACCCCCTCCCCCTGCAGGATGCGGATGCCGGCCAGCGGCACCGAGGCGACGATGGCGCCCCGGCGCCGGCAGAGCGAACAGTCGCAGCGGCGCGGATCCACCACGCCATCCGGCAGGGTCAGCTCCAGCACCACGGCGCCGCAGTGGCAGCTGGCCTTGTGTCGCTCCTGAATGGGGGTATTGCCGATGCGCTTGATCATGCTACCTCCTTGCAGACGGGTTCAGGTTCCGAGCCAATCAATCAAACAGGGTATCCTGCCGCCCCTGCAGCAAGTGCTCATGGAGAGTTCGCAGCTGGGACTCCAGTACCCGATGGCGGGAGAGCGGGGGCAAATCGTCGATGGGAAAGAACCCCGCCCCTTTGGTTTCATCGGTTTCGTCCAGCAGCTGGCCGCCGGTCACCTCACACAGGAAGAACGCCTTGTGAGCGTGGGGCAGCTGGGGCGGATGAGGGTGCTTGAGCTTGTCGAACAGCGCCAGCAGTTGCACGGCCCGACACGCCAGACCGGTCTCCTCCACCACTTCGCGCACCACGGCCTCCGCCGGCGAATCGCCGATGTCGCACCAGCCCCCCGGCAGAGTCCAGCAGCCGTCGCTGCGCTCCTGCACCAGCAGGATATGGCCTGCATCGTTCTGAATGAAGGCCCGCACATCGAGCTTGGGGGTGGGATAACCGCGATCGAGGGCGATCCAGTCGCTGATGGCTTCAGGTGCCAGCTCGCTCTGGCTGGCGATGAGCGCCACCGTAGCCGCTCGCAGCGCCTCGAAACGGCCGATGTCGAAGGGATCCTTGGAGTAGGTGAGGCCCGCTTGCGCCGTGGCCAGCACCTGTTCCAGAAAGGTGGCCAACAGCGGCTGCATGGCTAGAGCCCGAGGAAACGGACGATCTGGGCGGGGTAGCGCTCGAACGCCACGAAGGCGTGGTCGCCGCCGCACTCCAGCGAGAGACGGGCAAAGCGGTATTCGTCCAGCGCCTTGCGGTAGTCGAGCACCTCGTCCTCCTGCTGTTGCAGTACCCAGAGTCGCTCGGGGGCGCTCACCGGTACCGCCAGCGCCCGCAGCTCATCCATGTGTTCAGGCAGCAGTTGATACTGCTCCCCCGTGTAGGGGTTGGTCTGGGGGCCGAGGTAATCACAAAGCAGCTCGTGCGGGCGCACCGCCGGGTTGATCAGGGCGGCGTGGCAGCCGTATCGCTCGCTGACCCGGGTTGCCATAAAGCCGCCGAGGGAGCTGCCCACGGCACCAAGCTTGAATTCGTTGCCATAACAGCTCTGCAGATCGGCAATGGTTTGCTCAATGGCCATCCAGGCCGCCGCCGGGGTGTTGGGCTGGGCCGGGATCACTACCTCGATATCGGGTCTGTGCTCAGCCACCCAGGCAGCCATCTGCTGCGCTTTGGCAGAACCGGGCGAGGAGTTGAAACCGTGCAGATAGAGGAGAACGGACTTCATCGCGACTCCTCAATAACCGGTGGCATTGGGATCGGGCACGAACTGTCCCACCGGCAGACGCCACACCTGGCTGGCGATGCGGCCATCCGGGTAGAGGGTGAGGTAGCGCCAGCCCGGGCCGGATTCGTCCAGCGCGAAGCCATCAGAGAGCGGTTTGAACTGGATGCAGGTGGAGGGGCTGGCGATCAGCCGCACCCCGCGGTGCACCTCGTCAAACTCCTGGTGGACGTGGCCGAACAATATGGTCTTCTGCTGCGGGTGGCGAGCCAGCACGGCAAACAGGTCGTCGGCATTCTTGAGATTGTGCTGATCGAGCCAGGCACAACCCACCGGCACCGCCTGATGGTGCAGGGCGATCAGGGCATGACGCTCGGGATGCTGGCGCAGCGCCTGATCCAGCGCCGCCAGCTGGTGATCCCCCAGCACCCCGTGAGGTTTGCCGCGCACCTGGGTATCCAGCAGGATCACCTGCCAGTGTTCACCCACCAGCTGTTTGGCCTCGCTGATGCCGGCCGCGTGCAGGTATTCGGTCATCAGGGGGCCGTCGTCGTGGTTGCCGGGCAGCCAGTAGATGGGGCGCGCCAGCGGCGCCATCATGGAGGCGAAGCGCTGGTAGGATTCCGGACTGTGATCCTGGGAGAGATCCCCGGTGGCGAGGATCAGATCGAACGGATGGTCATTGGCCTGCACCCGTTCCAGCACGGCAGCCAGGCTCTCGGCAGTGCGCACGGCCAATAGCCGCCCCTCGGCACTCGCGAAGAGGTGGGTGTCGGTAATTTGCAACAGGCGCACACTGCCGTCCTGCGCCTGGGGTAGCTCTGTTTCCAAAATCACGCTTCTTTTTATGAGTTCAACTAGAGGATGTTTATCAGGCTGGTACCATGTCTGAGACAAAATTTTAGCCAATCGGCCAGAAACAGGTTTACCTGCTCCTTTTCATCCCGCTGGTGCATATTTTTATTGGGATAATCATAACGTGGTTGCAACCTTGAAATCTGTTGCGCCGCACACACTTCCGCCATCCGCACGTCATGGTACAAACGAATCTCTATTCGGGCCTGCAAATAACTCGGCAATTCCGGGTTGTGCTGGGCCAGGATCACCTGGCTGGTGAAGCGACTCTCCTCGCTCACCGTGAGCTGAAACTGCAGCCCGTTGCCCACCTGATAGCGGCGTTCGGCGCCGACACTGCCGCCCGGGGGCAGCAGTTTCATCAGGGTCATGTAGTTGACCTCACAGGTACGCTGCAAGGACATCAAATCAGGCACATAGCGCTTCATCGGGCTCTGGACTAACGACATTTCTCAGCTCCATCAATCCGAGCACATGCATAGTTGACCTCACAAGTACGCTGCAAGGACATCAAATCAGGCACATAGCGCTTGGCCTGGGTATGAACGAGCGCCACCTCAGCGCCCCGCCAGCCAGCGGGCACGCAGCTCGCCGTGATTGAGAGCCAGCCACTGCAGGGCGATGACGGAGGCGGCGTTGTCGATGCGCCCCTCTTTGAGCCAGGCATAGGCCTGCTCGCGGCTCACCACGTGGACCCGGATGTCTTCCCCCTCTTCCGCCAGACCGTGGATCCCCTCGGCCTTGCTGGCATCCACCTCGCCCACGTAGACCTCGATACGCTCGGTACTGCCGCCCGGGCTCACCAGATAGCTGATGGCGTGCTCGCAGCGGCCGACCTCGATGCCCGCCTCTTCCACTGCTTCGCGCCGCACCACCTCTTCAGCGACCTCGCCCGGGTCTATGATGCCGGCCACCAGCTCCAGCAGCCAGGGGGTGGCGCTGGTCTCGATGGCGCCGATACGAAACTGCTCCACCAGCACGATCTGGTCGCGCACCGGGTCATAGGGCAACAGGGCGGCGGCATGGCCGCGCTCGAACAGCTCGCGGACGATGGGCTCGTTCCAGCCCCCCGCAAATAACCTGTGCTGCAGACGATAGACGTTCACTTTGAAGAACCCGTTATATCCTGCTGATTTATCGATAATTTTTACGTCATCGGCAGAGTAGTGACGGGTTTGGGGCAAGGCTTGCTGCGACATACGAGACTCCCGCCAGCTTGACTTGGCTCGGTTAGGCCATAAAATCCGGGAACATGAATGAACATTCATTCACTCGCTCCCGTCGGAGATGAGGGACGGATTTTAGCAGCCACAGGACATTTGGCTAGGCACGAGGGGGAGAAAACTCACCCTCGTTCTTGACGTTCCTGTCGCTGGAAAAGAGACAGTTATCATAAAATTTTGCTTATAGTAGAGTGATTAAGCTGCAATCAAGCTTGGTCGGTGACAATATTTGCCCTCTCCAGCAACCAGTTTGGGTTACTACATAAGGTTAAATCGATCTATGAAAAGAACACTTTTGTCCGTCATGGTGTTGCTGGGCGTCAGTGCCGGTGCCCATGCCGAAAACCTGCTCGACATCTACCAGCAAGCCCAGATCAAAGACCCGCAGTTGCTGCAGTCCAAAGCCGTTCGCGATCAGGCCTTCGAGAAGATCAACGAAACCCGTGCCCCTCTGCTGCCCCAGATCGATCTGGGTGCCGGACTCAATTATCTGAAAAACAAGAACGATACCCAGAGCAACAACAACGCCAAGGGTGAAGTGACGCTGTCGCAGTCCCTCTATCGTCGCAGTAACTGGGTCAATCTGGATATCAGCGAGAAGCAGGCTACCCAGTCTGATGTCGCATACAACCTCGAGATCCAGAGCCTGATGCTGCGTACTGCCCAGGCCTATTTCAACGTGCTCAAGGCGATGGACACCCTGGAGTTCGTGCGCGCCAACAAGGTTGCGGTAGAGCGTCAGTTGGAACAGACTCAGCAGCGTTTCGAAGTGGGTCTGACCGCCATCACCGACGTGCACGAAGCCGAGGCCTCTCGTGACCAGGCGCTGGCGGACGAGATCAACGCCGAGAACTCGCTGGACAACAGCTACGAGACCCTGCGCGAGCTGACCGGTATCGATCACCGTCAGCTGGACGTGCTCAACACCGATCGCTTCAGCCCGCAGAAGACCGCCTTCGGCTCCGACAAGTGGCTGGAGCTGGCGCTGGACAAGAACCTGCAACTGCACAGTGCCCGCATCGGCAAGGACATCGCCAAGGAGCAGATTGACCTGGCCAAGACCGGCCATGAGCCGACCCTGGATCTGGGTGCAGGTCTGCAAACCAGCAATACCGATTACAAGCTTGATAGCATGCCGGGCGGCAATGACAATCAGGCCAACATCGGCCTGACCTTCAAGCTGCCGCTCTACAGCGGTGGCGCCACTAGCTCCAAAGTGAAGCAGGCTCAGTACAACTACGTGGCGGCCAGCGAACTGCTGGAGAAGAACTTCCGCTCGGTGCAGAGCACGGTGCGCTCCTCCTACAACAACGTGAACGCCAGCATCGGCTCGGTACGCGCCTACAGCCAGTCCGTCATCTCCGCCGACAGCGCCCTGAAGGCGACCGAAGCGGGTTACGAAGTGGGTACCCGTACCATCGTCGACGTGCTGGACTCCACCCGCAAGCTGTACGAGGCCAAGCAGAAGCTCTCCGAAGCCCGTTACAACTACATCCTCAATATCCTGAGCCTGAAACAGGCTGCCGGTGTGCTGGAAGCGCAGGATCTGGTGGAAGTAAACCAGGGTCTGATGCCTGCCACTGCAAAAGCCAAGACCAAAGTCTGATAGTCGTTATCGGCAATGAAAAAGGCGACCATCAGGTCGCCTTTTTGTTATCCGGGTCTCGTCGCTTGCTGGCGATGGCCCCGGATAAACGGGGCCATCAGTATTAGCCGCGTTCGCGGATGGTCTTGATGATGTCGCTGGTGGAGCAGCCATCCTCGAAGTTGAGGACCCGCACCTCGCCGCCGTTGGCGGTCACCTCGGCATAGCCGGCAATCTCTTCAGGCTGGTAGTCGCCGCCCTTGACCAGCAGGTCCGGCAGCACCTCGGCGATCAGCCGTTGCGGGGTATCCTCGGCGAAGGGCACCACCCAGTCCACGGCACCCAGCGCCGCCAGCACGGCCATCCGGCGCTCGGTCGGATTGACCGGACGACCCGGCCCCTTGAGGCGGCGCACCGACTCGTCGGTGTTGACCGCCACGATCAGGCGATCCCCCAGCTTGCCGGCATTGGCCAGGTAGGAGACGTGACCGGCATGCAGGATGTCGAAGCAGCCGTTGGTCATCACCACCTTCTCGCCACGCAGGCGGGCGGCTTGCACGGCAATCTTGAGCTGGGCTTCGGACATGACGCCAAAGCCGGTCTCCTGCTCGGTGTAGAGGGCGTTGGCCAGCTCGACCGGGCTGACGGTGGAGGTCCCCAGCTTGCCGACCACGATGCCGGCGGCGGTGTTGGCCAGGGCACAGGCTTCGTCCAGGCTCTTGCCGGCGGCCAGCGAGGTGGCCAGGGTGGAGATGACGGTATCACCGGCACCGGTCACGTCATACACCTCGTGGGCCTGGGCCGGCAGGTGCAGCTCGGGCTGGCCTTCGCGGATCAGGGTCATGCCGTTCTCGGAACGAGTGACCAGCAGGGCCTCCAGTTCGAAGCGCTTGACCAGCTCCAGCCCCTTGGCAACCAGCTCCTCTTCGCTCTTCACCTTGCCCACCACGGCCTCGAACTCGGACATGTTGGGGGTCAGCAGGGTAGCGCCGCGGTACTTCTCGAAATCGGTCCCCTTGGGATCGACCAGCACCGGGATGCCGGCGGCGCGAGCGCGCTGGATCATGCCGGGCACGTCGTTGAGGGCGCCCTTGCCGTAGTCAGAGAGGATCATCACGTCGCTGTGCGGCAGCGCCTGCTCGACCTTGCCCATCAGCAGGGTGGAGTCCACATCGTGGAAGGCCTCTTCAAAGTCCAGACGCAGCAGCTGCTGGTTGCGCGACAGCACGCGCAGCTTGGTGATGGTCGGGTAGTCGGCCAGACGAACGAAGTCACAGGCGACCTTGACGCCGGCCATCTGGCCAGCCAGGGCATCGGCGGCCTCATCCTGACCGGTCAGCCCCAGCAGCACGGCGTGGGCGCCCAGCGCGGCGGAGTTGAGCGCCACGTTGGCGGCGCCACCCGGGCGCTCCTCAATGTGTTCGACCTTAACCACGGGCACCGGTGCCTCGGGCGAGATCCGGCCGGTGGGGCCATGCCAATAACGGTCCAACATGACATCGCCAACGACCAGAACGCGGGCTTTTTCAAACTCGGGCAGGGTGATCTTCATCTGTATCGACTCTCAAAACCTGAAAAATCAGTCGCCGATTTTATCACACTCTTTTATTTGAGGGAGAAAAAGCAAACCTGCGGTTTCCATTTAAAGAAACCGGTAGTGACGATTCCCGTCACGCCAGTGAACCACCATCAGCCCCTCTGACCAGCACATAGCCATTCGCCCCCGACCCCGCTTTTCGGCTAGAATCCCCGCTTGCGAATAAAACGATCCGTTCAGGATCCCCACGTGCCTTTATCGCCTCCCCTTATTCGACCGGGCTTGCCCGGTGCATGGCGATTGCGAACAAGAGACTTTTCATGGCCCACGACAATGCTCCCCGCCTCGAACCCCGCCTGTTTCATCCCCGCTACTGGGCCAGCTGGTTCGGCCTCAGCCTGCTCTGGCTGCTGGTGCTACTGCCCTGGCGCAGCCAGATGTGGCTGGGACGCCAGCTCGGCAGTCTGGCCCGCAAGCTGCTGAAATCTCGCGTCAAGATTGCCCGCCGCAATCTGGAGCTGGCGATGCCCGAGCTGACCAAGGATGAGCGCGAGAAACTGCTCAAGCAGAATTTCGAGAGCGTGGGCTGCGCCATCTTCGAAGTCGGCATGGCCTGGTTCTGGCCGGATTGGCGGATGCGCAACCTGATGAAGGTGGAAGGGGAAGAGCACGTCATCACCGCCATGGAGAAGGGTCAGGGCATGCTGCTGCTCTCCTGCCATTTCCTCACGCTGGAGCTCAACGCCCGCTGCTTCGGCCTGGTACGGCCCGGGGTCGGCGTCTACCGTCCCAACACCAACCCGGTGCTGGAGTATGCCCAGTACCACGGTCGCTGCGCCTCCAACAAATACCTGGTGGACCGGATGGACGTGAAGGGGATGATCAAGGCGCTGCGCAACGGCGATGCGCTCTGGTATGCGCCGGATCATGACTACGGCAGCCATGCCAGCGTGTTCGTGCCCTACTTCGCGGTGGAGCAGGCCGCCACCATCACCGGCACCGCCACCCTGGCGCGGGTGAAAAATACCGTCACCCTGCCCTGCTACAACATTCGCACCAGCGAGGGTTACACCCTGCATATCGGGGCGCCGCTCGCCGACTATCCGAGCGGTGACGACCTGGTCGATGCGACCCGTGCCAACCGCGAGATAGAAGCCGCCGTGCGCAAGGCGCCGGAGCAGTACATGTGGCTGCACCGCCGCTTCAAGACCAGACCCAACCCGGACGATGCGGGCTATTACTGAGTCGGAAAAAACCGAAAAAGCCGCCGAAAGGCGGTTTTTTCTGGCCTGTCGCCGGTAAAGGGTTTTCATTCGTGGCTGAATATTTTATTAATGGCCCTGCCGAGCGGCGGGCCCAGGCCCGCCAGCAATACCAATAACGAAGGGAAGCGAACATGAAAGCCACTCTTTTGCTGGGCGCCCTGTGCGCATTGACCGGCTGCAGCCAGCAGACCCACAGCGTCCATCTGACCTCCCTCCCCTTAAGCGATCTCAAGGAAGTGAGCGCCCAGTGGAGCCCGCTCACCCGGATGGAGTCCCGCTACCCCAAAGAGGCCATCCTGGCCGGGCAGACCGGTTGCAGCTCGCTCGAGTACGTGATCAACCCGGCGGGACGGGCCGAACAGATCCGGGTGCTGGACAGCAGCGACCCGCAGTTCAGCGATGCCGCCATCGCCGTGCTGCAGCAGTGGCAATGGCAGGCCACCCCCACCAACTCGCAGCACATTCCGGTAAAATCCCGTACCCGCTTCGAATTTTGCATCGAGCACAACGGCCAGCCCTGCGACACCAGCGAACTGGAACTGCGCTGCCAGGGGGAAGACGTGGTGCGCAGCACCGGACTGATCTACACCCAGGTCTGAATCAGCCGCGCAGACCTCCATTGCCAGCCCGCTGGCCCCATCGACAGTTAAAGAAAAAGGTGAGCCAGGCTCACCTTTTTGCATTGCAAGCGCTGCGGCGCAGCTCATCACCCTTGCCGATGCAGCCAGGCGGCGATGGCCAGTTGCAGGCGCACATAGTCGGCCTGAAGGAACAGGGCCGGCAACGCCTGCTGCCAGTCGGCCTGTCCGGCTACCGAGGCCAGCCGCGGCCCGAACCGGGTCAGCTCAACCAGCCAGTCCGCTGCCGGCAACCTGCCGGCCGCCTCTGCAATCAGGTCCATGCCCAGGCGCAGCTGCTGCAACGCCAGCCCCTGCGCCTCGGCGTCCATCTGCTCCAGCCAGTACTGCTCGTGGTGCTGCCAGTGCTGCAGGCCGAGGGCGATACGCTCGGCCGCACTCAGGTCGATCAATGCAGGCAAGGCTTGCAGCGCCAGCGGCTTGCCGAGCCCAGCCAGCCGATAACCGCGCTGGGCCTTGGACTGAGCCCCGAGCCGCAGGCCACCAAGCCCGGCCAGCTGCTCTGCCAAGCCGAACAGGGCGCTCGCCTCGCCGGCTTTGAGCTCAAGCTCCAGCTCGTCGATGCGGCTCTTGCCGAGCACGCCGACGATCTCCCCCTGATCCCAGGCCAGCTCGATTTCGGCCCCCTCGAAGGCAATCAACCAGTGGCGGCGCAGGAAGTCGGTACGAAACTGGGCCACCAGGGAACCCTGGATTGCATCCCGTGTGGAAAGACTCGGCCAAATCTCGTCAGGAAAAGCGTCAAGCGCGGGCATATCGCCAGCGACCGGGGCATTGTATTCGGGTCTGGCATGCAATCCGCCCACCGCCTGACCCCGACATTTAATCGTCTGTTCGGCGAAATCATCGCTGCGACGGATCCGCAATCCCATCTCTAGGCGGCGCAAATCCAGCGTTGGCGTATCAAAATAGACATTGCCGAGCTCGGCTTGAGAGTTGGATATAATTTCCAGTGAATTCAGAAGGTTGAAAAAAGGCTGTCGAATATCTCGGGAGACAAAAAACTTTATCTCGATCTCAGTTTGCATAGTCATTCCGGGCTGGCAGGCAACTTTGGGGGGCGTGATGCTAAGCGCGAGGATATAATGCCTGCGATACATCAGGATTAATTCACGGTTTTATTGATGGCGCAGTTCGGTTACCATGCGCCCCTCATAAAATCGTATCGAGTGTTTTTTCACCGACACAGGTTTGGCCATGCCAGTAAATACTATTTTGGGGCTTTTTGCCAAGTCCCCCATCAAGCCGCTGCAGAAGCATATCGTCAAGGTTCACCAGTGCTCCCAGCAGTTGGTTCCCTTCTTTGATGCCGTTGCCGAAGACCGTTGGGAAGATGCCGAGAAGATCCGGCAGCAGATTGCCCAGCTGGAAAAAGAAGCGGACATCCTCAAGCGTGAAATTCGTCTGAAGCTGCCTCGCGGCCTGTTCCTGCCGGTTGCCCGTACCGACCTGCTCGAACTGCTGACCCAGCAGGACAAGATTGCCAACCGTGCCAAGGATATTTCCGGCCGCATGCTTGGCCGCAAAATGGAATTCCCCTCCGAGATGCGTGCCGATTTCATGGCCTATCTCAAACGCTGTATCGATGCGACCGCCCAAGCCGAGAAAGCCATCGGAGAACTCGATGAGCTGCTCGAAACCGGCTTTAAAGGACGTGAGGTTGAAATGGTTGCCGAGATGATCCACCAGCTGGATCTTATCGAGGACGATACTGACACCATGCAGATCGGGCTGCGCCAACAGCTGCAAGCCGTTGAGCAGAAATACAATCCGATCGACGTTATGTTCCTCTACAAGATCCTCGAATGGGTAGGTGACCTGGCAGATCAGGCCGAGCGCGTTGGCGCCCGTCTGGAACTGATGCTGGCTCGTTCGTAATCGACTGACTGGGTAAACACTGAATGGACATTATCGCGAATTACGGCACTACCCTGGTGCTCGTGGCGGCCTTGTTCGGCTTTTTGATGGCCTGGGGTATTGGCGCGAATGACGTCGCCAACGCCATGGGCACGTCGGTCGGCACCAAATCCCTGACCATCCGTCAGGCCATCATCATCGCCATGATCTTCGAGTTTGCCGGTGCCTATCTGGCCGGCGGCGAAGTGACCGCTACCATCCGCAACGGCATCATCGACAGCAACGCCTTTGCCGATACGCCGGATCTGCTGGTGCTCGGCATGATCGCCTCCCTGCTGGCTGCGGGCGCCTGGTTGATCCTGGCCTCCTACTTCGGCTGGCCCGTCTCAACCACCCACTCCATCATCGGCGCCATCGTCGGTTTCGCCGTGGTGAGCATAGGCCCGGAAGCGGTACAGTGGAGCAAGTTCGGCGGCATCGTCGGCTCCTGGATCATCACTCCGGCCATCTCCGGCGTGATCGCCTACTTCATGTTCATCAGCGTGCAGAAGCTCATCTTCAACACCGATGATCCCCTCAACAACGCCAAGCGCTATGTCCCCTTCTACATGTTCCTGACTGCGCTGGTGATCTGCCTGGTGACCATCAAGAAGGGGCTGACCCACGTCGGTCTGCACCTGACTGACGGCGAGGGTATCCTGCTCTCCATCGCCATCTCCATCGCGGTGGCGTTTGCCGGCTGGCTCTACATTCGTGGCCAGCAGTACAACCCGCAGGATGACAGCAAGATGCACTTCGCCAACGTGGAGAAGGTGTTCGGCATCCTGATGATCATCACCGCCTGTGCCATGGCCTTTGCCCACGGCTCCAACGACGTGGCCAACGCCATCGGCCCGCTCTCCGCGGTCGCCTCCATCGTGGCGGCTGGCGGCGAGATCGGCGGCAGCTCCCACATCGCCTGGTGGATCCTGCCGCTCGGCGGCATCGGTATCGTCATCGGTCTGGCCACCATGGGCGAGAAGGTGATGGCCACCGTCGGTACCGGCATCACCCACCTGACTCCGAGCCGCGGCTTCGCCGCCCAGCTGGCCACCGCCGCTACCGTGGTGATCGCCTCCGGCACCGGTCTGCCCATCTCCACCACCCAGACCCTGGTCGGTGCGGTCATGGGCGTGGGTCTGGCGCGCGGTATCGCGGCGCTGAACCTGGGCGTGCTGCGCAACATCGTGGTCTCCTGGGTCATCACCCTGCCGGCGGGCGCCATCCTGGCCATCGCCATCTTCTACGTGCTGCAGATCTGCTTCTCCTGAGGCGCGCTGCAATGAAAAGCCCGGGTCATTGACCCGGGCTTTTTTTATCTCGGCGCGCTCATCCACCCCTTGGGGATGCGAGCAACTTGCATCACCCGCCCCACAGGCGCAGACTGTTTGGCCTTGTTTCGACTCAAGGCACCCATCATGACGCCAGCCATCAACCTGCTGAAGAAGCTCAAGATCCCCCACAAGCTCTACCCCTACGAATGCGAAGCCCACGACGACTTCGGCAAGCATGCCGCGACCCAGCTCGGCCTGCCGGAGGCTCAGGTGTTCAAGACCCTGATCGCCCATCACGACAAGCAGGCGGTGGTGGCCATCGTCCCCTCGTCCGGCCTGTGCAGCCTCAAGCAGCTGGCCAAGGCCACCGGCCTCAAGAAGGTGGAGATGATGAAGCCGGCGGAGGCCGAGAAGCTGACCGGCTACAAGGTCGGTGGCATCAGTCCGCTGGCCCAGAAGAAGCTGCTACCCACCGTGCTCGACGACTCGGCCATGCAGTTTGACGAGATACTGGTGAGCGGTGGCAAGCGCGGCCTCTCGGTCGGGGTAGCGCCTGCTGACATGCTGCGCCTGATGCAGTGGATTGCCGCCCCCATCGGGGAATAGAGGCGTGAGCGGGCCCGCCACTGCGCAGGCCCGCCCGGCCAGTCTCGTTTACGGGAGCATGCCCAGTGCGCGGCGACCATGGTCGTTCAGATCGGCCAGGGTGAAGCGACCCTGCCACTCCGCCTCGTAATCTTCGCGGGGGAAGTCGCCAGGCGAAGTTCCCTGCTCCAGCGCTTGGCGCACCAGGCGCGCATAGGCCATGTTCTTCTCGCAGCGGGGCGCCGCCGGAATATACATGACGTTGCCCCACCCCTGCTGCTGCTCCACCGGCGCCACGCCGTGGATCAGGTCGCAGTGCCACCAGACCGAATCGCCTGCGGTCACCGCCGGGATCGAGCTCATCGCCCGCAGCAACAGCGGGTGCCAGGTCTCGGAGACCGGCAACACCTTGCCCGGTGCGACACCGCACAACTCATCCTCCGGCACGTCCGGCTGCAGCGGCCGCAGCAACACGTAGGCCATCGCCTCGGGGATCGGCACCACGTGCAGCAATCCCTGCCCCGACAACATGTCGGAGAGCGCCGTCCACCCCTGGAAGGTACGAAATACCGAGCACTTGGTGGTGTTCTCCACACTGTACTCCTCGACCTCGGTGCGATGGGCCGCATCCCAGGGATCGTAGGCGGCTATGTCCCCCCGGAAAATCGACGCAAACACCTGCTGGTAGGCCGGCAGCAACCAACGCTCGAGGGCCCCCGAGTCGGTATGGGCACCCAGCCCGCGAGAACAGGTGCCGGGCGGACGGCGGCGAATGCGATCGGGATAGATGATGCTCACATCCGGGTCGAACCAGTTTGTCCCATCCGGCCGCTCGAACTGCCACAGACGGTTAAGGAACGACTGCACGGTCGCCATCTCGTCGCTCTGGCGCGCCTCCATCTGGGCCCGTGACCAGTAGATGGGATAAATCTCGGGGCGCGACGCAGCAAGGGAGCCGAAGAAACTGTCGCCGGGCCCGCGATACAGCTCATCAAAACGGTTGAGATCCAGGTAGTCGAGCATGTCGCGATCCCAGGCCAGCGCCCGTTCCCGTGCAAAGTGCCCGCGGATCACCAGACAGCCGCGCCGCCGTATGGCTGCACGCTCGGCCTCGCCGACCTGGCCCGCCGCCAGTGCCTGGTAATCCAGTTCTGGCCACACCGGCTCACCACGGGCACGCAACGCTTCCACCTCGGCCACCCGCGCCCCGATGCGGCGGCTGACCTCGGCAAAGACCGCCTCCACGTCGCCGAGTTGGGCGCGCAGGGCTTGTTTCATCTGACGGATGGCCGCCTTGTGATCGGCGGGCAACTGGGTATGGGTGACGCTCATCTTGCCTCCTGGATAATGGACGAAAGCCAGCAAAAAAACTTTCGTTCGAAATGGCATTTAATTTCAAAAACAAGATACATTAAAAAAATGTTAATACAATCCTCTCCGCTCTCGGGCAGTGAAGACGCAGTCAAGAAGCAGTGCAGGAAGAGAAGGGAGATCAGCAGCGAGCAGACAAGACGACAAAAACAACAGGGCGGCCATGGCCGCCCTGGTTTATTCAAGCGCCGCGCAAGGCGGCCGTGAGGGTCGAGAGGCGCAGGCGCTGGTGCCCCTGCGCATCGAAGTTGTCAGGCGCCAGCCAGCGCGCAAAGCAGGCCTGCAGCGCCGGCCACTCGCTGTCGATCACCGAGAACCAGGCGGTATCGCGCGTGCGCCCCTTGTCCACCCGGCTCTGGCGAAAGGTCCCCTCGTAGCTGAAACCAAGGCGCAGCGCAGCCTGCCAGGAGGGCTGGTTGAAGGCATTGCACTTCCATTCGTAACGCCGATAGCCGAGGGCAAAAGCATTGGCCATCATCAGCGCCATCGCCGCCGTCGCCAACCGCGAGCGCTGCAAGGCGGGGGAAAAGTGCAGCCAGCCCACCTCGATGCTGCCGGCCAGAGGGTCGATGCGCAGGTAGCTGGCCAGCCCCAGCGGCTGTTCACCATGCTCGTCGAAGATGGTGTAGAACTGGGGGTCGCTCTTGGCGGCGCACTCTCGCAGCCAGACCAGCATGTCGGCCTCTGTTGCGTAAGGGCCTGTGGTCAGGTAGGTCCACATGGCCCCGCTGTCGGCGCTGAAGGCCTGCCACAGGCCGGGGCCGTGACGCTCAGGATCCAGCGGCGCCAGCCGGCAACCCCAGCCGTTGAGGGGGCGACGGGGCGGGAACTCGGCGCCCCGCCAGTCGGGCAGCGGCGCACCGACCGGCTGGCCGAACTCGTTCAGATGGATGTCAGCAGCCACAGGCAATCCCTCCCGTTTGCAGCACGCCCGGTTCGCTACCGGTGGCGACGGCAAAGCCGTCCTGCCGCCACCAGTGCAGACCGCCGATCAGCTCCTTGACCTGAAAACCGAGCGCCGCCAGCTTGCAGGCACCCCGGGTCGAGCCGTTGCAGCCGATGCCGTCGCAATAGCAGACATAGACCTTGTCCCGCGCCAGCGCGGCCGTAGTGGCCGGGTTCATGGTGGCGTGGGGAAAGCTGATGGCACCGGGGATGTGTCCCTCGGCATAGTGACCGGCAGAACGGGTGTCGATGACCACGATCCGCTCTTCACCGGCCAGCAGATCGGCGGCCAGATCCGCCGGATCGGTGCGAAAGGCCAGCTGGGCCTCGAAGAAGAGGCGGGCTTGTTCGGCACTGGCCAACCCGCTGCTCAATACATGACTCATAGTGACGCTCCTTGTACTCAAACCCGGATCCGGGTGGTGATGTCGGTGGTGACCGAGTTGGCGATGAAACACTCCTCGTGTGCCTGGTGGTGCAACTGCTCGAGCGCGGCCAGATCTGGCTGACGTTCACCGCCGAACTGCACCAGCGGCTGCAGGGTGACCCGGGTGATGGCCTGACGACCACGGGCATTGGCTTCCATGATGCCCACCGCCTCGTCCCGGTAGCTCTCCACCAGGTAGCCCGCCCTGGCCGCCAGCCAGAGGAAGGTGAGCATGTGGCAGCTGGAGATCGCCGCGACGAAGGCCTCTTCCGGGTCGACGTTCTCGGCCACCGACCAGGGCAGCGGCACCACGTGGGGAGACGAGGAGGCGGGCACCCTGACGCCGCCGTCGAACTCCCACCAGTGGGCCCGGCTGTAACCTTGATCGACGAAGGGCTCGCTGGCCCCGCGCTGCCAGCTGATGGTGGCGCTGTACTCCGACATGCAGACTCCTTTCATTGCCAATAGTTGTGAATCCCGAACCTTGAGCCTCAATGTAGCGACATAATGGCCTTGCCACGCCGACCAATTTTGCCAATATGAGCAGACCAATTAGCGCCCGGGAGATCCCCATGCCTGCCCTGCCCACCCTGTTTGCCACCCAGCAAGCCAACGATCTGCCGCTGCACGAACAGCTGGTCCGCACCCTGCGCTCGGCCATGCTGGCCGGCCACCTGCCCCAGCACAGCCGGCTGCCCGCCAGCCGCATGCTGGCCGCCGATCTGGGGGTCTCCCGCAGCACGGTGGAGCTGGCCTATGGCCGGCTGGAGGCGGAGGGCTATCTGGTGCGCAAGGTGGGGGCCGGCAGCTTCGTGGCACTGGCCGCGGTCTCCCCGACTCCGCGCCCACCCCAGTCGGCGGCCGGTCTGTCGCGCCGAGGTCAGGAGATGGCCGACAGCGGCGCCTGTCACGACGTGCCCGAGGTGGGCCGCTCCTTTGCCTCCAGCCAGCCGGATCCCCGCCTCTTCCCGCAGGTCCTGTGGGGCCGGTTGATGCAGCAGCAGTGGCGCCGGCACGCCGGCGACTGGATGAATTACGGGAAGCCGCAGGGGCTGGAGGCGCTGCGCGGCGCCATCAGCAGCTATCTGGTGCAATCGCGCGGCGTGGTGTGCGAGCCGGACCAGATCCTGATCCTCACCAGCTCCCAGCAGGGGATCCTGCTGGCGACCCAGCTGCTGATCGATGCCGGCGATACCGTCTGGGTGGAGGATCCCGGCTACCCCGGGGCCCGCACCGCCATGGAGAGTGCCGGCGCCCGGGTGCACCCGGTGCCGGTGGATGAAGAGGGGCTCAACCCGCAGGGGGAACACCCGGTGCCGCGGCTCATCTACACCACGCCGGCCCACCAGTATCCGCTCGGCGTGCCCATGAGCCTGCCGCGGCGGATGGCGCTGCTGGCCGAGGCCGAGCGGCACGGCGCCTGGATCCTGGAAGACGACTACGACGGCGAATACCAGTACGATCAGCGGCCACTCCCCGCCCTGCAGGGGCTGGATGGCCAGGGGCGGGTGCTCTACGTGGGCACCTTCAGCAAGGTGTTGTTCGGCTCGCTGCGCCTCGCCTACCTGGTGCTGCCCAGGCCGCTGATGGAGTCCTTCTGTCGGGCCCGGGCCGCGGTCGACGGCCACAGCAACCAGCTGCTGCAGGCGGTGACCGCCGACTTCATCCGCGCCGGTCACTTCGCCACCCACCTGCGCCAGAGCCGGCTGGTCTACCAGAGCCGCCGCGACCTGCTGCTGGCCGAGCTGGCCAGCCACTGCCCCGCCCTTACCCCCATCCACAGCGGGGCCGGCCTGCAGTGCGCCGTGCTGCTGCCCCCCGGCGGCGAGGCGCGCTGGACAGAGGCCGCCAACGCACAGGGGCTGGGGCTGGGGCTGCGCCCCCTCGGCCAGTTCTACCTGGGCCCACCGACGCAGGAGGGGTGGCTGCTCGGCTTTGCCTCCCTCGACAACCAGGCCCTGCGCCGCCTCTGCCGCCAGCTGGGCAGTCTGCTGGCCGCCCGCTGAAGGGGGCCCGTCCACTCAGCCTTGGGAGCCGGTTTGCCCCTGCTCGCGGCAGAGCGCCAGCCAGGCCTCGGCGGTACGGGAGAGATAGCGCTCGCTCGGCCAGATCACCCCGAGCCGCCAGCTCAGCTCGGGTACCAGCGGTCGCAACACCAGGCCATCCGGCGCCAGCCGCCGGCAGATGGGCTCGGGCAGAAAGGCGACCCCCATGCCGCTGCGCACCATGGCGGTGAGAAAGTCCCACTGGCTGCTGCGCGCCGCCACCTGGGGCTCGAAGCCGGCCGCTCGGCACGCCTGCTCCAGCCGCTCGCTCAGGGTGAAGGCCTGGGTGTAGAGCAAGAAGGGCTCGTCGCAGAGCACCTCCAGCCGGATTTCAGGGCAATCCCGCCAGCGCGGGAGGTCGGGCAGCACCACCTGGATCGGGTACTGGTCCAGCTCCAGCGCACTGAGGGCTCCCCCCTCCCTGGTCGGCAGCATGGTGATGGCGAGATCCAGCTCCCCTTCCAGCACCGCCTGCTCGATGCGCCGGCCGCCGTACTCGACGATGGAGAGCTCGACCTTGGGGTAGCGACTGCGGTAGGCGCGGATCAGATCGGCATAGACGTGGCCCACCATGGGCGGAATGCCGAGCGCCAGCCGGCCGAATTGCAGGCTCTGCAGATCGGCGAGCTCCGCCTCCAGCTGCCGCATCTCGGCCAGAATGGTCTGGGCCCGGTTGAACAGCACCTGGCCGCTGTCGGTCAGGGTGAAGCGGCGCCCCGCGCGGCTCAGCAGCGGCTGACCCAGCTCCTCCTCCATGTTGCGGATCATCTTGCTGATGGTGGGCTGGGTGACGAACAGCTTCTCGGAGGCGCGGGTGAAGCTCTGTTCCCGCACCAGTTCGACAAAGTAACGCAGGGCGCGGATGTCCATGGCTCTCTCCTGGCGGACGGCAAAACCTGATCATGCCTCTTTGGCATGATTTTGATAATTTAAATTCATTTTTTGCAGGTTCGGCCTCTCTCTATACTGTGAGCAAGTTCACAGAAAGACCTAGATCATGAAAGCCCTCTGCATTCGCTGGTTCCAGACCCCCTTCCAAATCGCCCTGCTGGCCGCCATCTGGCTGCTGGCCGATCTGGCGGTACGTACCTTCCATCTGCCGCTGCCTGCCAACCTCACCGGCATGCTGGCCCTGCTGGCCTTGATCCTGCTCGGCGTGGTCAAGACCCACTGGTTCAGCGCCGGTGCCCGCTGGCTGCTGGCCGAGATGCTGCTGTTCTTCGTGCCGGCGGTGGTGGCGGTGGTCAACTATCAGGATCTGCTGCTGCAGGAGGGGTGGCGCATCATGGTGGTGCTGCTGCTCAGCACCATACTGGTGCTCGGCACCACGGCGCTGGTGGTGGACCGGGTCTATCGCCTCGAGTTGAAACTGGCCCGCCGGAGTCGTCGTCATGTCTGATACCCTGCTCGGCCTGCTCTGCTTCGCCCTCACCCTGCTGTTCTACTACGCCAGCAAGTGGCTCTACGGCAAGAAACGCATCCTGCCCCTGATGCCGCTGCTGCTGGCCCCCACCCTGCTGGTGGCGGTAGTGATGCTGTTCCACATCCCCTATCAGGACTACATGGCCGAATCCCACTGGCTGCTGTGGCTGCTGGGGCCGGCCACCGTCGCCTTCGCGGTGCCGGTCTACGAGAACCGCCAGCTCATTCGCCGCCACTGGCTGTCGTTGTCGGTGGGGGTGGTCGCCTCGGTGGTGATGGCGGTGGGCAGTACCGTGCTGCTGGCCCGCTGGCTCGATCTTTCCGACATGCTGCAGCGCAGTCTGGCGATGCGCTCCATTACCACCCCGTTTGCAGTGGAGGCGACTCGCGCCATCGGCGGCCAGACCGATCTCACCGCCCTGTTCGTGGTGCTGACCGGCGTCATCGGCATGGCGGTCGGCGAGAGCGTGCTCACCCTGCTGGCCATTCGCAGCCGCCTCGGCAAAGGTGCGGGGTTTGGTGCCTCGGCCCACGGCGCCGGCACCGCCAAGGCGTATCAGATGGGCAACGAGGAGGGGGTGGTCTCCAGCATGGTGATGATGATCGCCGGCATGGTGACCGTGCTGCTGGCCCCCCTGCTCGGCCAACTGTTCTGGTAACCTGCGCGTCGGTAAAAGCCGGGTTTCCCGGGCCCAGGCCCCCAGCCTTGGCGCCACAGCCGCTACACTCAACTCAATGTGACAGCAGTGAGCGGTATGATGAACCACAGAGTGATGATCCTCGGGCTGCTGGCCGGCAGCCTGTTCTTCTCCCCCCTTCTGCCGGCCCTGGACATAGTGACCCACGTCAGCCCCGAGAGTGAGCGGGACCTGCGCACCCTCTACGGCCAGCAGCTGCTGCAACTGGCGCTGGAGAAGACCCGCGACAGCTTCGGCGACTACGAGCTGCGACCGGCCCCGCCCATGAGCCGAACCCGGCTGCGCCAGGTGCTGCAGTACAACCTCTACCCCAACCTGCTGGCCATCGACAGCTTCCCGCGCCCGGAGGGGAGCCACGATCTCGACTACGTCCGCTTTCCGGTGGATCTCGGCATCCTCGGCTATCGCATCTGCTTCGTCAGCCCCAAGCAGCAGCAGGCCGTGGCCCGGGTACGTACCCTGCACGAGCTGCAGCAGTTCAGCCATGGCCAGGGCCGCGGCTGGCAGGATGCCGACATACTGCGCAGTGCCGGCTTCAAGGTGCAGGAGGTGGAGGGCTACGAGCGGCTGTTCAAGCTGGTGGTGCGTGGCCGGGTGGATCTGTTCTGCCGGGGGGCCAACGAGCTGCTGACCGAACTGGATACGCACCGGGATCTGGGGCAATTGACGGTCGACCAGCATCTGGCGCTCTACTACCCCTTCATCCACCTCTTCTACAGCCACAAGGACAACCAGCACGCCCTGCGCCGGGTTCGGGCCGGCCTGCAACTGGCCTGGCAGGATGGCTCCCTGCAGGCGCTCTGGCTCAAGACCTTCAAGCCGGCGCTGGATTTCGCCAGGCTGGACCAGCGGCTGCTGTTCAGGCTGGACAACCCCTTGCTGCAAGGGCTCGACTTCGATTACCAGCCCTATCTTTACGATCCCCTCACCCAGCGCTTCGGGCCCGGCCAGCCGTCCAGCGGCAAGCAGTGAGCCCGGCGGCTCCCCGCCCGCAGCCGGGGAGAGCCACTACACTCAGAGGAGTCTCAGCCTTTCACAGGAGCTCATGATGCACTGGACCCCGCTGCTCGCCCTGCTGCTGGCCCTGCCCGTGCTGGCCAGCCCGACCCTGTTCACCTACATGAGTCCGGAGAGCGAGCACGATCCCAGGAGCACCTATGATCGCGAGCTGCTGCGCCTGGCGCTGGAGAAGACCCGCGCCAGCCATGGCGACTACCGGATGCAGGCCGCGCCCCCCATGACCCTGGCCCGGATGTGGGTCAGCCTGCGCTTCAATGACTACCCCAATCTGTTCGCCATGGACAGCTACCGCTCCGACCGGGACATGAGCGGCATCGACTACGTGCGCTTTCCCATCCACCTCGGCATCGTCAGCTACCGCATCTGCTTCGTCAGCCCAGAGCAGCAGAACGCCGTCGCCGGAGTGACCAGCCTGGAGGGGCTCAAGCGCTTCGACATCGGTCAGGGCAAGGGCTGGCTCGACGTGCAGATCCTGCAGCGGGCCGGTTTCAAGGTGCAGGAGGTGGAGGGCTACGAGCAGCTGTTCAAAATGGTGGCGCGTGGCCGTTTCGCACTCTTCTGCCGCGGGATCAACGAGTTGCCTCAGGAGAAACTGAACCACAGGGATGTACCCGGGCTGGTGATGGATGAGAACGTGGCGCTCTACTATCCGCTGCCCAGGGTCTTCTTCACCCACAACAGCAACCAACAGGCCATCGCCCGGGTGCAACAGGGACTCAAGGCCGCCTGGCGCGACGGCTCCCTGCAGGCGCTCTGGCTGAAGACCTTCAAACCCTCCCTGAGCTTCGCTCACCTCCATACCCGCCGGCTGTTCCGGCTGGAAAACCCCTACATCGAGGGGATCGACTTCAACTATCAGGCCTACTTCTACGATCCCGTGCAGGAACGCTTCGGCCCCGGTGAATAGCCGCTCGCCGTGCAGGCGCAGCAATGAAAAAGCCCGGGTCAGTGACCCGGGCTTTTTTGTCAATGTCTCGTCTCTATGCCTCGTCAATCCTCGAGAAAGGTCCACTCGTCGCGCACCCGGCTGATGGCGTCAAGCCGCCGCTTGGCCAGCTGCTCGCGAATAGCCTCCCCCTTGAACCCGGCCGCCACTATCTCCTTCACCGGCACGGCCTGGGCCGCCGCCAGCGCCTGCGCCACATAGTCGGGCTCGGCATAGACCCGCTCCTCGAAGCCGGTGCGGCCGTGGAAGTCGGCGCGGCAGGCGTCCAGCAGCTGGGCGAAGCGCTCCGGCCTGCGCCAGACATCGGCTTTGTCGAACACCTTGAGCAGGGTCGCAGGCTTGAGCTCGAAGGCGATGTGGATATGGGTGTGCAGGTCGCTCACCAGCAGCGCCAGATCGCGGCACTCGTTCGGTACCCGGAACCGCTCGCAGAAATCGCGGATCAGCGGCAAGCCCTTCTGGCCGTGACCGTGGTGACTCGGCCAGAACTCCGGCGGAGTCAGCCCCTTGCCAAAGTCGTGGCACAGCGCCGCGAAGCGCACCGCCAGCGCTGGCGAAAGCCGGCAGGCCTGTGCCAGCACCATCATGGTGTGGATGCCGGTATCGATCTCCGGGTGCCACTTGGCGGGGGCAGGCACCCCGAACAGGGCATCCAGCTCGGGGAACAGCGCCGCCAGGGCGCCGCACTCGCGCAGCACCTCGAAAAACACCTGCGGGGTCGGCCCCAGCAGCACCTTTTCCAGCTCCTTCCAGACCCGCTCCGGGGTCAGGTGGGCCAGCTCGCCGGCCTCGGTCATCTCGCGCATCAGCGCCAGCGTCTCGGGGGCCACCACGAAACCCTGGGCGTGGAAGCGGGCGGCGAAGCGGGCCACCCGCAAAATGCGCAGCGGATCTTCGGCAAAGGCGGGGGAGACGTGGCGCAGCAGCCGTTGTTTCAGATCCTCGATGCCGCCATAGGGATCGTGCAGTTGCCCCGCCTCATCCTCGGCGATGGCGTTGACGGTGAGATCCCGGCGCAGCAGATCCTGCTCCAGCGTCACCTCCGGCGAGGCGTGGCAGACGAAGCCGGTATATCCCCGGCCCTGCTTGCGCTCGGTGCGGGCCAGCGCGTACTCCTGCTGGGTCTTGGGGTGCAGAAACACGGGAAAATCGCGGCCCACCTGGGTAAAGCCCAGTGCCAGCATCTGTTCCACGGTCGCCCCGACCACCAGGTGATCCCTGTCGCCCTGCGGCAATCCCAGCAGGCGATCCCGCACCGCGCCCCCAACCAGATAAGTCTGCAAGCTGTGTCTCCCTTGATAAACCTGTCCCGATTATACCGGTTTGGCCGGTGGAGACTATGGCTGCCCCCATCCCCCGTCGGCGGGACGAGCCCATGACGGCCCCATGAGAGGCAAAACGCCCCTCGCCACCCGCCTCGCCAGCCAACCCGGCAGCGCCCTTTCTCCCGCCGGCAAATCAGGGTGCGCGCTGGCCCCCCTTATGGCATCCGGGTCTTTGACATCCCTTTGGGGAGGCTTTAACCTGCCGCCCATAACAACGGAATGGATCCTTATGTACACACAGTTCTTCGGTCTGTCGGAGCACCCGTTCTCCATCTCGCCCAATCCCAAATACCTCTACATGAGTGAACGCCACGGGGAAGCCCTCGCCCACCTCAACTACGGGTTGCAGGATGGGGGCGGCTTCGTGCTGCTGACCGGGGAAGTGGGCACCGGCAAGACCACCGTCTCCCGCTGCCTGTTGCAGCAGTTGCCGGCCGAGACCGAGATCGCCTACATCCTCAATCCATCCCTGACCGAACGAGATCTGCTGGCGGCCATCTGCGACGAGTTCCAGCTGGCCTATGGCCAGGATGCCGGCCTCAAGCAGCTGTTCGACCTCATTCGCGATCACCTGCTGGCCAATCTGGCGGCAGGCAAGCGCAGCGTGGTGCTGGTGGACGAAGCCCAGCACCTGCTGCCCGGCGTGCTGGAACAGCTGCGCCTGCTCACCAACCTGGAGACCGACGAGAAGAAGCTGCTGCAGGTAGTGCTCATCGGCCAGCCCGAGCTGCAGCAGATGCTGCGCCAGCCCCTGCTGCGCCAGCTGGCCCAGCGCATCACCGCCCGCTACCACCTGCTGCCGCTCTCCTGCCAGGACGTGGACGCCTATGTCCGCTTTCGCCTGCAGGTAGCCGGCTGCGTGCAGCCCATCTTCACCCCCAAAGCGATCCAGACCCTGCACCGCCTCTCCGGCGGCATCCCGCGCCTCATCAACCTCATCTGCGACCGCGCCCTGATCGCCGCCTTCGCCCGCGGCAGCCACAAGATAGTCCACGGCGACATCAGCCTGGCGGCCTTCGAGGTGAGCGGCATCCGTGACGAGGGCACCTGGCAGTCCGGCTTGATGGTGGCGCTGGTCGGCGCCTTGCTGGTGGCCACCGGCTGGTGGGGCTGGCAGTTCTTCGGTTTCTTCCCGACCCGCCCGGTGGTCACGGTGGAGGTGCCGGTCAAGGTGGACGACACCCCGGAGCAGCAGGAGCAGCTGACCCGCGCCATCAATCAGGCGCTGGAACCGGACAGCGCCATGCAGAATCTCTACAAGGTGTGGGGCTACCAGACCGAGCTGGAAGAGGCGACCTGCGACAACGCGCCGCGCGCCGGCCTGCGCTGCCAGGAGGGCGAGGCCTCCCTGGCCGATCTGCAGGCCCTGCAGTATCCCGCCCTCGTCAGCCTGACCGACGAGACCGGCGGCACCTATTACGCCACCCTGGTCAACCTCGGGCCCGACAAGGCCAACCTGCTCATCGGCAACCAGAGCTGGCAGGTGGACAGGCAGTGGCTGAGCGATTACTGGGGCGGCAGCTACACCCTGCTGTGGCGCATGCCCAAGGGGGGTGTCACCCTGATCGGCAACAACGCCGGCCCCAACCAGGTGCAGTGGCTCGACAACGCCCTCAGCCGGGCCCTGCAGCAGCCGGATCGCAAGGTCCGCCGCTTCGATGCCGAGCTCAAGACCAAGCTGCAGCAGTTCCAGCGCGCCCAGGGGCTGAACCCGGACGGCATCGCCGGCAGCAATACCCTGCTGCGCCTCAACGTGATGGCTGGCGAACCCATGCCGAAGCTGGAAGACCCTGCCCAGCGGGCCAGCAAGCCGGCCAAGCTGGATCCGGCAGAGGATGACGATGCCATGAACACACTGTCGGAGGAGGCTTCCTGATGTCCACCCTGCTCAAGGCGCTGCGGCGGGCCGACCAGCCCCAGTTCACCCCGCACATCCCGGCAATGGGGCTGCCGGTCAGCCAGGAAGAGGAACAACCCAGGCGCTGGATCTGGTGGCTGCTGGCCCCGCTGGCACTGGTGATGGGGGCCGCCGCCAACTACGGCTGGCACCTGCTCAACAACCGCCCCATCGAGAAGACGGTGGAGGTGAAGGAGGTCGTGACGCCGCCCTTCGTGCGGGTCGAGCCCAAGCCGATGATCACCCGTCCGCTGCCACCGCCGCCGCCCGAACCCGTGATCATCCCCAAAGCCGATGCCCAGCCCGCACCGGCACCCGCCGACAGTAGCCAGGGGCTGGCCGAGCGCATCCTCAATGCACTCAACAACACCCCGTTGCAGCAGAGCGCGCCACCACAGGTGCCGGAAGAACTGCAGGCCACGCCGCTCAGCGCCCTGCCGCAGGCACTCCGCCAGCAGGTGCCGCCGCTGGCCTACGGTGCCCACGTCTTCTCCTCCAACCCGGCCAACCGGGCCGTGACCCTGAACGGGCGCACCTACCGGGAAGGCAGCGAGGTCGCCCCTGGCGTCACCCTGCTCGCCATCGCCCAGGATTACATCATCCTGCAGGTGGGCGGCCAGAACGTCAGCCTCAAGGCGCTGCAGGACTGGCGCGGCTGAAGCGCGCCCCTGCCAGCCCGAAGCTGGCCACCATTTCAAGAGGGAGCCTGAGAGCTCCCCTTTTTAATCAATAACATGAGAACAACGTGAGCAATCCGAACCACACCACCTTCGCCAACCGGGCGTTGCACTGGTGTCAGCGCCAAGACCGCTACACGTTAGTCAATTTAGTTTTAAATCAATAACATGAGCATAATGTGAACAACTCAGATAACGCGACCTTCGCCACCAGGATCCTGGACTGGTATCAGCTCCACGGCCGCAAGACCCTGCCCTGGCAACAGGAGAAGACCCCCTACCGGGTCTGGGTCTCGGAAATCATGCTGCAGCAGACTCAGGTCGCTACGGTCATTCCCTACTATCAGCGCTTTATGGCCCGCTTTCCCGACGTGCTGGCGCTGGCCGACGCCCCCATCGACGAGGTGCTGCACCACTGGACCGGGCTCGGCTATTACGCCCGCGCCCGCAACCTGCACAAGGCGGCCCAGCAGATCCGCGACCTCCATGACGGTCTCTTCCCGGAGCGACTGGAGGAGGTGATGGCGCTGCCGGGGATCGGCCGCTCCACCGCGGGCGCCGTGCTCTCCCTCTCCCTTGGCCAGCCCCACGCCATTCTGGATGGCAACGTGAAGCGGGTACTCACCCGCTGGCTGGCCCTGCCCGGCTGGCCCGGCCAGAAGCAGGTGGAGAACGATCTGTGGGAGCTGGCCACCCGCCTCACCCCCAAGCTCGGGGTGGCCCACTACAACCAGGCCATGATGGACATGGGCGCCACCGTCTGCACCCGCAGCAAGCCCGCTTGCGAGCGCTGCCCGGTGCGGGAGGATTGCCAGGGGCTGTCGCAGGGCAACCCCACCGCCTACCCCAACAGCAAGCCCAAGAAGAGCATCCCGGCCCGTACCGGCATCATGCTGCTCATCCGCCACGGCGATCAGCTGCTGCTGGAGAAGCGGCCGCCGCAGGGGATCTGGGGCGGGCTCTACTGCTTCCCCCAGGTGGAGTCGGACGCCGAAGTGGCGGGGCTGTTGCAGCGGCTCGGCCTGACCGGCAGCGAACCCCGTGAACTGGCCGGTTTTCGCCATACTTTCAGCCACTTTCACCTCGATATCCGGCCCATGCTGCTCGAAACCGACGCACCGCCGGCCCCCCTGCTCATGGAAGCGGATAACCGACTCTGGTATAACTTACGCCATCCTGCAGAGGTGGGTCTGGCGGCCGCCACGGCCCGTCTGCTCGCCTATCCGGACTTACAACCATAGAGGTCAACATGAGCCGTACCGTATTTTGCCAGCGCCTGAAAAAAGAGGGCCCGGGTCTCGATTTCCAGCTCTACCCCGGTGAACTCGGCAAGCGCATTTTTGACAACATCAGCAAGGAAGCCTGGACCGAGTGGCAGAAGAAGCAGGTGATGCTGATCAACGAGAAGAAGTTGAACATGATGAACCTCGAGCATCGCCAGCTGCTGGAGAAAGAGATGGTGAACTACCTGTTCGAAGCGGGTGAAGTGGCCATCGACGGTTATACCCCGCCCAGCAAATAATCCGTGAACGGGGCCGGCGCAGGCCGGCCCCGTCGACTCACGGCAATGACGGAAGTGACGGGCGGCCCGCCGCCCAGTTTGAGGACTCTATGGGCCGAATTTTCTGGCTGCTGTGCACCCTGCTGTTTCTCTCTGCCTGCTCATCCTCCCCCAAGCCCAATGGCAACGAGGATGACGATCTCGTCAACGGCAAGGACATCCGCGGTTTCGAACACATGATCAGCGCGCTCTCCCACAACGTGAACGAGATATGGGGGCGTGAGGCGCTGTTTGCGGGCAAGTTTGACTACGTCAAATACACGGATCAGTACAAGAGCCGGGCCCACATCGACTTCTCCAGTGGCCACATCATGGTCGAGACCGTCTCCGGCATCGACCCGCGCTCCCACCTGCGCCGCGCCATCATCGAGACCCTGCTCACCCCAGACGATCCGGCGGAAGTGGATCTTTACTCCGACGCCGAGATCCTGCCCGGCGGCGAGCCCTTCCTTTACGGCCAGGTGCTGGACAACCAGGGCCAGCCGATCCGCTTCGACTGGCGCGCCGAGCGCTATGCCGACTACCTGCTCAACACGGCGATGAAGAAGCGCACCTTGGGCATTCGCACCATCTTCTTCGTCGACATCCCCATGGTGGCCAACCACGAGGATCGACGGGGCTACAAGTACGCCAGCCTGATCCGGGAAGCCTCCCGCAAGTACGGGGTGGCCGAGAGCCTGATCTACGCGGTGATCAAGACCGAGAGCAGCTTCAACCCCTATGCGGTCAGCCATGCCAACGCCTACGGCCTGATGCAGGTGATCCCGGCTACCGCCGGGCGGGACGTCTACGTACGGGTCAAGGGCAAGAGCGGCCAGCCGACCCGGGAGGACCTGTTCAACCCGGCCTACAACATCGACGTCGGGACCGCCTACCTGCACCTGCTGCAGACCGTCTATCTGGTGGATATCCAGGATCCGCGCTCGCGCCGCTACGCCGTCATCTCCGCCTACAACGGCGGCGCCGGCGGGGTGCTCAACACCTTCTCCAGCGACCGCAAGGCGGCGCCCGGCATGATCAACCAGCTCTCGCCCGAGGCGGTGTACCAGATCCTGACCGAGCAGCACCCCAAGGCGGAAGCCAGACGCTATCTCTACAAGGTCAATCAGGCCGAGAAGGGCTTCAAGCGCACGCTGGCCCGTACCGGCTAAGCAGACCAAGACCAAAAGCAAAAGAGCGCCTAATGGAGGCGCCCTTGTTACGTCTGGCGTAGGGGGTCAGGCCTTACTTGGCGATGAAACCGCCCTTGCTCTGCGGGGCGGCGCCCACCTTCTCCAGGCTCTCCACCTCCACTTCGGTCTTGTTCCAGCTGTGGTCCACCTCGCCACGGATACGGATCAGATCGTCCGGGCCCACCTCGGTGCCGCGCCACACATCCTGATCCACTTCCACTTCCACCTCGCCACTGGCGTCGCGGAACATGTAGTTCTCGCCGCCCAGGTGCTTGACCAGCTTCCCTTCCAGGGTGGCCCAGCTGTCATCGGCCAGATCCTTCAACTGCGCGACGGACACCTTGTTCTGCTCCTGCGGGCCGGTATAGGCCGCCATGGCGAAAGAAGAGATGGACATCAGGGTCAACAGACCGATTACTCTTGCCTTGTTCATTTCATGCTCCTGTCATTGGGTACGGGAGCAGTGTGCCGGCCGGTGCGTGAAACAAACGTGAAGCCTCCCCATCTGGGGGACAGCGGTGTGACCGTAATCGATTTAATCCATATCGCATACTGCGAAATTAAATTCGGCTAGATACCCTGCAAGATGGCAAAACAGCTTCCCAGCACCTTTGCCTATCGAGGAACAGCCTGCAGGCACCACCTGCTTCCAACCAATGAGAACAACAAGATGAAGAAATGGTTTGTGTGTTTATTGGGACTCTTCGCGCTGACAGTTCAGGCAGCCGACAGTCGCCCCGCCTTCTCCCGGATCGTGATGTTTGGCGACAGCCTCTCCGATACCGGCAAGATGTACAGCAAGATGCGCGGTTACCTCCCCTCCAGCCCCCCCTACTATCAGGGCCGCTTCTCCAACGGGCCGGTCTGGCTGGAGCAGCTGACCCAGCAGTTCCCGGGACTGACCATCGCCAACGAGGCGGAAGGGGGCGCCACCGCGGTGGCCTACAACAAGATCTCCTGGAATCCCAAGTATCAGGTCATCAACAACCTGGATTACGAGGTGACCCAGTTCCTGCAAAAGGACAGCTTCAAGCCCGATGATCTGGTGATCCTTTGGGTCGGTGCCAACGATTACCTGGCCTATGGCTGGAACACCGAGCAGGATGCCAAGCGGGTGCGCGACGCCATCAGCGATGCGGCCAACCGCATGGTATTGAACGGCGCCAAGCAGATTCTGTTGTTCAACCTGCCGGATCTGGGCCAGAACCCCTCCGCCCGCAGCCAGAAGGTGGTCGAGGCGGCCAGCCATGTCTCCGCCTACCACAACCAGCTGCTGCTGAACCTGGCACGCCAGCTGGCCCCCACCGGCATCGTCAAGCTGTTCGAGATCGACAAGCAGTTCGCCGAGATGCTGCGCGAGCCGCAGAACTTCGGCCTGAGTGACACCGAGAACGCCTGCTACGGCGGCGGCTATGTGTGGAAGCCGTTTGCCTCCCGCAGTGCAGCCAGCGTCGCCAGCGACAGCAGCCTCTCCGCCTTCAACCCGCAGGAGCGGCTCGCCATCGCCGGCAACCCGCTGCTGGCCCAGGCCGTTGCCAGCCCCATGGTACGGCGCAGCGCCAGCACCCTCGACTGCGAAGGCAAGATGTTCTGGGATCAGGTGCACCCCACCACTGTCGTGCACGCCGCCCTGAGCGAGCGGGCCGGCGCCTTCATCGAGGCTCAATACGAGTTCCTCGCCCACTGATGAAAAAGGGCCGACGACAGTCGGCCCTTTTTATTGTGCGGCCCCGGCGGACCCACCGCTCAGCGGTAGCGCTTGACGATGCCGTCGTAGATGCCGTTCTGCTTGATGGTGGCCAGCGCCTCCTGCAGTCGCTTGATCACCTCGGGCGGCGTCTTCAGACTCGCCGCCACGTACAGATCGCCTCCGGTAAAATCCTCGATGTCGTGCACTATCTTGAGGGCCTCAGGCCCATAGCCTGCCTGATGCACATAGTAGTTGGCCGTCTCCTGCGATACCGGCCAGAGATCGATGCGCCCCATCAGCAGTTTGAGCATGTTGGCCTCGTGGTTGTTGTTGCGTTGCAGGTTGGAAAACTTGCGACCGATCAGGTACTGCTCCAGCGCGTCGTTGCGCACCGTACCGATGGACCAGGCCCGAGCCTGCGACAGCTGGCTGAACGGCTTGATGTCGTCCCGCTTGGCCAGGGCGAAGACGTGAAAATTGATCTGCGCTATCGCCCCGATCCACTGGAACTGCGCCTCGCGCTCGGGGAAGCGGCTGATGCTGTAGATGAGCACGTTGGGGCGGCTGCGCGCCAGCGAGATGGCCCGCGCCCAGGGGTAGATATCCAGCGTGTATTCGAAGCCGGCCTGCTCCAGCATGGCCTCCACCACCTCGGTGCCGAGCCCTTTGACGTCAGCCTCCTCCAGATAGTTGTAGGGCGCATAGTCCTCGGTCACCACCTGCAGGGTCTCGGCCGCCCAGCCCGGCGCCAGCCACAATGCCCAGCACAGCCATATCCATCTGATGTTCATGCCCACCTCGCAGCAAATCCGCCTCGGTTAACTATTGCGTTCCCTCGCCAGAGCGCAAATCCCCGCGGCAAATTGCGGCAATGGTAATCACATTATGTTTTATATCAGTTGGTTGAGAACCTGCTTAAAGCGACTACCCTTAATCTGTTGTGGCTGTGCTATAAGCCCCGACCCATAAGGAGAGGCGACCCTATCAACCTCCCCCCAACAATATGAAATTGCAGAGGCTCAACATGAATAAAACACTGATTACCTTGCTGGTTTCAGGCTTGCTTGCGGCCAACGCCCAGGCAGCCGGACAGGACAACACCTGGTATGGCGGTGCCAAGCTGGGTTGGTCCAACTTCTATGGCGTCGATCACAACCAGGCTATCAAGGACGACTACGCCATCAGCGAAGAGGACAAGAATGACGTCGGTGCCGGCGCCTTCCTCGGCTATCAAATCAACCAGAACCTCGGTGTCGAGCTCGGTTATGACTGGCTCGGCAAATACAAGTACACGGCGACCGACAAGCTGATCCCCACCGACATCAGCCGAGACGAGATCAAAGCCCAGCTGGCCCAGCTCACCATGAAGATCGGCCTGCCGGTCAGCGAGAGCCTGGATCTCTATACCCGCCTGGGTGGCGCCTACGCCTGGACCGACAGCAAACAGCTGGACAATGACAACGGCGCCGCCTTCGTCGGTGCGCTGGGCGCCGAATACGCCTTCAACCGCGACTGGGCCGCCCGTCTCGAATACCAGTACACCACCCCGCTCGGCGACAAGGCGCTCGACAAGACCGGGGCCGAACTCGACAACGGCCTGCTGGCGGTCGGCGTGGTCTATCGCTTCGGTCAGGTAGCCCCCGTGGTGGCCGCACCGGTGCCGGCCCCGGCGCCCGAGCCGGTAGTGGTCGACAAGCAGTTCACCCTGAGCTCGGACGTGCTGTTCGACTTCAACAAGGCCACCCTCAAGCCGGCCGCCGGCCAGGCGCTGGACAACCTCTACAGCCAGATTGAGCAGGCCAGACCCAAGGATGGCGTCGCCACCGTGATCGGCTATACCGACCGCATCGGCTCCGATTCCTACAACCAGAAGCTCTCCGAGCAGCGCGCCAGGACCGTCGCAGACTATCTGGTCGGCAAGGGCCTGCCGGCAGGCAAGGTCAACGTGGAAGGTCGCGGCAAGGGCAATCCGGTCACCGGCGACAGCTGCACCAGCAAGTCCAAGAAAGAGCTGATCGTCTGCCTGGCCCCGGATCGCCGGGTTGAGGTCAAGGTCGAAGGGATCTCGGAAGTTCAGCAGTGATCATCAAGCGTGGCTGACAGCCACGAATAAAAAACGGGAGGCCAAGGCCTCCCGTTCCATTTTGGGTCGTGCATCGGCACAGCGTCAGGCGCCCTTGCGCACCTCTGCCGCAATCTGATCGAGCAGTTGCTGCCAGCCAGCCCCCAGCTCGCTCACCAGAGTGCCGTAGCCATCGGCCGGCAACACCCGCACCTGCTGGAAGGGGACGTCACGCAGTACCGTGCCCTCTTCGGTCAGCAGGCGCCAGCGGCCGCTCAATACGGCGCGACCGTCGTGGCGCCCCTGGAAGCGCTCCACCGAAATGGTCAACACCGGCCCCTTGCGGGCACCGTCCTGCCGCACCACCCAACCCGGCAAGCGGCTGGAGAGGCCGTTCAGGGTCAGCTGATCGAGCTGGGCATCCAGCGACCCCGCCCAGCGATGGTACTCGGCGAAGTGCAGCTCCTTGCCCTCCAGCTGATAGACCAGGCTCATCCGATCCAGCTGGCCGGAGAGGGACACCGGCTTGAGCACCAGCTGGTGCTGCGGCTGAGCCACCACCGCGGCCGCTTGCTGCGCCTCGGCGTCGAGGGAGTAGTAGTGCAGTTGCGTCGGCGCGGAACTGCAACCCGCCAGCAGGCCCAGCAAGGCCAGCGCCATCATCTGTTTCTTCATCATTGACCTCGCTTGGGCTCGGGATCACGGGGGCGAGCCCGATCGAAAATCAACGAGCTCGGCTGCTCGTTGAGCGAATGCACCAGCGGCTGCAACTCACGCATCAACTGGTTGAGCGACTGCACCGACTGCCGCAGATCCTGGTTGGTCTGGGAGTTGGCATCGTACTCCTGCAGCGTGCTCTGCAACTGCTTCAGGCTGTCGTTGAGGGACGCCGGCAACTGCTGGGTCGCGCTCTGACCGGTGAACTTGTCCAGATTGGCGCTCACCGCACTGACGTTCTTCAGGGTCTGCTCCAGGGTCACCAGGGTGTGGTTCACCTGGTTCAGCGTCTTGGCGGTGTCCATGTCGACGAACTTGTCGAGGATCTGGTTCACCTTGCGCTCAATCTGATCCAGCCCGGCCTGTACGGTCGGGAACACCTGATAGCCCGCCAGCTTGGTGGGCTGGAACCTGGGCGCATCTGGATAGAAGTTCAGATCCACCACCTTGCCCCCGGTCAGCAGGCTGGAGGTCTTGAGCGTCGCCCGCAACCCTTCCTTGAACTGCCGACCGAACAGCGCCCGCCACTGCTCCTTCTCCGCATTGGCATAGCGGTGGGAGAGACGTTGTACCTCGATCCGCGCCAGTACCGGGATCTGCCGGCTCTGGAACATCTGCACCCCTTTCTCGTCGATGAGATAGGGGGCCGAGATGACGGTGCCGACCCGGATGCCGCGATACTCCACCGCTGCGCCCGGGTGCAGGCCGCCGACGCTGTCCTCGAACAGGAACACGTAGTCGATGAACTGATCCAGGCTACCGGCCAGTACGCTGGCCTGATCCTGGAACAGGGTGAAGTCGTCCATCTGCTTGACCGGCTCGCCGGGCGCCCAGCCGGGCGGCAGCCCCATGGTGATGCCGCCGTCCAGCAGGCTCTCCAGCGAATCCATCTTCACCTTCATCCCCTCGCTGCTCATGGAGACTTCGAAACCCGGGGTCATCCAGAAGCGGGAGTTGCTGCTCACCAGCACGTCATAGGGGGCATTGATGAAGATCTGATACTGCATCTCGCTCTTCTCGGGCAGGAACTTCGCCTCTTCCACCTGGCCTATGGTGAAGCCCTGGTAGTTGATGGGCGAGCCGACCCCGAGCGCCCGGGTGTCGCGGCTGCTCAGCGATAGTCGCAGCCCCTTGGCGTCCTGCGAGGCCAGTGGCGGCTTGTCCAGCATGGCGTACTCGTCGCGGGCCTTGCCCTTCTTGCCGGGTGCCAGTTCGATGTAGGCGCCGGAGAGCAGGGTACCGAGGCCGGAGACCCCCTCCCGACCGACTCTGGGCTTGACCACCCAGAACTGGCTGTCCTTCTTGAGCATGCCGGCGGCGGCGTTGGTCAAACGGGCCTTCAGCACCGCATGGCTGTAGTCCTCGCTGAGCTCCACCGCCTCGATGCGGCCCACTTCCACCTCGCGGGAGCGGATCACCGTCTTGCCCGCCACTATGCCTTCGGCCGTCGCCACCGTCAGGGTGAAGCTGGGACCTTGTGAATACCAGTGCTGGAACAGCATCCAGATCCCGATGAACAGCGCCAGCAGCGGCACCATCCAGATAGCGGCGGCCGAGCTCAGAAAATCAGAGCCGGGTTTCCACCTTTTCTTACGCTCACTCACGTTCGCGTTCTCCTTGTTGTAAATCCCAGATCAGGCGGGAATCGAAGCTCATGGCTGCCACCATGGTGATCAGCACCACACCCGCAAAAGCGACGGCCGCAGGGCCCGGATAGATGGTCATCAGGTTGTCGAGCCGGATCAGGCCCGCCAGGATGGCCACCACGAAGACGTCGATCATCGACCAGCGTCCCACGAATTCAGTCATGCGATAAAGTTTGAGCTTGCCAAGGGGCGATGCCCCCTGGCCACGCTGCACCATGTAGCAGAGCCACAGCAGCGCCAGGATCTTCACCAGCGGCACCACCACGCTGGCGAAAAAAATCACCGCGGCAATGGGATAGGAGCCCATGGCCCACAGCAGCACCACCCCGCCGAGAATGGTGGAGGGGCTGTCATCCCCGAGGAAGACGGTGTCCATGATGGGATAGAGGTTGGCCGGGATGTAGAGGATCACCGAGGTGAAGAGCAGCGCCCAGGTCCGGTTCAGCCCACCCGGTTTGCGGCTGTGCAGATGATCGCCGCACCGTTTGCAACTGTCGGCCCCGGCCTCGCTCAGGGCGCCGCAGATGTGGCAGCCCACCAGCCCGGAGGTCATGGCGCTGGCCTCGTCATCCTCCACCGTCAGCCCGTGCAGCTCGCTCGGCCCGAACAATCGTTGCCACAGCCACATCCGGTCCAGCGACGAGATCATCTTGATCAGCAGCACCGTGTAGCCGACGAACGCCCAGAACGACAGGCCCATCTTGATGTCGGCCATCCCCATCAGCTTGACCAGCGAGATGAGCACCCCGATGAGGAACACATCCACCATCAGCCAGGGCTTGATCCGGCACAGCAGCCGGCCGAGGGAGCGCAGGGCGTTGCTGTGCAGATCCTTGTCGACCCGCCACAACACCAGCATGATGGAACCGATATAGACCAGCGGCAGGCCGATCAGGGTCAGGCTCAGCACGGCCCCGAGGAACAAATAGCCCTGATCCACCAGGGTGGTGATGCACTGCAGAAAGGTCATCTCCTGCCCCACCCCTTTGGCGGAGAAGGACATGAAGGTAAAGGAGTTGGAGAGCGCGAACATGATGATGGCCGCAAAGCCGTAGGCGATGGGCCTGCGCTCCTGCTCCGGCAGATGGCGGCTCAGGGTGTGACCGCAACGCGGGCAGCTGCTCGCCTCCCCCACGGCCAGCGTGGTGGCCGGCACCAGCAGGTCGCACTCTTCGCACGCGGTGGCGTCATGGGTATAGGTGGGTTGGTGTTGGTGTGAAACCGGATGCAAGATGAAACCCCAGCATGAGGCCCGCCACGGGGCCAGAGCCGCCAATTATTACAGCAGCGGCCCGCGCCGACCAGCCCTGTCGTTGCACCATCCGGGTCAGGTGTGAGAATGACTTTGACAAGCAAGTGACCATTTAGCACAATCAAACGCCACTTTTTTTCCGCGGGACAATAATTTATGACAACTGAATCCCCAAGCTACTCCACGATTGAGCAAGCCTTCTCCCTCGGGAACGGGCAAGATTCTGCCCTCAACTGGTTGCGCAAGAATCGCAGTCAGGTCGCCATCTTCCTGGTGAGCGGCATCAAGCTGGAGGGGACCATCAGCGGTTTCGACCAGTACAGCGTGCTGTTGACCGATGCCCACGGCAACCAGCAGCTGGTCTACAAGGCCAAGATTTCCACCATCGCCATGCACTCCGGCCGGCCTCAGGTCAGCATCCAGCGTGCCCGCAAACCCCGCGTCTCCATGGCGCCGCGCCCCCATGGCGCGCCCGGTCGTTACGACGACAACCAGGGCGGCGGTAGCAGCGAGCAGTAATGCACTTGCCTGGGTCACCCCGACGCCATTGCTGCGTCAAAGGGTGACCGAGTCCATTCTCATGTATCATGTCTGTCCCGTATGAGAATGGACTCCACTCTTCCTCCGAGTAGAACCATCCGTTTTCTCTCTCTTCCCTTCAATACTGCAAGTCGACCGGTCGGCCATCCCTGACCATGCAGGTCTGCATCCCCGCAGCCTGACCAGCCTGCACGCCGATCCCCGTATCCTCGAATACCAGACAGCCTGCCGGCTCGACCCCCAGCCGACGTGCGACCAGCAGAAACGTATCGGGATGGGGTTTGTGCAGTTCCACATCGTCGGCGGTCACCACCACGGGGAAGTAGCGATCCAGCCCGGTGTTGCGCAGCACGGCCTCGGCATTGATGCGGGGCGAGCCGGTACCGATCCCCATCGGGATGCGGCCATGGTAGTGCTCAACCAGTTCCAGCATGGCCGGGAAGACGGTCGCCTTGTGCAGGTTGGCCACGTAGTGTTCGGTCTTGCAGCGGGTCACGATGAGCGGATCCAGCGCGATCTGTTGCTGCTCGGTCACCAGCAGGGCGATTTTGCGGCTCGGCATGCCGCCCAGCTCATAGAACCAGTCGGCATCGAAGTGAAAGCCAAATTCGCGGGCCGTGTGCGCCCAGGCGGCGAGGTGCAGCGGCATGGAGTCCACCAGGGTGCCGTCGAGGTCAAATACCAGGCCTTGAAATCCGGATAGGGTCATGTGCGGAGTCTGTCTCTGAACAAAGGGTCCCCATTCTAGCCAGAGCCATCTTTGCTCGCCACGGCCTAGGTGGCGAGAAACGCTTGCCCCCACATTTGTGCCTGAAAATAGATGGGCGTCAGTCTGGCGGGCTCCAGCTGATAAGTGGGCGCCAGCTGGGCCAGCAAGGGCCAATCCCCCTGTTCATAGCTCTTCACCAGTTGGAACAGATGAAAGAGCGGCCCCTCGCGAGACTCCAGCGCCCGCCTCACGTCCTTGGGCAGGTGGGCCTTGAGCTGCTCGGAGAGCAGCGAGCCATCTAGAACCAACCCCACCAGAAAGGCCCAGCTGGCAGCCGCCTTGCCGAGCGCATTCAGGGCGATCAGCTCGCAGAAGCGGCCGCGGGCGATGGCCATGCGGGTGCAGGCCTCCGGCATGTGCTGGCTGACCCTGGCCAGCCCGTAGATGAGCACGAACTTGCGGATCTCCTGCTCCCCCAGATAGGAGAGCGCCCGGGTGACCGAGACGATGGGGCTGGCGTGATCGAAACCGGGGGCATTGACATAGCTCAGCAACTGCCCCGGCAACCAGGCATCCTGCTCCAGCAGGGTGGCCACCCGGGCGAAGGAGAACTCCTCGCGGCAGATCAGCTGCAGTATCTCCTGTACCAGCTTCATGTCCGGCTGGGCGGCACGCTGGTTGACCAGCTCGGGGCGGGCGAGAAAACCGCCGGCGAAGAAGTCGACTCCCGCCTCCTTGAGCGGCAGGAAGTCTCCCCAGGTCTCGATGTCGAGGGCCATCCGCTTGTGCTCGGTCGGCTGGCGGATCCCCTCTTCACCCATCCAGAACACCAGCAGCCGGGAGGCGTTGAACCAGCGCGGCTCGCGCTGGGCACCGTGCACCGCCAGCCGGCGCCGGTAGTCGCGCCACTGCTCCAGCACGGGGAAGGAGGCGGGCAGCCGATCGGCCGAGGCTTCGACCAGCGGTATGGTGTCCTGATCGAACAGCAGGGGGCGCAGTTCATCGAGCTGCTCGTGAGTGAAGGGCAGCAGGTATTGCCGTCCCTGTGCCAGCAGCCGGCACTGAGCCGCCAGCAGCGTCCATTCGGACGGGTCGGCAAGCTGATAGTCAATGCCATAGGCGACGAGGGCAAGGCGGCGGTTGAAGATGGGATAGCGACGTAACAACATGGGCTCACCGATAGGCTAGCGTACACGCCCTCCCCTGCGATTTGGCATGATAGAGCGCCTGATCAGCCTGTTCGGTCAAGCTCTGCCATGTTCCATCCAGCGAGGGAACCAGATAGCTAAAGCCTATGCTAACCGTAATGAAATCAGCAACTCGGGAGGCCGGATGCGGGATCTTTAATTCGCTGAGCCCCTGGTGAATCTGTTCCGCCAATCGCTCCGCTTCGCCGGGTTGCGGACCGCACAACAGGATCACGAACTCTTCGCCGCCGTAACGGGCCACCAGGTTGGTGCGCCGCCGCTCCGCCTCCTGCAGCAGACCGGCCACCTGCTGCAGGCATTGGTCCCCCTTGGCGTGGCCGAAGTGATCGTTGTAGGACTTGAACTCATCCACATCGATCATCAGCACCGCCAGCAGGTTTTGATGGCGGCGCGCCCACTCCCACTCCCGCTGCATGGTGAGATCCCAGTGGCGGCGGTTGGCGATACCGGTCAACGGGTCCTCCAGCGACAACAGCGACAGGCGCTTGTTGGCCTCCTCCAGCGCCCGGTTGGTCTCCGCCAGCTGCATGGTGCGCTCGCTGACCCGCTGTTCCAGCTCACGATTGAAACGCTCAAGCGCCTCCTGGGTACGCTGGCGGATCAGCAACTGGGAGAGCATGGCCGCATACTGCTTGAAGATCTCGCTCTGATAGGCCTTGAGCGGTCGACGCCACAGCAGGTTGTCGGCCGCAATCCAGCCGATCGGGGTGGCGCCGTCCCACAGCGACACCATGGCGTTCCAGCCGCGCCCCACCTCCTGCTTTTCGTAGTAGAGCGGCGCATCCTCCAGCACCAGCACATAATCCTTGCGGCGCAGCGCCTCCTGCACCGTGGGGTGATCGGGAATGGGACTGATGAAGTGATGTTCGTCGATCAGCTCGCCCGCTTCGTTGGTACCCCAGGTACCGTGCATGGTCTTGAACTCGGCGTCGACCAGGAAGATGGCGATGCGATCGAACTGCAGATCCTGGCGGGCCAGCACCACGGCCTCGCGCAGCAGTTGATGCTCGCTGTCGCAGCGGGAGAGCTGAACCCCCACCTGATGCAGCGCCTGCAACATGCTGAGGAAGGAGCCTTGCAGCGCCTGGCTGCGGATGAGATCGGCCTGGGTATGCAGTCGTTGATCCCGCTCCAGATCGATCTGGCTGGCGAGCAACCGGCTCTCCAGTTCGGCGGCAAGATAGTGCATCAGCAGCTGAATGCTCTGTTGCTGGCGACGGGAGAGGCGATCGAGGCGGCGGCGGGTCTCCAGGTAGACCACTGCCTCCAGCCCCTTGTGGCGCTTGAGCGGGAAACAGGCGCGCAGGCGTGTCGTCTGCGGCTCAACCGTCTCCCAGATGTCGTGAGGGTGGGCTAGCTGCTCCACCACCAGCTGTCCCTTGTCGAGGGCATGTTCGATGAAAACGATTGGCAGCTGGAGCGTAGCAAGGGCGTCGGCAGTCAGGCAGACCAGCCCCTGTTCGAGCTGAAAGCTGTATAGCTGGGACTCGGGCGCCCGCAGCCACAAGTAGATCTGTTCGGCTTCGGTTTTTTCCCTGACTGCCGCCAGCGTCACTTCACAGAGATGTTCAAAACTGGTGAAGTGCTCTGGATCCCATTCCTGCATGCCTGCCATCCTTGGTTGTATCCAAGCGAGTATATCGACAAACATTGCACTTTAATTGACTAGCCAGTCAAAAGCGCGATCCAGAGCCCACTTTTTATAACAGATTCAACGCCTGCATCGCGTCACGAATGCGGGTGCGCGTCGCCTCGGACAGCGGCATCACCGGCAGACGGCACTCCTCGCTGCAAAAGCCCAGCAGGGAGACCGCATACTTGGCACCGGCGGGGCTCGGCTCGGCAAACATCGCCTGATGCAGCGGAATCAGCTTGTCTTGCAGCTCACGCGCGGCTTGCCACTGGCCGGCCAGCGTGAGGTTCTGCACTTCGGCCACCAGCTTGGGGGCCACGTTGGCAGTCACCGAGATGCAGCCCTGACCGCCGCCGATGTTGTAGGCCACGGCGGTGGCATCTTCACCGGACAGCCAGGCAAACGGCTTCTTGATCAGCTGGCGTTCGGTCCAGGGGCGGGCCAGATCGCCGGTGGCGTCTTTCACCCCGGCAATGCGCGGCAGCTCGGCCAGTCGGGCCAGGGTGGCCGGTTGCACGTCGACGATGGCGCGCGGCGGGATGTTGTAGACGATGATCGGCTTGCTGGTGGCGTCGTGCACCGCCTTGAAGTGGTGGTAGAGCCCCTCCTGGTTGGGGCGGTTGTAGTAACCGGCCACGTGCAGGGTGGCATCGGCCCCCGCCTGCTCGGCATGACGGGTGTACTCGATCGCCTCGACCGGGTTGTTGGAGCCGGCCCCGGCAATCACAGGAATGCGGCCCGCCACCAGCTTGACCACCAGCTCCACCACCCGGCAGTGTTCGTCATGGGTCAGGGTCGGGCTCTCACCCGTGGTGCCCACCGGCACTATGCCGTGGGTACCCTGTTCGATATGCCACTCCACCAGACGCGCCAGCGCCTCTTCATCCAGCTTGCCCTGTCGAAAGGGGGTAATCAGGGCGACGATTGAACCTTTGAACATGGAATTTCCTTCTCCGTTGACTCATGAATGTGGCAATAAAAAACCCCGGTACGATGTGCGCAACCGGGGTTTGAATCTGCTCAGGGATGAGAGGTTACGCGCGAACGTCGGCAGGCCCGAATGTCAGGCTCTTTTTATGCTTTCGTTTCAACCCGTTGAACCGCATTGCGTCATCTCTGCTCAAAAAATGGTGTCTGGGCATATTTCGGGAACACGGCATAAATGTCAAGGCGAAAGCGGCTATGTATAATGGCCGCCCAAAATTGCGTGGAGAGACCCGATGAGCAGCCCGATCAGTGCCGTCAGCCAGATGCTGGAACGAAACCAAGCCCTCTTTGTCGGCAAGCGGCTGCTGGTGTGCGGCGCGCTGGAGGATGACTATCCCCTCCAGCTGGCGACCCTGACCCACTCCCTCACCGTCTTTACCACGGATTACTGCTACTACCGCAGCCAGCAGGCCGCGCTGGGGGATACCATCCTGTTCGACCATCAGCTCGGCGGCGCCCCCCGTTTCGATGCCCTGCTGCTGCTGATGCCCAAGGCCAAGGCCGAGGCCCAGTATCTGCTGGCCATGATGACCCCACTGCTGGAGGCCGGTGCCGAGCTGTTCCTCGCCGGTGAAAACCGCGGTGGCATCAATGGGGCCGACAAGCTGCTGGCCCCCTATGGCGACAAGCCGGTCAAACGTGACTCGGCCCGCCGCTGCTCCCTCTATCACGGCGAGCTGAGCAAACCGGTTGAACCGTTTGAGCTGGATGGCTGGTTCGGCCACTACCAGTGCCAGGCCGGCGACACCGAACTGACCGTGCTGGCGCTGCCCGGCGTGTTCAGTGCATCCGAACTGGATCTCGGCAGCCAGATGCTGCTGGCCAGCCTGCCGGCCATGCAGGGCTCGCTGCTCGATTTCGGCTGCGGCGCCGGGGTGATTGGCTCTGTGCTGGCCAAGCGCAATCCCGAACTCAAGGTCACCATGGTGGATATCAACGCGCTGGCGCTGGAGTCCAGCCGCCGTACCCTGGCCATCAACGGCCTGCAGGGCGAGGTGCGGGCATCCGACGTCTATTCCGACATTCAGGGGAAATTTGACCGCATCGTCTCCAATCCGCCGTTCCACGCCGGCCTCAAGACCTTCTACGCAGCCACCGAGACCTTCCTGGCCAAGGCGCCGGATCATCTGCAATCCCAGGGCTCGCTGACGATAGTTGCCAACGCCTTCCTGCGATATCAGCCTATACTGGAGACGCACTTCAAACGGACTGAAGTGATCAGCAGCGATGCCAAATTCAAGGTCTATCTGAGCAAAGTGTAAATAAGTGTAACCAGTCACCGGAAACAGGTAGAGAGCCCCATACGGGATCTGATAAGGTAATTGTCACACCTCAAACCACCCCTTTAGGGGTGTTTTTTTGCATCAAGCTGAAAACCTTTTCATAGTATGAATTCAGGGAGAGAAATACGATGGCAGGCATACTCACCATGATCCTGGCCGGCGGCGAAGGTACTCGCCTCCAGCCACTCACCACCACCCGCAGCAAGCCCTCGGTTCCCTTCGGCGGCAGCTACCGACTGATCGACTTCGTCCTCAACAACTTCGTCAACGCCGACTTCCTGCGCATCTACGTATTGACCCAATTCAAGTCCCAGTCCCTCTATCTGCATATGAAGAAGGGCTGGAACATCGTCGGCATCACGGATCGCTTCATCGACCCGATTCCGGCCCAGATGCGGATGGGCAAACGCTGGTATGACGGCACCGCCGACGCCATCTACCAGAACCTGCGTTTCATCGAGATCTCCGACCCCGAGCACGTCTGCATCTTCGGCTCCGACCACATCTACAAGATGGACGTGAGCCAGATGGTGACCTTCCACAAGCAGAAGGCCGCCGCCCTGACCGTCGCCGCCCTGCGCATGCCCATCGAGGAGGCGAGCGCCTTCGGGGTGATCGAGGTGGATCAGGAGGGCCGGATGATCGGCTTCGAAGAGAAGCCCAAGCGACCCAAGCACATCCCCGGCGATCCCACCCAGGCGCTGGTCTCCATGGGCAACTACATCTTCGAGACCGAGGCGCTCTATCGCGAACTCAAGCGCGATGCCGCCGAGGAGAACTCCAGCCACGATTTCGGCAAGGACATCATCCCCAGCCTGTTCCCGCGCGCCCCCGTCTATGTCTATGACTACAGCACCAACGTCATTCCGGGCGAGAAGCCCAACGTCTACTGGCGCGACGTGGGGACTCTGGACTCTTACTGGCAGGCGCACATGGACCTGGTGGCCGACGATGCTCCCTTCTCTCTCTACAACCGCAAGTGGCCGCTGCACACCCACTACCCGCCGCTGCCGCCCGCCACCTTCGTCGATACCGACAACTGCAAGGTGAAGATCGCCAACTCGTTGATCTCCGGCGGCTGCTTCATTCAGGGCAGCCAGATCCAGCGCTCCATCCTGGGTTTTCGCTGCAACGTGGGGCCTTGCAGCCACATCAGCGAGTCGGTTCTGCTCGGGGACGTGAAGATCGGCGAGGGCTGCTCCATTCGCCGCGCCATCATCGACAAGAACGTTGAAATTGCGCCCGGCACCGTGATCGGTGAAAATCTGGACCATGACAGAGAACGATTTACCGTGTCCGAAGGCGGTATCGTCGTGGTACCTAAGGGAGCAAGAGTTGGCTATTAACCCACTGAAAATCCTGTTCGTTGCCTCGGAAGTTGAGGGGCTTGTGAAGACTGGGGGTCTGGCTGACGTGGCCAGAGCCCTACCGCTGTACCTGGCTCAGAAGGGGCATGATGTCAGGATCATGCTGCCCTTCTACAAGACGATAAAGCGACGGGATGAGGCCAAACTGCTGGTCTCGCGCTGGCTGCCAACCCACCCGGGCCTGCCGGATATCGGCTATCGCATCTATCAGATGGATCTGGAGGGAGTCTGCGTCTACCTGCTCGACTGCCCGCAGTACTTCGATCGCCCCCAGCTCTACGCCGAGAACAACCAGGCCTATCCGGACAACGGCGAGCGCTTCGCCTTTCTGGCCGCGGCCGCGCTGCACGCCAGCGAACAGCTCGCCTTTGCTCCCGACATAGTGCACTGCAACGACTGGCACACCGGCCTGCTGCCGCTGCTGCTGAAAACCCGTCACGCCCACAACCCCTTCTTCCAGCACACCCGCAGCGTGATCAGCATTCACAACGCGGCCTTTCAGGGGGTATTCGAGCGCCAGCAGTTCTGGGCCGTGCCCGAGATTGCCGACTACGAACAGCGCATCAGCTACGACTACGGTCACGTCAACCTGCTCAAATGTGGCGTGCTCTATGCCGACAAGATCAACGCCGTCAGCCCCAACTATGCCAGCGAATTGCTGACTCACCTGGGTGCTCACGGCATGGCCAGCATCTTCCAGCAGCGGGCGGCGGATCTGCGCGGCATCCTCAACGGCTGTGACTATCAGGACTGGGATCCGGCGTTTGATGACTTCCTGCCGGCCACCTATGACGTCGACGACCTGGCCGGCAAGCGCATCTGCAAGCAGAGCCTGCAACAGGAAACCGGCCTGCCGGTGGCGGATCTGCCCATCTATGGCATGGTGTGCCGGCTGACCGAACAGAAGGGCGTTCACCTGCTGCTGCCCGTGCTGGACAAGTTTCTGCATCACAAGGTGCAGGTGGTGATCGTCGGCTCGGGCGATCCCTCCCTTGCAGCCCAGTTGCAGACCCTGGCGCAACAATTCCCGGACCGGCTCGCCTTCATCAACACCTATGACGACCGGCTCGCTCATCTGGTGGAAGCGGGTGCCGACTTCTTCCTGATGCCCTCCCTGTTCGAACCGTGTGGACTCAACCAGATGTACAGCCTGGCCTATGGCACCCTGCCGCTGGTGCGGGCCGTCGGCGGCCTGAAAGATACGGTGGTGGACTGGGATGCCGACCCGGAACACGCAACCGGCTTCTGCTTCAATGATCCGACCGCCAACATCTTGCTCGATGCCATGCGCCGCAGCCTGCTCTACTACCTGCAGGATCCCGAGCAGTTTGCCCGGGTGCAGCGCAACGCCATGAACACCCGCTTCAACTGGCCGGATTCGGTCACTCAATACGAGCAGATGTATCAGGACGCACTGGCCCGCCACTGAGGCAGATTGCTGAAGTTTTGTCCCCTTGATGCTGCTTTGAACGTCAACAGCGAAAAAAGTCCCCTTTGGCTGTTGACGCTCCTTCAAAACTCTATAGAATCCCCCACCGCAGTGATGCGAAGGTGGCGGAATTGGTAGACGCGCTAGCTTCAGGTGTTAGTGTCCCACGGATGTGAGGGTTCGAGTCCCTCTCTTCGCACCATACTGCAAGATGCTTTATCAGACAGCATGTCAATCCAGACTGATAACCCGAATGTGCGAAGGTGGCGGAATTGGTAGACGCGCTAGCTTCAGGTGTTAGTGCCCCCCGGGTGTGAGGGTTCGAGTCCCTCT
>NZ_JAPDCG010000005.1:0-398514 GCF_027705845.1 Aeromonas sp. S41-2 | reverse complement strand
GGGAATAGCTCAGTTGGTAGAGCACGACCTTGCCAAGGTCGGGGTCGCGAGTTCGAGTCTCGTTTCCCGCTCCAATCTCTTAAATTCTTCAATATCTTCCCCCCAATTTGAATTGCCCATCACATCGCGCCGCGATGATTTGTCGTATCCGGCGTTCAGCCAGATCGGGCCCATGTCTTCTGTGCCCGCGTGGTACACAGGTGCTGGGGAGGTCTGTGGTTACAGGCAAGCTTATGATTGTCGGGAGGAGGGGTGCTGTTGCTGCGGGCAGGCTTATGAGCGTGGCTGGGAAGGGGAAACGGCGGGCAAAAAAATAGGAGGGCCGATGGCTCCTCCTACAGGCTCACTGGCGTGGCTTAGAGCAGGGTAACGTTCTCAGCCTGAGGGCCTTTTTTGCCCTGGGTCACAGTGAACTGGACTTTTTGACCTTCAGCCAGGGTCTTGAAACCGGCGCTCTGGATGGAGGAGAAGTGAACGAAAACGTCCGGTCCCTGGGATTGCTCGATGAAGCCAAAACCCTTGGTCTCATTGAACCATTTTACTTGGCCGGTGCGAATGTCAGACATGTGGTAAGTCCTATCTATAACAAAATGAAACTAAGCCTTGTTGGGCAGCATTTGCTTAGCAATCAGGGGTTGAAGCATGACTGACCACGTCAATTTGTCCCAGTAGCATGTAGAACAATCCCTGTCTAAAGCACAAACGATTGTACGTGAGCGCGATCCCTTGTCAATTTGGCACTTTTCATTTTTTGAGCAAGCTAAAAATATTGTGAACTCAGCGGCTTATTTCATGGATTCAGGTCAAAAAAACGGGAGGCACCAGGCCTCCCGTTGTTTCATTCCTTGAGGGCGAATCCTTCGCCCTGTCGGTCGTAGCGGTAGATGGCCTGACCGTAGGAGCGGATCTCGACCCGCTGGATGCGGCGGGTATCATCGATCAGGATGAACACGGCCCGGCCCGATTGCAGGCGGGTCAGCGGCCGATCAGGCCCTTCGATGGCGATCAGGCGGCTGAGCTCGGCGCCCGGCAGTTCGAACTTGCGGAAGATGGAGTAGAGGGTCTCGCCGGCTTGCACGTCGTGCTGCAGCCAGGTGCCATCCACCTTCTCTTCGACCGGTTTGGCAGCAGCCGGTGCACTGCCTGCGGCGCCATTGCCGACGGTGAGGGCCTGCGCCGGTACGGCGATGGGGACCGCCAGCGAACCGGACGGCGCGGCTTTGGGTGCGGGGACGGCCGGCTCCCAGGCCAGCACCAGCAACCAGAGCGGGATCAGGATCAGCAGCCCTATGGTGTGCTTGCGCGGCAGCGGGCTCGCCAGCTTGAACTTGCCTGTTTTGGCTTCCTGGCCGCGTTGGCCAAGCCCGCTCATGCCCTGACCGATGCGTTGGCGCAGGGGCAGGGTGGCGGCATTGATACGATGGAGCAGGGATCCTTGTGATTCGTCTTGGCGACGCTGCTGGGCTCGTCTGTTGTGGCCACGGGGGCGACGGTCCGGGGTGGGCACGGCATTTACCTCTCACTACATTGCCTGCCATCAGGCAAATTCGTGCCTATGGTAAACGGACTCGCCCCCGAGGGGGAGAGTCCTGAGGTGGAAAATTATCAGCTGAGACGAAATTGTCCCAGTAATTGCTGTAAACGCTCGGCCGCCTGGCGCAACGCCTGGCTGGCTTTGGCCGTTTCGGTCGCATCCAGTGCGATGTCGTTGGCCAGTGCGTTGGTTTTTGACAGGTTGCCGGAGACGGTCTCGGAAACCGAGCTCTGCTCTTCGGCGGCGGAGGCGATCTGGTAGGTCATGTCGTTGATAGTGGAGATGGCCTGATAGATGCTGCCGAGCGCCTCTTCCGCCAGATCCGCCTCGCCCACCGCCTGGTGGGTCAGCTGCTGGCTCTGGTTGATGGCGTTGACCGCATTGGCCGAGCTGTGGCGGATCTTCTCGATCAGTTCCTGGGTATTCTGTACCGCCTGCTGGGTGTTGCCCGCCAGCTTGCGTACCTCGTCGGCCACCACCGCAAAGCCGCGGCCCTGCTCGCCGGCCCGGGCCGCCTCGATGGCGGCGTTGAGCGCCAGCAGGTTGGTCTGATCGGCGATCCCCTGAATGACGGTGAGGATGCTGGTGATCTGCTCGCTGTCGTGGGCCAGCCCCTCGACCACCTCGGCCCCCTTGCCGGCCTCGGCCGCCACCTTGTGCATTGACTGGATCACCTGCTGGAAGCGTACCTTGCCCTGATCCGCCGCCCCCTGGGCCTGCTTGGCCGAGTCGGCGGTGTTGTTGGCGTGGGTCGCCACCTCCTGGCTGACGTAGGACATCTCCTGTACCGCAGTTAGCATCTGCTCCATCTCCGCCTGGTGGTGCTGCAGGTTGGTATCGGTCTGGCCGGCGATGCGATCGGTGTCGCCGGCGTGACGGTTGACCTCGCTGGCGGTCTTGAGCACATCCCCCAGCAGCACCTGCAGCTTGTCGATGAAGCGGTTGATGCCCTTGGCCAAATTCCCCAATTCATCGCGGGACTGGGTATTGAGCCGCTTGGTGAGATCCCCCTCGCCATCGGCGATGTCATCCACCAGGCTGACCATCTGGCGGATGGGGCCGGTGATGCTGCGGGCAATGACCAGCATGGTGGCCAGCGCCAGCACCAGCACGACGACGGCGCCCACCAGTTGCTGGGTCATGGCGGCCCGGTTCATGTCGCTCAGCTGGGCTTCCAGCTGGTCGGCCCCGGCCAGCACCACCTTGTAGGGCAGGGTGACGATGATGGCCCAGTTGCGGCTCATGCCAGGCACCGCGATGGGCACCGAGATCCGGAACGCATCGTCGAGCTCCTGGCGCTGCACCTCGGGTTTGAGGTACTGCTGCCAGCCGTTGCCAAGCAGCTTGTCGGCGCGGCTGCCGAGCAGGCTGGCATCGCCGCTGGTGCCGGTGATGACGCCGGCGGCGCTGACGATCAGGGTCTCGCCCTTGCCGTCATAGATGTTGCTGTTGAGGGACTGGGCCTGACGGCTGATGGAGTCCACCGCCAGATCGAGCGCGGCGATCCCCTTGAACTGGCCGCCCACCATGATGGGGGTGGTGATGGTGCTCACCAGCACCTGCTGGCCGTTGATGTCCACCTTGAAGGGGTCGATCAGGCAGGAGCGTCCCTCCCGTTTCGGGCAGGCGTAGTAGTCGTTGGCCGGATTGCCGAACTCATCCGGATCGCTCTTCTCGATGGAGAGCAGCAGGTCGGTGCCTATGCTCTCCTTGTCGCGATAGAAATAGGGCACGAAGCGCCCCTTGCTGTCACTGCCCAGCGCCGTCTGGCCGGCGAAGCTGGCATCCTGGCCGTCGAAGCCGTTGGGTTCGAAGCCGGCGAAGGCGCCGTAGAGCTGGGGTTCGAGGGAGAGCTGGGCCTTGAGCAGGTCGGTGGCCTGCTGGCGATCCAGCGGCAGTTTGCCTTCCTGCTGCAGGGCGAGGGCACTGGCCATCTGCTGGGTATAGGAGAGCCCCTTTTGCAGCAGCTGGGTGATGGTGGCGGCCTCGGCACGGGCGTTGGCGCTAACCTTTTGCCATGCCTCCTGCTGCAGGGCGGCGCGGCTGGAGCTGATGGTCAGCTTCTGGGTCTGTTGACCCGAGTACTGGTTGAGCAGGATCAGGATGACCAGGGCGGCGGTCATGGCGATCCCGGCCATCACCAGAATGCGATTCTGGATAGAACGGAACTGCATCGTCTCTTCCTTGTTGGTGAGCGTTATTTGGATATCGGCCGGAGGAGGCAGCTCTCCAACACTTGTCATAGCAAAACGGAAACCGGGATTTTGTTTTGCGATCCCCTTCAAATATCAGGCGGCAAGCGGCTGGGACGCCTGTTCAACCCCCTACTTTTGCCCGCTGTGGCTGCATGGTTTTCCCATCCGTCATTGTCGGTGCTAAAATGCGACGGTTTTTTTAACGAATTGGCCCAAGGCCCTCTACACAAGGCTTAAAGATGAAAGTCAAAACCCGTTTTGCTCCCAGCCCGACCGGCTTTTTGCATGTCGGCGGTGCCCGTACCGCACTCTATTCCTGGTTGTTTGCAAAGAATCAGGGCGGTGAGTTCGTGCTGCGTATCGAGGATACCGACCTGGAACGTTCCACTCAGGAGGCGATCGACGCCATCATTGAGGGCATGGAATGGCTGGAGCTGAACTGGGATGAGGGCCCCTATTACCAGACCAAGCGCTTCGATCGCTACAACGGTCTGATCGACGAGATGCTGGCCGACGGCCGCGCCTACAAGTGCTACTGCTCCAAGGAGCGGCTGGAAGCGCTGCGTGAAGGCCAGATGGCCAACGGCGAGAAGCCCCGCTATGACGGCAAGTGCCGCGATCACGCCCACGATCATCCGGCCGATGCGCCGCACGTCATCCGCTTCCGCAACCCGACCGAAGGCTCCGTGGTGTTCGATGACCACGTCCGTGGCCGCATCGAGTTCGCCAACACCGAGCTCGACGATCTGATCATTCGCCGTACCGATGGCGCGCCGACCTACAACTTCTGCGTGGTAGTCGATGACTGGGATATGGAGATCACCCACGTGGTGCGTGGCGAAGACCACATCAACAACACCCCGCGCCAGATCAACATCTACAAGGCGCTGAACGCGCCGGTGCCGGAGTTTGCCCACGTCTCCATGATCCTGGGTGACGACGGCGCCAAGCTCTCCAAGCGCCACGGTGCTGTCTCCGTGATGCAGTACCGCGACGACGGCTACCTGCCGGAAGCGCTGTTGAACTATCTGGTGCGTCTGGGCTGGTCCCACGGCGATCAGGAGATCTTCAGCCTGGAGGAGATGATCAAGCTGTTCAGCCTGGATGCCATCTCCAAGTCCGCCTCCGCCTTCAACACCGACAAACTGCTGTGGTTGAACAACCACTACATGCGCAGCCTGGATCCGGCCTATGTGGCCAAGCATCTGGCCTGGCACATGGCCGATCAGAAGATCGACACCAGCAAGGGCCCGTCACTGCCTGAGGTGGTGACTCTGCTGGCCGAGCGCTGCAACACCCTGGTCGAGATGGCCGCCCAGAGCCGCTACCTGTTCGAAGATTTTGAGGCCATCGACGAAGCGGCTGCCAAGAAGCACCTGCGCGGCGTGGCTGCCGAGCCGCTGACCCTGGCCAAGGCCAAGCTGGCGGCATTGGATAGCTGGACCACCGAAGCGCTGCACGAGCTGATTGAAGCGACCGCCGCCGAGCTGGGTCAGGGCATGGGCAAGGTCGGCATGCCGCTGCGTGTGGCCGTCACCGGTCTGGGTCAGTCCCCTGGCATCGACGCCGTGATGGCGCTGGTGGGCAAGGAGCGCGTTCTGGCGCGTATCGACCGCGCTTTGGCGTACATCGAAGCGCGCATGGCCGCCGAGTAAGCTTGCAGTCGCACATTGCCGTCACCGGTCTGGGGTAATCTCTCCCCCGCCATCGACGCCGTGATGGCGCTGGTGGGCAAGGAGCGGGTACTGGCCCGCATCGACCGCGCCCTGGCGTATATCGAAGCGCGCATGGCTGCCGAATAAGCGCTAGCCAGTGCTTGCGAAAGGGCTCCCGTACGGGGGCCCTTTGTTTTTGGCCAAAGGCCGGTTTTGTGACATAAAACAGCGAGATAGCTGTGTCATTGCCGGTTAAATCGGCTAACTGCTTGAATTTTGACTAAACGCGCGAATAGGCGTTATTTTTGGGTTGACAGCAAAGCGGTCGGTGCCTATCATGCGCCTCCGTTGCCGGAGATAACTTTGGTAGCGCCGAGGTGAGTTGGGGTTATAGCTCAGCTGGGAGAGCGCTTGCATGGCATGCAAGAGGTCCGCGGTTCGATCCCGCGTAGCTCCACCAAATTCTCCTCGAACAATCTGGAATCCAAGGGGTTATAGCTCAGCTGGGAGAGCGCTTGCATGGCATGCAAGAGGTCCGCGGTTCGATCCCGCGTAGCTCCACCAGGTTCCTGATTGAAATGAAGTACCCAGGGCAGTGCGGTGTGTATCACCCAGGCCGACCTTTGTGGGGTTATAGCTCAGCTGGGAGAGCGCTTGCATGGCATGCAAGAGGTCCGCGGTTCGATCCCGCGTAGCTCCACCATCTTTCGTAACGAAAGTAGAAAAGGCCACCGCACTGCGGTGGCCTTTTTGTTTTGCGCTCGGTACACCGGTTGTGCCGGCCGGCCCATAAAAAAGCCCGCATCGCTGCGGGCTTTTGGTTTGATGGCGATGGGTCATCAGCCGTGGCGACGACGCCAAGCCAGCGGCAGCAGCGCCAGCAGCAGAGCGCCCATGGCACCACCACCGCCGTTGCTCTCCTCTTTCAGCTTGAGGTCGACGATGATGGGATCGTGGTCGGAGGCGCTGAACGGATTGTCCGACTTGATCATGTCGCCGGTGAATTCCCGGCCGTACTCGAACAGGTTGCTCTCGAACGAGTTGATGTGCCAGTCGGCCACGGCGATCACCTTGCCGGCCAGCGCCGGGTTGGCGAGGGCATAGTCCAGGGTGCCGAGCTCGGCCTCGTAGCTGTAGGAGATGGCCTTCTCCTTGTTGAACTTGACGTTCATGTCCACCAGGCCGTAGCTCTTGGCCACTTCGCTGCCGGTCTGCTCAAAGACCTGGTCGCCGAGGAAGGTCTGGGAGGCGGAGACTATCTTGCGCTGACCGTCGGTCGGCACATAGTCGGTCAGCACCCGGATCGCATCTTCCCGGGCGTAGGAGTTGAAGTCGCCCACCAGCAGCACCTGGCCGGGCAGCTTGCTTACCGCCTCGCCCAGCACCTTGGCGGCGCTGACCCGGAACTCGGTGCACTTGCCCTGCAGATCGGCCGGCTCCTTGCCGTCCAGGTTTTCCAGGCAGCCTGAACCCTTGGATTTCAGGTGGTTGACCACCAGGGTCAGCGGATCCTTGCTGCCCTCGACGGTGAAGGTCTGCACCAGGGAGTCACGCTGGGAGGCCTGTTTCTCGACCCCTTTGGCATCCAGGTATTTCTGCACTGGCAGGGTGATGACGTTGGCGTCCCCTTGCGGTGCTAGCTTGGCCGGCCGGTAGATCATGGCCACCATGATGGCGTCGCCACCGAAGTAGTGCTCGCCCTGCAGCAGCGCCTTGGGCAGGGTGACGAAGGCGTACTGCTTGCCCGCCTCTTTCTGCTGGGCGTTGAGAGCCTGTACCAGGTCGCTGATGGCGGAGTGGCTGTCAAAGCCGTTGTTCTCCATCTCCATCAGGCCGAGCAGGTCGGCATCCATCTCGGTGATGGCGTTGACGATCTTGGCGCGCTGCTTCTGGAAATCTTCCAGGTTCTTGGCGCCGCGGTTGCAGCCCTTGGCGCTGTCCGCATCCGCCTGATCCTTGCACAGCACGTTGAGGGCACCGCCCACGCTGGAGTGGCTGGTGAAGTAGTTGAGCACGTTGAAGCTGCCGACGCGCAGATCGGTGCCATCGGCACGGGCCGGGGCGCTCTGGCGGTCGTTGTCGCTGGTGCGCAGCAGATCGCCGGCGGTGATCACCTGATCCTGCGGCACGATCAGCCGGTACTCGTTGTAGCTGTAGCCCACCATGGCGTCCAGATTGACCGGGGCATCGCCGATGCGCAGGTAACCCTGCTCCGGCTCCCAGGCCGGCAGCCAGGGCAGTTTGCTGTCGGCGGCCTTGAAGTCCGATTCGAGGAACACCCGGTTGCCGGCGTTGGCCTTGGCCAGCGCCTTGGCGGCCTTGCTGTCGGCATCGTGCAGCTGGGTCGGTTTCATCAGCGGCGCTTGGTGGGAGAGCACCAGGTTGTTGCGCCGGGCGGCGTAGTCATAGCTGAAGTTGCGGCTGATTTTGAGCGCGCTGTCGGCGTCGAGCCGTACCCGCATCCCTTCGTGGCGCTCCAGCGCCCGGGCCAGGGTTTCGTTTTCCAGCACCCGCAGCGGGATGGCGGCCGGGACCGAGCCCTGGGCGACGACCTGCAGGCGCGGGGTGCCGCTGTCAAACACCGGTTTGAGCTGGGTGTGGTTGTAATACTCCTCGACCTTGGCCTCCAGGCAGACTTCGGCACCCGGCTTGATGTCCGGGTACTTGCTGGCGAAGTTCTTGTCGTTCAGGAAGACGAAGATGCCATCCGAGGTCTGGGGGTTGCCGTCGCCCTGCACATCCAGCAGGTAGAACCCCTTGTTGAGGCTCTCGCCGAGGCCAGAGACCACTGCCTTGACCATGACGCTCTGGGGGCTTTCGAACTTGTCGGCGGGAATGAGCGGGCTCTTGTCGCCGCTGCCCTGAATGACCGGGATCGGGGTGAGGGCACTGTCGGCCGGGCAGCTGAAGCCGGCGGCATAGACGGACGGGGAGGCGAGCGCAAGCCCCACGGCCAGCGACAGCAGGGTACGTGTTCCTTTCATAACTGTTCCTTTTTTATTTTTTGCCAGTGTTTCCATAGCCTTGGCGCATCGGCCAAGGGCGCGCATTGTCACATTTCTGGCATGTCATACCAGTGAGCCAACGCACATTACGGGGATACAAATGAGGGCAATGCCGGTTTTTTTGACTTGGCTAACAGTATGAAATTAATGACAAAACAGTTATTTCGTCACATCAGTGAAAATGTGATCTGGCTGGCATCCACATATTTTTCCTCGAGAATGAAGATTGAGACTCGGCTGGTTGATTCCTATACTCGGCTTGTTCCTCACGGAACCCAGGTAAAGGGCAAACCGGTCGAGATGCCGGGACGCAATGCCTCCGGTCTTCAGATCGCGCGATCCAGATAGCGGGGCTTCCCAGGGTGAGGGTGACGTTTGTGGCAGGTCCATTGCCAGTTGTCTGCGCCCATCACGCAGGTTGCGCTTGTTCTTTGCCTTGGTGACCAATGCCAAGACAAAACAAGGAAGATAACAATATGCAACAGACCCTAAGGCCCAGCAGGCTTGCCATGCTGGTGGCTTTGGCTGCCATGCCCGCCTGGGCACAGGCCGCCTATCCCGCCTATCAGGCCGGTACCGCCTACAAGGCCGGCGACATCGTCAGCAACGTCGGCAATCTCTATGAGTGCAAAGAATTTCCCTACTCCGGCTGGTGCGGGGCCTCGCCCTATCACTATGCCCCCGGGGTGGGTGTGGTCTGGGCCGATGCCTGGAAACTCTATGGCGGGGACGTGCCGCCACCGGCGCTCGGCGTGGCCGTCAGCTTGCCGGCTGCCGGCGCCAGTTTCAACGAGGGGGCCAGCGTCGCGCTGGCGGTGACTCTGAGCGGCCCGGTGACGGCGCTGGTTCGGGTGGAATACCTCATCGACGGCAAGCTGGTGGCCACGGCGAGCGCCTCGCCCTGGAACGGCAGCTGGAGTGCCGCCGGTGTCGGCGCCCACGCCCTCAAGGCTCGGGCATTGGATAAAGATGGCAAGGTGCTGAGCGAGGCGGATTCGAACTTCAACGTCGCCGCCGTGGTGGCGCCAGAGGCGCCCAGGGTGAGCATCAGCAGCCCGGCCAGCGGCGCCAAGGTGACCCTGGGTCGCAGCGTGGCGGTGAGCGGCAACGTTACCGATGCCAACAACGACGTCGCCAAGGTCGAGCTGTTCGTCGACGGCAAGAAAGTGGGGGAAGACACCAGTGCCCCCTGGCAGGTGAACTGGACGCCCCAGAGCAAGGGGCTGGCTGGCCTCAAGCTGGTGGCGACCGACAAGGAGAACCTGAGCGGCGAATCGAGCCAGGTCGACGTACAGGTGGAAGAGGCAGCCCTGCCGCCCACTGGCGGCAACCTCTCCTGCGATATTCGTCAGATCTACCGCCCGGATGGCTACGAGTGCATGGGGGATGACCACGCCCGTCGGGTCATCGGTTATTTCACCTCCTGGCGCACCGGCAAGAACGGCTTGCCCTCCTATCTGGTGAGTGACATTCCCTGGGACAAGATCACCCACATCAACTACGCCTTCGCGGCGGTGGACGAGCAGAGCCACACCATCAAGGTGGACGACTCGGCGACCAAGATGACCTGGGACGGCGTGCCGGGTGCCGAGATGGATCCGGAGTTTGCCTACAAGGGTCATTTCAACCTGCTGTCGAAGTACAAGAAGCAGTATCCGGACGTGAAGACCCTGATCTCGGTGGGAGGCTGGGCCGATACCCGCGGCTTCTATACCGCCACCACCAAGGGTGACTGCTCGGTCAACAGCGACGGCATCAACGCCTTTGCCAACTCGGCGGTGAGCTTCATCCGTCAGTACGGCTTTGACGGGGTCGACGTCGACTACGAGTACCCCACCTCCATGAAGGATGCGGGCAACCCCAATGACTTCCCGCTCTCCAACCAGTGCCGCGGCAAGCTGTTTGCCAACTACAAGGTGCTGATGCAGACCCTGCGCAGCAAGCTCGACAGCGCCGGCAGCGAGGATGGTCGCAAGTACATGCTGACCATCGCCTCGCCGGCCTCGGCCTACCTGCTGCGCGGCATGGAGAACTTCCAGGTCACCCAGTACCTCGACTACGTCAACCTGATGACTTACGACTTCCACGGCGCCTGGAACAACTTCGTCGGTCACAACGCCGCCCTGTTCGACAACAAGGCGGATGCCGAACTTGCCCACTGGGGTGTCTATACCCAGAGCCAGTTTGGCGGCATCGGCTACCTCAACGCGGCCTGGTCTGCCCACTACTTCCGTGGCGCCCTGGCGGCCGGCAAGATCAACGTGGGTGTGCCTTATTACACCCGCGGCTGGCAAGGGGTCAGCGGTGGCACCCACGGCCTGGCCGGCAAGGCAGCCCTGCCGAGCCAGAGCGATTGTCAGCCGGGTACCGGTGGCAGCACCATTCCGTGCGGCAACGGGGCGGTCGGCATCGACAACATCTGGCACGATCTCGACAAGAACGGCAAGGAGATCGGCGGTGGCGCCGTGCCCATGTGGCATGCCAAGAACCTGGAGAACGCCGCCAGCCTGGGTATCACCACCATGCCGAGCTACGGCCAGGCCTGGGGTCTGGATCCCAACAACCCGGCTCACGTGGTGCAGGGCAAGTACGTGCGTTACTACGATGACAAGGCGCAGGCGCCTTGGCTGTGGAACGAAGAGAAGAAGGTGTTCCTCTCCACCGAAGATGAAGAGTCCATGGGCCACAAGCTCGACTACATCATCAAGCGGGGCCTGGGTGGGGTCATGTTCTGGGAGATGGCGGGTGACTACGCCTTCGATCCGGCCAAGAACGAGTACGGCATGGGCAGCACGCTGACCACGCTCGCCTACGAGAAGTTCGCCAAGGCTGCCAAGTACAACACCCAGCAGAACGATCTGGCGGCGCCAACCGCCCAGCTCGACATCGCGGTGAGCCTCTCCGGCTTCAAGGAGGGGGATTCCAACTACCCGATCAACCCGACCCTGAAGCTCACCAACAACTCGGCCCAGACCATTCCGGGCGGTACTCGCATCGAGTTCCTGGTGCCCACCTCTACCTCCGACACCATCACCGACCAGAGCGGGATGGGGCTGAAAGTGGTGGAGAGCGGCGGCAACCAGAACTCCGACGGCATCGCGGGCGAGAAGGACTTCCACAAGGCGGCCTTTACGCTGCCGACCTGGAAGGCGTGGGCGCCGGGCAGCGACGTGGAAGTGGCGATGACCTACTATCTGCCGGCCGCCGGTGTGCCGAGCGGTATCCGCATCATCAGCGGCACCCAGACCGCGGGCCTCAAGGCCGAGTTCCCGACCCTGCCGGAGGCCGTATTGGGCAGCAGTGGTGGCGGTGAGAACCCGGGCGGCGCCACCTGCAGCAGCCAGAACGTCAACCCGGCCGCCTACAAGGCCTATCCGACCTGGCCGCAGGGGGATCACGCCAACGGCGGTGACCGGATGACCAACAACAAGGCGGTGTGGCAGGCCAACTGGTGGACCAGCAGTGAGCCCAAGGCGGGCGATGGCAGCTGGAAACTGGTGTGCAGTTACTGAGTTGTCCAGGCTGCTGTACCAGCAGCGAGCTCAGAGCGGGCGATGGCAGCTGGAAGCTGGTGTGCAGCTACTGAGTTGTCCAGGCTGCTGTACCAGCAGCGAGCTCAGAGCGGGCGATGGTAGCTGGAACTGATATGCAGCTACTGATGGCCGTTTGAGGGGCAGGCCGGCACTCTGCATGGCCTGTCCTCTCGCAAGGCAATGACCCAATCCGGAGCCCAGGCTCCGGATTTTTTTATGGCGGGACAATAAAAACAGAGGCATAAAAAAGACCGCTCCGGGGAGCGGCCAATTGCCACCAAGGCAATCTGCGGGGTGACCCCCTTGTTGCTGATCGGCAGGGCTGGGAGGGTGCCCGTCCTGCCGGGTGTCATTGCGTGCCATGCCGGGAACAAATGCCCCAGGCCGGCACGCCTGGGTTGCTTATTGGGTGACGGCGCCGCCCTGCTGCTCTTTCAAGAAGCTGATCCAGGGTGACGCGCGGCCACTGACGTTGCCGTTCTGGGCAGCCTGAGTGAAGGCGGAGAGCGCCTCCTTCGGTTTTTGCTGCTCAAAATAGGCGACCCCGGTCAGGAACTTCAGATCCGCCCGCTGCTCGCCGCTGGCATTGGCGGCGGGCTTGGCGGCGAAGGCCACCAGATCCTGGTAGCGCTTGCTCTGGATCATCATGCGCGCCATCTTGAGCTGCAGCTCGGCGTTGGGGGCCAGCTTGTAGGACTTGGCCAGGGTATCGATGGCCGGGTCCAGCTCCTTGGCCTGGTGCCAGTAGTTGGCCAGCGCCTTGTAGTTGGCCGCGTTGCTCTCGATGGTTCCTTCCTTCATCGCCTTCTCCATCACGCGGGCGGCGCGGTGGGGAATGCCGGCGAAGGCCAGGTAGTTGGCCAGACGCTGCAACTCGGCCGCCTCGGTCAGCATGCCGAGGTTGTAGGCCCCCTCCAGCGCGGCCAGCGCCTTGCCATCGTTGCCCGCCTGCATGTGCATGGCCGACAGCTGGGTCCAGTACTTCTTCTTCTCCGGATAACGGTCGACCAGCGCGGTCAGCACCTCGGTGGCCGGCTTGTACTGTTTCAGCTCGTAGTGGGCCGCCATCTTCAGCAGATACCAGGACTCCGGCGCCTTGCCCGCGGAGAGCTTGATCGCGTTGTCCACCGCCGGTATGGCTTCCCGATACTGCTTGAGCTGCACATGGGCGTTGGCCAGCGTGATGTAGGCGTGCGGGGTCGGCTTCTCGTCCTTGCCCAGGCTCGCGAACCACTGGTTCATGGTGCTGATGGAGGCCTTGAAATTGCCCTCCGCCATGTAGAGCTGGGCCAGGTTGTAGCGCACCTGCTGGGCCACCGGCTGGGGCAGCCCGCCGGTGGCGATGGCGTCGGCGAAGTACTTGGTCGCCTGACCGTACTTCTCCTGCTGCGCCGCCACGAAGCCCAGGGTCTGCAGAATGACCCCCTTGTCGTAGACCCGCTCGCCGGCGCCGGACAGCGCCTCCTGCAGCTTGGCATTGGCCTCGCCGTATTTTTTCTCGGTGATCAGTGCCTGCGCCTTGTTGACCGCGCGGTAGGCGCGATCAGAGAGAGCAGGCTGCTCGGCGGCCCAGCCGGCGGTGCTGAGCAGCACCGCCATGGCGACCGGGGCGAGGATCAGGGTATGTAACTTTTTCATCGCCACCTTCCTTAGTTGACCGCAAACTCGATTTCTTGCTGCATGCGGGTGGCCTGCGGCTTGCCATCGACCATGGCCGGCTTGAACGTCCATTTGGCGATGGTCTTGCGGGCCTCCTTGCCGAGGTCGTAGCTGCGGGGATCCTCTTTGACGATCCGCACGTTGCTGACGGTGCCTCGCTCGGTGACGGTGAACTCCACCAGCACCTTGCCGGAGGCGAGGCCGGCCAGCGCCGCCTTGCGGGGCATCATGGGCTCGAAGGTCGCCAGCGGAATGGCGCCGTTGTTGCCACCCATGCCGCCACCACCACCGCCGGTGCTGTAGGCACCGAGGGCGTTGCCGCCACCGATGTTGACCGGGATGTCGAGTTTGGGCATGTCCATCGGCGAGCTCTCCATCTGCGGCCGATCCGTGCTGGCCACTTCCATCTCGGGAGGGGGAGGGGGCCGGTTCGGGGGCGGCGGCTTGGGCAGCTCGCGTTGTCTCTCTTGCAGGGTCTCCTGAGGCTTGATGCGGATGAAGTCGGTCATGCTGACGTCCTCCTTCTCCACCAACTCCCGGTGATCCGGTGTGATGAGCTTGTTCATTCCCAGAAACAGGAAGAACACCACCACACAGGAGACCGCCAACGATATCAGGTATCTCATGGTGCTCGCTCCGGCATCAGCTGCTCTTGCTCGCCGCGATGGAGATGTTCTGGACACCGGCCATGCGGATCTGATCCATGACCTGGACCACCAGACCTGAACGGGATTCGGTATCGGCCTGGATCACCACGGCGCTCTCCGGGTTTTCGGCCCGCAGCCGCTCGATGTTGGCGCGCACGGCGCCTACTTCGACGATGCGCTTGTCGACCCAGACCTGGCCGTTTTCACGGACCGCGACCATGATGTTCCCCTTCTTCACCGTCTCGGCCGTGCTGGCGCTCGGGCGGTTGATCTCCACGCCGGACTCCTTGACGAACGAGGTGGTGACGATGAAGAAGATCAGCATGATGAACACTATGTCCAGCATGGGGGTCAAATCGATGGCCGCCTCATCAGCACTGCTGTCGCTGTGACGTTTTCTCATGGCAAAAACTCCTTGCTTGTTCTGTGCCCCCGCCAGAGCCGGGCCCGGCGGGGGAGTGCATCCTGCATCAACCGTGTTTCAGGTTGTCTTCCAGCTTCTCGACCGCCAGCTTGGCCTTGTGATCGAGCTGGTTGACAAAAAACAGGCCGGAAAGGGCGGCAATCATGCCCGCCATGGTCGGTACCGTCGCCTTGGAGATCCCCGAGGCCATCGCCCGCGGTGAGCCGGTGCCGGTGATGGCCAGGGTGTCGAACACCTGCACCATGCCGACCACGGTCCCGAGCAGCCCCATCAGCGGGCAGAGGGCGATCAGCACCTTGATGACCGGCATCCCCTTGTCCACCGCCATGGCCACCCGGGAGACCAGCTCGCGCCGGATCTGCTTGGCGGACCAGGAGAGGTGATCGCTGCGGGCCAGCCAGGCGGCCTTGGTCTGCTTCACCTGCTTGGGGTAGACCGCCATGAAGTAGATCCAGCGCTCCAGCAGCAGGGCCCACATCATCAGGGTCAGGAAGAACAGGGCGACCAGTACGTCGCCCCCCAATCCCAGAAACCGGCGGACCGACTCGACTTCTTCAATCAACCAGAACCACATGGGTGACTCCTTACGCTGCGGCTTTGGAGGCGTGCAGACGTTCCTGGTAGCGGGCGACGAAACCGGCGCTCTGCTCTTCCAGCACCTGGATCAGACGACGGCTCTGGGTCTGTACGATGGTGTAGAGGAACAGCATGGGCACGGCGACCACCAGACCCTGCATGGTGGTGACCAGGGCTTCGGAGATACCGCCAGCCATCAGCTTGGGATCGCCGGTACCGAACAGGGTGATGGCCTGGAAGGTGGCGATCATGCCGACCACGGTACCCAGCAGACCCAGCAGCGGCGCGACTGAGGCGATCAGCTTGATGATGCTGATGCCCTTCTCGAATTTGGGCACGTTGCGCAGGATGATCTCGTCGAGCTTGGACTCCAGATCCTCTATGTTGTCGCCACGATGGCTCTGGTAGGCCCCCAGCATCTCGCCGATGGGGTTGCCCTTGATGATCTGATCGGATTTGAGCTGCTTGCGCATGGATCCGCCGATGAGGGAGAGGCGAGCGCCGCAGAACAGCGCCAGCAGGGTGCCGAGCACGCCGAGCACCATGATGACGTAGCCCACTTCACCACCCTGGTCGATCCGCTCCTTCAGGGTCGGCGACTGCACCAGCAGGGAGAGGATCACGCCGCGGGACGGGTCTACGAAGATCGGCTTGACGCCGCCGCCACCCTGTTCAAAGTCGGCGATGGGCTCCAGCACTCCTTTGTCGGGCTGGCGGGGCAGCTGTTCGAACTTGCCGGTCTCTGGCACGAAGGTCAGGTACTTGCCTTCGGAGACGGTGTTGAACTCGCCGATCTGGGTGACGGTCTTCTCGGCCTGGTTGCCTTCGCCATAGACCACGGTGGCCGGGATCTGGCTGACCTTGCCACCGTCGACCATGCGGCTGAGGGTGGTGGTCCAGAAGGCGGTCAGGTCATCGCTGGAGGGCAGCTCCTTGCTCTCGGCCAGGCGGGTCAGCAGGGCGGTCTGCTCCGGATGCTCGACCCGGCGGGCAGAGGCGTTGAAGATCCCCTTGAACTCGCCGGCGAACTGGCGCAGCACCCCGAACATCTCGCCCATGTTGCCGGCACGCTGGCGCAGGGTTTCGGTCAGCTCGGTCAGCTGCTTGTCGTTGGCGTCGAAGGTGGCCTTGAGCCGCTCACCCTTGGCCGTTTCGGCAGCCAGTTCTGCCTTGGCCTTGGCCAGCAGAGCGGCCTGCTCGTTCTTGTCGGCCAGGAAGCGGGCTTCCCGCTCCTTGTTGAGCTGGGATTCGGTGGTGCTGGCGGCCTTGACCTGATTGAGCAGGGCGTTCAGGTCCACCGGTTTCTCGGCGGCGGTCACCGGCAGGGTGATCAGGGTGGCGCCCGCGATCAGCGAGGCGATGGCAAGTTTGATTCCTTTCATGATGCTTTCTCCGCAGTTTGAACCGGCAGCTTGATGAGGGCGGGGGGCGCCTGCTTCTTGGCGATGCGAAGGCCCTGTTCCACTGCACTGCGATACTCCTGGGGCAACTCTTCCCACTGACGGGTCTTCTTGTTCCACATGCCGGTCTCATTGCCGTCCGGGGACTGGTAGAGCAGGGCGATGCGGCCGACGCGCAGGAACTCGTAGGTCTTCTCGCCGCCATCCTTGGCCAGGCTGGCCTTGTAGGATTCGATGGTGCGGCTGAAGCCCTCCTCGATCTGGTAGGCCTCCAGGATCTTGCGGTACTTCTCGGAGATGGTGACATCGGCCCGGTTCATCAGGTCGGTCAGGGCCGCGACGCGATCCTCCCGCTCGACCTTCTGGAACGGCAGATCCAGCGCCACGAACTGCTCGAGGGAGTCGATCATCTTGAGCATCAGCGGCACCACTTCGGTGCTGGTCTGATCGATCTGGGCGATCTGGCGCTGCATCGAGGCCAGTTCGCTGCTCTGGGAGTCGACCATCTTGCCCACCTGCTCGTTGTAGGTACGCAGGCTGTCGACCTGACGCAGGGCGGCCTTGTACTGGGCGAGGGCGGATTCGGCAGAGTCGGCGTAGTTGTCGATCTTCTGCTGGGACACTTTGGATGCATTGTCGGTGGCGGCTTGAGCGTCCACTGCCTGGCTGGCAGAGGCGGCACTCAGATTGAAGCTGGTCAGCAAGGCAGCGGAAACCAGACTGCCGAGGAGCGCTTTCTTCATTGTAATTGTCCTTGTTTTCATAGGATTACCCTATCTCCGTAACTTCCTTGGACGTTGGGCAAAGCCGGCCCGACCGGGCCGGCTTGGGTTTATATCTCAACGGGAGTTGATTAGAACTTCTGGGTGTAGTCGAGGTAGACGATGCGCCCGTCGATGCTGTAGAGATCGTCGTCGTAGGTGAAGCCGTCGCTGGAGAGCGAGGGGCCTACGTTGAACATGTTCTTCACACCGGCTTGCAGCTTGCCGTTCCAGGGGGTGTCCACACCGACGTTCAGGTTCCAGGTGGTCTGGGAGGCGATATGGCCCTCTGTCTGACCGTCCACGTAGTCCTGGCTCTGGGAGTCGATGTAGTTGGCACTCAGGTAGGCATCCATGTTCCACCACTGCGGTACATTGACCCCGACGCCGGAGTTGAAGCGCAGTTCAGGCTTGGCGTTCCAGCCCTTCTTGTCGACCATGGGACCGCCGGCAAACAGACCCTCTTCGTATTTCAGAATGTAGGTGCTGCCGAAGTCGTAGCGCACGGTCACGACGTCGAAGTCGTACTTGTAGTCAGCCTTGAAGTCCAGACCGCTGGTCTTGAGCTGGCCCAGGTTGACCATGCCGGCGTAAACCTGTTCCACATCGCCGTTGGCATCGCGAATGACGTTCGGGTTGCTGCCGGTGTTCAGCTCCTGATAGAACTGGGTCTGGGTGGTGGCCAGCTGGATCACGTCATCAATCTTGATGTAGTAGTAGTCCAGCGAGAGATTGAGATCGTCGATCGGGCTGTAGGCCGCGCCGATGCCGAAGGTGTCAGCCGTCTCTTCCTTCAGGTTCTTGTTGGATTGACGCACCGTGGAGTACTGCTCTTCCGGGCAGTTGGCGACACCGTTGGCCTGGCAGGAGACATAGTCCTTGGCGAAGTCGGCGGAGTCGGCATCGGCTGCATACAGATCTTCCAGGCCCGGGGCGCGGAAGGATTGTGACCAGGAGGTGCGCAGCAACAGGTTGTCCAGCGGCTGGTAACGCAGGCTCGCCTTGGGCGAGAAGGCGCTGCCAAAGTCGCTGTACTTGTCGAAACGACCGGCCAGGTTCAGCTCGATCTGCTCGGTGATGGGGATCAGGCTCTCGATGTAGGCGGCGAAGACATCGCGCACGCCACCGCCCGAGTTGCCGGAAGAACCGATGACGTTGCCGGCCGCTGACTGGCTGTCATAGGTATCGGAGTAGACCCAGTCGTTGTACTCGGCCCCCAGGTACCAGCCGATGGGGCCGGCCGGCAGTTCACCCATGCTCCAGCCCAGACCGCCGTACCACTGGAAGAAGTCCATCTTGGAGGTGCGGCTGGTGTCGTAGGAGAGGCTGTTGGTGGCGTCACTGGAGAACTCGCCGTTCTTGAAGTTGCCGCTGTCGACCTCCTGCTGGACCGCCGGGTTCAGCACATAGCCGGTGCCGCGGCTCTTGTTGTCGGTCTTGGAATACATGTAACCCGCATTCCACTCCACATCGCCCACCGCTTCGGTCGGCAGCGTGCCTTCGAAGCCCAGGTTCATGCTGCCGGTCAGGTCGGTGACGTCGTTGTCACGGGGACCGACGTTGCTGAAGCGGTAGTAGACGGTGGCCTTCTCGCCGATGAAGCCGTTGTCGGCCAGCAGCTGGGCGCCGCCCGGAGTGGTGCCGTCGATGGAGAAGGGGCCGGCGGCCGGAGCGAAGCGGCCAAAGCTGGTGACCCGCGAGCCGATCAGCTGGGGAACGAAGTCGACGCTGTCATTGATGTGATAGCGGCCGTTGACGTAGACGGTGTCCCGGGTGCGGGAAGCGGTCTTGGCGGCGACCTGGGCAAAGTCGAAGCGACAGGCGCTACCGACCGGTACGAAGCCGGGGCCGGTATTGGCACAGTCGATGCCTTCCAGGGTACGGGTAACTGTCTTGCCGGTGGCGGCATCGATGCCCTTGATGTTGCGGCCATACAGGCTGGGGGCAGAGGCACCTTCACGAGCCATGTAGTCGCGATCCTTGTAGTAGATCTCGTCCTTGACATCGTGCTCGTAGACCATCATCAGGGCGCCCTTCTCCCCGGTGATGCCGCTGACGATGGAGCCGCTCTTCTCGTCGCCACCCTCTTCGGTGGGAGAGCCGATACGGCCCTGGAATTCCAGCCCTTCATAGTCCTGTTTCAGGATGACGTTGATGACGCCGCCGATGGCATCGGAACCATACAGGGCAGAGCCGCCGTCCAGGTTCACTTCCACCCGCTCCACAGCCGCCATGGGGATGGAGTTGAGGTTGATGGAGCTACCTCCCATGGAGGGAGAGCCGGCGACCCGCTTGCCGTTGAGCAGCACCAGGGTACGCTCGGAGCCAAGGCCGCGCAGGCTGACGGTGGCCTGGGATTGGGCTGAGCTGCCGGAAGAGGGGGAGATACTGCCGAAGGAGTTGTAGGAGGCCTGCTTCAGGTAGTCGGCCACGGTCTGCTGACCGGATTGCTCGATCTTGGCCTTGCTGATGGCGACGACCGGGGTGGCGCCTTCCACGTCGACGCGCGAGATACGGGAGCCGGTAACCTTGATCTTCTGGAGTTTTTCGACGTTTTGGCCCTCTTCGGCCAAGACAGGGGTGGCCACTACTGCCGCGCTCGCCAAGGCAAACGCTACGGCAGCAGAGAGTCTGCTTTTCCTAAGCATCGCTTATATCCTTCCTGGTTGTTTTTTTGTTTGCTTCCATACCGCCCTCGTTGGAGCGATGCGTAAGGCTTATCAAGCTTTGACGGTTGACGTCAATTGAGGCGGTGTGGATGGGGAAGGGGGGCGCAATAAGCTGACTATGTTTTAATACTTCCGGTTTCGTAGCGGTTTATTCTGACTTGATGATATTTTGCGATGTGAAATCGATGTTAAAATGAGTGGTTTCCATTTTATTGATTAATTTTGAACTTATCGATAAGGGGGATGTCCCGCTAGTTTTTATATTGTTAACCAAGACTTTTTTAGCATTATTTTCTGTTTTGGTAGCGTGTTCGGCTGAGGTTCAGATTGCATTGTCGAGCCGGATTTCAGCTTGCCCATATAGAGAAGGGTGATTTAATTCTGGTTTATCATATCCTGTTGTTTTATATGCAAAAAATGTTTTAGTGAGGCTGTTTTTGTAGGTTTGATTGAAAATTTAAACGTTATTTAAATTGTTCGTCTCGCAGTTTTTTATCTTGAAGTTGGCTTTTTCATAAAAAACTCACAGTAAATTCCACGGTTTGCCAAAGGGGCATGTCATGCCCTTCGTTCTACTTGATTTTTGTTGCAGAGCTTTTACAGTGACCGAGCGGATAGTCTGTCAATAACCGGCTATCCAGTGAGTAATGCCAGGAAGGACAGGCCCGTCACCGGATGTGACTGGCCATAAAAGAACAACAAGGACGAGGTTCCACCATGCTGTCGTATTTCTTACGTCGGATGCTTTTGATCATCCCGACGTTTCTCGGTATCACCCTGCTCGTCTTCACCATCACCCGCTTCGTGCCGGGCGGCCCGGTCGAACGCATGCTGCTGCAAGCTCAGGTTTCTCAGAACGAATCGGGCCGCTCCAGCGGCAGCAAGGGGGCGCAGGCGCTCTCCGACGAGCAGATCGAGGAGCTCAAGGCCTTTTACGGGCTCGACAAGCCGATGCTGGTCGCCTATTGGGAGTGGCTGCAGAAGCTGGCGGTGCTGGATCTTGGCGAATCGACCCGCTATTACGAGCCGGTGTGGGGCCTCATCAAGGACAGGTTGCCGGTGACCGCCTTCTTCGGGCTGGCGACCTTTCTGCTCAGTTATGCCGTTTCCATTCCGCTCGGGGTGGCCAAGGCGCTCAGGCACAACAGCCGCTTCGATTCGCTCAGCTCCATGCTGATCTACATGGCCTATGCGCTGCCCGCCTACGTGGTGGGCATCTTCCTCATCACAGTGTTCGCGTTCCATCTGGAGTGGCTGCCGATGGGGGGCTTCCCGGGGGACGAGTTTGACGGCATGGAGAGCAGCTGGGATCAGATCCGCACCGTGTTCGCCCATGCCCTGCTGCCGCTCATCGCCTACGCCATCGGTGATTTCGCCATCCTCACCATGACCATGAAGAACAGCCTGATGGAGAACCTGTCGGCGGATTACGTGCGCACCGCCGTGGCCAAGGGGCTGCCGTTTCGCAAGGCGGTGACCGATCATGCGATGCGCAACAGCCTGATCCCCATCGCCAGTCACTTGGGGTCGGTGCTCACCGTCTTCTTCGGCGGCTCCTTTCTCATCGAGACCATCTTCAACATCGACGGCATCGGTCTGCTCGGTTACGAGGCCATCGTCGAGCGGGATTACCCCACCGTGATGGGCATTCTGGCCATCACTTCCATGCTGATGCTGGTGGGCAATATCGTCTCCGACATCTGCGTTGCCCTGGTCGATCCCCGCGTGCGGTTTGGAGAGTGAGCATGAATCCAATCTCTCTTGTCATGCCGATACTGATATCACGCCATATCGTCTCCGATATCTGCGTTGCACCTTTTGTTGCCCCCCGTGTGCGGTTCGGAGAGTGAACATGAACCCTGTCACCTTAAAAAAACTCAAGCGTTTCAAGTCGATCAAGCGTGGTTACTACTCCTTCATCATCTTCACCACCCTGGTGCTGCTCTCCCTGTTGGCGGAGCTCTTGGTCAACAGCCGGGCACTGATGGTGAGCTATCAGGGGGAGCTCTATTTTCCCACCTATGGCGACGTGATCCCGGGCCAGCAGTTCGGGCTCGATTACGAGTACGAGACCAACTATCGCCAGCTCAAAGACAAATTCGCCGCCGATGGCAAGGGGGATTGGGTGGTGTTGCCGCCGGTGCCCTGGAACCCCTATGAGCAGGATTTCAAGCAGGATGCCTACCCACCCTATGCGCCGAGCCTGGCCGAGCGTCACCTGCTTGGCACCGACACCAGCGGCCGCGACGTGCTGGCGCGGCTGGTCTACGGCTTTCGCATCGCCATCGGCTTTGCCTTCATCGCGCTGGTGGCCAGCTATGCCATCGGGGTCACCATCGGCTGCATGATGGGCTTCCTCGGCGGGCGGTTTGACCTGGTGCTGCAGCGCTTTATCGAGATCTGGTCCCAGGTGCCGTTTCTCTACGTCATCATGATCCTGGTGTCGCTGGCCAAGCCCAATTTCGGCCTGTTCGTGGCCATCAACGTGCTGTTCGGCTGGATGGGCATCACCTGGTACATGCGCACCCTCACCTACAAGGAGCGGGCGCGGGACTATGTGATGGCGGCGCGGGCCCAGGGGGCCGGCACCGGGCGGATCATCTTCCACCACATTCTGCCCAACACCCTGATGATGATCGTCACCCTGGCGCCGTTTGCCGTGGTGGGCAACATCTCCACCCTGACGGCGCTGGACTATCTGGGCTTTGGCCTGGCCCCGCCTACCCCAAGCTGGGGGGAGCTGCTCTCCCAGGGCATCAACAACCTGGATGCCATCTGGATCGTGAGTTCGGTGGTGGCGGCGGTGAGCCTGGTGCTGATCATGGTCTCCTTCATCGGCGAGGCGATCCGCGAGGCGTTCGATCCACGCAAATTTACCCGTTATCAGTGACCTGGGGCGGGCTTATGGCCCCGGGTTGCTCACCCTTGAATCGACAAGCCCCCAGTGCAGGGGTATGACCTGGAAGTCAAACATGAAAAATAAAATCAAATGGATAGGTGCTCTCTTTGTGCTGGTGAACGGATCCTGGGTATGGGCGGCCAGCCTGCCTGCGGATCTCAAATGGGAGACCAACGACACCGACCCCGTGTTCGCCTCACCCAAGGCGCTGCCTGGTGGCAGCATCACCATGTTCGTGGACAGTTTCCCACTGACGTTTCGCACCGTGGGGCCCGACTCCAACGGCGCGTTCCGCTCCTTCATCATGGATAACCAGCTGAGGCTCATCAGCTTCCACCCCAATACCGGCAACCCCATTCCGTCGCTCGCGACCCACTGGGCCATCGCGCCGGACAACCAGACCGTCTACTTCAAGCTGGATCTGCGCGCCAAGTGGTCGGACGGCAAGCCGGTGGTCGCCGATGACTACACCTTCGGCTACGAGATGATGCGCTCCAAGGACATCAAGGGGCCCTGGTTCAACAACTACTACACCACCGAAGTGGTGGCGGTGGAGAAGGTTGACGACCACACCATTCTGGTCAAGGCCGGTACCCGCAAGGCCAAGCTGGACCTGCTCAACACCACCGAGCTGTGGCCGCAGCCCAAGCACTACTACAAGCTCACCCCCAACTGGGTGAAGCAGTACAACTGGGCCGTGGTGCCCAACACCGGCCCCTACGTGATGAGCGACGTGAAGAAGGGCAAGTCCATCACCTTCAGCAAGCAGAAGGAGTGGTGGGCAAAGGACGATCGCTACAACCAGCACAGGTTCAACCTCGACACCATCAAGGTGCAGGTGATCCGCGATCACAACATCGCCTTTCGTCACTTCCTGAAAGGGGAGCTCGATACCTTCGAGATGATCCTGCCCAACTGGTGGCATGAAAAAGCAGTTACCCCCGAGTACAAGCAGGGATACGTGCAGAAGGTGATGGCCATGACCGACACCAAGCAGGGCGGGCAGGGGGTTCACCTCAATGTCGCCAATCCCAAGCTGGCTGACCTCAACGTGCGGCTCGGCATCCAGCACGCCCTCAACATCGACAAGATGATCAAGACCGTGCTACGCGGCGACTACGACAGAGCCACCACCTTCGGCTCTGGCTTTGGCGAGTTCACCGACATGCAACTGCCGGAGCGGGCCTATGACATCGCCAAGGCGCGCGACTACTTTGCCAAGGGCGGCTATACCAAGCCGGGGCCGGACGGCATCCTGCAAAATGACAAGGGGGAGCGGCTGACCCTGACGCTCACCTACACCAGCCAGGAGCACTCCAAGCGGTTGACCGTGCTCAAAGAAGAGGCCAAGAAGGCTGGGCTGGATCTGGAGCTCAACCTGGTGGACGGCGCCACCGGCTTCAAGGCGATGCTGGAGAAAAAACACGAGGCGGCCTGGCTCGGCTGGGGTGGCGGTGGTCTCTATCCGCAGTATTGGGAGTCGTTCCACTCGGCCAACGCCAACAAGCCGCAGACCAACAATTTGTTCAACGTGGCTGACAAAGAGCTCGATGCGCTGATCGACGCCTACAATGTCGAGTTCGACATGACCAAGCGGGCCGAGCTCTCCCGCCAGATCCAGCAGCGCATCTATGATCTCGCCATCTTCGTGCCCGGGGTACAGCTCAACTACGTGCGGGCCAGCAGCTGGCGCTACGTGATGCTGCCCGAGGTGCCCGCCACCAAGAACACGCCGGATCTGCTCTACTGGCCCATGGATGGCTACCCTCACAGCAGCGGCGGCCTGCTCTGGCTCGATCCCAAGGTGAAGGAAGAGACCCTGAAGGCCAAGGAGGCAGGGGAGGCGCTGACGCCCATCAACCTGCTCGACAAGACTTATGCACGTCATTGATATGGCGCAGAAGGGAGCAGCAGTCATGTCCAACACACAGGCTCCTCACCCGGGCACCCGGGATCATGGGAGGGATGGCCAGAGCAAGGCCCCCATTCTGGAGGTGCGCGATCTGGCGGTGGAGTTTGCCGTCGACGACGGCAAGATCAAGGTGCTCGACGGGGTCAGTTTCAAGGTGGCCCCCGGCCAGACGCTGGGGGTGGTCGGTGAGTCCGGCTGTGGCAAGAGCGTCACCTCGCTCGCCATCATGGGGCTGTTGCCCAAACCCCATGGTCAGGTGGTGGCGGGCTCCATCCGCTTTCAGGGGGAGGAGCTGCTGTCGCTTGCGCCGGATCAGATGTACAAGGTGCGCGGCAACCGCATCTCGATGATCTTTCAGGAGCCGATGACGGCGCTCAACCCGGTGCAGACGGTCGGCGATCAGCTGATGGAGGTGTTTCGCCTCCACCGCCCCGACTACAGCAAGGCCCAGCGCAGGGAGGCGGCCATCGCCATGCTGCAGAAGGTGGGGATCCCCGAGCCCGCCCAGCGCTTTGCCGTCTATCCCCACAACCTCTCCGGCGGCATGCGCCAGCGGGTGATGATCGCCATGGCGCTCGCCTGCGAGCCGGCGCTGCTCATCTGCGACGAGCCGACCACGGCGCTCGATGTGACCATTCAGGCCCAGATCCTGGAGCTGATGAAGGAGCTGCAGGCCCAGACCGGTATGGCCATCATCTTCATCACCCATGATCTCGGGGTGGTGGCGGAGCTGTGCGACGAGGTAGTGGTGATGTATGCCGGCCGGGCGGTGGAGCAGGCCGATGTGTTCGAGCTGTTTGACCACCCGCGCCATCCCTATACTCATGGTCTGATGAGCTCGATCCCGCGGCTCGAAGATGAGCCAAAGAGCCTGCTCAAGACCATCAAGGGGCAGGTGCCCGCCCTGCACGAGATGCCGGCCGGATGCCGTTTCTCCAACCGTTGTCCCCATGCCACCGAGATCTGCGTGAGCGCCATTCCGGCCACCGAGCAGCTCGCCGAGCGGCATGGGGTGGCCTGCCACCACTGGAGGGAGCTAGCCGTATGAAGACGCTTTTATCGGTGCGCGACGTGAAGCAGCACTTCCAGCTGGGCGGCGGCTTGTTGCGCAAGAAGTATCACGTCTACGCGGTGGACGGCATCAGCTTCGATCTCAAGCAGGGGGAGACGCTGGGGCTGGTGGGCGAGTCCGGCTGCGGCAAGTCGACCCTGGGGCGCACCCTGCTCAAGTTGTTCGAGCCGACCGCCGGCACCATCACCTTCGAGGGACGCGACATCACCCACCTCCCGCCCAAGGAGATGCGATCTTTGCGCCAGGAGATGCAGATCGTGTTTCAGGATCCTGCGGAATCACTCAACAGCCGCCACACGGTGGGGCAGATCCTGGAAGAGCCCTTTGTCATCCACGGCAAGGGCAACGCCGAACAGCGGCGTGTTTGGGTGCAGGAGCTGCTGGAGAAGGTGGGGCTGCCCGGCAGTGCGGTGGATCGCTATCCCCATGAGTTTTCGGGCGGCCAGCGCCAGCGCATCGGCATCGCCCGGGCCATCGCCCTCAAACCCAAGCTGCTGGTCTGTGACGAGGCAGTGTCGGCGCTGGATGTGTCGGTGCAGTCCCAAATAGTCAACCTGCTGCTCACCCTGCAGCGGGAGATGAACCTCGCCATCATCTTCATCGCCCACGACCTGTCGGTGGTCAAGCATATCTCGGATCGGATTGCGGTGATGTATCTGGGCAGGATCGTCGAACTGGCCGAGGCCCAGTCGCTCTATCTGGCGCCTCGCCACCCCTATACCCAGGCGCTCATTTCGGCCATTCCGGTGCCGGACCCGCGTCGGCGCAGCCAGCGCATCCTGCTGACGGGAGATGTGCCATCTCCCATCTCGCCGCCGAGCGGCTGCCACTTTCATCAACGCTGCCCTTATGCCGGCGAGCTGTGCCGCACCAAGTCGCCGAGCCTGCAGCCGTGTGACGGGGCCGATCATCAGGTGGCCTGCCACACGCCGTTACCGCTGGCCGAGGTCATCCCCCTGGGAAAGGCGGTATGATGCCGGTGCCCGCATCGCAGCAAGATGGCACGGGAAACAGCGAATAAAAAATGGGGCCTGCGGGCCCCATCTTCATGGTTGGAGTTCAGGTTTGGCCGTGGAACATCTGGCCAGGGCAGGACAGCTCCCCCGCAAGGGGACGGCTGCTGTGTGGATTGCTGTTTTTTGTAATTTTACTACTTAAATGTTCGATCACGCTTTCACGAAATTGCCCGCTGGCGGCATCAGGCGCCATAGCGGAAGTAGTAGTTGCGGGTTGCCGGCGCATAGGTATCTTTCTCTACGACGCCTTTCTTGCTGGTTACACCCTTCAGGTGGAACAGGACAGCCAGATTCTCAAACATATATTCACCTCATTGCTCTGTCGTTGACTTGTTATCTGTGACCTGAGTCACGCTTTGATCCTATGGCCTTCTGTGAGCTGGATCAACTTTTTGTGTTGTAAATTTACATAAATCATAGAAAGGGTTTTCAAATCCAAGGTTGCTTATGGAGACGGTTTCAGCAGACTCTCAGATTAACACCTGATGGTCTGGCTGACGGGTCTGGCTGAGCCACGGATGGGGGACGGCAGAGCAGTCCGGCGGTTTCGAGGGTAAACATGCCAAGGGTGGGAGCAGGCAAAAAAATACCCCGCACCTGGCGGGGTATATGGTGTGGCCGGTCGGCCTTGACCTGCGGGCTTATTTGGCCGGGATCTGTTCCAGCACGTGAACCAGCAACTGCCAGAACCGCTCGACTGCCGGGATGTGCACCTTCTCACCCGGGGCGTGGGCGCCGCGGATGGTCGGGCCGAAGGAGACCATGTCCCACTCCGGGTAGGCGCTCTTGAACAGACCGCACTCGAGGCCGGCGTGGATCACCATGACGTTCGGCATCTCGCCGAACAGGGTCTGGTAGCTGTTGCGCACCAGCGCCATCACCGGGGAGTCCACGTTCGGTGCCCAGCCCGGGTAGGCGCCGGTAAACTCGCAGCTGGCGCCAGCCAGATTGAACAGGGAGCGGGTCATCTGTTCGACACTCTCGCGACCGGAGTCGATGAGGGAGCGGATCAGGCACTGTACGTACACTTCGCCATCCTGGGTCTTGATGACCCCCAGGTTGGTGGAGGTCTCGGTCACGCCCGGGATGGCATCGCTCATGCGGATGACGCCGTTCGGGCAGGCCATCAGGGAGTCCAGCAGGCGGGCCTGCAGGGACTCGCTCATCAGCTGGGCCGGTTTTTCCTGGGATGTGAGCAGCACAGTCAGGTTGGCTTCGGTAGCGGCGAGCTCGCTCTGGTAGATGCCGGTATAACGGTCAACCAGGGCCTTGAATTCGTTGACGCTGGCGGCGGGCACCAGCAGCTTGGCCCGGGCTTCGCGCGGAATGGCGTTGCGCAGGGTGCCGCCATGGATCTCGGCCAGACGCACGCCCAGCGGCTCGGCGGCTTTGAGCAGACGCACCAGCAGCTTGTTGGCGTTGCCGCGGCCGCGATGGATGTCGACCCCGGAGTGACCGCCGCGCAGGCCCTTGACCTGCAGCTCGAAACCTTCACCCTCGGTAGCGGCAACCAGCTCCAGCGGGAAGCGAATATTGGCATCCACCCCGCCGGCGCAGCCCATGTAGACCTCGCCATCCTCTTCGGAGTCGGTGTTGAGGAGGATCTCGCCTTCCAGCCAGCCCGCTTCCAGGCCGAAGGCGCCGGTCATGCCGGTCTCTTCGTCGGTGGTCAGCAGCACTTCCAGCGGACCGTGCTTGATGGTCTTGTCGGCCAGCACGGCCAGGCAGCCGGCCATGCCCATGCCGTTGTCGGCGCCCAGGGTGGTACCGCGGGCAGTGACCCATTCACCGTCGATGTAGGCATCGATGGGATCCTTGGTGAAGTCGTGCTGGGTGTCGGCGTTGGCCTGCGGCACCATGTCGATGTGCGCTTGCAGCACCACGGCCTTGCGGTTTTCCATCCCCGGCGTGGCCGGTTTCTTGATGATGATGTTGCCGACGGCATCTTGCTTGACCGCCAGACCTTCCCCTTGGGCCCATTGGACGATCCAGGAGCTCAGCTGGGCTTCGTGCTTGGAAGGGTGGGGGATGGAGCAGATCTGTTCGAAGAAATGCCAAATCAGTTTGGGAGAGAGAGAACTAAGCTGTGCCACGTCGGGACTCCTTACCAGCACGGAATATGACAGGGCCCCGGTAGCGGGGCGAGCAAGAGGATAACGATAATACAGTCAATCACACAAAAATGTGAGCGATCAGCGCAAATTGCGGGCGGCTTGTGCTGGCAAGCGGGGGAATGGCAGCGTACAGCTCCGGTATGGACGAAACGAACCAGCACAAAAGAAAATTTGTGACTCACATCACAAAAATATTGAGTTTATGGCGCCGGCTGGTAAATTAACGACCGTGGTTCGCCACCCGTCAGGATGACGATGAATGCCTCCAGGGAACCGAAGCAAAGCAAGTGCGCCTCCATGGAACCGAGTGTCCGTTCAAGGATCTGAACCCGCATTAAGGTACGTAACTTGTTAAGCAATCAGGAGTTTATGATGTCAGGCAGCAATTCAACCTATTGGTTCGCCCAGTCTCTTTATACCCAGGGTTTCAACTATCCGAACCCCTACGCCAGCCGCCGTTAAGGCAGGTTGCCGGCCGGGCTGACAGGCAGATCGAAAACAGCAGGCGAGTGAGGAACCCATCCTCCCCCTGCTATTTTTTTATCTGCTGCTCGGCGAACTCCGCCCGGGAGAGGGAAAAGAGGGAGTCAGCCGGGCTTGCTTCGATTTTTTTCCTGCATTTCGCATACGTTTGCCAGTCAATTTATCCGCAAACGATGGTATCATGCCCGCCCAACAGCCTGTCTGCGGTCCTGCCCCCTCTGTGACATGACCGCCAGCTCTGCCCATCCTGCTTCCATTGCATCTGTTTTCGCTGCCGAGGGTCTTCTCCCGAGGCGGCCGCGGTGCAAGCCGAATTTGGGAAAAAGGGCCGTCAGCATTAACGAAATCACGTGCGTCTGCACGGGTTTTCAAGTCTTAAGTGATTGTTTTTATAACTCGTTGAGATCGATAGTATGCCGAAAAAGTTTTATGTGTCGTGGGACAACCTGCAACGTGAAGCGCGCCGTCTGGCCCGTCGTCAACTGCCTGTCAGCCAGTGGAAAGGGATCATCGCGGTCAGCCGCGGCGGCCTGGTACCGGCTGCACTGATGGCGCGTGAACTTGGCATTCGCAACGTCGAAACCCTCTGCATCTCCAGCTATGACCACAACAACCAGCGTGATCTGGTGGTGGTGAAGGCCGCCACCACCGCGGGTGACGGCGAAGGCTGGCTGGTGGTGGAAGATCTGGTGGACACTGGCACCACCGCCAAGGCGATCCGCGAACTCTACCCCAAGGCCAAGTTCATCGCGATCTTCGCCAAGCCGATGGGTGAGCAACTGCTGGATGACTTCGAAGTCGCCATCCCGCAGGACACCTGGATCGAACAGCCGTGGGATATGGCGCTGGAGTTTGCCACGCCGATCTGCGACGAAGAGTAAGCAGCGAATCAGCTTCACAGGGCTCCTATATGGAGCCCTGTTTTTTTGTGGTGCAACTGGCTGCCGGGCGGGAAAAGTGGTTAAGATGGAGCCATTGCATGACAGTATGAGTAATAGCTTTGGACTTGAACGACGACCTTAACCTGACCGAGAAGCTCTTTACCCGGGTAAAAAAGGTGCTGGAGACCTCGGAAGTCTCCAACTCCAGCCCGGTCGCGGAGCAGGATGACAATGTCGACGAGACCTTCATCGACGGTTCCATGTCATCGCGCTGGTATCGTCTGCTGCGCCGGCCGACCTGGGCCTGGCAGGGGGCGGACCCGGTCGAGGTGGAGCAGACCCTGGCCTGCATCGCCATGGGAGAGGGCGAGCGTACCCACGAGCGCTTCCTGGATACCATCAAGGGTTATGTGCCCGGCAACTGGGTCTATGAGTGGAGCCAGCTGGCCGGCCGCTACTTCAACCGGGGGCGCGAGCTGGTGGCACAGGGCGAGCGGGCCGCGGCCCTGAAAAGTTTGCTCAAGGCGGTGCGCTACTACTCCATCGCCAGCTATCCCCATCTGAAGAATGACGAGCTGGCGGATCAGGCCCAGCTGCTCGGCAACATGGCCTACCGCGAGGCGGGACGCCTGTTCAAGGTGCCGCTCAAGGAGCTGCAGGTGCCGTTTCGCGGCAAGCACATTCAGGGCTACCTCCATCTGCCGACCACCGACAAGCCGGTGCCCCTGGTCATCGTCAGCGGTGGCATCGATTCGCTGCAGGTCGACTTCCTCAATTTCTATCTCAAGTGCCTGGAGCCCAACGGCATCGGCATGTTGTCGCTCGATATGCCGGGCATCGGCTATGCCGAGCACTGGCCGCTGGTGCAGGACACCAGCCGGTTGCATCAGGCGGTATTGAATCATCTGTCCGAAGTGGCCTGGGTCGATCACCAGCGCATCGCTATGGTGGGTTTTCGCCTGGCGGGCAATGTGGCGGCGCGCCTCGCCTTCATCGAGCCGTTCAAGCTCAGGACCGTGGTCTGCATCGGCGCCGGCGTCAATCAGGTGTTTACCAATCAGGAGATGTTTGCCCGCTGCCCGCGCATGATGCGGGACGGGCTGGCCAACCGGCTGGGGGCCGATGCGGCCCAGTGGGAGTCGCTGCGTACCAAGTGCCAGGTATTTTCACTCAAGACGCAAGGATTGCTGGGGACTCGCACTTCCGTGCCGATATTGAGTATTGGACACAAGAAAGATTTTATTTGTCCCGAGCAGGATGTCCGGGCATTGGCGTCCGCCAGCCGTAACGGCAAGGCGGTGGTGTTCGACAAGCAACCCTTGCTGGAGGTATACGACGAGGCGTTGAAAGAGATGGTCGACTGGCTCAAGAAGCACCTATGTACATGATATAGCGCTAAAATATAACGTCATCCCAGGGTGATGTGGCTTGTTCAACAGGGAGGTTAACATGTCAGAAAGAGTGACCTACAAGCGACTGCTGAGGCAGTTTGCCGCGATTGGCCCCTATTTACGTGAGGACCTGTGTGAAGAGGGGCGTTACCGTTTCGACTGCCTTTCCGTCTGTGTCAGCGCCAAGCCGGCGCCGGACAAACGGGAATTCTGGGGCTGGTGGCTGGTGCTGGAGCAGCAGGATCACAGCTTCAGCTATCACTATCAGGTCGGCTTCTACAACGCCGAAGGGGAGTGGCTCAACAAGCCGCTGCCCAAGAAGCATCAGGCTGAAGTCGAACGTACCCTCAATCACTTCTACAAGCTCATCAGTGACAAGCTGCATCAGCTTGGTTGCCAGCTCGCTCCCGCCGAGCAGGTCACCAACGAGCTGACCGTCACCGCCGCCTGATGACCCGCCGCCCCGCCAGCCACCCATCGGTTGGCGGGGCGTTTCTTTGCTGCTTGCTCCGCTTAGTCTGCACCCGCCGCTGCCTTGGTGTTAATTGCCTTGCAGGGCAACAGGGCCGTGGGTATAAAGGGATTCCTTATATTTCAGCCTTTTTGCTCCCATGGAAAACAGAACCATAGTCGTCAAACTGGGCACCAGCGTGCTCACCGGGGGATCTTCCCAGCTCAATCGTGCCCACATGGTCGAGCTGGTCAGACAGTGTGCAGCCTTGCACCGTCACGGCCACAGGGTCGTGGTGGTCACCTCGGGGGCCATTGCGGCAGGCCGTGAGCATCTGGGCCACCCTCCATTGGCGCCAACCCTGCCCAACAAGCAGATGCTGGCGGCCGTCGGCCAGACCCAGCTGATCCGGGTATGGCAGGATCTGTTCAACCTCTATGGGCTGCACATCGGTCAGATGCTGCTGACCCGCGCCGATCTTGAAGATCGCGAGCGTTACCTCAATGCCCGCGATACCCTGCGCACCCTGCTCGATCACCGCATCATCCCGGTCATCAACGAGAACGACGCGGTGGCGACTGCCGAGATCAAGGTGGGGGACAACGACAACCTCTCCGCTCGCGCCGCCATCCTGGCCGATGCGGATCTGCTGATCCTGCTCACCGATCAGAAGGGGCTGTTTACCGCCGATCCCCGTACCAACCCGGATGCCCAGCTCATCGAAGAGGTACAGACCATCGACGACACCCTGCGCAAGCTGGCGGGTGACAGCGTCAGCGGGCTCGGTACCGGCGGCATGGCCACCAAGCTGCAGGCAGCCGACGTGGCGCGCCGCGCCGGCGTCAACGTGGTGATCGCCACCGGCCAGATGCCGGAAGTGGTCGGCCGTCTCGCCAAGGGCGAGCGCATCGGCACCCTGTTCCCGGCGCTGGCGTCGCCGCTGGAAGGGCGCAAGAGCTGGATCCTGGCAGGGCCTCCCCCTCACGGTGAAGTGCAGGTGGATCAGGGCGCCGTGGCTGCCATGCAGGAGAAGGGCTCCAGCCTGCTGCCCAAGGGCATAGTGGCGGTGAAGGGCGATTTCGTGCGTGGCGACGTGGTGCGCATTCTCGACCCCAAGGGGACCGAGTTAGCGCGTGGCATCTGCCGTTACAATCATCTGGAGCTGGACAAGCTGCGCGGCGTCCATTCGGACAACATCGAACAGGTGCTGGGTTACGGCTATGGCGCCGTGGCCATCCACCGCGACGACATGGTGCTGCTGTGAGTCGCCAGCCGCTGCCACGCAAGGGCAGCGGCACATCAAGATAAGGGGGGACGCCGCCATCGGGCGGCCCCGCAAGAACCAAAGGGAAGAGAGATGAGTCTGGAGAAAATGGGGCAGGCGGCCCGTGAAGCCGCCTATCAGCTGGCCACCGTCAGCACGGCGCAGAAGAACCGGGCGCTGGCCGCCATCGCCGAGGAGCTGGAGGCACGCAGCCACCAGATCCTGGCCGCCAACGAGAAAGACATCGCCGCCGGCCGTGCGGCGGGCTTGTCAGACGCCATGCTGGATCGGCTGCTGCTCAACCCGGCCCGGCTGGCCGGTATCGTGGCGGACGTGCGCAAGGTGATCTCTCTGGACGATCCGGTCGGGGCCGAAATCGACAGCCGGGTGTTGGAGAACGGCTTGCGCCTCTCCCGCCGCCGGGTGCCCATCGGCGTTATCGGGGTCATCTACGAGGCGCGTCCCAACGTCACCATCGACATCGCCAGCCTCTGCCTCAAGACCGGCAACGCCAGCATACTGCGTGGCGGGCGCGAGACCTTCAACTCCAACCTGGAGCTGGTGCGGGTGATCCAGAGCGCGCTGGCGGCCTCCGGCCTGCCGCGCGATGCGGTGCAATACATCGACAACCCGGATCGGGCGCTGGTGGGCGAGCTGCTGCGCCTCGACCGCTATGTGGACATGATCATCCCCCGCGGCGGCGCCGGGCTGCACAAGATGTGCAAGGAGAACAGCTCCATTCCGGTGATCATCGGCGGTTTCGGCATCAGCCACATCTTCGTGGACGAGAGCGCCGATCTGGCGCGCTCCCTGGCGGTCATCGACAACGCCAAGGTGCAGCGTCCCTCCGCCTGCAATGCTCTCGACAGCCTGCTGGTGCACGAGAAGGTCGCCGCGACCCTGCTGCCGCAGCTGGTGGGCTTAATGAACGAGCGCAAGGTGGCCCTGGTCGCCACCCCCGAGGCCATGCCGCTGCTGGCGGGCGCCGACAGCCTGCGTGCCGCCGGCCCGGAAGACTTCGATACCGAGTGGCTCTCGCTGACCCTGGGAGTCAAGCTGGTGGCGGATGTGAACGAAGCGCTGGCCCATATGCGCGAGCACAACGCCGGCCACTCCGATGCCATCCTCACCAACGATCTGGCCAATGCCGAGCGTTTCGTCAACGGGGCCGGTTCGGCGGCGGTCTACGTCAACGCCTCCACCCGCTTCACCGACGGCGGCCAGTTCGGGCTGGGTGCCGAGGTGGCGGTCTCGACCCAGATGCTGCATGCCCGCGGCCCTATGGGGCTTACCGAGCTCACCAGCTACAAGTGGGTGGGATTGGCGGACTATCTGAGTCGCGTCTGACGCCTTTGTGGTCCTGTGTAAAGATGCCGACTCAGGTCGGCATTTTTTTGCTTTTTTCTTGCCTGCTATCAGGGGCTTGCATATAACTATCCAGCGAGGTGTGGCGATATTTTGAGCGCTGCGCTAGCCACAAAAACGGGAGCAGATTCAAGGATGAAGCAAACAGATTGGATGAAGCGCTGGGGTACGCTCTGGCTGGGGTTGCCGCTGCTGCTGGGGGCGCTCTGCTTCAGCAGCAGCAGCCACGCCAGCTGGGATCAGGATCTCTACCGCCAGTTGGGGCTGGCCGGCAAGCTCGACAAACAGGTATTTCACAAGGCCATCAACAGTTACCAGAGCGTGCGCCACAAGCGCAAACCCATTCTCACCATCATCGACTACAGCAAACCCTCGACCATGCGCCGGCTGTTCGTCATCGACGTGAAGCGCCACAAGCTGCTCTACCACACCTGGGTCAGCCATGGCCGCAATTCGGGCGAGCTGGCCGCCAACCAGTTTTCCAACCAGTTCAACTCCATGAAGAGCTCGCTCGGGGTCTATCGCACCGCCGAGACCTATCAGGGCAAGCACGGCTATTCGTTGCGCCTCGACGGCCTCAGCCCTGGCCAGAACAGCAATGCCCGCAAGCGAGCCATCGTGGTGCACGGCGCCGATTATGCCAGCCCGCGCCATTTGCGCAAATATGACAAGCTGGGCCGCAGCTGGGGCTGCCCCGCCCTGCCCAAGGAGCAGTCCAGGGCCATCATCGACATCATCAAGGGGGGCAGCGTCATCTACGCCCACGGCTGAGGCCGGCCCGCGAGCCCCAATAGAAAAGGCCAGCAGATGCTGGCCTTTTGCAGTGAGTCTGGCGTTGCGGCTACTTGCGCACCACCAGCACGGGGCAGGGGGCATGGCGCACCACGGACTCGGCCACGCTGCCTACCAGCAGATGGCTGATGCCGGAGCGGCCGTGGCTGCCCATCACCACCAGGTCGGCTTTCTCTTCCTTGGCCTGCACGACGATCTCGTCGGCGGCGCGACCGAAGCGTACCTCGAAGGTGGCCGGAATCGGCAGGCTGGCGATCAGCTCCTTCATCTGGCTCTTGGCCTGACGCTCCATCTCGTGGGTGATCTCGATGGCAGTCATGTGCAGGATCTTGTAGCTGTCGAAGCCGTGCAGTTGATCCACCACGTGGACCAGTTTGAGTTCGGCCTTGTGGCTCTGGGCCATGAATACGGCATAGTCGAGCACGGCCTGTGACATCTGGGAAAAATCGACCGGACAGAGCAGGGTTTTAATGGATGGCATATGAAGGCTCCCCTATGTTGGGTTACTAATGAATCTTATTGTCAATAATACCGATTCAGCGGGCAATAACCCTCGACTCGCTCGCAAAACCGGGAAAAAGAGGTGCGTTGCCGGCAGATCTTCATATCATGGGGAATGGCTTGGGCGCGGCTGCAAATGGCATCGCCTGCGGAGAAACGGTAAGACATGATTCGTTTGTTGCTTTCATTGACGTTGCTGATTTGCTGGCCGGGTCGGGCCGATCCCCTAGATGTCTATTGCGATGACTGGCCGGGTTTCTGCCAGCCGGATGGCAGGGGCGTCTATCTGGACATAGTGCGGGCCATCTATCAGCCCAATGGTTACCAGGTCATGCCGCGCATCGTGCCCTACAAGCGGGCCCTGGCGGTGATCGCCCAGAAAGGGGGCGACATGGCGATGGGGGTCTATCGGGATGAGGTGAGCGGCGTGCTGCAACCCCGCCATCCCGCCTCGGCCGACGATCTGACGGTGCTGATGCTCAAGAAGTGGCGGCCCCAGTGGCAAGGGGAGCACAGTCTGAGCGGGCAGGGGGTGGTGTGGCTGCGGGGCTGGGCCTTTGACAAGTACATACCGGTCTCCATGCGCTGGCACGAGATCGACAGCCACGACATGGCGCTGCAGCTGCTGGCCAAGGAGCGCTATCGCTACTACCTGACCGCCGGGGTGCTCTACTCGGCGGATTCCATTCCCGCCAACATGCAGCGCATCTTCCTGCGCTGGGTCCCGACCTATCCCATCTTTGCCGATACCGAGAAGGGGCGCAGCCTGCAACAGCTCTGGGATCAAGGCATGGTCAATCTGGTGCGACACGGCACCCTGGCCGAGATCTACCGGCGCTACCAGCTCTACGACTATTACCGCGATTTCATCAAGCAGCAGGAGCAGAGGCTAAGCCCTGGCAACTAAAGCGCCCTGCGCCGGAGGACTGGTTAGCTGTTCAGGATCTTTTTTGTCAGCGTCTCAGCCGCTTGGCCAGCCGGTCGTAGAGGATCACATTGACCGAGGCCGCCAGGTTCATGCAGCCGTGCGTCGGGACATAGATCACCTCCTGCACCGCCTTGAAGCGGGCGGGATCCAGGGTACCGTCCTCCGGGCCGAAGATGTAGAAGGCGCGCGCCGGGTGCACATAATCCGGCAGCGAGGTGGCCCCCTCGATCAGATCCACCAGCACCGGCGTGCAGCCGGCCGGCACCATCTCCATCAGATCGTCGACCCCGAGCAGGGGGATCTTCTCCACCATCTGCTTGGTATCGGTGGCGAAGCGGCGCGCCAGCTCGAAGCGGTTGCCGGTGTAGTAGACCTCGTCCGCCCCGTAGCAGCCGGCGGCCCGCATCACGGCCCCCACGTTCTCCGGTGACTTGGGGTTGACCAGCCCGATGCAGCAATAGCCTGCGTCGCCGTGCGGTGCTGACTCATCCCCCTGTGGTGGCAGGCATTCGTGATCTGACTCTCTCATCTCGCTCTCCTCTGTGGCGGCCGCATTATACTCCCGCGCCGCCCCTTGCCCAGCCTGGGCATGAACTCCCGCCTGACGGGCCCAACAAGGGGGCACTTGCACCGTCCCGGCGCAGCCGCTCGCTGCCGATCGCCCTCCAGGCGCACCTTGCATCCTGGCGCGGGGTTTGCAGTCATCCCAGGAGAGAGTAAATGCGGCTTATCCGGACAAAGGCGTCCGTCCCCTGCGGGGGCGGGCGCTTTTTTTATGGGCCATGGCAGCGGCGACCCAGGGATGGGGAGTCGGACGAGGAGGAGCAAGGGAATGAACACCACCTGTGCCTATTGTGGAGTGGGCTGCGGCATCCGGCTTAGCCGGGAGGGGAATGGCTGGCAGTTGCAGGGGGATGAGGGGCACCCGGCCAACGCGGGAGCTCTGTGCGTCAAGGGGGCCAGCCTGCTGGAGAGCCTGGATTTCCCCGATCGCCTGCTCTATCCGCGCTGGCTGGGGCAGCGCATCGGCTGGGAGCAGGCCCTGGATACCCTGGCGGAGCGTTTCACCGCCATTCTGGCCGAATCCGGGCCACAGGCCATCGGCATCTACCTGTCGGGCCAGCTCACCACCGAGGATTACTACGTCGCCAACAAGCTGATGAAGGGCTATCTCGGCAGCGCCAACGTGGACACCAACTCCCGGCTCTGCATGTCGTCGGCGGTGGCGGCCCATCAGCGCGCCTTCGGCGAGGATCTGGTGCCCGCCTGCTACGAGGATCTGGAGCTGGCGGATCTGGTGGTGATCACCGGTGCCAACACCGCCTGGACTCACCCCGTGCTGTTTCGTCGCCTGCAGCAGGCGCGGGCACGGCGCCCCGGGCTCAGGCTGGTGGTGCTGGACCCCCGTCGCACCATGACGGCGGAGCAGGGGGACCTGCACTTGGCCCTCAGGCCCGGCAGCGACGTGGCGCTGTGGAACGGGCTGTGCCGCTACCTGCTCGATCACGACGGCTGGGACAAGGATTACGTGGCGCGCCATGTGAGCGGCTTCGAGGCTCTGGCGGCAGCGCTGGACGACCCGGCCTGGCAGTTGGAGGCGGTGGCCCAGCGCTGCGACCTGGCGCCTGGGGATCTGCTCGGCTTCTACCGGCTGTTTGCCAGCACCCCCAAAACGGTCAGCCTGTTCTGCCAGGGGATCAACCAGTCCAACCAGGGGGTGGACAAGGCCAACGCCATCATCAACGCCCACCTGCTGGGCGGGCGCATCGGCAAGCCGGGGGCGGCCCCCTTCTCCATGACGGGGCAACCCAACGCCATGGGCGGGCGCGAGGTGGGCGGGCTGGCGACCCAGCTGGCGGCCCACATGGGCTTTGGCGAGGCCGAGCGCGATCGGGTGCAGCGTTTCTGGCAGAGCCCGACCATGGTGGGCGGCCCCGGCCACAAGGCGGTCGAGCTGTTCGAGGCGGTGCACCGGGGGGAGATCCGCGCGCTCTGGGTGCTCGGCACCAACCCGGCGGTCTCCCTGCCCGACGGCAACCGGGTGCGCGAGGCGCTGGCTCGCTGCGAGCTGCTGGTGGTCTCCGAGGTGACCGCCAACACCGACACGGCGCGCCTCGCCCACCTGCTGCTGCCCGCCGCCGCCTGGGGCGAGAAGAGCGGCACGGTCACCAACTCGGAGCGCACCATCAGCCGCCAGCGCGCCTTCCTGCCCCTGCCGGGGGAGGTCAGGCCCGACTGGTGGGCGCTGACCCGGCTGGCCCGCCGGCTCGGCTTCGGCGAAGGGTTTGCCTATGAGCACGAGCACGAGATCTTCTGTGAGCACGCGGCCCTGTCGGGTTTCGAGAATCAGGGGCAACGCCAGTTCGATATCTCGGGGCTGGCCCGCCTCACCCGCGCCGAGTTCGAGGCGCTGGCGCCGCTGAGCTGGCCGGTCAATGCCCGCTGGCCCCAGGGCCGGGCCCGGCTGTTCGAGGATGGGCGCTTTGCCACCCCGGATGGCCGGGCCCGCCTGCTGCCCCTGGCCCAGTGCTTTCCCCCCGAGCCTGTCGCCGCGCCAGAAGCGGTGCGGTCGCCGGCGGGCCTCTCCTTGCTGCTCAATACCGGTCGGCTGCGGGATCAGTGGCACACCATGACCCGCACCGGCCACGTGCCGCGCCTGCAGGAGGCCGAGCCCTGGCCCAGGGTGCGGCTCGGCGCCGCCAGCCTGCTGGCGCTGGGGCTCAAGGAGGGGGATCTGGTGCGCCTTCACAACGAGCTCGGGGAAGCGCGGCTGCTGGTCGGGCTGGACGAGGGGCTCAGGGAGGGGGAGGCCTTCCTGCCCATGCACTGGACCGACAGCCAGTGCAGTCAGGGGGCGGTCAATCGCCTCATCGCCGCCGTGGTGGATCCCCTTTCCGGCCAGCCCATGTTCAAGCAGGGCCGGGTGCGGGCCGAGCCGCAGCCGACCCGTTGGCAGGGGCTCTGGCTCGGTCGGCGAGACTGGGACGAGCCGCTGGACTGGTGGGCCAGGCGCCCGTTGCCGGAGGGCAACTGCACCCTGCTGGCCTCCTGGTCAGAGGCGCCCGAAGCCCTGTGGCAGCGGCTGGCAACCCAGGGGCGCTGGCTGCGACTGCCGCTGGCGTCGGGTTGGCTCGCCGTGGCGCTGGCCGGGGATCGCATCGACAGTCTGCTGCTGGTGGGGGAGCGGCGCCCGGACATCAAGGTCGAGCTGCTGGCCAGCCTGCTCGGCACCCCGCTGCAGGCGGGAGCCCTGAGCCAGACCCTGAGTGCAGCCCTGCTGGGGGAGAGCCGGCTGATCTGCTCCTGCCTGCGGGTGTCGGAGCAGCGCATCGTCGACGCCATCGTGCGGCAGGGAGTGAGCGAGCTGGCGGGGCTGCAGGCCCTGCTCGGCTGCGGCAGCAACTGCGGCACCTGTTTGCCAGAGATCGACAAGCTATTGATCAAGCATGTTTTTATCGCCACCGCTTAAGACGGGATACAAGGAGTCTGTGATGAGCCAAATCAGTCTGGTAGGGGCCGGTCCCGGTCCGCTCGAATTGTTGACCCTGCGTGCGCTGCAGCGGATCGAGGCGGCGGAGGTGGTGGTCTATGACCGCCTGGTGGGAGAGGAGATCCTGGCCCGCATTCCCCAGGGGGCGGCCCGCTTCGACGTGGGCAAGCGCTGTGGCGAGCCGAGCCCGAGTCAGGCGCAGATCAACGCCCTGCTGCTGGCGCTGGCTCGCACCGGCAAGCGGGTGGTGCGGCTCAAGGGGGGGGATCCCCTGGTGTTCGGCCGTGGCGGTGAGGAGGCGCTGCACCTGGCCCGCCACGGCATCGCCGCCGAACTGGTGCCCGGCATCACGGCGGCGCTTGGCTGCGCCGCCAGCAGCCTGATCCCGCTGACCCACAGGGGGCTGGCCCGCTCCCTGACTCTGGTCACCGGCCACCTGATGGACGAGGGCGACTATCAGGGCTGGCAGGGGCTGACCCGGGCCGGCCACACCCTGGTGTTCTACATGGGGTTGGAGCGGGCGGCCGAGATCCGGCAGGGGTTGCTGGCGGCCGGTGCCTCACCTGAGTTGCCGGTGGCGCTGGTGGTGGCCGGTTGCAGCGCCCGCCAGCAGGTCCATGAGACCCGGCTGGACGGGCTGGCGCAGGCCGCCTTGGCCCTGCTCGGCCAGAGCCCGGTGCTGATGATCATGGGGGAGGTGGTGCGCCTTCGCGCCGAGCTGCAGGGCCTGCTGGGACAGGCGCTGGATCGGGTGGCCTGAGCCGCCGTTCCCCCTCTACCTCTACTACCTCCAGAGGAATAAAAAGGGGGTAGATTCAAACAGTTGGCGCTCATGTTGCCTCTATGGTGACAGACCACAGTGGTGGCAGACCAATCGAATGCCGTTGGCAAGGAGCGCCATGACCATTCTCACTTCAGGAGGCCCCGTTTCCCGCCTGCTGATCCACGCCGACGAACCGGGTCAGGCCAACCGGCTGGCCCTCTTGGTCAGCCAGTATGGCCATCAGCCCAGGATCCTCGACGCTCGCCAGCTGCTGAGCCCGGATGGGCAGGGAGACGCCCTGCTCGTCAGCAGTCGCCGTTTCGACGCCGAGACGCGGCTCGGTCTCTCCCTCTGGCCTGACATGCCGCGCCTGCTGTTCTGCGAGCGGCTGGGGGGCGAGGCGCAGCAGGCCTTGCTGCAGCAGGGAGTCTTGCTGGTGCCCCACCCGTGCGGGGAGAAGGAGCCGGTGGAGCAGTGGCTGCGCCTCGCCCGCAGCCAGCTGGCCATGGTGCAGGCGCTGGCCCGAACCGAGAGCGAGCTGCGCCGGCAGCTGGTGGAGCGGCGGCTGATCGAGCAGGCCAAGGGGCGGCTGATGCGCCATCAGGGGCTGGACGAGGAGCAGGCCTACCGCCTGATGCGCAGCACCGCCATGAGCCGCCACCTGAGCCTGGGGGAGCTGGCACGGCAACTGCTGTTGGCACTGCCCGCTTGAGAACCGGGTCCACGCTCCTACTGCGAGGCCGTGATCAAGGCTCATGTGCTGCTCGGAATCCTCATTTATGTCTATAAACTCCGGTTCCTGCGCTGCTCTTTACCTTGCTGACGACCTCTCGTGACAGATCGCGAACCGGTTCTGAAGGGACTGGCAAACCGTTTTGGTGCAACGGCGCCTCATTGAGGCGCATAAACGGGCAGAGGATGCGCCCCGAGCAGCTCAGGGCCCGCCAGCGGTGGTTCGGCCAAGTTGGCACGGAAAGTGAATTAACGAACAGACAGAACAAGACGCAATGGTGAGGCCGCAAGGCTCCACCGACAACAGGGCAAAGAAGCCTCACCGATCCCGGATCGGTGGGGCTTTTTTTTTGGTCGTCATCCTGCAACGAGGCAGGCGGACGGCAGCCCGGAACAGGAACCGAGCGAGGGAATGGCATGAACAGACGACAAGGATGTGCGGGGATGCTGCTGGCGGTGCTGTCACTGCCGGCGCTGGCCGCGGTGGGGGCGCCCGAGCAGGAGGAGATCAAGCTCGGCTTCATCAAGCTGACCGACATGGCGCCGCTGGCGGTGGCCTATGAGCGTGGCTATTTCGAGGACGAAGGGCTCTATGTCACCCTCGAGGCCCAGGCGAACTGGAAGATCCTGCTGGATCGGGTGATCGACGGCGAGCTGGACGGTGCCCAGATGCTGGCGGGTCAGCCCCTGGCCGCCCACATCGGCATCGGCACCCAGGCCGAGCTGGTGACGGCGTTTGCCATGGATCTCAACGGCAACGCCATCACGGTGGCGAAGCCGGTGTGGGCCGCCATGGCGCCCCAACTGCCCAAGCCGGTGGCGGGCAAGGTACCGGCGCCGGTGAGCGCCGCCGCCCTCAAGCCGGTGGTGGATCAATACCGGCAGGCGGGCAAGCCGTTCAACATGGGAATGGTGTTCCCCGTCTCCCCCCACAACTACGAGCTCAGGTACTGGCTGGCGGCCGGCGGTCTGAATCCCGGTTTCTACGCGCCCAAACTGGGTGACAACTCGGGCCAGCGCCAGGCGGACGTGCTGCTGTCAGTCACCCCGCCACCGCAGATGCCCGCCACCCTGGAGGCGGGCACCATCGCCGGCTACAGCGTGGGGGAGCCCTGGAACCAGCAGGCGCTCGCCAAGGGGATCGGGGTGCCGGTCATCACCGATCAGGAGATCTGGCGCAACAACCCGGAGAAGGTATTCGGCGTCACCCGGCAGTGGGCGGAGCGCCACCCCAACGCCCACGTCCGGCTGGTGAAGGCGCTGCTGCGGGCGGCCTGGTGGCTGGATGCCGAGCAGAACGGCAACCGGCGCGAGGCGGCCAAGTTGCTGGCAAAACCCGAGTACGTGGGGGCCGACGAGGCGGTGATCGCCAGCTCCATGACCGGCACCTTCGAGTACGGCAAGGGTGACGTGCGCCAGTTGCCGGACTTCAACGTCTTCTTTCGCCATCACGCGACCTACCCCTACTACTCGGACGCCATCTGGTATCTGACCCAGATGCGGCGCTGGGGCCAGATACCCGAGGCCAAGCCGGATGCCTGGTTCGAGCAGGTGGCCAAGGCGGTGTATCAACCCGAGGTCTATCGCCAGGCTGCCGAGGCGCTGATCGCCGAGGGCAAGCTCAAGGCGCAGGACTTCCCCGACTTTGCCAGCGAACAGGGCTATCGCGGCCCTCAGGATGGCTTCATCGACGGCCTCATCTACGACGGCCGCCACCCCAACGCCTATCTGCAGCAGTTCGCCATCGGCCTCAAGGGTGATGAGCGGGTGCAATGAGCGAGGAGCGCGCAATGAAACGACATCAGTGGAAAATCATGGATTGGAAAAACCTGGTGCAGCCCCTGCTGGGTGTGCTGCTGTTTCTCGGCCTCTGGCAGTGGGGGGCGAGCCAGGTGCAGACCAGCCTGGGCACGTTGCCGGGGCCGCTCGCTACCGCCAGCCAGCTCTGGTCGCTGGGTCAGGATCACCTGGCCGAGCGGGAGAAGGCGAGCGCCTTCCTCGAGCGCCAGCGGGTGCGCAACGCCGAGCGGCTGGCTGCGGATCCGGCGGCCGAGGTGAAGCTGCGTCCCTACACAGGGCGCCCCACCTTCTTCGATCAGATAGCGACCAGCCTGCTCACCGTGCTGTGCGGCTTTGGCCTCGCGACCCTGATCGCCATCCCGTGCGGGGTGCTGCTCGGCATGAATCAGGGGCTCTATCGCGCCGCCAACCCGGTGATCCAGCTGCTCAAGCCGGTGTCGCCGCTGGCCTGGCTGCCGCTCATCACCCTGGTGGTGAGCGCCCTCTACGCCAACCCGACTCCCTGGCTTGCCAAGTCCTTCCTCACCTCGGCGCTGACGGTGACCCTCTGCTCCCTCTGGCCGACCCTGATCAACACCGCGGTGGGGGTGGCGGGGCTGGACCGGGATCTGCACAACGTCAGCCGGGTGTTGCGGCTCTCTTTCCTGACCCACGTGCGGCGCATCGTGCTGCCCGGCGCCCTGCCCATGATCTTCACCGGCCTTCGCCTGTCCCTGGGGGTGGCCTGGATGGTGCTGATCGCGGCTGAGATGCTGGCCCAGAACCCGGGGCTCGGCAAGTTCGTGTGGGACGAGTTCCAGAGCGGCGGCTCGGCCTCGCTGGCCCGCATCATGGTGGCGGTGATCACCATAGGCCTCATCGGCTGCGCCCTGGACAGGGGCATGCTGGCCTTGCAGCAGTGGCTCTCCTGGGACAAACGCCAGGTATTGCGCTAGGGCTGCCATCAGGCAACCAGGCCCTGCAGCAGTGGCTTTGCTTCAGGACAAGCGCCAGGTGCTGCGTTAACAACCAATTCCATATTCAGGCGGGAGAAGAGCCAATGAAGAGTTATCTGCAGTTAAGCGACGTCGGCATCTCGTTCGAGACGGAGCAGGGGCGCTTCGAGGCCCTCAGTCGGGTCAACCTGCGCATCGAGCGGGGGGAGTTCGTCTCCCTCATCGGTCACTCAGGTTGCGGCAAGAGCACCGTGCTCAACCTGGTGGCCGGGCTGCTGGAGCCCACCACGGGGGGCATCATCCTCGACGGGCGCGAGGTGGCGGGGCCCGGTCCGGAGCGGGCCATGGTGTTCCAGAACCATGCCCTGCTGCCCTGGCTCAGCGTCCGGCAGAACGTGGCGCTGGCGGTGGGGCAGGTGGAGCCGAACCGGCGGGCGGTGGCGGAGCGGGTGGACTACTACCTCTCCCTGGTGCAGATGGAGCACGCCAGCCAGAAGATGCCCCACGAGCTGTCGGGGGGGATGAAGCAGCGGGTCGGCATTGCCCGTGCCCTGTCGCTCTCCCCCAAGGTGCTGCTGATGGACGAGCCGTTCGGTGCCCTCGATGCCCTGACCCGTGCCCATCTGCAGGATGCCCTGATGGCCATCCAGGCCGAGCTTGGCAACACCGTCATCATGATCACCCACGACGTGGATGAGGCGGTGCTGCTCTCCGATCGCATCGTCATGATGACCAATGGCCCCGCCGCCACCGTCGGCGAGATCCTGACCGTGGACCTGCCGAGGCCCAGGGACAGGGTGGCCCTGGCGGACGATGGTCACTATCACAAGCTGCGCCAGCAGGTGCTGCGCTTCCTCTACGAGAAGCAGCGCAAGGTGACCCCCCTCAAGGTGGCCGAGCCAGTTCGCAGTCAGCGCCGGGCCTGAGCCCATCTATTCAAGGAAGAGAAATATGGACAACAAGCAGAGAGTGCAGGTGGTGGGTAACGGCATGGATTTGCTCGATCATCACTTCGTCGAATCGCCAGAAAGGATTGAGAAACAGCGGCTGCTGGTGGTAGGCAACGGCATGGTGGGTCATCACTTTGTCGAGCAGCTGGTGGCGGCCGGTGGCCTCGAGCGCTTCGAGGTGACAGTGTTCGGTGCCGAGCCGGACTCCGCCTACGACAGGGTGCACCTCTCCGAGGTATTCGGCGGCAAGGCGCCCGAGGCGCTGCGGATGGCGGATCCCGCCTGGTATGAAGAGAACGGCATTGCGCTGCGGCTGGGGGCCGAGGTGGAGGTGCTGGACAGAGACACCCGCACCCTGACCTTGGCCTGTGGTGAGCAGTTCGGTTACGACCGACTGGTGCTGGCAACCGGCTCGGTCCCCTTCGTGCCCTCCATCCCCGGCCATCAGCGGGCCGGTTGCTTCGTCTATCGCACCCTGGCGGATCTCGCCGCCATCCGCGATGCCTGCGCCGGCGCGCGCAGCGGCGTGGTGATCGGCGGTGGCCTGCTCGGGTTGGAGGCGGCCAATGCGCTGCGGCTGCTCGGGCTCAGTACCCGGGTGGTGGAGTTCGCCCCCAGGCTGATGCCGGTGCAGCTCGACGAGAGCGGCGGCGCCGTGCTGCGGGACAAGATCCGGGCGCTCGGGGTCGAGGTGCTGGTGGAGAAGGCCACCGAGTGCATAGAGGATGGGGAGCAGGCCCGTCAGCGGCTGAGGTTCAAGGATGGCTCTCATCTTGAGACCGACGTGATCCTGTTCTCGGCCGGTATCAGACCCGCCGACGGCCTGGCCCGTCAATCCGGGCTGAGCGTCGGCGAGCGCGGCGGCATCTGCATCGACGAGGGCTGCCACAGCTCGGACCCCGCCATCCTCGCCATCGGTGAGTGCGCGCTCTGGCAGGGACGCATCTTCGGGCTGGTGGCCCCCGGCTACCAGATGGCCCGGGCCGCCGTGGCCAGCCTGTGCGGCGGCGAGAGCCGCTTCGCGGGGGCCGACATGTCCACCAAGCTCAAGCTGATGGGGGTGGATGTGGGTTCCATCGGCGACGCCCACGCCAGCACCGCCGGCGCCCAGGAGCTGCTGTTGCTGGACAGGGTCAATGGCATCTACAAGAAGCTGGTGACCGACGGCGAGGGGGGCCGGCTGCTCGGCGCCATCCTGGTGGGGGACGGCACCGATTATGAGCGGCTGCTGCAGTACTGCCAGAACGGGGTGGCACTGCCCCAGCCGCCGCTCTCCCTGCTGGTGGGGGAGGCGGGCGGCGCGGCGGCGCCTCTGGTGCTGCCGGACAGCGCCATCCTCTGCTCCTGCCACAACGTCAGCAAGGGGGCCGTGGTGGCCGCCGTCAGAGCGGGCAATCACGAGCTGTCGGCGGTGAAGAGTTGCACCAAGGCGGGCACCGGCTGCGGCGGCTGCAGCAACCTGCTCAAGCAGGTGGTGGATCAGACCCTGGCGGATCTCGGGGTCGAGGCGGACAAGGGGCTGTGCGAGCACTTCGCCCACAGCCGCCAGGAGGTCTATCACCTGGCCCGGGTCGGCGAACTGAAGAGCTTCGAGGCGCTGCGAGACAAGCACGGTCACGGCCTGGGCTGCGACATCTGCAAGCCGACGGTCGCCTCCATCCTGGCGTCGCTGTGGAACGAGCACGTGCTGGAGCAGCCCCACCGCGCCCTGCAAGACAGCAACGATGCCTTCCTCGCCAACCTGCAAAAGGACGGCACCTACTCGGTGGTGCCGCGCATTCCGGGCGGGGAGATCACCCCGGACGGCCTCATCACCATCGGCGAGGTGGCGCGCAAGTACGGCCTCTACACCAAGATCACCGGCGGCCAGCGCATCGACCTGTTCGGTGCCCGGGTCGATCAGCTGCCCGCCATCTGGGGCGAGCTGGTGGCTGCGGGGTTCGAGACCGGCCAGGCCTACGGCAAGTCGGTACGCACCGTGAAGTCCTGCGTGGGCTCGACCTGGTGCCGCTACGGGGTGCAAGACTCTATGACCCTGACCCAGACTCTGGAACACCGCTACAAGGGGTTGCGGGCCCCTCACAAGCTGAAGTTTGCGGTCTCCGGCTGCACCCGGGAGTGCGCCGAGGCCCAGAGCAAGGACATCGGCGTCATCGCCACCGAGCGGGGCTGGAACCTCTATGTGTGCGGTAACGGCGGCATGCGGCCGCGCCACGCCGACCTGTTCGCCACCGATCTCGACGAGGTGACCCTGATCCGCTACATCGACCGGTTGCTGATGTTCTACGTGCGCACCGGCGATCGGCTGCAGCGCACCTCGGTCTGGATGGAGGGCATGGAGGGGGGGCTCGACTACCTCAAGTCGGTGATCATCGAGGACCGGCTCGGCATCGGCGCCGAGCTGGAGGCCATGATGGAGGGGATAGTCGGCAGCTGGCAGTGCGAGTGGAAGAGCACATTGGCGGATCCGGACAAGCTCAAACTGTTCGAGGCTTTCGTCAACCGGCCCGAGGACCAGACGCCGCCGCGCCGTGAGGAGCGGGGCCAGTGGGTGCCGGATATCGCTGTCAAGGCGGTGGTATGAACGAGGTCAGCGGGTTGCAAGCCAGCCATCGGCATCAAGGAGAGGGTATGAGCGGGAGCAGTGAGTTGGGCTGCAGTCATAAGGAACGGGAGGTTGAGATGAACAGACTCAAGGACGATATGTTGCCATCGGAGCATGGCGAATGGCTGCGGGCATGCGAGCTGGTCGCCCTGCCGGAGCAGGCGGGGCGCAGCGCCTGGCTGGGGGGCAGGGCGCTGGCGCTGTTCCGGCTCGGCGAGCGGGTCTATGCGCTGGATGCGGTGGATCCCCTGACCGGGGTGGCGGTGCTGGGCCGCGGCCTGGTGGGGGATTGCGACGGCGAGCCGGTAGTGGCCTCGCCGCTCTACAAGCAACGTTACGCCCTGGCGGATGGCCGCTGCCTGGACGACCCGGCATTGCGGGTCGCCTGCTGGCCGGTGATGCACAGTGCCGGCGAGGTCTGGGTGTTGCTGGGGTGAGTGGCACCATCTGAAAACCGTTTTCCTGTCACCGGGTTTTGCCCGGTGATTTTTTGTGCGCAAGCCGACAATTTTTGCACGAGGCGATGGCGGGTAAACGTTTTTCGGAAATAATGGACAAACGTTTGTAACTGGATGTTTGTCTATGACGGAACGTGAGCAAGAGATCCTCGCCCTGCTGCGCCAGGACCCCATGATTGCCCAGCAGGAGCTGGCGGACAGGCTCGGTATCAGCCGCTCGGCGCTGGCGAGCCACATCTCCAGCCTGATGCGCCAGGGCTATGTGCAGGGGCGCGGTTATGTGCTGCGCGAAGGACCCTACGCCGTGGTGATCGGCGGCGCCAACATGGATATCTGCGGCTGCAGCCACGACAACCTGCGCATCGGGGATTCCAATCCCGGCAAGGTGCGTACTTCGGCCGGCGGGGTGGGGCGCAACATCGCCGAGAACCTGGCGCGCCTCGGTACCGACACCCGGCTGCTGAGCGCGGTGGGCAATGATCAATACGGCCATCATCTGCTGGACGTGACCCAGCGCGCCGGCGTCGACGTGCGCCAGGTGCTGATGCTGGATGGCCAGGCGACCTCCTGTTACCTCAGCCTGCACGATGGCAGCGGCGAGATGAGCTGCGCCGTCAACGACATGGCGATCATCGAGCAGCTCACCCCGGCCCGACTCACCCCCTTGAGCGGTTTTCTTGGCGCGGCCCGGCTCTGGGTGCTCGACACCAACCTCGCCACTCACACCCTCGACTGGCTGTTCGAGCGCCAGGGTGAGCACATCATCTTCGTCGACACCGTCTCGGTGGCCAAGGTGGAGAAGATCCGCCCCTGGCTGCACCGCATCCACACCCTCAAGCCCAACCGCAGCGAGGCGGAGCAGCTGTGCGGCTTCACCATCGCCGGGCCCGACACCTGGCCCATGGCGGCGGCCTGGTTCCACCGCGCCGGGGTGCAGCGGTTGTTCCTGAGCCTCGGCGATCAGGGAATTTTCTATAGCGACGGGGAGTGCCAGGGCCATCTGCCCGTGCTCGGCAGCCCGGTCGTCAACGTGACCGGCGGCGGCGATGCCTTCATGGCAGGGCTGGCCCACGCCTGGTTGCAGGAGCAGGGCATCATGGAGACAACCCGGTTCGCCCTCGGTTGCGCCGCCCTCACCGTCAATTGTTCCGATACCGTCTTTTCCGGCCTATCCAAGGCCGCCGTTGAACGCATGCTGGAGGAGTACCCATGTTGAACGCTTACCTCGATATCCAACCTGAAGTCGCCGCCGCGCTGGCCGCCGGCAAGCCGGTGGTGGCCCTGGAGTCCACCATCATCTCCCACGGCATGCCCTATCCGCAGAACGTGGAGACGGCGCGCCAGGTCGAGCAAGTCGTGCGCGACAACGGCGCCGTGCCGGCCACCATCGCCATCATCGATGGCCGCCTCAAGGTGGGTCTGGATGAGGGGGCTCTGGAGGCGTTGGGCCGGGCCGGTCATGCCGCCACCAAGTGCAGCCGCCGCGACATTCCCTTCGTGCTGGCCAACAAGGGGCTGGGGGCGACCACGGTGGCCTCCACCATGATCATTGCCGCCATGGCCGGGATCCGGGTGTTCGCCACCGGCGGCATCGGCGGCGTGCACCGCGGTGCCCAGGAGACCTTCGACATCTCGGCGGATCTGCAGGAATTTGCCCAGACCCCGGTGGCCGTGGTCTGCGCCGGTGCCAAGTCGATCCTCGACATCGGTCTGACCCTGGAGTACCTGGAGACCCAGGGCGTGCCGGTGATCGGCTACCAGACCGAGGAGCTGCCCGCCTTCTACACCCGCGAGAGCGGCTTCAAGGTGGATTACCGCCTCGAGAGCCCGGCGGAGATCGCCGAGGCGCTGCGCCTCAAGTGGGAGCTGGGGCTGGCGGGCGGCGCCGTGGTGGCCAACCCGATCCCGACCCAGTTTGCCATGCCCAAGGCCGACATCGACGCCGCCATTGCCCAGGCACTGCGAGAGGCGGACGAGCAGGGGGTGAAGGGCAAGGAGTCCACCCCCTTCCTGCTGGCCCGGGTGTGCGAACTGACCGGCGGCAACTCGCTGGCAGCCAATATCCAGCTGGTACTGAACAACGCCGCGCTGGGGGCGCGCATCGCCGCCAGCCTCTGATCCGCTGTCGCAACAAAAAAGAGGGCCCGCGGGCCCTCTTTTTTTATGTTGGCTCTGTGAGTTGCCGGGGGCGTTATTGCAGTACCAGCCGACCGTGCAGCGGCTGCACGGGGCGGTTGTTGGGGTGGTGCATCACCGCCTTGAAGGCGTCGATCTGGCCCTGACTCACCTGCACCGGCTGCTTCATCACCAGCCAGCGCACCCCTTCCGAGCAGGGGGGCGTGGTCAGCGAGCCGCTGAAGCGGTAGTAGTCGCGTTTAGCGGGCAGCAGTTGTTCGGCCGAGATCGGTTTCTTGAAGGCGTGACTCTCTCCCGCCTTGGCTGGCAGCACCTGCCAGGCCTGGCTCAGGGCAGCATTGGCCTGGCCCGGCTCGAACATCACCGCCACCACCGCCAGCTCCCCCTGGGCGTTGGCATGCACCAGGTGCCCCTCCAGCGGATAGGAGTGGCCCTTGATGAGGTTTTCGCTGGGGGCGTGGAAGTGGAACTGCTTGAGCTCAAAGCGCATGCCGTCGAGCTCAAGGCTGCTGCCCGGGGCATAGTCGACCTGCACCGTGTGGCCGTTGTTGGTGACGCTGCGGCCCCCCGCCAGGTAGTGAAACTGCAGCGGGGCCAGCTCGGCCTCGACCAGACCGTCGAGGTTGACCGGCGACTGGTTGCTGCCCGCACACTGGCCAAATTCCGGGGTCAGTCTGGCCCACTGCGCCGGGCCGGCCTCACCGCTGTATTCCCAATGTGGGGTGGCGGCGAAGGCGGCGGGGCAGAGCAACAGGGCAACGGCCAACAGGGACTTTCTCATCATGCATCCTTATCTTGATTGAAAAGCACGGCGATCCGTATCCTGCATTGACGAGGAAATAACGGAAGGCATCATCTGAATTGCGGGATACAGAAGGTCAGACGGTATTTTTATTATTGGTTGGGTGATCGCCGACGATATTTATGATGCATTTTATATGAATCTAAATAATGGGCGGTCACGCCTGCATATTGAATAATCGCTTTATTCAATGACAGCAATCTAATTAATTGGCTGTCATCGCAGATGAATTTGCTCATAATTCATTCATCGGAATTCAGCTCTTTTTTGCCGCGCAAGTCCCCGCCATAAGTCCGTCTATAATATATTAATTCATTGTTTTTAATGTGGTTTTTGTTGGTCTCATTTGATCTTGAACAAATAATGCACAGGCTTTCCCGGGCAGGCTGAGGCTGCTGTTATGCACAGCCACAAGGGAGAGAGAAAAAATGAATAAATATTGTCTGTTGCTGGCGCTGGGCCTGCCAGGGATGGGGTGGGCGAACGAGCCGATCCAGCCGGTGGAAGCGGCCAAGGTGAGCGCACCGGAAAAAGTCGAGCTGGGCAAGATGCTGTTCTTCGAGCCGCGGCTCTCCAAATCCAACGCCATCTCCTGCAACTCCTGCCACAACCTGGCGACCGGCGGGGTAGACAACCAGGTCAGTTCCCTCGGTCACAAGTGGAAGGAGGGGCCGATCAACTCGCCCACCGTGCTCAACTCCAGCCTCAACTTCGTGCAGTTCTGGGATGGGCGCGCCAAGGATCTGCAGGCGCAGGCGGCGGGCCCCATCGAGAATCCGCTGGAGATGGCCTTCACCCACAAGCTGGCGGTGGAGACCCTGCACACCCTGCCCGAGTACCGGGCCCGGTTCAGCGCCGTGTACGGCAAGGCGGACTTCGGCATCGACGAGGTGACCGATGCCATCGCCGCCTTCGAGGAGACTCTGGTCACCCCCAATGCGCCGTTCGATCGCTGGCTGAAGGGGGATGCCAAGGCGCTGACTGCGCAGCAGCTGAAGGGCTATCAGCTGTTCAAGGAGAAGGGCTGCACCGCCTGCCACAACGGGGTGGCCATCGGCGGCAACTCCTATCAGAAGATGGGGCTGGTCAAGCCGTTCAAGACCGACAACCCGGCCCAGGGACGCGGTGGGGTGACCGGCGAGAAGCAGTTCATCGGCTGGTTCAAGGTGCCGACCCTGCGCAACATCGAGCTGACCTACCCCTACTTCCACGACGGATCTGTGTGGGATCTGAAGGAGGCGGTGCAGATCATGGCGGACATCCAGCTCGGCCAGACCCTGAGCGAGCAGGAGGCGGACGACATGACCGCCTACCTCAAGAGCCTGACCGGCGAGCAGCCGCAGATCGTGTTGCCTATTCTGCCGCCCTCCCAACCCGATACCCCCAGGCCTCAGGTCAAGAGCTGAGCGGGATTGATGATTGCAGCGGAGCCACCGGCTCCGCTTTTTCATGCCTATCTATCTGATAAGCCAGTCAAAGTTGCTGCACTGACACAATAACAAAAGGATGACAATCCCCCAGCTGGCGGCGTCGATTTTACCGATTTGCAGCCCTCTTCACATTTCCGACACGCTCACAATTTGTTCGATTGCCTTACTCATCCGACCTGGTGTCAAATCACTCCGCCTAATACAAGGAGTGGCATAATAATGAATAATATCAATAAATTAGTTCTGGCTATCGGATTCACTCTCACCACCTTCCCGAGCCTAGCGGCGGGTTTCCAATGCAAGGATCACGTCAAGCTCGGGGTGCCCAGCCAATCCAGTCAATTGCTGTGCCGAGATGGCTATGCCGCCGGTTACAACTACGACACCAAGGTCTCTGACTGGGTCTCTTATCGAATGACGGCCGCCAGCGCCCAGGGCCAGGTGCCGCGCAAGGATGCCTTTGCCGAGGACAAGGAGGTGCCGGTGCAGTTCCGCGCCACCCTGGCCGACTACAAGGGCTCCGGTTATGACCGCGGCCATCAGGCGCCGGCGGCGGACATGCGCTCCACCGCCACCACCATGAAGCAAAGCTTCCTGCTGACCAACATGACCCCGCAGCTGCCGGCGCTCAACCAGGGGGTCTGGCGCATCCTGGAGGAGAAGACCCGGCAGTGGGCCATTGCCTATCAGGATGTCTATGTGATCACCGGCCCCATCTTCACCAACTCCGACGCCTCCATCGGCAACGGCGTGACCGTGCCCCACGCCTATTACCGGGTGGTGATGGATGTGGCCAACAAGGAGGCGATCGCCTTCATCCTGCCGCAGCAGAACGTGTCGGCCAGCAAGCTGGCAGACTACATAGTGACGGTGGATGCGGTGGAGGAGCAGACCGGACTGGACTTCTTCGCCGAGCTGCCGGATGAGCAGGAAGAGGCCATGGAGTCTCAGCTGATGGCCATGTGGGGCAACTGAGCCTGGTCATGAGCACCATGAAAACAGGGGCCGCGGCCCCTGTTTTCATTTGCTCAGTTCATCCCCGACCTTCTTGACGGTATCCCGGGTGCCGTGGCCGATCTCCCGGGTCACGTCGCGGGTGGTGTGGCCAATCTCGCGGGTCACGTTGCGGGTGGTGTGCCCCACGGTTCTGCCCGCCTCCTTGATGTCGGCGCAGCCGCCGAGCAGGCTGCCCAGAACCAGGCCGATCGCCATCAGGGTCATGCAGTCACGCCTCATGCCGTGCTCCTTCTCGTTTCATCATCATCTCCATGCCGATGGCGGCATTATGGCCTCGTGTGCAATGGGCGGGCAACCAGCAGGGTGTGGCCGGGCCCCGGGATCTCGTGCTCGGCCTCCACGTGAAAGTGGGCCTCGCGCAGGCACTGGTACAGCTGTTTGGAGTGGTAGAAGCGGCTGTTGCCGTTGGCCAGACAGGTGAAGTAGAGGGAGGTGGCGTTGAGACTGAAACTGGCGGCTTCAAAGGATTGCCTGTCCCAGAACAGCTCCAGGATGCAGACCCGGGCGTCCGGTTTCATGGCCAGTCTGACCCGGTTCAGGATGGCGACGATCTGCGCGTGGCTGAAGCAGTCGAGAAACTGGCTCATCCACCAGATATCCGCGTCGCCGGGCAGGGGGCCCGCCTGCAGCAGATCCACCGGGTGGCCATGTACCCGCGCCGCCAGCCCCGCCTCCTCGATGTTGCTGCGGGCCAGCGCCAGCTGCTCGGGCAAGTCCAGGATGGTGACCTGCAGCGCCGGATCCCGCTTGGCGCAGGCGATCGCCCACTTGCCGGTGTTGCCGCCCAGATCGTAGAGGTGGCGCGGCTCATAGCCGAACACCTTGTCCTGGGCCTGCTGGAAGGCCCAGTCGGAGTAGAAGTGATCGAAGGCGAACCAGCTGCGGCGGGCCGGTTCGGGCAGCTCGCTCAGGTGCGGATAGAGGGTCTGCCAGGGGCCGAACTCCTGCAGACCGGCCGGGGTGCCGTCACGGATGGCGTCGAGCAGGTGGGCGAGGGGCTGATAACAGACGTGCTGGGTGAAGTCGAGATTGACCCGGCTCATGGCGTCGTGCAGCAGGTATTTGCCGACCCGGCCCAGCACATAGTGCTCCTCGCTCAGATAGCAGAGCCCGCCGCCGAGCCCCATGTCCAGCAGCACGCCGGCGCCGTATTCGCTGAGCTGACACGCCTGGGCGATGTCGGCCAGCGCGGCTCCCTGCGAGCCGCGGGTCTCGAGATAGGCCAGCACCCCGGTTTCACGCAGGCACCAGCTGGCCTGAAACAGCATGGGCCCAAAGGCGATTTTCTGGGCCTCGCTGATGGCTTCCAGCGCGTTGTAGGGATCCGCCTGATAGTGATTCACGGGGTGGCTCCTGCCGGATCAGCGGCTCTGGGTGCGGGCGAGTTCTGCCTGAATGGCCTGGTTCAGACCCAGTACCCAGCGGTTATAACTGCGGTGGATGCTGCCCTTGCCTTTGTCGTCCAGATTGACGCTGCTCACATAATTAATGGAATAATCGCGAGCGCTATAAGGAATATTGATCACCGCCTGATGCTGGCGCACATTGACCTGGCCTCGAATTAGTCCTGGCTGCTCCTGGCGCATTACCCAGCTCTTGCTGATGCCGGCCGTAATAATGGCATTGGCCACCTGTTCTTCGGTCAGATTGAAGGGCACCGGATTGGCTGCCATATTGCGAATTGGCTGGCTGGTGGAGCAGGCGGCAAGCAGGGCACAGGCCAGCAGCAGGGATATTTTATTAATGAGTTTCATAATATTTTCCTTGGGAAGGATATTCATCAATTTGGGCGTGGCAATGAGACAACACAAATAGTTTATTTTCAATCACCAAGGCGGTTGATAATCTGCGCTGGCTATTATTTTTGATGAATAATGGTATTATCCGCCGGTATTAAGCCGATGACGCCATTCAATGTCGTGGAGCAGGCACTGCCCGCCGGGTGAGTGCCTTTTATCGTCTTCGCGTCCACCCATCGATGTAAGGACAGGTTGCCCGAAACATGCTCTCTTTCTCGCTGCTGGATAGTCAGGCCCTGTCACCCGGTCTGGCCGATGAGGCTGCCTGGCAGGCGTGGGCGCAGCAGGGCCGCTGGCCGGTCGACCCGCCGTTTCCCGCCACCCCCTTGCTGCCGATGATGATGGCGCGCCGCCTGAGTCAGGGCGCCCGGCTGGCGGTGCAGGTGGGGCTGAGCCTGCTGGCCCGCCACCAGATAGACAGTGCCGTCTTCGTCAGCCGCCACGGCGAGCTGGCCCGCTCCATGACCCTGCTGCAGGCGCTGGCGGACGGGCAGGCGTTGTCGCCCACCGATTTCTCCATGTCGGTGCACAACACCGCCGCCGGACTCTGCTCCATTCAGGGCAAGGCCGCCATCCCCATGACCTCGCTGGCCGCGGGGGAGAACAGCCTGATGGCGGGCCTGACCGACGCGGTCTGCGCCCTGCAGGCCGGTGCCCGTCGGGTGTTGCTGGTGGCCTTCGAGGGGCCGGTGCCCGCGTTTCACCGCCCCTGGTTGGCGCAAGAGGCGCCACCTCACGCGCTGGGGCTGGTGCTGACGGCGGGCGAAGAGTGGCGCTGCGCGGGGGCGCGTGGCACCGCCGAGTCGGCTGCCCGCCCGCTGCCGCAGAGTCTGGCCTGCTGGCGTGCCCTGCTGCGAGGCGAGCCGACCCTGCTCCTCGCTGACGACCGTCAGGAGTGGACATGGCAGCGTTGCTGAACCGGGGCTGGCGGCTGATCGGCACGGCTCTGGGCTTCACCCTGTTCGGGGTGGGCGGCCTGCTGCTCTCCCTGTTCTGGTTTCCGCTGCTGGCGCTCTGTCTGCGCGGCGAGCGGCGCCGTACCCTGGCCCAGCTCACCATTCGCCACAGCTTTCGGCTGTTTCTCGGCGTGCTGCGCGGCTGGGGAGTACTCGATTACCGCGTGAGCGGCATGCCCGCTCACCTGCGCGGTGCCCTGGTGGTGGCCAATCACCCCAGCCTGCTCGATTACGTCATGCTGGCGGCCGAGATGCCGGTGTGCGACTGCATCGTCAAGCAGTCCCTCTGGCGCAACCCCTTCATTGGCGGCGTGGTGCGAGCGGCCGACTACCTGCCCAACGTGGCAGGCGAGGATCTGCTGGCCCTGTGCCAGGCGCGGATCCGGGCCGGCGGCCTGCTCTTGGTGTTCCCGGAGGGAACCCGCACCACCCCGGGCGAACCCATCAAGCTGCAGCGCGGCGCCGCCCAGCTGGCGGTGCGCAGCCAGGTGCCGTTGCAACTGGTGCGGATCCACTGCAGCACCCGATTTCTCACCAAGCAGGACAAATGGTTCAAGATCCCGGAAAATAAGCCGATTTTCACCATAGAATTCCTGCAGAAAGTGGCGGCGGACGAGGTGGTCGCCACCGGCCAGAGCAGTGCGCTGGCCGCCCGCCAGTTGACCCGGTTTCTCACCCAGGCCCTGCAACCGGGGCCCCAATGACAGCATGTGGAACAGTTATGCAAGACCTGCATCTAGAGATAAAACAACTCATCATCGACAGCCTCAACCTCGAGGGGCTCACCCCTGACGACATCGACAGTCAGGCGCCGCTGTTCGGTGACGGCCTGGGGCTGGACTCCATCGATGCGCTGGAGCTGGGCCTTGCCATCAAGGGCCGCTACGGCATCGTGCTCTCCGCCGAGGATGAAAACACCCGTCGTCATTTCGCCTCCGTCACGGCGCTGGTCGCCCTGGTGCAGGCCCAGTCGAAAGGGGAGGCCTGAGCCATGACCCGTGACGACATCTTTGCCCAGATCAAGGCTGCCCTCGTCGAGCTGTTCGAGGTCGACGAAGAGGCCATCACCCCCGAGGCCCGTCTTTATCAGGATCTCGAGCTCGACAGCATCGACGCCATCGATCTGGTGGTGCACCTGCAGAAGTTGACCGGCAAGAAGATCAAGCCGGAAGAGTTCAAGTCGGTGCGCAGCGTCAATGACGTGGTGGATGCGGTCGAGCGTCTGCTGGCCGACGCCTGATGCCGGTGCACGCCCTGCCATGATGCGCTGGCTCTCCTGGCTGGCCGGTGGTGCCCTGCTGCTCTACCCGCTGGCGGTCTACTGGGGGCTGACCCACGCCGGTCAGACCCCGCTGCTGCTCGGCCTGCTGCTCATCTTTTTGCTGCGACTCTTGCCCGGCCTGCTCAAGGGGCAGGTCCGGCTCGGCCCCTTGCCGGAGTGGCTCTGGCTGGGCCGCCTGCTGGCCTGCATTGGCTTGGGGCTGACCCTGTTGTCAGCCCTGTTCAGCGCCCAGCACTGGCTGCTCTACTATCCGCTGGCGGTGAGCCTGGCGCTGCTCTGTCTGTTCGGCTGGAGCCTGACCCGTCCCATGAGCCTGGTGGAGCGGCTGGCCCGCCTGCAGGATCCCACTTTGCCGCCGGCAGCCATCGGCTACACCCGGCGGGTGACCCAGGTCTGGTGCGGCTTCTTCATCATCAACGGCGCGCTGGCGGCCTTCACCATCTGGCACGGGGATCTGGCGCTCTGGAGCCTCTACAACGGCCTCATCAGCTACGCCCTGATGGGCGGCCTGATGGGCGCTGAGTATCTGGTGCGCCGCCGCCTGCTCAAGAGGCTGGCCCCATGACCCTGCTGAAAACTATCTGGCAGCGGGACGGCGAGCGGGTGGTGGCGTTCGGCCCGGATGGCGAGGTGACCCTGGCGGAGCTGCGCCGTGGCAGCCTGCAGCTGGCGCGGGCCATGGCCCGTCTGGCCGGCCCAGAGCGGCCAAGCATGCGCTGGGCGCTCTGTTTCGATGACAGCCTGCTGTTTGCCCAGGCGCTGCTCGCCTGCGCCCTCGGCGGGCACCGGGCCATCCTGCCGGGTCATCAGCGACTGGCCGGTCTGCAGGCGCTGCAGAGCCAGTTCGACGGCCTGCTCACCGACGGCGAGCTGCCGGGTTCGGCACTCACGGCGGCGCAGCTCAGGCTGCCGCAGCTGGTGGTGGATGACGAACCGGAGGCAGACGGTGCGGTCCTGCCGCCCGAGCGCCTCGATCTCACCCTGTTCAGCTCCGGCTCCACCGGCGAGCCCAAGGCGATCCCCAAGGCCTGGCCCCAGCTGGAGGCGGAATTGCGGGTGCAGATGGCTCTATGGGGCGAGCGGCTGGCGGACACCCGGGTGCTGGCCAGCGTCAGTCACCAGCACATCTACGGTCTGCTGTTTCGCATTCTGTTGCCGCTTGGCCTCGGCATCCCCTTTGATCGTCGCAGCATCGACTACCCGGAGCAGCTGGCGCTGCAAACGGCCCCCTGGTGCCTGATCGCCTCGCCAGCGTTTCTGAGCCGGCTCGACCCGGCCATTCCCGCCGCTGGCTGCCGGTTGATCGTCTCCTCCGGCGGTCCCCTGCAACCGGTCGATGCCCAGCAGGCCAGAGAGCTGTTCGGTCAGCTGCCGGTGGAGATCTTCGGCAGCAGCGAGACCGGCGGCATCGGCTGGCGCCAGCGCCACCAGGTACAGACCCCCTGGACGACGCTGCCCGGAGTCGAGGTGCGGGTCGGCCCGAAGCAGGGCCTGCTGCTGCGCTCCCCCTTTCTGCCGACGGGGGAGTGGCTCGTCTGCGCCGATCGCATCGCCTTGCACGAGGGCGGTTTCGAGCTGCTGGGCCGCCAGGATCGGGTGGTCAAGCTGGAGGAGAAGCGCATCTCCCTCGACGAGGTGGAGGCGCGCCTGCAGGGGCTGGCGGAGGTGGAGGCAGCCGCCGTGCTGCCGCTGCAGCAGGGTCAGCGCCAGATCCTCGGCGCCGTGCTGGTGCTGAGCGAATTGGGTGCCGCCCGCTGGGCTGAGCTCGGGCCCGGGCGTTTCCTGCTGGCCCTGCGCCAGCAACTGAGACCCTGGCTCGAGCCGGTCGCCCTGCCGCGCAGCGTGCGCCGGGTCGAACAGATGCCCGTCAACGCCCAGGGCAAGCGCCCCTGGCCACAACTCAAGGAGCTGTTCGATGAGCCTCTCGGTTGATTCTTTGCCAGCGAACACCTTGCCCACCGTGCTGGCCTGCGAGACGCTGGCCGACGGAGTGTGCCTGCAACTGCGGCTCGATCCCGATTTGCCCTGGTTTACAGGCCATTTCCCCGGTGCGCCCCTGCTGCCCGGGGTGACCCAGATCCACTGGGTGATGCACTATGCCGCCAGCCTGCTCAAGCTGGCGCAGCCGTTTCACGGGGTGGATCAGCTCAAGTTCCAGCGCCCCCTGCGCCCCGGGGCCGAGTGCAGCCTGAACCTGCAGTGGCAGGCAGACAAGGGCCAGCTCCTCTTTCATTATCTGCTCGGCGATGAGCCGGCGAGCAGCGGCCGGGTGCGACTGATCCCATGACCCCCTGCATTCTCATCCCCTGTTACAACCATGCCGGCCCGCTGGCCGCCGTGCTGGCACGGCTGGCCGAATACGGGCTGCCCTGCCTGCTGATCGACGATGGCAGCGAGCCCGTCGCCGCCGCCGAGCTGGCTGCGCTGGCTGCGCGTTACCCCTGGGTCACCCTGCTGCGCCACCCCCACAACCAGGGCAAGGGTGGCGCCGTGATGACGGGGCTGCGCCGCGCCCATGCACTGGGCTTCAGCCATGCCCTGCAGGTGGATGCCGACGGCCAGCACGATCTGGCGGACATTCCGGCCCTGCTGGCCGAGGCAGACCAGCACCCGGCGGCGCTTGTCTCCGGCCGCCCGCTCTACGATGATTCCGTGCCCAAGGGGCGCCTCTACGGCCGCTACATCACCCATGTCTGGGTCTGGATTGAGACGCTGTCGTTCGCCATCAAGGACAGCATGTGCGGCTTTCGGGTCTATCCGCTGGCGGCCACCTGCGCGCTGCTCGAACGGGTGGCGCTCGGCCGGCGGATGGATTTTGACACCGAGGTGATGGTGCGCCTCTACTGGGCCGGGGTGGCGGTGCGCTTCGTGCCGACCCGGGTCATCTATCCCGCCGATGGCAGCTCCCACTTCCAGCTCTGGCGCGACAACCGCGACATCTCCTGGATGCACACCCGGCTGGTGTGCCGCCTGCTGTGGGATCAGCTGCTGCGCCTCGGCCGCTGGCCCCGCCGCCTCGGCGCCAGGGCGGCGCAGCTGTGGCGCGAGCGGCGCACCCACTGGTCACGCACCCCGGAGCGGGGATCCCTGCTCGGCATGCAGATCATGCTGACCAGCTATCGCCTGCTGGGGCGGCGTGGCTTCTCCCTGCTGCTCTACCCGGTCATCGGCTACTTCTGGCTGACTGGTCGCGCCCAGCGCCAGGCATCCCAAGCCTATCTGACCCGCCTAGAGTCCTTCGCCAATGCGAGCGGTGTGGCGCTGCCCGCCGAGCCAAGATCGAGCTTTCGCCACTTCCTGCGCTTTGGCGAGGCGGCGCTCGACAAGCTGGCGGGCTGGCGCGGCGACATCACCGAGCAAGAGGTGGAACTGGTGGGAGCGGAGCATTACCAAGCGGCCATCAACAGCGGTCAGGGGGTTCTGCTGCTGGGCTCCCACCTCGGCGATCTGGAGCTGTGCCGCGCCCTGGGCAGCCGCAAGCAGGGGCTGCGCATCAATGCGCTGGTATTCACCCGCCACGCGGCCCGCTTCAACGCCCTGCTCAAACAGATCAACCCGGATTCGCACCTTAATCTCATCCAGGTGCAGGAGCTGGGGGCCGATACCGCTATCCTGCTCAAGGAGAAGCTGGAGCGGGGGGAGTGGGTGGTGATCGTCGGCGATCGCACCTCGGTGACCCGGGAGAAGCGGGTGATCTGGGCCGATTTTCTCGGCGCGCCGGCGCCCTTTCCGCTCGGGCCCTTCGTGCTCAGCAGCGTGCTGGACTGCCCGGTTTACCTGATGTTCGGCCTCAAGGAGCAGGGCCGCTTTCGGGTACATTTCGAGCCCTTTGCCGACGGCCAACCCCTGCCACGGCAGGGGCGCCAACAGATTCTTGCGTCCCGGGTGCAGGCCTATGCCGATCGCCTGCAGCATCACTGCCTGCAGGCCCCGCTGGACTGGTTCAACTTTTTTGATTTCTGGCAGCTGACCGATGAACAAGAGTGAGATGAGACGGGTCACCTTCGGCGCCGAGCCGCTGACCATAGAGGACGTGGTGGCGCTGGCCGAAGGGCGCGCCACCCCCGCACTGAATCCGGATCCCGCCTTCATGGCCCGCATCCAGCGGGGCGCTGACTTTCTCGATCGGCTGCTGGCCGAAGAGGGGGTGATCTACGGGGTGACCACAGGCTATGGCGATTCGGTGACCCGGCCGGTGCCAACCGAGCTGGTGCCCGAGCTGCCGCTGCACCTGACCCGCTTTCATGGCTGCGGGCTGGGGGCGGATCTCGAGCTCGATGCTGCCCGCGCCGTGCTGGCGACCCGGCTCTGCTCGCTGGCGCAAGGGGTCTCCGGGGTCAGCCCGGCCTTGCTCGAGCGGCTCTGCTGGCTGCTGGAGCAGGATCTGGTGCCGCGCATTCCGGAAGAGGGGTCGGTGGGCGCCAGCGGCGATCTGACGCCGCTCTCCTACGTCGCCGCCGTGCTGGTGGGGGAGCGCGAGCTTCATCATGATGGTGTGCTGCGCCCCGCCACCGAGGTCTATCGGGAGCTGGGGGTCACCCCCCTGACCCTGCGGCCGAAAGAGGGGCTGGCGCTGATGAACGGCACCTCGGTGATGACGGCGCTGGCCTGCCTCGCCTATGCCCGCACCGACTACCTGATGCGGCTGGCGACCCGGATCACCGCCCTGGTGAGCGTCGCCATGGGGGGCAACGCCTTCCACTTTGACGAGCGGCTGTTTGCCGCCAAGCCGCACCCCGGCATGCAGGGCATCGCGGCCTGGCTGAGGGAAGATCTGGTGGCCGGCGAGCTGCCGCGCCACAGCGATCGGCTGCAGGACAGATACTCGTTGCGCTGCGCCCCCCACGTCATCGGGGTGGTGGCCGACAGCCTGCCCTGGTGGCGCCAGCTCATCGAAAACGAGCTCAACAGCGCCAACGACAACCCGCTGATCGACGGGGAGGGGGAGCACGTGATGCACGGCGGCCACTTCTACGGTGGCCACATCGCCATGGTGATGGACAGCATGAAGGCGGCCGTCGCCAACCTGGCGGACCTGCTGGATCGCCAGCTGGCACAGCTGGTGGACAGCAAGTTCAACGGCGGCCTGCCGAGCAACCTCTCCGGCGCGCCAGAGGAGCGGCAGATGATCAACCACGGCTTCAAGGCGGTGCAGATCGGTGTCTCGGCCTGGACTGCGGAGGCGCTCAAGCAGACCATGCCCGCCAGCGTCTTCTCCCGCTCCACCGAGTGCCACAACCAGGACAAGGTGAGCATGGGTACCATAGCGGCGCGCGATGCGCTGCGGGTGCTGACCCTGACCGAACAGGTGGCGGCCGCCTGCCTGCTGGCGGCGGTGCAGGGTGTGGAGCTGCGCCTGGCCCGGCCCACCCCCTTCACCCGTCCGCTTGGCACGGCGCTGGCCGCCATGGTCGCGCAGGTGCGGGCCGAGTTTGCCCCGCTGCTGGAAGATCGGGGGCTCGAGCCCGAGCTGAGGGCGCTGATCGCCCGCATTCGTCAGCGTCACTATCCCCTCTATCAGGACTCTTCACTATGAGCCGTATTCAGACTACGCCTGAACCCTGGCAGGTCAGCGCCGAGATCGAGGTGACCATTCCGTTCCACGACGTGGACATGATGGCAGTGGCCTGGCACGGCCACTACTTTCGCTACATCGAGCTGGCCCGCTGCACCCTGCTCGATCTCATCGATTACAACTACCCGCAGATGGAGGCCTCCGGCTACCTCTGGCCCATCATCGACACCCGGATGAAGTACCTGGCGCCGCTGCGCTTCGGCCAGCGGGTGCGGGTGCGCGCCACCCTGACCGAGTACCAGAACCGCCTGAAGATCGACTACCTGCTGAGCGACGCCGCGAGCGGCACCCGCACCAGCAAGGGTTACAGCATCCAGGTGGCGGTGAGCAAGGCGAGCGGCGAGATGTGCCTGGCTTCGCCCCAGGTGCTGCTGGACAAGCTGGGGGTGAGCCAATGAGCCGGCTGACAAGGCCGCTGCTGGCCGGTCTGCTCCTGCTGCTGACATGGCCGCTGCAGGCGGCGCCCCTGAGCCGGGCCGAGGTGCAGCAGTTGCTCGCCCTGAACGAGGCCAAGCAGGCCCGTTTCGAGCAGGAGAAGCAGGTGGCGGGGTTGAGCCAGCCGCTCAAAGCGTCCGGCGAGCTGCTGCTGGTGCGCGATCAGGGGCTCTGGTGGCAGCAGCAGAAACCCTTTCCGCTGACCCTTGTCCTGACGCCGACGCGCATGGTGCAGCAGATGGCGGGCCAGCCCGCCACCGTCATCGACAACCCCCAGCTGCTGGAGTTCAGCCAGATGCTGCTGGCGCTGTTCGGCTCGGACGAGGCGACCCTGAGCCGCTACTTCAGCATCGATTTTCACAGCACGGAGGCGGGCTGGCAGCTGGTGCTGGTGCCGACCATGGCACCGCTCGACAAGGTGTTTGCCAGCCTCACCCTGAGCGGGCAGGGGCAGCTGGATCAGCTGCTCATCGCCGACAAGCAGGGTGACAGCACCCGCATCCGCTTCACCGCCTGGCGGGATCGCGCCCTGCCGCTGACCCCTGAGGAGCAGGCCCGCTTTGCTGCTCACTAGCACGATGACGCGCCAGCGCGGCGCCCCCGGGACGAGGAGAGCCCCTCTTGCTGCAAGCTGAAACCACCTGGCGCTGGCTCTCCTGGCTCTGGCTGCTGCTCAGCGCGTTGGTGTTGGCGCTGCTCGGCTGGCAACTCTCCCACAGCCGCATCAACACCAGCCTGATGGATCTGCTGCCCCACGAGGAGCGCTCCGCGCTGGATCCCGCTCTGCGTGAGGGCTTGCTGCGCCAGGTCGACAGGCAGCTTGTCTGGATGCTGAGCCTGCCGGCGGGGCAGGATGGGCTGGCCGCGGCGCAGGCGTGGGCAAAAGACCTGCAGTCCCTGCCCGAGCTCAGCGCGGTGCGCGCCGCCCAGCCGGAGCTGGCCTCCGCCTGGCAAGGCTTCATCTATGACTATGGCTGGCAGCGCCTCGACGAGGGCAGCCGGGCGCGGTTGGCCGCAGGGCCAGAGGTCTGGAGCCAGTGGGTGCTCGGCCAGATCTACAGCCCCTTTGGCGGCGTCTCCCGCACCGAGTGGCAGGCCGATCCCCTGCTGCTGACCCGGGCCGCGGTGCAGGGGCAGATGGCCAGCCCCCTGCGCCTCGACCACGGCTGGCTGAGCAGCCGGGACGAGGGCGGGCGGCAGTGGTACCTGCTGCGCGCCGAGCTGGACTTGTCGGCCTTCGACCTTGCCCGCAACAGCGAGCTGCTGAGCCGGCTCAACGAGGCGGAGCAACACCTCAAGGCCGAGTTTCCGGGCGTGGAGCTGCTGCGCCGTGGCACCCTCTTCTACAGCCAGCATGCCAGCGAGCTGGCCCAGCAGGACATCTCCACCATAGGGCTCGGCTCCACGGTCGGGGTCTTGCTGCTGATGTGGCTGGCGTTTCGCTCGTTGCGGGCGCTCTGGATCTCCCTGCTGCCCATCGCTGTCGGCCTCGCCTGGGGGGTATTGGCGGTGCTGCTGTGGTTTGGCGAGGTGCACATGTTCACCCTGGTGATCAGCTCCAGCCTGGTCGGCATCATAGATTACGGGATCCACTTCCTGACCGAGCGGCGCCTGCATGGCCGGCAGGAGAGTCCGCACCAGACCCGTGCCCGCCTGCTGCCCAGCCTGTCGATGGCGCTGTTCGCCACCCTGGTCGGCTATGGCCTGCTCTGGCTCGCCCCCTTCCCCGGCCTGCAGCAGATGGCCCTGTGCGCCCTGGTGGGGCTGACTGCGTCATTCATTACCGTGCTCTGCCTGTACCCGCTCTGGCTCGGGGAGTTGCCCCAGCGGGAGGCGCGCGTGCTGGTGCCGATGGCGCTCTGGCTCACATGGTGGCGCGAGTGGCGTCTCTTGCGCTGGGGCGTGCCCCTGCTCTGGCTGACCCTGATCGGCACGGGCTTGAGCCGGCTGGCCGTCGATGACGACATCGCCCGCCTGCAACCGCTGCCCGTCGAGCTGCAGGCGCAGGAGCGGCAGATCCAGCGCCTCACCGGCCAGCAGGGGGGCATGACCGGCTTCCTGGTGACGGCGGCCGACGGTGAAACGGCGTTGCAACGGCTCGAGGCCATGAGCCGCAAACTGGCCGAGGCCAAGGCAGAGGGGCAGCTGACGGGCTTCGTGTCACTGGCCCAGTGGCTGCCCTCGCTGGCGCAGCAGCAGGCGGATCACGCCGCCCTCACGGGCCTGTTGCCGGAGGTGGTGACGCGGCTCAACCAGGCCGGGGTGCCGGTCCAGGCCGAGCCTCGTCCCTTGCACCCTCTGACCCCGCAGCAGTGGCTGGCCAGCCCGGTCAGCGAGGGCAGCCGGCTGCTGTGGCATACCATGGCCGATGGCCGGGTGGCGCTCTGGCTGCCGGTCAACGGCGTGACCGATGCGGCCGCCGTGGCGGCCCTGGCCGAGGGGCAGGAGGGGGTGTTCTGGCAGGATCCGCGCAATCAGTGGAGCCAGCTGTTCGCCCACTACCGGGTCAAGCTGACCGAACTGCTGCTGGTGGCGATCGCCCTGGTGGGGGGGCTGCTGTGGGCCCGCTTCGGCTGGCGCAAGGGGGGGCGGATCCTGCTGATCAGCGGGTTCTCGCTGGGGTCCGGGCTGGCCCTGCTGGCCGCCTGCGGCCAGCCGCTCACCCTGTTCGGGGTGCTGGCCATGAGCCTCATCTTCGGCATCGGCATCGACTACAGCCTCTTCTTCGCCTATAGCGGCGGGGATCCTTTGCGCCAGCGTTCGACCATGTTCGCCATCCTGCTGGCCAACCTGACCACCCAGCTCTCGTTCGGTTTGTTGGCGCTGAGCCACACCTCTGCCATCGCGGGCTTTGGTCTGGTGCTGAGCGGCGGTATCTTTACCGCCTTCCTGCTGTCGCCTCTGGTGCTGGATAAACAGGGATTGAACAAACCGGCATGTACCCCGCCGGTGCGGGGCCACCGGGAGCAGGAGCAACCATGAGACCACTGTTCGCCTTTATCATCCTCTTGCTGGCAGGCTGCAGCAGCCAGCCGACCCCCACCGCCTATCTCGACAAGGGGACCATCATGACGCTGCCGGCCCCCGTGCTGGCCGCCCCTTTCTATCGCCAGCAACTGCTGACCGCCAGCGTGGGGGAGAGCACTCACCAGCTGATGACGGTGCTGGAGGCTGACGGCCGCCAGCTGACCCTGGTGGGGCTGACCCCGAGCGGGGTGCGGCTGTTCCTGGTGCGCTATGACCAGCAGGGGATTTCAACTCGGCAGCTCAGCCCGCTGCTCACCACCGGCATGCCGCCGGTGAGCCAGGTGCTGGCGGACGTGATGCTCTGCTACTGGCCGCTCGCCAGCTGGCAGTCGCAGCTGCCACCGGGCTGGACGCTGCGCGACGAAGGGCCGCTGCGCCGACTGCGCGCCCCCGACGGCACTTTGGTGACCGAAATCCGCTACCGCGACGTCGACGGCGTGCGCGAGCCAGTCGGCCTGCAGCAGCACGTATTCCACTATCGCCTGCAACTGGAGACCCTGAGCCAATGAGCTGTTATATCGCCGCCTACGGCCTCGTCTCGGCATTGGGGATGGGGCGCGATGCCAGCGCCGAGGCGCTGCTGGCCTGGCAGCAGTCGGGCGTGAGCCCGCTGGATCGCCACCGGGCGCCGCTGCTGGATGGCCGCCAGACCCCGGTGGGGCGAGTGGAGGGCGAGTTGCCGGCCATACCGACGGCGCTGGCTCCTTATGCTTCGCGCAACAACCAGCTGCTGCTGGCGGCGCTGGCCCAGGTGCGGCCTGCTCTCGACGAGGCGTTGGCGGCCCATGGCCCCGCGCGGGTGGGGCTGGTGCTTGGCACCAGCACCGCCGGGATCGGCGAGGCCGAGCTGGCGGTGGCGGCTGCCCGGCGCGGGGAGGCCGTGCCGCCCGCCTTTGACTATCGCCAGCAGGAGCTGGGCTCGCCGTCCGAATTTCTGGCTCGCCACCTCGGCCTGACCGGGCCGGCCTGGACTATCTCCACCGCCTGCTCCTCCAGCGCGCGCGCCTTCATCAGTGGCCAGCGATTGCTGGCGGCCGGGCTGGTGGACGCCGTGCTGGTGGGCGGCGCCGACAGTTTGTGCGGGCTCACTCTCAACGGCTTTGACAGCCTGGAGTCCCTCAGCTGTGCGCGCTGCCAGCCGTTTGATGAGGCGCGCCAGGGGATCAACATCGGCGAGGGGGCGGCGCTGTTTCTGCTGAGCCGCACGCCTGCGCCGCTGGCGCTGCTGGGGGCGGGGGAATCGTCCGATGCCTGGCATATCTCGGCGCCCCATCCAGACGGTATCGGCGCCGAGGCGGCGATGCAGATGGCGCTGGCCCAGGCGGGCCTGACGCCGGCGCAGGTGGGTTACGTCAACCTGCACGGCACCGCCACCCGCCTCAACGACGCCATGGAGAGCCAGGCGGTGCATCGGCTGTTTGGTGCCGAGGTGCCCTGCAGCTCCACCAAGCCGCTCACCGGTCATGCCCTGGGGGCGGCGGGGGCCATCGAGGCGGCGCTCGCCTGCCTGTTGCTGGAGCGCGCCCTGCCGCTGCCACCCCAGCGGGTGATGACGCCGGGTCCGGCGCTGGCGCCCATCCGGCTGGTGAGCGGCGAGGTGCCGCTTGCGGCGCCCCGGGTGCTCTCCAACTCCTTTGCCTTCGGTGGCAACAATGTCAGCCTGCTGTTTGGGAGCGTTCACCATGAATGAGCCAAGTTCACTGCCCGCCATCGAGACCCTGTTGCCCCATCAGGCCCCCATGCTGCTGCTGGATCGGCTCTGCGCGGCGGATGCCCAGCAGGCGCGCTGCGAGACCCGCATCGGTGCTCGCCATGCCTTGCTGCTGGATGGCGAGGGCAACCTGCCCGGCTGGGTCGGCATCGAGCTGATGGCCCAGACCATCGCCGCCTGGGCCGGCATGCAGGGGCGGCTGCGCGGTGAGCCGGTGCGCATCGGCATGCTGCTCGGCAGTCGCAAGTATCGCTGCCTGCGCCCCGCCTTTGCGGCCGGTAGCCTGCTCACCATCGAGGCGTGCTGCCTGTTGCAAGACGGTGGCATGGCCAGTTTTGATTGCCGGATCCTGCTGGCGGGGGAGGAGTGCGCCCAGGCGCGTCTCTCCACCTACCAGCCGAGCCCCGGCGAATTGTCCGATTTGTTAGCCTGAGGAAGCTTCATGATCTCTAGCGTATTGGTCACGGGCGCCAGCAAGGGGATAGGCCGCGCCATCGCCCTCAAGCTGGCGGCCGACGGTTTTTCCATCGTGGTGCACTACCACAGCGATCGGGCCGGGGCCGAAGCCACTCTGGCCAGCCTGCAGGCGGCCGGTGGGCAGGGGCGCCTGCTCCAGTTCGACATCGCCGATCGGCAGGGCTGCCGCGCGCAACTGGAGGCCGACATGGCCGAGCACGGCGCCTATTACGGCGTGGTCTGCAACGCCGGCATCATCCGTGACGGTGCCTTCCCCGCCCTCACCGACGAGGAGTGGGACGGGGTGCTGCACACCAACCTGGATGGCTTCTACAACCTGCTCAAGCCCTGCATCATGCCGATGATCGGCCTGCGCCGGGGCGGGCGCATCGTGACCATCTCCTCGGTGTCCGGGCTGATGGGCAACCGGGGCCAGGTCAACTACAGCGCCGCCAAGGCGGGCATCATGGGCGCCACCAAGGCGCTGGCCCTCGAGCTTGCCAAGCGCAAGATCACGGTCAACTGTGTGGCCCCCGGCCTCATCGACACCGGCATGGTGGACGAAGAGGTGAAGGCGGAGGCGCTGAAGCTGATCCCGCTCAAGCGGATGGGGCAGGCCGATGAGGTGGCCGGGTTGGTCTCCTACCTGATGTCCGACATCGCCGGCTATGTCACGCGTCAGGTCATCTCCATCAACGGAGGCATGGTATGAAGCAGGTCGTGGTGACCGGCATGGCCGGGGTGACGGCCTTCGGGCAGGATTGGCCGAGCGTGCGGGCTCGCCTGCAGGCGGGGCGCAACGCCGTGGTGAACATGCCGGAGTGGGCCATCTACGACGGCCTCAACACCCGGCTGGCGGCCCCCATCCCGGACTTCACGCTGCCGGCCCACTATCCGCGCAAGAAGACCCGCGCCATGGGGCGGGTGTCCCAGCTGGCGACCGTCGCTACCGAGCTGGCGCTGGCGCAGGCGGGGCTGCTGGACAACCCGGCGCTCACCGACGGGCGCACCGGCATCGCCTACGGCTCCTCTACCGGCAGCACGGACCCCATCCGCGCCTTCGGGGTCATGCTCAACGACAAGAGCACCGCCAGCATCACGGCCACCACCTATGTGCAGATGATGCCGCACACGGCGGCGGTCAACACCGGGCTGTTCTTCGGCCTGCGCGGGCGGGTCATTCCCACCTCCAGCGCTTGCACCTCCGGCAGCCAGGGCATCGGCTACGCCTATGAGGCGATCAAGCACGGCTACCAGACCCTGATGGTGGCCGGCGGGGCGGAGGAGCTCTGCCCGTCGGAGGCCGTGGTGTTCGACACCCTGTTTGCCACCAGTCAGATGAACGACAACCCCGAGCTGGCGCCGCGTCCGTTTGACCGGCAGCGGGACGGACTGGTGATAGGCGAGGGGGCCGGCACCCTGGTGCTGGAGGAGCTGGAGCATGCGCAGTCGCGCGGCGCCACCATCCTCGCCGAGCTGGTGGGCTTTGCCACCAACTGCGATGCCGCCCACGTGACTCAGCCCCAGCAGGAGACCATGCAGCTGTGCATGGAGATGGCGCTGGCCCAGGCCGGGCTCAAGGCCGCCGACATCGGCTACATCAGCGCCCACGGCACCGCCACCGAGCGTGGCGACATCGCCGAGAGCCACGCCACCGCCGCCATCTTCGGCGACCGTACCCCCATCTCGTCGCTCAAGAGCTACTTTGGCCACACCCTGGGGGCCTGCGGCGCCATCGAGGCCTGGCTGGCGCTGGAGATGATGCAGGAGGGGTGGTTTGCCCCCACCATCAACCTGACCGAACCGGACCCGGCCTGCGCCCCGCTCGATCACGTGGTGGGCAGCGGCCGCACGCTGGCGGTGGAGTACCTGATGTCCAACAACTTCGCCTTCGGCGGCATCAACACCTCCCTCATCTTCAAACGCTGGTCCTGAGTGTCGGTGCCCTGCCAGGCAGGGCGCCGGTACAGGCTGGGTTTAGCCTTGATGAATTAATATGCCCCCCGTTTTTTTCGGGAGGCATCATGTCTTTGTTATCTGGTTTTTCTTGTGCCGCCGCGCGGCTGCGTGTCCTGCAGGGCGTTCTGTTATCCAGCTTGTTTTGGGCGCTGGCCGCTCCCGCCATGGCTGATGATGAATTTCGGCTGGGCAAGACCATTCTGCTCGGGGTCGGCGATCATCCCGCCATCATTCCCATGCTCGCCTGCCGGCCGACCAAATCGATCATGGTCAAGGCAGGGCGGGAATTGACCCTGGAGCGGGTCAAGGTGTTTTATGGCAACGATCGCAGCAAGACCCTCTATTTCGACAAGGATCTGAAAGAGGATCAGGAGTCGGGGTGGAAATCCCTCGGCAGCCGGCTCTGCATCAAGCGGATCGAGGTGTACGGCAATTCGGAAGGGAGCAAGGCCGGGGTCAAGGTATACGGCCGCAAATAAATGTTGGACGGGGGTTCAAATCCCCCGTCCAGTCAGCCCTTATTTCTTCGGGCGGAACGGCTTGATGACGGTCTCGTCACACTCGAGATAGGGACCTTCCATTAAATCGATGCAGTAGGGGATGGCGGGGAAGACCGCATCCAGGCACTCGCGGATCGATTTGGGCTTGCCCGGCAGGTTGACGATGAGCGAGCTGCCGCGCAAGCCGGCGGTCTGGCGCGACAGGATGGCGGTCGGCACGAACTTGAGGGATTCGGCCCGCATCAGCTCGCCAAAGCCCGGCATCATGCGATCGCACACCGCCTCGGTGGCCTCCGGGGTGACGTCCCGCTTGGCCGGCCCGGTGCCGCCGGTGGTAACGATGAGGCTGCACTGCTCCTGGTCCGCCAGCCGGATCAGGGTCGCTTCGATCTGCTCCTGTTCATCGGGGATCACCTGATAGACGGGCTCCCACGCCGAGGTCAAATATGCGTTCAGCGTGTCGATGATGGCCTTGCCGGACAGGTCTTCGTAGATGCCTGCACTGGCGCGATCGCTGACGGTGACGATACCGATTCTTGCCTTGCTCATGGTCTGCTCTTGGTTGCTGCTATAAGTGGCAAATAAAATAACATAATCAGCAAGATATGTTAAACCAGCCGGATGGTGGCGCGAAGGCGAGCGTCAAATGGCAAACCATATTGGCAGCCTCCTTTCAATAAGACATAACATCGGCATATTGCCGTGCCAAAAATGTATAAACGAACCCGCCATCGATATTCAGGAATAATCGGTTGATCCATAACGAATAACCCGTCTGGGTTCCCGCCGCGCCGTCATCTTTTGGCGCAAGAGGAGGGGAAAGCAGGCCCGGCGGATTGAACCGCGGCGGGGTTCGGCTTATATAACTCCATATGCGATTGGTGAAAATATGAACCGATTGTTGTTGTTTGAGTATCACCATGCAGCGGCTGGCCGCGGGAGGGCATATGGAGTTGCCTGATTTTGATACCTTGAAACGGTTGGCGGTGGCGGAGCCCGAGCGGCTCGACGAGTTGCTGCAGCAGCAGATTGAGGGGCTGATCGACCGGGTCAGCCCGCAGCAGCAAATGCGTCTGCGCGGCCTGCAATTTCGCATCGACTGTCAGCGTCAGCTGGCCAAAAACAACCTGGACAGTTGCATCCGGATTGCCGCCATGATGCACGACTCCTTTTATTCTATGCGTTGTGAAATGGTTCATCTCAATGATCCTGATTATGCTGAACCATTGCTGGAATATAGGGAGAACAATGTCCTCTATTTCAGCAATTATTACCGCAAGAAAAAATAATATTATTCCCGAGTCATTATTGAAATATATCCCCGTTATTCTGCGCGGTTGCCGGGTGAGGCCGGCTGACCAACGTTGTATAGTTTGGCGTGATTTGTAATCCATTTGATGTATTTTTGTGTCGCCTTTTATTTTATTTGAGTTTGGTTATTGGCGTGATATGTGTAGATGTATGGCGCCGATTGTTAGGCTAATATGGCGAGACTTTTTTAATTTGCTACGACTCGAAGGGATTATGAGAAGTATTACACCAAGACGGGTGCTGTCGCGGGAGCAGCAGACGGAAATCACCCGCATTATCGTCAAGGTGGGCCAGATGCTGGCCCAGTTCGGCGCCGAGAGTCGCATCATCGAGCAGACCACGGTCCGGCTCGGCATGGCGCTCGGGCTGGAGAGCGTCGAGATGGCCATCTCCTCCAGCGCCATCGTGCTCACCAGCCTCTATCAGGGCAGTTGCGTCACCACCACCCGGCGGGTGCGCGAGCATGGCATCAACATGCAGGTGGTGTGCGAGATCCAGCGCATCTGCATCATGGCGGAGAAGGAGCTGATCGGCGCGCGGGAAGTGCGTCAGCGGCTCGATGCCATAGTGCCGTTTCACTATCACCCCTGGCTGGTGGTACCCATGGTGGGGCTCTCCTGCGGCGCCTTCAGCCTGCTGTTCGGCGGTGACTGGCCCATCTTCCTGGTGACCTGCTTCTCGGCCTCGGTCGCCATGCGGGTACGCCAGCTGATCGCCCGCCATCACCACAGCCCCCTCATCAACTTTGCCGCCACCGGTTTCATCGCCACCCTGCTCGCCTCCAGCGCCACCTTCTTCAACTGGGGGGCGCAGCCCTATCTCGCCATGGCGGCCAGCGTACTGCTGCTGGTGCCGGGCTTTCCGCTCATCAATGCGGTCTCCGACATGGTGAAGGGTTACTTCAACATGGGGCTGGCCCGCTGGGGCACGGCGACCCTGCTGACCATCAGTGCGGCGATAGGGATTATTCTCGCCATGTCGGTGACCGGCATCTGGGGGTGGAAGGTATGATGGATTTCATCTGGCTGCTGGCCAAGGATGCCTTCTGGTCGGCCATTCCGGCGGTGGGGTTTGCCATGCTGTTCAACGTGCCGCCACGGATGTTGAAGTACTGCGCCATGGGCGGCGCGCTGGCTCACAGCCTGCGCACCCTGCTGATCCATCAGGGCATGCCCATCGAGTGGGCCACCCTGGCGGCGGCGACCACGGTCGGCTTTGTCTGCGTCTACTGGTCGCGCCGGCTGCTGGCGCCGCGCCCGGTGTTCAGCGTCGCCTCCATCATCCCCATGATCCCGGGCAGCTATGCGTTCAAGGCGATGATCGCGGTGGTGGAGCTCAATATCTCCGGAGTGACCATGGAGCTTATCCAGAGCGCGGTGGAGAACGGCCTCAAGGCGTTGTTTATCGTGGGAGCTCTCAGTTTCGGTTTGGCGATCCCCTCTCTGGTCGTGTACCGTAACCGCCCCATTATCTGACCGACGGTTCGAGAGGTTGACCCCATGATGATTTCCATGATTGCCGCCATGGCCCACGATCGGGTGATAGGGCTGGACAACCAGATGCCCTGGCACCTGCCGGCGGATCTGGCCCACTTCAAGCGGGTGACCCTGGGCAAGCCGGTGCTGATGGGGCGCAAGACTTTTGAATCCATCGGGCGGCCGCTGCCTGGCCGCCGCAATCTGGTGATCAGCCGCAACCCCGACTACCGGGCCGACGGCGTGGAGGTCATCGATTCGGTGGAGGCGGCGCTGGCGCTGCTGGCTGGCAACGACGTGGCCGAGCTGATGGTGATCGGCGGCGGTCATCTCTACGGTCAGCTGCTGCCACGGGCCGACAGGCTCTATCTGACCCGTATCGATCTGGCGGTGGGGGGGGATACCCGCTTCCCGGCCTTTGACGAGGGCGACTGGTCGTGTATCGAGCGCGAGTCACATCAGCCCGACGAGAAGAATCCCCACTCCTACTGTTTCGAGACTTGGCAGCGGCGCTGACGGGCGACGTTACCGCTCTGGCAGATAAAAGGCCCCTTGTGCTGCACAAGGGGCCTTTTTGTTGCCCGTAGCTGCCTCGTTAGGGATGAATGGCGGCGTTGATCAGGGTATCGATTGACCTGCGCCCTCTCTGTTCTTTCCTAAAATGGAACTAAAAATTCATTAGCTGTCTAATTATTTTGTTGCCCTTGGCAGATACGCGCGATTCCTTCCTTGTCTGGCGCATCTTCTTGGCCTTTTACCGGCTTTCTTTCTCAATCGTTCAGGTGTTTAGATTGAATTTGTTTGCATTTCATGGCCTGATATAGAGTCTTGCACCATCTTTTGATGAATTTTTATGGTGTTAAATAATCCTTAAAAATCAAATAATTATGATTTTCTTTTTTTGTGCGGACTCTTTTGGTTCTTTTGTTTTGGCTGAAAATTACTTAGTGTTAAAAGTAATTGGCTCACGTTCGATGGTTTGCCAGGCAAGTCGTCGGCCAAGAAAAAAGGACAATATGACAGTCAAACTCGAGGTTAAATCACTCTACAAAATCTTCGGCGATCAGCCGGAAAAAGCGTTCAAATTGCTGGCGAAAGGGCATGACCGCGCCAGCATCCTGCAAAAAACCGGGCAGACCCTGGGGGTCCAGGATGTCAATCTGGCCATCGACGAAGGGGAGATCTTCGTGGTGATGGGCCTCTCCGGCTCGGGCAAGTCCACCCTGGTGCGTCTCTTCAACCGGCTGATCGAGCCGACCCGCGGCCAGGTGCTGATCGATGGCGAGGACATCGCCGCCATCTCCGACAGCGAGCTGCGTCAGGTACGCCGCAAGAAGATCAGTATGGTATTCCAGTCCTTCGCCCTGATGCCGCACCTGAGCGTGCTGGAAAACACCGCCTTCGGGCTGGAGCTGGCCGGTGTGCCGCTGGCGGAGCGCCAGCAGAGCGCCCGTCAGGCGCTCCATCAGGTGGGTTTGGGTCAGTGGATCGATGCTTTCCCCGATGCCCTCTCCGGCGGGATGAAGCAGCGGGTCGGCCTGGCCCGCGCGCTTGCCAACGACCCCGACATCCTGCTGATGGACGAGGCTTTCTCCGCGCTGGATCCGCTGATCCGCACCGAGATGCAGGACGAGCTGCTCAAGCTGCAGGCCAGCCAGCAGCGCACCATCGTCTTCATCTCCCACGATCTGGACGAGGCGATGCGCATCGGCGATCGCATCGCCATCATGCAGGACGGCCAGCTGGTGCAGGTCGGCACCCCGGACGAGATCCTCAACCAGCCCGCCAACGACTATGTGCGCGCCTTCTTTCGCGGGGTGGATCTGGCCAACGTGTTCAGCGCCCGCGACGTGGCCAGCCGCAAGCAGATGCCGCTCATCAAGAAGCACACCACCGACGGGCCGGGCAACGCCCTGCGCCAGCTCAAGGAGCAGGAGCGGGAGTTCGGTTATGTGGTGGATCGCCGGCGCCGCTTCATCGGGGTCGTCTCGGTGGAGTCGCTCGGTCAGGCGGTCAGGGCCAAAGGCAGCCTGGAGCAGGCGCTGCTGACAGACATCCAGCCCATTCTGGCGGACACCGCCCTCAACGAACTGATCAGCCAGGTGGCGGCCGCCCCCTGTCAGGTGCCCGTGGTCGAGGAGGATGGCACTTACCTGGGCCTCATCTCCAAGGCCAACCTGCTGAACACCCTGGACAGGAGTACCCCGGCATGAAGCGGATGAATCCCCATTTTTTACTGAGCGGGCTGCTGGCCCTGGTGCTGCTGGCGAGCCCCTCCCTGCGTGCCGATGAGGCTGCTGTCGACCCCTGGGGGGCCACTGCAGCCGCCACCGAGGTTGCCGATCCCTGGGGCAGTACCGACACTGAGGCTACCGACTGGCAGAACCAGATCGAGGCGGTCGACACCGCGGCCGCCGTCGACTGGCTGGATCCCTTCCAGCAGGCGCTGGTGCCGCTGGATAGCTGGGTCGAGGGCGGCATCGGCTGGCTGGTGGACAATCTGCGTCCCGTGTTTCAGCTGATCCGTGCGCCGGTGGAGCTGGCGCTGGGCGGCATGACCCATCTGCTGCAGACGGTGCCCTCCACCCTGATGATCGGCCTGCTGACCCTGATCGCCTGGCAACTGGTGAACGGTCGCATGGCGCTGGGAACCCTGTTCTCACTGGTGGTGGTGGGGCTGATCGGCGCCTGGTCAGATGCCATGGTGACCCTGTCGCTGGTGCTGACCTCGCTGTTCTTCTGTGTGCTGATAGGGCTGCCGGTCGGCATCCTGCTGGCGAGGAGCGAGCGACTGTCGCGCTGGACCCGGCCGCTGCTGGATGCGATGCAGACCACGCCGGCCTTCGTCTACCTCATCCCCATCGTCATGCTGTTCGGCATCGGCAACGTGCCCGGGGTGGTGGTGACCGTCATCTTCGCGCTGCCGCCGATGATCCGGCTGACCATGCTGGGCATTCGTCAGGTGCCCGCCGATCTGGTGGAGGCGGCCCACTCGTTCGGTGCCAGCCCCTCCCAGCTGCTGTTCAAGGTACAGCTGCCGCTCGCCATGCCCACCATCATGGCCGGGGTCAACCAGACCCTGATGCTGGCACTCTCCATGGTGGTGATCGCCTCCATGATCGCGGTGGGGGGCCTCGGCCAGATGGTGCTGCGCGGCATCGGCCGGCTCGACATGGGGCTCGCCTCCATCGGCGGCCTCGGCATCGTGCTGCTGGCCATCGTGCTCGACCGCCTGACCCAGGCGATGGGGCAGCCGGATCGCAGCCGTACCGGCCGCTGGTATCAGCGTGGCCCCGCCGCCCTGCTGCTGCGCCTGCTTGGCCGCGACAAGTCTATCGATTACAAAGGAGTAAATGCATGAGACTCATCACCAAGACGCTGACCCTGGGTTCCCTGCTGTTGAGCTCCCAACTGCTCGGCCCGCTCGCCATGGCCAGCACCGAGCTGCCGGGGGAGGGCGTGCGCGTCCAGCCTCTGCAGAGCTCGTTGCCGGAGGAGAGCTTTCAGACCCTGCTGGTGAGCAAGCTGATGGCACGCCTCGGTTACGACGTCCAGCCGGCCCAGGAGGTGGATTACAACGTGGCCTACGCCTCGGTGGCGCAGGGGGATGGCACCTTCCTCGCCTTCAACTGGATACCGCTGCAGGACGACAAGTATGAGCAGGCGGGGGGCGACAAGGTGTTCTTCCGCGAGGGCACCTATGTGGCCGGGGCCGCCCAGGGCTATCTCATCGACAAGCAGACCGCGACCCGCTACGGCATCACCAACCTGGGTCAGCTCAAGGATCCCAAGCTGGCGGCGCTGTTTGACGGCGATGGCGACGGCAAGGCCGATCTGGTGGGCTGCAACCCGGGCTGGGGCTGCGAAGAGGCGATCAACCGTCATCTGGCCGGGTTTGGCCTGACCCCGACCGTCACCCACAAGCAGGGCAACTACGCGGCACTGATCGCCGATACCCGTGCCCGTTACCAGGCCGGCAAGCCGGTGCTCTACTACACCTGGACCCCCTACTGGCTCAGCAGCGAGCTGGTGCCGGGCAAGGATGTGGTGTGGCTGGAGGTGCCCGCCGACGGCCCTGATGCAGCCAAGACCCGGCTGCCGAACGGCAAGAACTACGGCTTCCCGGTCAACACCATGCACATCGTCGCCAACAAGCAGTTCGCCGAGGCCAACCCGGCAGCCGCCAGGCTGTTCTCCATCGTCAAGCTGCCGCTTAATGACATCAACGTCCAGAACGGCCTGATGAACAAGGGGCAAAACAAGCCGGCGGACGTGGAGCGTCACGCCGACGCCTGGCTCAAGGGCCACGAGGCGCTGGTGAACGACTGGCTGACCCAGGCGCGCGCCGCCGCCAAGTAATGAGGGGTGGAATGCCACCCTTTTGCGAAAATTAAAACGCCCGGCAGTTGCCGGGCGTTTTTTATGGAGGCCGTGCGGGTGGACCCTCTGGCTCAGATGCCGGAGCCGTCGTTCTCGCCGTTCTCCTCGTGCAGGCCGCATTCGCGCTTGAGGCCGAAGAAGCGGGTCTGCTCCTCGCTCATGCCGGGCTCCCACTTGGTGGTGGTGTGCACGTCGCCCACCGACAGGTAGCCCTGCTCCCACAGCGGGTGGTAGGGCAGGTCGAACTCCTTGAAGTAGTAGAAGACGTCCTTGTTGCTCCAGTCGATCACCGGCAGGAACTTGAAGCGGCCGCGCTGGATGGCCAGCACCGGCAGCTTGCCCCGGCTGCCGGATTGCTCCCGGCGCAGGCCCGAGAACCAGGTGCGGGCACCCAGCTCGTTCAGGGCGCGGTCCATCGGCTCCACCTTGTTGAGCTGGTTGTAGCGGGTGATCCCCTCTACCCCCTGCTCCCACAGGAGGCCGAAGCGGGCCTCCTGCCAGGCCGGACTGAGCTCGGCCCGGTAGATTTTGAGGTTGAGGGCGAGGCGCTCGGTCAGCTCGTCGATGAAGCGGTAGGTCTCGGGGAAGAGATAACCGGTATCGGTCAGCACCACCGGCACGTCGGCACGCTCGCGGCTCACCAGGTGCAGCATCAGCGCCGCCTGGATGCCGAAGCTCGATGACAGCACGTGCTCTCCCGGCAGGTTGGCCTGCGCCCAGCGCACCCGCTCGGGGGCGCTGATGGCATCCAGCTGCCGGTTGAGGGGGGCCAGCGCCTCGACCTGCTCCTCGCGGCTCAAGGCCAGCAGGGCGTCGAGGTCGAGCCGGCCATCGGCGGTGCGCGCCAGCCGCTCTGTATCGGTCTGATCAGGCTGCATAGAAGTCCCTCGCGGAGTCGATGACCGGGGCTATGATGCCGGCGCGGATGACGAAGTCGCCGAAGCACTCGCCCGCGCTGCGATCCTTGGCCCAGCGACCGATCAGGGCATCCAGCTCGGCCAGGATCTGCGGCTCCGTGATGTTCTCCAGGTGCAGGCGCGGGATGCGGGTCCCCTCGAGGTTGCCACCCAGGTGCAGGTTGTAGCGTCCCGGCGCCTTGCCCACCAGACCCACCTCCGCCAGCATGGCGCGGCCGCAGCCGTTGGGGCAGCCGGTGACCCGGAAGATGATGGCGTCATCGGCCAGACCGTGTTTGGCCAGCAGCACTTCGATGTCGCTGACGAAGGCAGGCAGCATGCGTTCGGCCTCGGCCATCGCCAGCGGGCAGGTGGGCAGGGCGACGCAGGCCATGGACTGCTTGCGCTGCTCGCTCACGCCGTCATCCAGCAGGCCGTACTGGCGTGCCAGTGCTTCGATGCGGGCCTTCTCGCCGGCAGGTACGCCTGCGATGATCAGGTTCTGGTTGGCGGTGAGACGGAAATCCCCCTGGTGTACCTTGGCGATCTCCAGCATGCCGGTCTTGAGGGGCTTGCCCGGGAAGTCCAGCAGGCGGCCGTTCTCGATAAACAGGGTCAGGTGGTGCTTGCCGTCGATCCCCTCTACCCAGCCGAAGCGATCGCCACGGCTGGTGAACTCATAGGGACGTACCGGCCCGAACTCGATGCCGGCGCGGCTCTCTACCTCGGCCTTGAAGGCCTCGACGCCGACGCGCTCGAGTGTGTACTTGGTCTTGGCGTTCTTGCGGTTGACCCGGTTGCCCCAGTCGCGCTGGGTGCTGACCACGGCGGCCGCCACTTCCAGCACGTGGGAGAGCGGCACGAAGCCGAAATCGCTCGCCTTGCGCGGGTAGGTGCTGGTGTCGCCGTGGGTCATGGCCAGACCCCCGCCCACCAGCACGTTGAAGCCCACCAGCTTGCCGTGATCACTGATGGCTACGAAGTTGAGATCGTTGGCGTGGATGTCCACGTCGTTGTGGGGCGGGATCACCACCGTAGTCTTGAACTTGCGCGGCAGGTAGTTGGAACCCAGGATCGGCTCTTCGTCACCCCCCAGCTTCTCGCCGTCCAGCCAGATCTCCACGTAGGCGCGGGTCTTGGGCAGCAGGTGTTCGGAGATCTTCTTGGCCCACTCGTAGGCCTCCTGGTGCAGCTCGGATTCCACCGGGTTGCTGGTGCAGAGCACGTTGCGGTTCACGTCGCCGGCGGTGGCTATGCTGTCGATGCCGGTGCTGTTGAGGGTCTGGTGCATCATCTTGATGTCGCGCTTGAGCACCCCGTGGAACTGGAAGGTCTGGCGGGTGGTCAGGCGGATGCTGCCGTACAGACTGTGCTCCTCGGCGAACTTGTCGATCACCTGCCACTGGGCCGGGGTGATGATGCCGCCGGGCAGGCGGGCGCGCAGCATGACGTTGTGCAGCGGCTCCAGCTTCTGGGCGGTGCGCTCCGGGCGAATGTCGCGGTCATCCTGCTGATACATGCCGTGAAAGCGGATCAGCTGGAAGTTGTCGCCGTTGAAGCCACCGGTGAGCGGGTCTGTGAGATCCTGCGCTATGGTACCGCGCAGATGATCGCTCTCGCGTTTCAGACGTTCGTTGTCGGCCAGCGGTCCTTCCACCGGTCCCGGAATCAGTTGTTTGCTCATCAATAGACATCCCTTTGATAACGTTTGGCACGACGCAATTCGCTCAAATACTCTTCTGCTTCTTCACGGCTCTTGTGGCCATGTTCCGCAATCACATCCAGCAGGGCTTCCTGCACATCTTTCGCCATCTGGTTGGCATCGCCGCACACATAGAAGTGAGCGCCTGCTTCCAGCCACTGGTAGAGCTCCTGGCCCGCTTCCCGCAGGCGGTGCTGTACGTAGACCTTCTCGGCCTGATCCCGGCTGAAGGCCAGCGAGATCTTGCTGAGCAGCCCGCTCTTCACATAGCGCTGCCACTCCACCTGATAGAGGAAATCCTGGGTGAAGTGCGGGTTGCCGAAGAACAGCCAGTTGTTGCCTTCGGCCCCCTGGGCCTCGCGCTCCTGCAGGAAGGCGCGAAACGGGGCGATGCCGGTACCTGGGCCCACCATGATGACGGGGGTGTCGGGGTTTGACGGCAGGCGGAAGTTGTCGTTGTGCTCGACGAACACCCGCACCTCGGCATCTTCAGCCAGCCGATCCGCCAGGTAGGAGGAGGCGGCGCCGCTGCGCACAGTGCCGTCTTCCTGTGGGTAGCGCACCACGCCGACGGTCAGGTGCACCTCCTCTTCCACCTCGCTCTGGCTGGAGGCGATGGAGTAGAGGCGCGGGGTGAGCGGGCGCAGCAGGCCCAGCAGCTGTTCGGCTGTGAGCGCGGTCGGGAAGCGTTTCAGCACGTCCACCACCTGGGCAGAGGCCACCAGAGCATTGACCTGGGCCTTGTCGCCGGCCAGATCTTTCAGTGCTGCGTTGCCCGATATGTCAGCGAGCCCTGTGATAAAGCCGCCGTGCAAGCGGGTCAGCTCCAGCTCGCGGCTGAGTACTTCGCGCAGGCTGCCGCGGGCGGTGGCCTCGTCGCCGGAGAGACCGGCCAGCGCCAGTACCTCGTTCACCAGTGCGGGGGCGTTGTCAAACCAGATGCCGAGGGCATCGCCCGGCTGGTAGCGGATGCCGGACTCTTCAAGGCTGATCTCGATGTGGCGGATATCCTTGGTCGAGTCGCGGCCGGTGATCTTCTGATTGACCGAGAGTCTGGCCGGGAAGGGGTTCTCCTTGCTGTACTGGCTGTGGCCGACCGCCTGTTGTACCGCGCTGGCCACGCTGCTGCCGGCAGGGCCGGCGGAGAGGGTGGCGGCGATGGCATTGAGCGCCTGCTCGCCCCACGCCTTGGCGGCATCCTGATAATCCACGTCCAGGCTGGCGAGTTCATGCACCCGATCGGCGCCGGCCTTGGTCAGCAGGCTGTCAAAGTCCTTGCCGGTCTGGCAGAAAAATTCATAGGAGCTGTCACCCAGCCCCAGCACGGCGAACTTGAGCCCTTCCAGCTTGCCGACCTTGCCCTTCTTGAGCTGCTCGAACAGATCGACTGCGCTCTCCGGCGGTTCACCCTCCCCGTAAGTGCTCACTACCACCAGCAGGTGGGTCTCTTTCTTGAGCTGCTTGGGTTTGTAGTCCGCCATGGAGGTGAGGGTCACCGGCAGGCCACGGGCCTCGGCCTGCGCCTTGATGGCACTGGCCACGCCCTTGGCGTTGCCGGTCTGGGAGCCGTAGAGAATGGTCAGATTGCCGCTGGGGGCAGTGGCGGTTGCACCGGTCACGGCAGGCTGGCTGCCCGCCTGGGAGAGACCGTAGAGATAACCGCTGACCCAGGCCAGTTGCTGGGTATTGAGGGTCGATAGCGCCTGGCTCAGCTGTCGCTGCTGCTCGTCGGAGAGGGGAGTCAGGTTGGTCAGGGAGTCCTTCAATTGCATCACACACGTCTTCCATGGTCTGATTTTTGGTCAGGTTAAGGGGTGTGATGGATAACAACAAAGAATAAAAATGTCTTTTTTATTCTATTACTGCATTAAAACGGTGATGGAGAGGGTCGCAAGGCGACTCAGATCGACAGGGCTCTCATGGTATAAAGAGCAATGAATGAACCCGTATTACCCACACAGGAAGCGTGAATGTCGACCATCAGCTTGTTTCATGTCAATGCCTTCAGCCAGCACCCCTTTGGTGGCAACCCGGCGGTGGTGGCGCTGGGGCCGAGCCAGCCGGATGCCACCTTGCTGGCCATGGCGGCCGAGTTCAACCTGTCGGAGACCGCCTTTCTGGTGCCCCTTGGCCATGCCCGCTACCAGCTGCGCTGGTTCACTCCCGAGCTGGAAGTGGATCTCTGCGGCCACGGCACCCTGGCGGCGGCCCACATGTTGTGGCAGACGGGGGCGGTAGCAGAGGATGAGGTCATCCACTTCGAGACCCGCAGCGGCGAGCTGCTGGCCCGGCGCGAAGGGGAGTGGATCTGGCTCGATTTCCCGCGCATTGCTCCGGTGCCGCTCGTTCTGGATCCTGCCTATGCGGCTGCGGTCGGTTGCCAGCCGCTGCAAACCCTGGCGGCTGGCGCCAAGTTCTTGCTAGCGCTGGCCAGCGAGGAGGAGGTTCGTGCGCTGACTCCCGATTTTCACGCCCTGCGCGCGCTGCCCGGTCGCGGTCTGATGGTGACGGCGCTCTCGCGCGGCTCGGACCATGACTTCGTCTCCCGCTACTTCGCCCCCTGGGTCGGGGTTGAGGAGGATCCGGTGACCGGCTCCAACCACTGCGCCCTGGTGCCCTTCTGGGCCGAACGGCTCGGCAAACGGCAGCTGCGGGCCCGCCAGATCTCGGCTCGGGGCGGGGAGCTGCGGCTAGAACTGCAGGAGAATCGGGTGCTGATGGCCGGTCAGGCCGTCACCTTGTGGCAGGGGGAGTGGCTGCTGCCGGCCTCATAAGCGGCAAGCTGGTGGCATTGAAGATTCGTCACCGGTTTGTGCCTACCATAAAAAACGCCCCGCGGTTGCGGGGCGTTTTGATTGTCATGGACGGCAGCTGTGCTGCTGCGGCCCTGTTTCTTCGGCTCTTACTTTTGTGGACGAAGAGCCGGGAACAGGATGACGTCGCGGATGGTGTGGCTGTTGGTGAACAGCATCACCAGACGGTCGATACCGATACCCTGACCGGCAGTCGGCGGCAGACCGTGTTCCAGCGCGGTCACGAAGTCGGCGTCGTAGAACATGGCTTCGTCATCGCCTGCGGCTTTCTGGTCAACCTGAGCCTGGAAGCGTTCGGCCTGATCTTCCGCATCGTTCAGCTCGGAGAAGCCGTTGGCCAGCTCGCGGCCGCCGATGAAGAATTCGAAGCGGTCGGTGACGTCCGGGTTTTGGTCGTTGCGACGGGCCAGCGGAGAAACGGCGGCCGGGTACTCGGTGATGAAGGTCGGTTGCAGCAGCATGTGCTCCACGGTCTCTTCGAAGATCGCGGTGATCACGTGGCCCAGTTCCCAGCTCTTCATCAGCTCGATGTGCAGGCGCTTGGCGACGGCGGTGGCCTTCTCCAGGGTCGCCAGATCGTCACGGGTCACATCCGGGTTGTACTTCAGGATGGAGTCAACCATGGAGAGACGCTGGAACGGCTGACCGAAATCGATGGTCAGGCCCTCTTCGCCCTCTTTGGCGTAACGGATCTTGGTGTCGCCCAGGATGTCCTGCGCCAGGGTGCGCAGCATCTCTTCGGTGAGATCCATCAGATCGATGTAGTCGGCGTAGGCCATATAGAACTCGAGCATGGTGAACTCGGGGTTATGGCGAACGGAGATACCTTCGTTACGGAAGTTGCGGTTGATCTCGTAGACACGCTCGAAACCACCGACCACCAGACGCTTCAGGTAGAGTTCCGGAGCGATACGCAGGTACATGTCGATGTCCAGCGCATTGTGGTGGGTGATGAACGGACGGGCAGAAGCGCCACCCGGGATGACCTGCATCATGGGGGTTTCCACTTCCATGAAGCGCTTGTCGTTCAGGAACTTGCGGATACCGGCCACGACCTTGGTACGGGTCACGAAAGTCTTGCGGGACTCTTCGTTGGCGATCAGATCCAGATAACGCTGACGGCAGCGGGCTTCCTGATCGGTCAGACCTTTGTGCTTCTCGGGCAGCGGGCGCAGGGCCTTGGTCAGCAGGCGAATGTCGGAGACGTGAACGGAGAGTTCGCCTGTGTTGGTGCGGAACAGGGTACCTTCGACACCCACGATGTCGCCCAGATCCCACTTCTTGAACTGCTCGTTGTAGAAGCCTTCCGGCAGGTCGTCACGGGTGACGTAGACCTGGATCTTGCCAGCCATGTCCTGCAGGGTGGCGAAAGATGCCTTGCCCATGATCCGGCGGGTCATGATGCGACCGGCAATCTTCACCCGTTTACCCAGTGCGGCCAGTTCGTCGGCGCTCTTGTCACCAAACTCGGCGTGCAGATCGCCGGAGAGGCTGTCACGACGGAAGTCGTTGGGGAAGGGGTTGCCCTGGGCGCGCAAGGCGGCCAGCTTGGAACGACGCTCCTGCATCTCGTTGTTCAGATCGAGAGTTTGGTCGACTTCCGGAGTAGTGGTTTGTTCAGACATGGTGATTCCTGCTGTTCTGTTTTTTTACAGGCCTGATTTCAGGCTAGCTTCGATAAACTTGTCCAAGTCGCCGTCGAGTACCGCCTGGGTGTTGCGGGTTTCGACGCCGGTACGTAGATCCTTGATGCGCGCATCATCCAGCACATAGGAACGGATCTGGCTGCCCCAGCCGATATCGGACTTGGTCTCTTCGAGGGCTTGCTTCTCGGCATTCTGCTTCTGAATTTCCAGCTCGTAGAGCTTGGCCTTCAGCTGCTTCATACACTGATCTTTGTTTTTGTGCTGGGAACGATCGTTCTGGCACTGTACCACGACCCCAGTAGGAATGTGGGTAATACGTACCGCGGATTCGGTCCGGTTGACGTGCTGACCACCGGCGCCGGAGGCACGGTAGACGTCGATGCGCAGGTCGGCCGGGTTGATCTCGATGTCGATGTCATCGTCGATCTCGGGGTAGACGAACACCGAGCAGAACGAGGTGTGGCGACGGCCACCGGAATCGAACGGGGATTTGCGCACCAGGCGGTGGACGCCGGTCTCGGTACGCAGCCAGCCGAACGCATACTCACCGGTGAACTTGATGGTGGCGGACTTGATGCCGGCCACGTCGCCTTCGGAGCATTCGATGAGCTCGGGCTTGTAGCCGTGGGCATCACCCCAGCGCAGGTACATGCGCAGGACCATGTTGGCCCAATCCTGCGCTTCGGTACCACCGGAGCCGGACTGGATGTCGATGTAGCAGTCGGAGGGGTCGTGCTGACCGGAGAACATGCGGCGGAACTCGAGATCCACCAGCTTGGTTTCCAGCACGTCGGCTTCGGCCACGGCTTCGTTGAAGGTGTCTTCGTCTTCACCTTCCACGGCCAGCTCGACCAGCATGGCCACGTCATCGGCGCCCTGGGTCAGGGTGTCGATGGTGCCGACCACGTTTTCCAGCGCCACGCGCTCTTTGCCCAGCGCCTGTGCGCGCTCGGGTTCATTCCAGACGTCCGGCTGTTCCAGCTCGGCGTTGACCTCTTCTAGACGCTCTTTCTTGGCCTCATAGTCAAAGGTACCCCCTAAGCAGCTCGGTCCTCTCAGACAGCTCCTTAAGCTTGTTTAATACAGGATTGACTTCAAACATCGTGAAAACTCTCGGGGTCGATGTGATTTAAAAACGGGATATTCTAGCCAATTGTGGAAGGAATAAACAGGGTCGGCTGTCCTTGTGCCGGCCTCGTAGTCAATTTCTGGTGCAGTTTTCCCCAACTCGGTGGAAAATATCGCCCACCGGCCCATTTTCCGGTTTAGTTTTGCGCCGACGGGTCGTTAATAACTACGCAGTGCTGTGCACTTTTTGGGAAATCCTGTTCCTGACCTCATAAGAAGAACGCATGATGAAAAACCTATCACTCAAGCAGAAGATACTGTTGTCGGTGGTGATCGCCCTGTCGCTGGTGATCCTGCTGCTCTCCTGGCAGAGCTATACCAGCCAGAAGTCCCTGTTGCTGCAAGGCAGTCAGGAACAGGTACAACGCCTCGGCAGCCAGCAGGCGGCCAGTGTCAGTGACTGGCTCGCGGCCCGTCGCGATGTCATTCAGGCGCTTGGCAACAAGGCCGGTGCCGAACCCCTCAACGCCCTGCAACAGGCGCAAGTCTCCGGTCGCTTCCAGCTCACCTATTTTGGCGAGAGCGGCGGCAAGATGAACGACTCCGACCCTTCCATCAACCGTGACGGTTACGATCCCCGCTCCCGTGGCTGGTATCAGGAAGCGATGAGCAAGGGCGGCCTGATCGTGACCAAACCCTATCTGGATGTGGCCTACAACATCATGGTGGTGACCCTGGCCCAGCCGGCTCAGGGCGGCGTGGTCGGCGGCGACCTCTCCATCGCCTCGCTGGTGGAAGACGTCACCAAGATGAAGCTGCCGGCCGACGGTTTCGCCATCATGATGCACAAAGACGGCACCGTCATCGCCTACAAGGACGCCGCCAAGGCGATGAAACCGGCCACCGAGATCGACAACGATCTGACCAATGCCCTGATCGAGCAGAGCAAGACCAGCAACAGCCTGGTACCGGCCTACTTCGACAACGAAGGGCGTGACAAGCTGCTGTGGGCGGTGGACATCCCCGATACCGACTGGGAACTGGTGCTGGTGCTGGACAAGGAGACCCTGGAGGCGCCGCTCTCTTCCCTGCTGATGACCCAGCTCGGCCTGGCCCTGCTGGTGCTGGTGGGCAGCATCCTCGCCATCTCCTGGCTGGTCAGCATGCTGCTCGGCCCGCTCAGCAAGGTCTCCCAGGCCCTGGCGCGCATCGCCGACGGTAACGGCGATCTGACCCAGCGCATCAAGATCGACACCAACGACGAAGTGGGTCAGCTGGCCAACAGCTTCAACCGCTTCGTCGGCAGCCAGCACCAGCTGATCGGCAATATCCGCAAGCTGGCCAACGAGCTGAACGCCGATGCCGAGCGCAGTCTGGTGACCAACCAGGCCGCCGTGGACGAGCTGCAGCGTCAGCAGCAGGAGGTGACCATGGTCGCTACCGCCGTCACCGAGATGGCGAGCGCCACCATGGAGATCGCCGGCAACGCCGAGAACACCGCCGCTGCGGCCCAACAATCCGCCCAGAGCAGTGAGCAGGGCAAGATGCTGGTGAACCAGACCCGTCAGTCCATCAACGGTCTGGCCGAGGAAGTGGGGCAGGCGACCGAGGTGATCGGCGAGCTGAGCCGCCACGCCCAGGCCATCTCCGGCATCCTCTCCACCATTCAGGGCATCGCCGAGCAGACTAACCTGCTGGCGCTGAACGCGGCCATCGAAGCGGCCCGCGCCGGTGAACAGGGTCGCGGTTTCGCGGTGGTGGCGGACGAGGTGCGGGTGCTGTCACGCCGTACCCAGGACTCCACCCAGGAGATCCAGTCCACCATCGAGACCCTGCAGCAGACCACGGCCCGTGCGGTGAGCCTGATGCAGACCAGCCAGGGGCTGGCGGACAACAGCGTGAAAGACGCCGATGCCGCCGCCGCTGCGCTCGAAGAGATCACCCAGGCGGTGTCGCTCATCTCCGACATGGCGGGTCAGATCGCCACGGCCGCCGAGGAGCAGACCCAGGTGACCGGCGAGATCACCCAGAACACCACCGCCATCAAGGACGTGAGTGACGAGATCACCGCCGCCGCCATGCGCGATCTGGATCAGGCCGAGAGCCTCAAAGGCCGGGCCACCGACCTGAACCAGCAGGTCTCGACCTTTATCCTGTAAGTGTTTGAACGCGGCGAGCACGGCCGCCATGACAAAGCCCCGCCCTCTGCCGAGTGCGGGGCTTTTTGTTTATGTGACTCGCCGCGGGCAGCCATGAAGGGTGGGGGGGCGCCGCTCGCGAGCAGCAATGGCAGAGCCCACCAAGGGGTGGGCTCTGTTCATAGACGTCTGACGGGAACGGAATTACAGGAAGGGCAGTGCCAAGAACAGCTTGATCACCATGGCGTTGATGATGTCGATGAAGAAGGCGCCCACCATGGGCACCACCAGAAACGCCAGGTGGGAGGGGCCGAAGCGCTGGGTGATGGCCTGCATGTTGGCAATGGCGGTGGGGGTGGCCCCCAGACCAAAACCGCAGTGGCCTGCCGCCAGCACGGCTGCATCGTAGTTGCTGCCCATTACCCGGAAGGTGACGAAGATGGCGTAGAGCGCCATGGCCACGGTCTGGGCCGCCAGCAGGACGAAGATGGGCAGCGCCAGGTTGGCCAGATCCCACAGTCGCAGGCTCATCAGCGCCATCGCCAGGAACAGCGACAGGCTGACGTTGCCGAGCAGGGAGACTTCGCGGTCGCTCACCTCATGCCAGTTCAGCAGGGTCAGCACGTTGCGCAGCAGCACGCCGACGAACAGCACGCAGACGAACACCGGCAGCTCGAAGGCGCCGCCCTTGAGGTAGGCAGAGAGTATCTCGCCCCCCTTCAGGCTGATGGCGATCAGCGCCAGGGTCTCGATCAGGCTGAAGGTGGTAAGCGGGCGCTCCATGTCCGGCATCTCGAAGCCTTGCGGTGCGTCATCCCGGTTGTGCTCCTCGCCGGGTACTTTCACCTTTTTCACCAGATAGCGGGCGACCGGGCCGCCGATGAGGCCGCCCAGCACCAGGCCGAAGGTGGCACAGGCGATGGCCAGTTCGGCGGCGGATTGCACCCCGTACTTCTCGGTGAAGGTGGCGCCCCAGGCCGCCCCGGTGCCGTGGCCGCCGGAGAGGGTGATGGAGCCGGCCAGCAGCCCCATGTGGGGATCCAGACCGAGCAGGGTCGCCAGACCCACGCCCAGGCTGTTCTGCACCAGCAGCAGACCGGTGACCACCAGCAGGAAGGTGAGCACCGCCTTGCCGCCGCGCTTGAGGCTGGCGAGATCGGCGGAGAGACCGATGGAGGCGAAGAACGCCAGCATCAGCGGGGTTTGCAGGCTGGTATCGAACTGCAGCTCCATCTGCAGGGTGGAGCGCAGCAGCAGCAGCACCAGGGCGACCACCAGGCCGCCGGCAACCGGTTTGGGGATGTTGAAGGTTCGCAGCAGCCCGACTCGGGTCACCAGCAAACGACCGAGCAGCAACACCAGGGTGGCTGCGACCAGGGTGGCGTAGGAATCAAGTTGTAGCATTCAGTACTCCCATGTTGATTGGCTGTGTCTTTCGTTGATGCAGACTCACAGATTCAGCCGGGATAAAAACAGTGTGGCTCAGGTGCCAACAAAGAAGGGGCAACATGCCCCCGCCCCACGTAAAAATGGGACCGGTGCGGGCCTGAACGGATCAGGCTTCCAGATGAGATTTATGAAAAATCGAGCGGATAGTAGCAAAAAGCACCACTTATATCCACATTTGTCAGATAAATGGTCACTCTTGATGTATCTTGTGACATTTAACACTATTGGGTTAGTCGCCGTTTAATACCGGCCGCAGGCCATTTCCAGGCTGTCATCTGGGGCGCCAGTCCCTATAATTCGGCGGTTTTTGGCCCGCCGGACGGCACTGGTGGGATGTGAGCCGGCGGCCCGGCGCGCTATTATGGGCGGGCTTTCGGCCCATGGCGAATACGGCGGGCAGTCGATGCCGCCGTTTCGCCCCAGGTGAGCCACGATTCGCGGGTGTTGTGCCCATCAAAGAGGAGAGGGTGTGAAGAAGTCCATCTACATCGCCTACACAGGCGGCACCATAGGGATGCAGCGTTCCGACCACGGCTATGTGCCGATGGCGGGCTTCATGGAAGACTGTCTGGCGCGGATGCCCGAGTTCCATCGCCCCGAGATGCCGGATTACCATATTCACGAGTATGCGCCCCTCATCGACTCTTCCGACATGACGCCGGCGGATTGGCAGCGCATCGCCGAGGATATTCGTGACAACTACGACAAGTACGACGGTTTCGTCATTCTGCACGGCACCGACACCATGTCGTTCACCGCTTCGGCGCTCTCCTTCATGCTGGAGGACCTGCACAAGCCGGTCATCATCACCGGCTCCCAGATCCCGCTGGCGGAGCTGCGCTCCGACGGTCAGCAGAACCTGCTCAACGCCCTCTATATCGCGGCCAACTACCCGATCCACGAGGTGACGCTGTTCTTCAACAACCAGCTCTATCGCGGCAACCGCAGCAAGAAGGTGCACGCCGACGGCTTCCACGCTTTCGATTCACCCAACTACCCGCCGCTGCTCAATGCCGGCATCGCCATCTCGCTGGAAGCGGGCGAGCTGGGGGGGCCGTCCGAGCGGCCGCTGGTACTGCACGACATCACCCCCCAGCCCATCGGCGTGGTGACCCTCTATCCGGGCATCTCGGCCGAGGTGATCGCCAACATCCTGCAGCAGCCGGTGCGTGCGCTGATCCTGCTCTCGTTCGGAGTGGGCAATGCGCCGCAGAATCCGGCCATGTTGGCGCTGCTCTCCGAGGCCTCGGCCCGCGGCGTCATCATCGTCAACCTGAGCCAGTGCCTGCACGGCAAGGTCAACATGGGCGGCTATGCCACCGGCAATGCTCTGTCCCGGGCCGGGGTCATCTCGGGCTTCGATATGACCGCCGAGGCGGCGCTGACCAAGCTGCACTTTCTGCTGAGCCAGGATCTGCCAGCGCCACGCATCCGCGAGCTGATGCAGCAGTCCCTGCGTGGTGAGCTGACCCCCTGACTGGTTTCCCCCTCACCCTAACCCTCTCCCAGCGGGAGAGGGGATAGATCGAGGTGGCGAGGTTTGCCATGAAGATCGCCGGCAGGTGGCCCGCTTACTGTTCGCAGGTGCGAGCCTGCTCCCTTCTCCCCTGGCGGGAGAAGGGCCGGGGATGAGGGGAATGAGGGGAATGAGTTATCCTGCATAGATAGGAAAAAAGAGGGGAGCCATGATGGCTCCCCTCTCTGTTGTGGCCGCCGTGGGCGGCCTGGCGGGTCAGACTCAGTGGTTGAGGTCGACCCGCACTATCTCTTCCTCGTCGCGATACTGACGCTTGAGCTCGCTCTTGCTCTTCATCACGATCTCGCCGTCACGGCCGATGTTCATGTGCTCGGGGTTCTCAAGGTGCATCGCCTGCCAGGCCATCACGGCCTGCAGCGACGTGGCCTTCTGCTCGTCGGTGAGTGGCTTGCCATCGGGCCACTTGCCAAGCTCGACCGCGGTCTTGAGGCGCTCGTACACCTCTGCGGGCATCTGCCTGATTGCTTGCAAAAACTCACCTTGTTGAAACGACATCCGGCCTTCTCCTTGCACATTGAGCCATGACGAATCGGGATCAGACCGGCAGATCCTGGCGAACTGCGCCAGCCATCTGCTCCATCACCCGCACTACCTGACAACTGTACCCGAACTCGTTGTCATACCATACGTAGAGCACGCAGTGATCCCCCTCGGCGATGGTTGCCTGGGAGTCGACGATACCCGCAAAGCGGGAGCCCACCATGTCGGAGGAGACCAGCTCGGTGCTGGCGCTGAAGTCGATCTGGCGATGCAGGGCCGAGCTCAGCGCCATCTGCTGCAGATAGGCGTTGAGGCTCTCCCGATCGGTGGTCTGCTCCAGCGACAGGTTGATGATGGCCAGCGACACGTTGGGGGTGGGCACCCTGATGGCGTTGCCGGTCAGCTTGCCCTTGAGCTCGGGCAGCGCCTTGGCCACCGCCTTGGCGGCGCCGGTGCTGGTCATCACCATGTTGAGGGCCGCGCTGCGACCGCGGCGCTCGCCCTTGTGATAGTTGTCGATGAGGTTCTGGTCGTTGGTGTAGGAGTGCACCGTCTCCACATGACCGTGGCGGATGCCGTACTTGTCCTGCATCACCTTGAGCACCGGGGTGATGGCGTTGGTGGTGCAGGAGGCGGCGGAGATGATGCGATCGTCAGACGTGATCACCTCGTGGTTGACCCCGAACACCACGTTCTTCATCTCCCCCTTGCCGGGAGCGGTCAGCAGCACCCGGGCGGCGCCGCGCGCCTTGAGGTGCTCGGACAGACCCGCCTCGTCGCGCCAGACCCCGGTGTTGTCGACGATCAGCGCATCGTGAATGCCGTAGGCGGTGTAGTCGATGTCGGCCGGGCTGTTTGCATAGATCACCTGGATGAAGGTGCCATTGGCGATGATGGCACTGCGTTCCACATCCACCTCGATGGAGCCGTTGAAGGGGCCGTGCACCGAGTCGCGGCGCAGCAGGCTGGCGCGTTTCTCCAGATCCCCGTCACGGCCACCGCGTACTACGATGGCGCGCAGCCGCAGGGAGTTGGCGGCGCCGGTGCGCTCGATCAGCAGCCGGGCCAGCAGGCGGCCGATGCGGCCAAAGCCGTACAACACCACGTCGGTGGGGGCCGGCACGCCGCGACCCAGGGCCGGTGCCAGCTTGGCACGCAGGTAGTCGTCGATGCCGGCTTCATCCTGGTGATCCTGCCAGTAACCCACGGCCAGCTTGCCCAGATCGATCTCGGCGGCGGTCGGGTTCAGGGCCAGGATGGCTTGCAGCAGGGGAAAACTCTGTTGGATCGGGAGGGGAGCTCCCTGGTGGCGGCGAACGACCCGGTGGGCCTTGAGGATATCGATGGTGGAGGCGTTTTGCAGCGGGCGGCCGTAGAGGGTGATCTCGATCCCCTGCTGGCGGTAGAGGCGACCGATCAAGGGTTGCATGGCTTCGGCGAGCTCCTGGCTCTCCTGCCACGCCTGCAGATAGTGCTCGTGGGTCATTAACCAGATCCTTTATTTCACGTTGTTGGGGCAAATAGAAATTCGTCGAATGCAGATCAGTGTAGGGGTGTATATTTCGTTATATTATTCTGCAGTCGCGGCCTTATACGGCGCGCGCATTGTAATGGATATGTAATCTGTTTGCTAGCCAAGGGTGGCCATGGCAGGCTGCAATTGTTACCAACAAGATATGAACCATGACCCCTTTTCCAGCTTGTTCCCTGTTGTTTGGCCTCTGTTGCGGCCTGCTGCTCACCGCCTGTGACGATGACAGGATCCACAACATCTGTGCCAATTACCCGGCCCTCTGTCAGGATCTGGTGGACGATGGCTGGTGTCGTTACGAACGCAGCGACATCATCCGGGCCCGCTACTACCTGCAGGCGGAGGGGACGCAGCGGCGCCAGTACGAGTTGATGCGCAGCCTGGAGCGTTATCTCAAATGCGCCGAACGCTCTACCAACATCGAGTACAAGCGGGCCCGCGAGCAGAAGAGCCCGCGGGTGGAGGGGATGCTGGCGGCCGGCGAACAGCTGGCCCAGCTCGATGCCGCCACCCGCAACGCCAACGATCCCTACCTGCTGCTCTGGCACTGGACCAACAACACCAACGAGCTGGCTCGCCAGCAGTTTCTGGCGCTGGAGGGGCAATCCGTGCTGGAGGAGCCCGAACTGCAACTGGCGCTCGGCGGCATCTATGCCAAGAGTGAGCCGCAAAAGGCCATCGCGCTGATGCAGCACGCCCTCTCCCTCTACCGGGAAGGGGAGCCGGTCAACGGCCGGATCCTCACCTCTCTCAGTACCCTCTACATGGGCCAGAAGCAGTACGGGCAGGCCTATCTGTGGGGCAAGGTGAGCGAGTCGTTCCAGAATGCCGCCGAGGTGTCGGCCACCCGTTTCAGCCTCTATCACTCCCTGAGCAAGCAAGAGCAGGAGAGCCTGGACAGCCAGGCCGCCACCCTGGTCGAACAACTGAAAAGCGGAACCTATCATCCCTGAACCCTGATGAACCACATTGAATCTCTGGCCAGCGACTGGCCACACCCCTTCGACATCCGGCTCACCCACGGTCGGGTCAACACAGATGGCCGCCAGCTGGAGCGGGTCACCGTCAGGGCCGTCGTGCTGCGCGGTGATCAACTGCTGCTGGTGCACTCCCGAGTCAACGGCGATCTCATGTTCCCCGGTGGCGGCATCGAGCATGGGGAGTGTCACCGCACGGCCTTGGCGCGCGAGCTGCGCGAAGAGTGTGGCGCCGAGCTGGTGGCGGTCGGTGCCCTGCTCGGCGAGACGCGGGAGTACCGTCCGGCCCGCGAGGCCGACTACGACGCCTACTGCATCCGCTCTTTCTATTACCTCTGTCAGGTGGGGGAGGCGTGGTGCGAACCCCAGCCCCAGCCCTACGAGATAAGGCTCGGTTTCACCCCCGGCTGGTTCGAGCTGGCCGAGGCGCTGCAGACCAACAAGACCCAGCTGGCGGGCCCTTGCCCCCAGTGGACGGTGCGCGAAACCCGGGTACTGGCCGAACTGCACCACTGGCACGGTGCCGGCCTGCTGGGCTGAACGTCGCCCGATCGCCATAAAAAAACCGCCCCAAGGCGGTTTTTTTGTGTTTGTTGCCGATCAGGGCGTACAGACCGGGCAGAGGGCGTAGGTGCCCTGCGGATCGTTGAAGCGGGTCAGCGGGTCCAGGCTGCGGTTCATCTCCACCAGCGCCTTGCCAAGCCCGGCCGGCAACCAGCTCTGCAGGTGCGAAGCCAGTACTTGGGCACTGCTGTCGAACAGCTGGCGCAGGAACTTGTCTTTGGCCGACTCTTCCTGCTCGATGGGGGTGACCTGCCACTCCTTGAGGTTGGCCAGCTCGGCTGCCGCCTTGATGGCCGCCTCCTGATCGCCAAACTCGTCCACCAGTCCCAGCGCCTTGGCATCCTGACCGGTCCAGACCCGGCCCTCGGCCGCTTTCTCGGTCTCTTCCGGACTCAGGCCACGGCCCTTGCTCACCAGACCGACGAAACGCTGATAGGTATCTTCCACGTTCAGCTGGATCGCCTGACCGACGTGTTCCGGCAGGGCGCGGGTCAGGCCGACGCCGACATAGTCGGTGGTGCCGACGCCGTCGGTGTGCACCCCGTATTGGGAGAGCGCCTTGTCGATGGTGGCGAACATGCCGAACACCCCGATGGAGCCGGTGAGGGTGGTGGGGGAGGCGAAGATCTTGTCCGCATCGGCGGAGATCCAGTAGCCGCCGGAAGCGGCGTAGCTGCCCATGGAGATCACCACCGGCTTGCCGGCCTGCTTGAGGGCCAGCAGTTCGGCGCGGATCTGCTCGGCGGCGAAGGCGCTGCCGCCCGGGCTGTCGACCCGCAGCACCAGTGCTTTCACCTTGTCGTCGCGGCGGGCATCGGCCAGCAGGTCGGCGAGGCTGTCGCCGCCGATGGTGCCGGCAGGCTGGACACCATCCATGATGGCGCCGCTGGCGACGATGAGGCCCACCTCATCCTTGCCGCTCTGGGGATACTGGCTCGGGATGGCGGCCAGGTACTCCTTGAGGCCCACCCCCTTCCAGCCGTGGTCATCGCTCTCGCCCACTTCCTTGATCACCGCCTGAGTCATCTCGTCGCGGGTCGCCAGCTGGTCCACCAGACCGTTGTCGAGGGCGTAGTTGGCGGCATTGCCGCCGGCCTTGCGCAGCAGCTCGAGGAAGCGATCCTTGCCCGGTGCCACGGCGTCCGGTTCGATTTCGCGCTGCTCGGCCACGTCGGCCACATAGGATTGCCACAGCTGATCCAGCCAGCGCTGGTTCGCCTCCTTGCTCTCGGGGGACATCTCGTCGCGGGTATAGGGTTCGACGAAGGATTTGTAGGTGCCGACTTTGAACACGTGCGGGGTGATGTTGAGTTTCTCCAGCGCCGACTTGTAGTAGGTCTGGTAGACGCCGAGCCCCTCGATGACCACAGCGCCGCTCTGGTTGAGCAGCACGTGATCGGCGTGGGCGGCCAGCAGATATTGGCCCTGAGTGTAGAAGTCGGCCATGGCGATGACCGGCTTGCCGCTCTCCTTGAATGCATCGATGGCGCTCGCCACCTCCTGCAGTTTGGAGAAGCTGGTGCCCTGCAGCCCCTGGGGCTTGATCACCAGCGCCTTGATACGATCGTCATCCTTGGCGCTTTTGATGGCCCACAGCAGATCGGAGAGGACGATCTCGCTGGGCAGCTCGTCGCTGTTGTCCACCTGGCGCAGCAGCTGTACGGTGGGATCGGTCTGCGAGCGCTGTTCCACCAGCACACCGGAGAGATTGAGGGTGAGGGCCCCTTCGATGGGGGCGCTGGGCGCCTCTTTCTGGCTGACGCTGAAGACGATGATCAAGACCACGACGAGAAACAGCAGATTGACCAGCATCAGCCGGGTGAAATTGAGCAGGCGCCACAGGCTGCGAAACAGCCAACCCAGACCTTTGAAAATAGACATAGTCGCGTTATCGCCCTGTTAATGGGGAGGGAAGCGCCATTATTAACCAGTTGGCCGGTGAAATGCCATTTCCGCTTGGACAGGATCGGAGCCCGGTTGTTCGGAACACATCTGTTCGCCGAAAAATTGTCCAAACATTTGTTTGAAAAAGCATTTTCGATTCTTTACTCTAGCCTCGGTTTGATAACAAAAAATTAACTGGAGGCCCTGTGAGCCGCCCACCCATCCTGCCGTCGTGTCCCGGGTTTGAGTCCGGACGGCGGGGAATGGGCATGGTGCCATCCAGCCCGGCCCCGACAAGGAGTTCATGATGAGCCGTTACCCGACCCTGCTGACCCCCCTCGATCTCGGCTTTACCCAGCTGCGCAACCGCGTGTTGATGGGATCCATGCACACCGGCCTCGAAGAGGAGAAGGGGGGCTTTGACAAGCTGGCCGCCTTCTATGGCGAGCGGGCCCGGGGCGGGGTCGGCCTCATCGTGACCGGCGGCATCGCCCCCAACCTGCGTGGCAGGTTAGTGCCCCACGGTTCCCAGCTGAGCTTTCCCTGGCAGGTGGCCAAACACAAGAAGGTGACCAGTGCGGTGCATCAGGAGGGGGGCAAGATAGCGCTGCAGATCCTCCATGCCGGCCGCTACGCCTATCATCCGTTCAGCCTGGCGCCGAGTGCCCTCAAGGCCCCCATCTCTCCGTTCAAGCCGCGCGCCATGAGCGAGCGGCAGATCCGCGGCACCATACGCGACTTCGCCGCCACCGCACAACTGGCCAGGAGCGCGGGCTACGACGGGGTCGAGGTGATGGGCTCGGAAGGCTATCTCATCAACCAGTTCATCTGCGAGCGCACCAACAAGCGCACCGACGGCTGGGGTGGCAGCAGTGAAAACCGCATGCGCTTCCCGGTGGAGATTGTCCGCGCCATCCGCGAGCGGGTCGGGCCGGATTTCATCATCATCTTCCGCCTCTCCATGCTGGATCTGGTGGAGCAGGGCTCCTCCCTTGAGGAAGTGATCGCCCTTGGCAAGGCGCTGGAGCAGGTGGGGGTCACCCTCATCAATACCGGCATCGGCTGGCACGAGGCGCGCATTCCCACCATCGCCACCAGCGTGCCGCGCGGCGCCTTCAGCTGGGTGACCGCCGAGCTGAAAAAACACCTCAAGGTTCCGCTTATCACCACCAACCGCATCAACACCCCCGAGGTGGCCGAGCGCATTCTGGCGGGCGGCGAGGCGGATATGGTCTCCATGGCGCGCCCCTTCCTGGCGGATCCTGAATTTGTCATCAAGGCCGCCGAGAACCGGGCGGACGAGATCAACACCTGCATCGCCTGCAACCAGGCCTGTCTTGACCATGTCTTCAAGCAGAAGCGGGCCTCCTGCCTGGTCAATCCGCGCGCCTGCTTCGAGACCGAGTTGACGTTTGGCCGGGTGCCCCAGCCCAAGAAGCTGGCGGTGGTGGGTGCCGGTCCCGCCGGGCTGGCGTTTGCCTGCTACGCCGCCGAGCGTGGCCATCAGGTGAGCCTGTTCGATCAGGCGAGCGAAATCGGCGGCCAGTTCAACTTCGCCAAGCAGATCCCGGGCAAGGAGGAGTTTCACGAAACCTTGCGCTACTTTGCCAAGCGGGTGGAGAAGTGCGGTGTCGAGCTCTATCTGGGCCAGCGCCAGAGTGCCGAGAGCCTCTTGGGCGGCGGTTTTGACGAGGTGATCCTCGCCACCGGCATCCGCCCGCGCACCCCCAACATCCCGGGCATCGAGCATGCCAAGGTGATGAGCTACCTCGATGTCTTGCGGGATCACAAGCCGGTGGGCGAGAAGGTGGCGGTGATCGGCGCCGGCGGCATCGGCTTTGACGTGGCCGAATACCTGGTAGAGGGCAAGGGGGATCGCAGTCGCGATCACTGGCTCAAGGAGTGGGGCATCGACAAGCAGCTCGGCGAGCGCGGCGGCCTGATGGCCCCGGTGATCGACGCCCCCGAGCGCCAGGTGTGGCTGCTGCAGCGCAAGGAGAGCAAGGTGGGCGACGGCCTTGGCAAGACCACCGGCTGGATCCACCGCACCGTGCTCAAGAACCGCAAGGTGGAGATGCTCTCCGGCGTGCAGTACCTGCGCATCGACGACGAGGGGCTTCACATTCAGGTGGGCGAACAGCAGCAGTGTCTGCCGGTGGATCAGGTGATCATCTGCGCCGGCCAGGAGCCGCTCAAGGAGCTGCAGGCCGGTCTGCAGGCGGCGGGCAAGCCGGTACACATCATCGGTGGGGCCGACGTGGCCGCCGAGCTGGACGCCAAGCGCGCCATCCGCCAGGGGGCCGAACTGGCGGCGGTCATCTAGGCGACGGGCCGCCATGTATTGCGACAAACCCCTGATGCTCAGGGGTTTTCTTCATCCGGTGCTGTGCTAAGGTAGCGCCATCATAGCCCCTGACAAGGAACTGCCCATGGATGCCCTCCACCTGTTACTGAATCGTCACTCCTGTGGTCGTCTGGCCGAGCCCGCCCCGAGCGGCGAGGTACTCGACAATATCCTCAAGGCCGGGCTGCGGGCGCCGGATCACGGCACCCTGACCCCCTGGCAGTTCATCCTGTTCGAAGGGGAGGGGCGCGAACGGCTCGGCACCCTGCTGGCACAGGCTGCTCGCAGTCGCGGCGAGGATGAGGAGAGCATCAAGAAGTGTCAGGAGGCCCCGCTGCGCGCACCGCTGCTGATCGCGGTGGCAACCCGCTATCAGGAGCACCCCAAGGTGCCGCGGCTGGAGCAGGAACTCTCCGCCGGCTGCGCCCTGATGGCGATGCAGATGGCGGCCCAGGCCCAGGGCTTCAACGGCATCTGGCGCTCCGGCTGGTTCATTTTCGACGAGCAGATCAATGAAGGGTTGGGACTGGCACCGGAGGATCAGCTGGTGGGCTTCCTCTACCTTGGCACCCCCATGCTGGAGGCCCGCAAGCTGCGCGAGCTGCCGGTGAGCGAGTTCGTGCGCCACTTCTAGTCTGCTTCATTACCGGCAAGGCCCTGACTCGTCAGGGCTTTTTTGTTTCTGGTGACAGGCTGTACTGATATTTGGAGGATTGCCAAGAGGGAGGCCGTGGCTGGCAGGGAATTTTTTAAATAGTGAGATGCCGTTCTCAATCCTGGTTTATTACGCTATGTAAAACGTTTGCGCCTCGTTAATATCCCTGTGCCAGTTTAGAAGGTGACCCCTTCTAATTTTCTGCGATGAGAGTCGCAATTCCGTAGCACCTTTTTACAGCCCAACGTCTTGATGACATTGGGCTTCATTTTTATGGGCGTTTTTCAGATGCCAATACCCTTAACCGGCAAACCCACCCTTTTACAGGCCATCATGGTCTTGATGGCGTTGGGCTTCATTTTTGTTGGCGTTTTTTCAGATGCCAATCCCCTTAGCCGGCAAACCCACCTTTTACGGGGGGTTCTCGGTACGTGTTGCTAGCTCACCTGCGTCTTGCCTTTGGCGGGCAGCACGCGGGCCGGGTTGCCCACCACCCTGGCGCCAGCCGGCACGTCTTTGGTGACCACGGCTCCTGCGCCCACGACAGCTTCCCGCCCTATGGTGACACCGGGTAGTAAAATGGCGCCGCCGCCGATCCAGACCCTGTCCTCGATGGTGACCGGCAGCGCGGTCTCGACTCCCTGGATCCGTTCATCGGCGTCCAGCGCGTGGGCGGCGGTGTAGATCTGCACGTTCGGCCCAATCATCACCTCGGCGCCGATGCGAATGGGGGCGTTGTCCAGCAGGGTAGCCCCCATGTTGATGTAGCTGCGCTCGCCAAGGTGGATGTGGCGGCCATAGGTGCAGTAGAGGGGCGGGCAGATGAAGGCACCCTGGGCCAGCTCGCCGACGATCTGCTGCAGCAGCACCAGCTGTTCATCCTCCTCGTCGCTGCGATTGAAGCGGCGGTACAGGCGGGCCGTCTCCCGGCGCAACAGATCCAGTTCCGGCGCCATGCAGTTGTAGGGCTGGCTGGCGATCATCTTGTCGTACTCGGTCATGGCGGCTCCTGTGGCTTGCCTTGGTGGCGCATGGGGTTCACATGTTAGCGGTCCGGCCGCCGGATAACCGTGATCAGCGGCCCGCTACGGGCAGCACCAGATTGGTCGGCCTGCCCTCGGAAAAGGCAATCAGATTGTCAAAGGCGGCCTGAAAGTAGAGCTGGTAGCTGTTGCGCTCCACATAGCCGAGATGGGGGGTGGCCAGCACATTGGGCAGGCGCAGCAAAGGCTCGCTTTGCGCCGTGGCAGGCTCTGCGTCGAACACGTCGAGTGCTGCGCGCCGGGTGGGGTTGGCGGAGAGTTCAGCATAAAGGGCGCCCGGCTCGACAAGCTCAGCCCGACTGACGTTGACCAGCAGGGAGTCGGCCTTCATCCGCGCGAGATCGGTGCGGGTCACACAGCCACGAGTTGCCTCGTGCAGGCGCAGATGCAAAGAGAGGATGTCGGCGTCACGAAAGAAGGACTCCTTGTCGGGGGCGCTGACATGGCCATCTCGCTCGGCCTGCTGGCGGGAGCCCTCGCTGCCCCAGATCAGCACCGACATGCCAAAGGCCCGGCCATAACCGGCCACCAGTCTGCCAATCTTGCCGTAGCCCCAGATGCCGAGCGTCATCCCCTGCAAGGTACGCCCCAGCCCCAGTGTGCCGGATTGCTGCCACTGCCCCTGGGCGAGGGCATGGCAATAGGCCGGGAGGTGACGGGAGGCGGCCATGATGAGTGCCCAGCAGAGCTCGGCGGGCGCCACTGGGCTGCCGATGCCTTCAGCGACGGCCACCCCGTGGCGTTGACACAGGAGGGGGTCGATATGCTGGCTGATCTTGCCGGTCTGACTGATGAGCCGAAGGGAGGGGAGCCTGCGCAGCAACGCCTCGTCGATGCGGGTGCGTTCGCGGATCAGCACCAGCGCCTCCACCCCAGCCAGCTTGGCGGCAAGGCGCTCGGGGTCAGGTTCGCTTTGGGTGAGGATGGTGACGTCGTGGCCCGCCAGGCGGGTAAAGCAGGGCAGATGACGCACCTGATCCTGATAGTCATCCAGTATGGCAATCCGCATAAGCACTCCGTGTCGCAAGGGGGACTGGCGGCCTATCCTACCGGAAACGGGGTGAGCTGTGTGGTCAAATGAGCACTGATTGCAGTGCGGGTATGGATGCGCTGGGCAACAGCACCAGAGAGGTGGCTGCCGGTGGGTTGCAAACAGACGAGGCTCCCGTGTGGGAGCCTCGTTGGCAGCTTTGTGTCGATGACTTAGCCGAGTTTACGGCCGATGGATTGGCAGCTGCCGTGGCTTGTTGCTTATCAGCCGAGTTTGCGGCCGGAGAGGCGGCACCACTCTTCCTTGACGGCGGTCGGGTCCATCTCGAACCACTGGCCGTAGATGGTCTCCAGCTCCGGCGCCTGGCTTTCCAGCACACCGGAGAGGGCCATCAGGCTGCCCGCTTTGCCATGGCCGGCGATAAGCGGTGCCAGTTCGCGCAGCGGGCCGGCCAGGATGTTGGCAACCACCACGTCCGCTTCGACATCTTGCGGCTGATCCGCCGGCAGGTAGAGCTCGATCTGATCGGCGACGCCATTGCGCATCGCGTTGTCACGGCTGGCCTGGATGGCCTGCGGATCGATGTCGATGCCGATGACCCGGGCGGCGCCCAGCTTCAGGGCGGCGATACCGAGGATGCCGGAGCCGCAGCCAAAGTCGACCACGGTTTTACCGGCCAGATCCAGCCCGTCCAGCCACTGCAGGCAGAGCGCCGTGGTGGGGTGGGTACCGGTACCGAAGGCCAGACCCGGGTCCAGCATGACGTTGACCGCATCGGGGTTCGGCACGTCGCGCCAGCTCGGGCAGATCCACAGCCGCTCGCCGAACTGCATGGGGTGGAAGTGATCCATCCACTCGCGCACCCAGTCCTTGTCTTCCAGCTGCTCCACCTTGTAACCCACGTCTTCACCGAAGATCTGCTGGAAGAAGGCGATGGTGGGCGCCGGATCGGTTTCGGCGTCGAACAGCCCCATTACTTCGGTCTCGCCCCAGAGCGGGGTTTCGCCCGGCATGGGTTCATAGACGGGCACATCCTTGGCATCCATAAAGGTCACCGCCTGGGCACCACGCCCCAGCAGCATGTTGCTCACCTTGTCTGCGGTCTTGGCAGTGGCGTTGATTCGAATTTGTATCCAGGGCATGGCGTCGACTCTTCATAAATGTGAAACCGCGGGATTCTATCATCATGGGCGTGTGCTGTCGTGGTTTGCCCATGCAGTGTGGTGGAGGAGGCGGACTTTGCCGAGTTGGCACGGTTAATGTATTCCTCATTGGGTGACGGGAAGCAACCTGTTCCCGCTGAATGCTTTGCTCTAGGAAAGTTCCGTCATCTTTTTCAGCCACCTTCGGGTGGCTTTTTTTTTGCCTGCGGATCTGCCGGGGGCTACAGACCACCGGTGGCAGGGCACAATGTGGCAAGCAAGCGGGGATAGGGGCGGGATTGGCACACTAGCTGCAAAAATACAGATGTCCTGCATAAGGATATGTGTGTGATTGTTACCCCAACGTTCAGGTATTTAGGGCCATCCCGGCGGGATGGCCCCTTTTTTTGGTTCTTTTTATGGTGATGCTGCGTGGTGACTGTCTGTTGCCTGAGGTGAGCTGTGCTGTGATGGGGCTTGTCACTGGTGAGTTCACCCCATGATGGTGCAGTTTTTACCCATAAGGGATTAGTTGCCGAACTGGCTCATGTCGATCACCAGCTTGCCCACCATGCGGCCGGCTTCCACTTCTGCATGGGCCTGAGCCAGGGTAGCCGGGGTCAGCTCGGCCACCACCTTGCTGAGGGTGGTCTTGACCACGCCCTGGTCCACCAGGGCGGCGACCAGCCCCAGCAGGTTGTGCTGCTCGATCATGTCCGGAGTCTGGAACAGGGAGCGGGTAAACATGAACTCTTGGCTGAAGGTGACGCTCTTGCTCTTGAGCAGGGAGAGGTCCCAGGGCACGCTCGATTCGGCGATGGTGCAGATATGGCCGAACGGGCGAATCAGGCTGGCCATGGCATCCCAGTGCTGCTCGGTGGCATTGGTGCAGAAGATGGCGTCCACCTGAGTGATGCCAAGGGCGGTGAGCTCCTCCTGCAACTGGTGATGGCCCACCACCAGGTGGGCCCCCATCTGCAGGCACCAGGCCCGGGTCTCGGGGCGCGAGGCGGTGGCGATCACCTCCATGCCGGTGAGCTGGCGGGCCAGCTGGATGGCGATGGAGCCCACGCCGCCGGCGCCGCCGATGATCAGCAGCTTGCCGCTGCTCTCGCGGGTGAGGCGCATGCGCTCGAACAGGGTCTCCCAGGCGGTGATGGCGGTGAGCGGCAGGGCGGCCGCTTCCACGTCGCTCAGGCTGGTGGGGGCGAGGGCGGCGATGCGCTCATCCACCAGTTGCAGGGCGCTGTTGCTGCCGGGGCGGCTGATGTCGCCGGCATACCAGACCCGGTCGCCCGCCTTGAACAGGGTCACCTCGCGGCCGACGGCGATCACCTCGCCCACGGCGTCCCAGCCCAGTACCCGCGGGCTGCTCTCGACCTTGGCCTTGGGGGCACGCACCTTGGTGTCGACCGGATTGATGGAAGTGGCCTTGACCCGCACCAGCAGGTCGCGCGGGCCCGGTGTCGGGTCGGGCAGATTGGCTTCGATGAAGCAGTGGGGGTGATCGCTCGGCAGATAGTGGGTCAGGGCGATAGCTTTCATGGCAGTTCCTTTCAAATCGGTTGGATGGGGATTGCCAGCCACTCTAGTCTGGTTGATTATTCAGATTAAGATGGGTAATTGGTAAAGACTGTTTGAATATATGAACAATGTCGAACTGGAGCTGATGGGGCTGTTTGCCACCGTGGTGGAGCAGGGCAGTTTTACCGGCGCGGCCGAGCTGCTCGGCATGCCCAAATCCTCGGTCAGCCAGAAGATCTCGCGGCTCGAATCCCAGCTCGGGGTGCGCCTGTTGCAGCGCACCACCCGCCGGCTGAGCCTGACCCCGCAGGGGGAGGTCTATGTGGAGCAGTGCCGGGCGCTGCTGGCGCTGGCCCGCAGCGCCAATCTGGCGATGGCGCGGCTGCGCGCGGCCCCGGCCGGCCGGGTGCGGATCACCGCGCCGGAGGCCACCGGCACCCTGCTGCTTGGCCGGATCCTGGCCGAGTTTCGGGCCCTCTACCCCGAGGTGGTGCTGGAGTTGACCCTCTGCGATGAGCAGCTCGATCTGGTGGGGGAGGGTTATGATCTGGCGCTGCGGGCGGCGCCGTTGAAAGATTCCAGCCTGATCTGCCGGCGCATCGGCCAGGTGCCGCGCCATCTGGTGGTGGCGCCCGCCTATCTGGCGGCCCACGGCACGCCGCAACAGCTGAGCGAGCTGGGGCGATATGCCTGCCTGGTGCACACGTCGCTGCCGGTGTGGCCGCTGCAGGAGGGGGGCTGGCGGCCGCAAGGGGCTTGTCTGAGCAACAGCCTGCTGGCGCTGCGGGAGCTGGCCATCAACGAGGGGGGAATTGCCCTGCTGCCCCATCACGTCTGCGAGGGGGATCTTGCGGCGGGACGCTTGCAGAAGGTGCTGCCGAGTCACCCCATTCCGGCCAACCCCTTCTACCTCATCTACCCGAGCCGGGAGCACCTGGCGCCCGCCCTGCGCAGCCTGATGGACTTTGTGGCCGAGCGGTTGCCGTTTGCCTGAGGTTACCAGCTGCTCTGGCCGGCGGACTCCTGATTGGGCTTGAGGCCGAGCGGCACCGACTGGCGCTCCGCCAGCATGCGGATCTGCCCCTCGATCAGGCTGGCGTTGGGGCCCAGCACCAGCACCAGCTGATGGTCGTTGAGCTGGATCCAGGAGAGGCAGCCCAGCCCCAGCAGGCGGGATTGATCCACCAGCGAGATGTCGCGTACCCGCAGGCTGAGGCGGGTGAGGCAGACGCTCATGGCCTGCAGATTGTCCATGCCGCCCAGCACCTTGAGGTACTGGATCGCCAGCATCTGGGGGTCGGAGGGGGCGACGCTGGCCAGGCGCGGGTGCTCCGGCGCGATGGGCTTGCTCGGCAGGCTGAGGGGCGTGCGCTCCAGCAGCTGATAGAACAGCAAGGTGTAGGCGACGAAGAACAGGATGCCGACCGGAATGAGCCAGAAACTGTGCTCGCCGGCGTGGTAGCTCAGCACCAGATCCAGCAGGCCGGCGGAGAAGTAGCTACCCACCTTGATGCCGAGCGCGCTGCAGGTGGCGAGCGACAGGCCGGTCAGCAGGGCGTGGGCCAGAAACAGCCAGGGGGCGGTGAAGGCGAACAGGAACTCGATGGGTTCGGTGATGCCCACCAGCGCCGAGGTGAGCGCCAGGGTGAGCAGCAATCCCCCCTGCGGCAGTCGCTGCATGCGCTGGCGGTGCAGCCAGATGGCGAAGCAGGCGCCCGGCAGGCCGAACATGATGATGGGGTAGAGCCCGGCCACATAGCCTTCGTGCAGCGGCTGTGCGCTGGCCAGTGCCTGCAGGTTGCTCTCCCCCAGCCCGATGAGGCTGCCCAGCACCTGGTGCAGGCCGAGCGGGATCAGCAGCCGGTTCAGCACGCCGTAGCAGAAGGCGCCGAACGGGGTGGTGAGCAGTTCGGAGGCGAGCAGGGTGATGCCCTGTTCCAGCAGCGGCCAGAGCAGCGCGAGGGGGAAGGCCAGCAGCAGACAGGTGAGCGCCGAGGCGAGCAGGCTGGTGAAGTCGCCGTTGACCAGCCGCAGCCAGTGGGGCATGGGGTGGCGCTTGAGCCAGGGGTAGACGATGGCGGTGGTCAATCCCGCCAGCAGGCCGCAGATCATGTCGCTGTGCAGGCCGGGAGCCAGGGTGCCGAGCGCCGAGCTCAGCAGCAGAAAGTTGACCGCACCGGCCAGCGCCTGGGTGCCTTCACCCTGGCGACTCAGCCCGAAGGCGATGGCCACCGCATAGATGAGCGGCATCTGGCTGAACAGGGCGCGGCCGGTGAGGGAGAGCACCGCCAGATCCAGCACGTCCGGCTGGCCGAGCCGATAGAGCAGCGCGGCCAGCGGCAGGATGGAGACCGGCAGCAACAGGGCGTAACCGAGTCGCTGCAGGGCTTGGGTCAGGATCTGTCTGGCGTTCTGTACGGGCATAAGGGCGCGGCATTTTGTGACATGGCGCACAGTTTACCCGTAAAACACCCATTTTGGGATAGTTTCGGAACCCTTTATTAATCCATCGATGATTGCGGCTCAAACAAGCGCCGCACATGCTGGCTCGGGGCCGGGGTCAGCAGGCTGACCAGCACGAAGGCAATCAGCCCCAGCCCCAGGCTCGGCACGATGGCGTGCAGGCCGGCCGGCTTGATCTCCCACTGGCTCAGGATGGCGTAGCAGAGGATGCCACACACCATGCTTGCCAGGGCCCCCGGGCCGTTGGCCCGCGACCAGTAGAGGCCAAGCACCAGTGGCCAGAGGAACACCGCCTGCAGGCCGCCGAAGGCGAGCAGATTGAGCCAGATGATCATCTCGGGGGGCTGCAGCGCCGCCAGCAGCACCAGCGTGCCCAGGATCAGGGTGCAGAGCAGGGAGAGGCGCGGCACCCGCACTTCCAGCTTCTCCTGGCCGGCCTTCTCCGGGCTCAGGTAGTTGAGGTAGAGATCCTTCACCAGGGTGGCGGAGGCCTGGATCAGCTGGGAGTCGATGGTGGACATGATGGCCGCCATGGGCGCCGCCAGGAAGACCCCGGCCAGCCAGGGTGGCAGTACCTCCATCATCAGGGAGGGCATGATCTTGTCCGGGCTGTCCATGCCGGGCAGGATGGCGCGGCCCAGGGCGCCGGCCAGGTGCATGCCGAACATCAGCAAGGCGCTGACGATGGTACCGATGAGGATGCCGCGGTGCAGCGCCTTGCTGTCGCGATAGCCGAAGCAGCGCAGCGCCGAGTGGGGCAGCCCCACCACCCCGATGCAGACCAGCACCCAGAAGCTCAGCATGAAGGGCTGGGTCAGCAGGTCGCCGGCACCCTGCGGGCTCACCAGCTTGGGATCGATCACCTTGAGCTGGTGGATGAGGTTGGGCAGGCCGTCACCGGCTACCAGAATCCCCGCCAGCAGGGCGCCGGTGCCGATCAGCATGATGATCCCCTGCAGCGCATCGGTCATCACCACGGCGCGAAAGCCGCCGATCACCGTGTAGAGCAGCACGCAGCTGGCAAACAGCAGGAGCCCCTGCTGGTAGCTGAGGCCGGTGGCGGTCTCCAGCAGACGGGCGCCGCCGATGAACTGCACCACCATGGTGGCGATGAAGGCGAGGATGATGGTGACCGAGCCCAGCACCACCACCGCCTTGCTCTGGTAGCGGGCCCACAGCATGTCGTTGATGGTCACCGCATTGACCCGGCGGGCGATGATGGCGAACTTCTTGCCAAGCACCCCCAGGGTGAGCCAGACGGTGGGCAGCTGGATCATCGCCAGCAGCACCCAGCCCAGCCCGATCTTGTAAGCCGCCCCCGGCCCGCCGATGAAGGAGGAGGCTGAGGTGTAGGTGGCCACCAGGGTCATGGCCAGCACCAGCCCGCCCATGCTGCGGTTGCCGATGAAGTACTCCTGCACGAAGTCACCGCCCACCCGGTGGCGGCTGGCCCAGAAGCCGACTCCCAGCACCAGCACCAGATAGATGATGAGCGGCAGCATCAGCTCAAGATTCATGGGAAGGCTCCTTGGCATCGAGGGGAGGGGAGTCGAGGGGGATGTCCACGAACAGGCGATCCACCATCAGGCCGCACAGCACGATGAACAGCAGCGGCATCAGGATGCAGCTGAGCAGGAACCAGAGCGGCATGTCCCAGCATTCGATCTCTGCGGGGATGAAATAGGCCGTGCCATACCAGGCAAGGAAGTAGAGCAGGGTCAGCAGCAGGCAGAGGGCTGCTTCCCGGCGAGCGAGCGCGAAACGATTCACCTTGGCCTCCGACAATTTTGAGGGGCGCAAGGATAACAAAAAAGGGCCATGTCGCCATGGCCCTTTTTCAACAGAGGCTCCTTGCGGAGCCGACGTCCACCGACATTGCGGTCTTCGTCAAGGATCCTTACAGACCCAGCTTCTTGTGCAGGTAGTGGATGTTGGTCCCACCGTGCTGGAAGTTTTCGTCCTTCATGATCTCTTTTTGCAGGGAGACGTTGGTCTTGATCCCTTCCACCACCAGCTCGTCCAGCGCCTGACGCATGCGGGCGATGGCGACGTCGCGGTTTTCACCGTAACAGATCAGCTTGCCGATCATGGAGTCGTAGTAGGGCGGCACCTTGTAGCCGGCGTAGATGTGGGAATCCCAGCGTACGCCCAGACCGCCCGGCGCGTGGAAGCGCTGGATCAGGCCCGGAGACGGCATGAAGGTGGCCGGGTCTTCGGCGTTGATCCGGCATTCGATGGCATGGCCACGGATGCGGATGTCCTGCTGGGTGATCGACAGGGGCTGACCGGCGGCGATGCGCAGCTGCTCCTTGATCAGATCCACGCTGGTGACCAGCTCGGTGACCGGGTGCTCAACCTGGATACGGGTGTTCATCTCGATGAAATAGAACTCGCCGTTCTCGTACAGGAACTCGAAGGTGCCCGCACCGCGGTAGCCGATCTCGATACAGGCGCGCACACAGCGCTCACCGATGAACTTGCGCATCTCTTCGGTGATGCCGGGTGCCGGCGCCTCTTCGACCACCTTCTGGTGACGACGCTGCATGGAGCAGTCGCGCTCGCCCAGGTAGAGAGCGTTGCCCTGGCCGTCTGCCAACACCTGAATTTCGATGTGGCGCGGGTTTTCCAGGTACTTCTCCATGTAGACCATGTCGTTCTTGAAGAACTGGCCGGCTTCGGATTTGGTCAGTGCGATGGCGGCAGAAAGCTCGGCTTCACTGCGCACCACGCGCATGCCGCGACCACCACCGCCACCGGCGGCCTTGATGATCACCGGGTAGCCAATGCGCTTGGCGATGGCGGCGTTGTGCTTGGCATCGCTGTCGACCGGACCGTCGGAGCCCGGTACGCAGGGCACGCCCGCTTTCTTCATCGCCTCGATGGCGGAGACCTTGTCACCCATCAGGCGAATGGTCTCGGCGCGCGGGCCGATGAAGATGAAGCCGGATTTCTCGACCACTTCGGCGAAGTCGGCGTTCTCGGAGAGGAAACCGTAACCCGGGTGGATGGCGACGGCACCGGTCACCTCGGCGGCGGCGATGATGGCCGGCACATTGAGGTAGGAGTCGGTACTGGCCGGCTTGCCGATACAGATGGTTTCGTCGGCCAGCAGCACATGCTTGAGCTCCCGGTCGGCGGTGGAGTGAACGGCCACTGTCTTGATCCCGAGCTCTTTACAGGCGCGCAGGATCCGCAGGGCAATTTCACCGCGGTTGGCGATGACTACTTTGTCCAACATGGGTGGCGACTTCCCTTATTCGATGATGAACAGCGGCTCGTCGAATTCGACGGCCTGACCATTTTCAACCAGGATCGCTTTGATCACACCGGCCTTGTCAGACTCGATTTGGTTCATCATTTTCATGGCTTCGACGATGCACAGGGTATCGCCGACATTGACGTGCTGACCGACTTCCACGAACGGCTTGGCTTCCGGGCTGGAGGAGCGGTAGAAGGAGCCAACCATCGGGGAGCGCATCAGATGACCGCTCGGGATGGCGTCGGCAACCGGGGCAGCAGCAGCCGGTGCGGCGGCAGGAGCGGCAACCGGGGCGGCAGCTTGTTGCATGATCATCTGCGGAGCAGCGGTCACCTGACCGGAGAAGTTGCGGCTGATGCGAACGGACTCTTCACCTTCGGAGATCTCCAGTTCGGCGATGCCGGACTCTTCAACCAGTTCAATCAGCTTCTTGATTTTGCGGATATCCATTAGCATTCTCTTTCTTCTTTATCTGATCAGTGATTATCAAGCCGCGCGCAACTGGTGCACGGCCGCGGTTAAAGCGAATTGGTAGCCATCGGCCCCCAGCCCACAAATGACCCCCTTGGCGACATCAGACAGATAGGAGTGATGACGGAAGGGTTCCCTGGCATGGACGTTGGACAGGTGAACCTCGATAAAGGGGATGGCCACACCCAGCAGCGCATCGCGGATGGCGACGCTGGTGTGAGTGAAGGCGGCCGGGTTGATGATGATGAAATCCACCTGACCCATGGCCTGGTGGATGCGGCCGACCAACTCATGTTCGGCATTGGATTGCAGGTGTTCCAGTGTGACCCCGAGTTCGCCGGCGTTGTGCGTCAGATCGGCGACGATCTCATCGAGCGTCTTGCTGCCGTAGATGCCCGGTTCCCGTTTACCCAGCAGGTTCAGGTTCGGCCCGTTGAGCAGGAGAATTCGGTGTTTTTGCGACATATTGAGTACATCCTCGATGATAATGCTGCTATCTGTCAGCCATCTTGTGGACTATCAGAAATCTAGTCATTTTCTGCGCAAATCGGTGTGCACTGGCACACAGATTTCGCAATTATATTGATTTCGTGAAAATTAGCAGCATTTTACTGGTCTAATCTCTACATCTGTCTATTTTTTGCGCTAACCGGTGCGTTGTTGAAACGCTCAGTAGCAAAGACGACAAAGCCGGCTCGAGGCCGGCTTTGGAGGCAGGAACGCAGTCAGGATCAGGCTGCTTCCGACTTCTCGCGGATCAGCTTGTCCACCACGCCCGGATCCGCCAGGGTGGAGATATCCCCCAGGCTGTCGGTCTCGCCGGTGGCGATCTTGCGCAGAATTCGCCGCATGATCTTGCCGGAGCGGGTCTTTGGCAGCCCCTCGGCCCAGTGGATCACGTCCGGGGTGGCGATGGCGCCGATCTCCTTGCGGACCCACTCCTTCACCTCCTTGTGTAGCTCCCGGCTCGGCTCCTCGCCGGCGATCAGGGTGACATAGGCATAGATGCCCTGACCCTTGATCTCGTGTGGCACGCCCACCACCGCCGCTTCGGCGATCTTGGGATGGGAGACCAGCGCGGATTCGATCTCGGCGGTGCCCATGCGGTGACCGGAGACGTTCAGTACATCATCCACCCGCCCGGTGATCCAGTAGTAGCCATCCTCGTCGCGACGGGCACCGTCGCCGGTGAAGTAGCGGCCGGGGAAGGTGGAGAAGTAGGTCTGCTCGAAGCGTTCGTGATCGCCGAACACGGTGCGCATCTGGCCCGGCCAGGAGTCGGTGATCACCAGGTTGCCCTCGGTGGCCCCCTCCAGCGGCTCGCCCATGTTGTCCACCAGCGCCGGCTGCACGCCGAAGAAGGGACGGGTAGCCGAGCCTGGCTTGAGATCGGTGACGCCGGGCAGCGGGCTGATGAGGATGCCGCCGGTCTCGGTCTGCCACCAGGTATCGACGATGGGGCAGCGCTCCTCGCCGATGGTGCGGTAGTACCACTCCCAGGCTTCCGGGTTGATGGGCTCGCCCACCGAGCCCATGATGCGCAGGCTCGAACGGGAGGTGCCGGCTACCGCCTCGTTGCCCTTGGCCATCAGCGCGCGGATGGCGGTAGGGGCGGTATACAGAATGCTGACCTGGTGCTTGTCCACCACCTGGCTCATGCGGTTGGTGGCCGGGTAGTTGGGCACCCCTTCGAACATGATGGTGGTGGCGCCGTTGGCAAGCGGCCCGTAGACCAGATAGGAGTGGCCGGTGACCCAACCCACGTCGGCGGTACACCAGTAGATGTCCTCTTCGTGGTAGTCGAAGATGTACTTGAAGGTGAGGGTGGCATAGACCAGATAGCCGCCGGTGGTGTGCAGCACTCCCTTGGGTTTGCCGGTGGAGCCGGAGGTGTAGAGGATGAAGAGCGGATCTTCGGCCCCCATCGCCTCGGGCGGGCAGTCGGTGCTGACGGTGGCGACGGCGTCGTGCCACCAGATGTCCCTGTGGTTGTGCCAGGCGATGTTGCCGCCGGTACGCTTGAGCACGATCACCTTGTTGACCTTGGTCTCCGGGTTGGTGAGCGCTTCATCCACGTTCTTCTTGAGCGGCACCGGGCGGCCGCCGCGCAGCCCTTCATCGGCGGTGATGACGATGGAAGAGCCGGAGTCGATGATGCGACCGGCCAGGGCTTCCGGCGAGAAACCGCCGAACACGATGCTGTGCACCGCACCGATGCGGGTACAGGCCAGCATGGCGATGGCGGCTTCCGGCACCATGGGCATGTAGAGGCAGACCACGTCGCCGCGATGCACTCCCTGCGCCTTCAAGACGTTGGCAAACTTGCACACCTCGGTGTGCAGCTCGCGGTAGGTGAGCTTGCGATCTTCGGCCGGGTTGTCCCCTTCCCAGATGATGGCGACCTTGTCGCCGCGCTGGGCCAGATGGCGGTCCAGACAGTTGGCAGAGACGTTGAGCAGGCCGTCTTCATACCATTTGATGGAGACGTGGCCCGGATCATAGGAGGTGTTCTTGACCCTGGTGTAGGGCTTCATCCAGTCGAGGATCTTGCCCTGCTCGCCCCAGAAGGCATCCGGATCCTGCACCGAGGCCCGGTACATGGCTTCATAGCCTGCCTTGTCCAGCAGGGCGCCGTTGCTGATGTGGGCTTTGACCGGGTAGACCTTGCTCTCGCTCATGTGTCACTCCTTTGAATACATTTTTGTAATGATTAGGTAACAACTTATACCTTTGGCGGGGGAGGGCAATTAGACTTTTGGATAGATGGCAACATCCGCTTACAGTCGAGTCGATGACAATTCATCGCTGATTGGGTAAAACGTCGTTTTATCGACGGAGATAGTCCCATGTTGACCCTGCTATTGTGCTCCTCCCTCTGGCAGTTCGAGGCCCCGCAGGCCGCCGATGAGGCTGCATTGGCCGCCCCCCATGCCAACGGCCTTGCGCTGACACCGGCACAGCCCGCTTCGCCATCCCTGCGGGACCACATCAGCGGTCAGTTGAGCGAGGCCTGGTTGGCGCGCAAGCCGTCGGTGTCCGTCACCCTCGAAGAGAAAAAATCCTCCTATCCGCAGGACTCGTTGCTGGAAGAGTCACGCCGGCAGCAGGACGAAGGGTGGGATGCCAGGCTGACTTTCAACTGATGAGCGTCACCTGCGCCGCTGGCGCGGTGCGGATCCCGGCGCACCGCTAGCACCAGGCGCCCTTGCGCGAGCCCAGTTGCTCCGCCAGATGGGGCTCGGCCAGCGGATGGCTGAACAGATAGCCCTGCCCCTCCTGGCAGTGCAGGGATTGCAAAAACTGGCGCTGGGCCTGGGTCTCAATCCCTTCGGCGGTGACCACCATGCCCAGGCTGTCAGCCAGATTGATGATGGTGCGGCACAGCTCCCGGCTGTGCTTGTCATCGGGTAGTGCCTGCACGAAGGTGCGGTCAATCTTGATGCGATCGATGGGCAGGCTCTTGAGCAGGCTCAGGGAGGAGAAGCCGGTACCGAAGTCGTCGATGGCGATCTGTACCCCCAGCGCCTTCAGGCGTCTGAACAGCTGCAGGCTCTGATCGACCCGCTGGATGATGCTCTCGGTGACCTCTATCTCCAGCTTCTCTGGCGGGAAGCCTGTCTCGGCCAGGATGGCGGCGACCCGTTCCACGTAACCTGCCGAGCGCATCTCCCGCACCGACACATTGATCGACAGCCTGGGGACCGCCAGCCCGGCGGCCAGCCACGCCTGTCCCTGCTGGCAGGCGGTGCGCATGACCCACTCGCCGATCTGCTCGATAAGCCCGCACTCCTCGGCCACCGGGATGAAGCGGGTGGGCCCTATCATCCCCTCGCTGGGGTGTTGCCAGCGCAGCAGAGCCTCCAGCCCGCTCATGCGGTTGCTGGCGAGCTCCGTCATGGGTTGATAGAGGACGCAGAGCTGATGCTGCTCGATGGCCTTGAACAGCCCCTGCTCCATGCTCATTCGCTCCCGGGTCTGCTCGGTCATGTCCGGGGTATAGAACAGATAGCCGTTGCGGCCCCGGCTCTTGGCCTCGTACATGGCGCTGTCGGCGGCGCTGACCAGGGTTTCCGGGCTGGTGGCGTGTTCCGGATAGAGGGCGATGCCGATGCTGGCGGAGACGGCAACCCGCTCGTGGCCGAGTTCGACCGGCTCGCGCAGGCTGGCCAGCAGTTGCTCTGCGAGCCTGGATAGCTCCTCTGGCTGCTCGAAGTAGGGGATCAGCACCAGGAATTCATCGCCACCGAGCCGGGCGGCCACGTCGTTGTGGCGCAGGACGCGGCGGATCCGCTCGGCCAGCAGCTTGAGCAGTTCGTCGCCGGCGCTATGGCCCAGGGTGTCGTTGATCAGCTTGAAGCCATCCAGATCGATGAACAGCAGGGCCAGTCGCTGGTGGTTGAGCTGCGCCGTCTTGAGCTCCAGCTCCAGCCGCTCCTGCAGCAGGTTACGGTTGCCGAGCTCGGTCAGGGGATCGTGATAGGCGAGGTGATTGAGCTGTGCTTCGGCCTTGCGAATGGCGCTGATGTCGGAGAAGGCGATGACATAGTTGGTGGTGTTGTGGCGGCTGTCGTGCACAGCGCTGACATGCTGCCAGGAGGTGAAGTAGCCGCCATCCTTGCGCAGGCACATCATCTCGCCATGCCAGGCGTGACTGCCGGGCAACAGGGTATGCCAGGGGTAATCGATGTCGGTGTGGCGGCGCGGATGCATGATGGCCTCCGGCGACTTGCCCACGATCTCCGCCTCTTCATATTGAGTCATACTGGAAAAGGCCGGGTTGACCGAGATGATCTGGCGCTGGCCATCCATGATGATGATGCCTTCGGCGGCGGTCTCGAACACCACGTTGGCCTGGCGCAGCTTGTCCTCCTGGTTGCAGCGACTGGTGGCATCGTGGATCACCCCGGTGATGCGTCGCCCCTGATGGTCGGTGGCCGCCACGTGATCGGCGTGAATGTCGACCCAGCCCCGCAGCTGATCCGGCCCGAGATAGCCGAGGGTGAGGTGAATGGGGGCCGTGCCGTTGACCGCGGCCCTGAACTGCTCGCCAGAGAGCGGGTCGAAGCGCTTGATGAACTGCTCCATCCCCCCCTGAAACTGGCTGGCCGTGGTGCCGAGCAGGCGCTCGACTTGGCCGTCAAACTGCAGCCTGTCCTCCGTCACATGCCACTCCCACACCCCGATCTGGCCGGCACTCATGGCCAGTTGCAGCCGCTGCTGCGCTTCGACCTGCTCGGTGACGTCCCGCACTATGGTGAGGATGCGGTCGGGCACCCCCTGTTCGTCCAGCATGGGGCTGTAAATCGCCTGCCAGTGGCGCTGCCGACCCTGATGGGCCGCGGTATGGCCGCTCAGGTTCAGCTCGACCCGGGGAACGCCGCTGCTGATGATCTGCTGGAACAGGGGTTCCAGCACCGGAGCCAGCGTGGGGACGATTTCGCGCAGGTATCTGCCGTAGTGCTCTTCTCGGGAGAGGCCGTTGAGATCGGCCAGGGTCTGGTTGACGCTGCGGCAGCGAAAGTGGCGGTCAAATACGCCTATGCCAAACGGGGCCAGTTCGAACAGCTGCTGCAGCTCGTTCATGTTCAATTGCCCCGCCAGCGGTGGATCCGGCATGGCATTGAAAGTCTCTTCGCCCATCGCGCGCTCCTGAATTGACTTCTTTGTCATTTAAGCTGCTGTCAGTATGGCATGAAGCATTCTGGAGGGAAGAGAGGGGGCGTCATTCGCCCCCTTTTTGCGGTGTTACCAGCTGAAGTGATAACTCAGGGTCAGGTTGATCATCGGTTGCCAGTCGTGCTCCTTGATGAGCCACTGCTTGGCGCCGAACTCGGTGCCAAGGCGCCACTGCTGCCAGCGCCAGCTGCGTTCCAGCGTGATTCCCCAGTCTCGCAGGCCCTCGTCTGCCCCATAGGCGGCCATGTGGGCCTGACTGCCCCGGGTCAGCCAGAGGTTGAGGGAGATCTCGGCCGGCAGCGGCAGGCTGTGCTCCATGTACCAGAGCTGGCCATAACGGCCGCTGACGTCATAGAGCTGACCCAAGGTGAGCTGGTGATCGTCGTCCAGTTGCCAGCCGAGGCGCCAGAAGGCGCTGAAGCGGTTGCGATCGACCACCTGCATGGGGGCGACGCCGACGGCGAAGAAGCTCTTTTTGTAGAGTGGCAAGGCCAGCCCGGCGCTCTGGCCATCGGCGAAGAGCAGGCCGACCTGGGTTTCCCGCTCATAGGCGAGCCAGAACTGCATGCTGGCATCGGCGCTGACCCCCGCCTGATTGCTGCCAAGCTGCCACTGACCGCCCAGCTGCCACTGGTTGTCCGGCTCTTTGGCCGACAGGGGCAGGGTCAGGAGCAGCAGCGGCAGCCAGCACTTATTTGCCATAGAGCCGCGCCCAGTCCCGGTCCTGATGCATGCCCATCAGGTGGCAGATGATGCCGGAGCGCTGGAAGGCGTAGATGAGCAGCACGCTGGTGGCACTGAGCGCCATGATGAGGCCGAAGTTGTTGGGCAAGATGGTGCCCTGACGGGCGGTCCACCACAGCAAGAGCGGGCCCCACAGGTGCACGAAGATGCTCTTGTGGAAGATGAAGACGGTCAGCGAGTACATGCCGATCCAGTTGAGCGGGCGCCAGCACAGCCGGATGTTGCGCTGATGCAGCCAGAGCACGGCCCCGATCACCAGAAACTCCATGCCCCAGATGCCGGCGCGGCCGACCATGTCCATCGCCAGTTCGTGTTCGTTGGCGTAGATGTCGCTGAGCTCGACCGTGCTGGTCTCGCCGAACATGAGATAGACGGCCAGCGCCACCAGCGAGAGCGTCAGCACCAGGGCGTTGAGGCGGTCCCGCCATTGGGGCCGCTGATGCCAGCACCAGCCATAGAGGAAGCCGAAGCAGCCACTGGCCATGAAGAGGTCGAGGCGGGCATCCAGCTCGTAGTCGGGGTGCACGTGCAGCTTCATCCAGCCGTCGATGTGACCGAGCAGATCCTGCACGCCGAGCTGATCCAGCAGCAGGCTGAGCAGGGTCAGCAGCAGCATGCCGCGAATGCCGAACCAGGCGTAGACCAGCGAGAAGAGCGCCAGCAGGCACATCCACAGCATCACCGGATAGAACGAGATCGCCTCGCCGAAGTTGGGGGCGATCACCAGCCCTTCCACATAGAGCACCAGAATGATGCTGGCGAACAGCACCAGCTTGCCGCCTAGCTGCGGTCTGAAGCTGGCCTGATCGCGGCGGCTGAGGTTGAAGGCGGCCAGCGCCAGGTAGATCTGGCTGACCCAGGGAATCAGCCAGGCCGAGACCTGGGCCGTGGTGTGATCCATGGGCAGCAGCTGGCCGGCCATCGCCTTGTGCGACAGATAGAAGCTGTCCCACAGGGCGTGTTCCCGGTTGAAGAAGTCGATGTACCAGTAGTTGAGGTAGCCGGTGTAGTGCTCGAAGACGGCCATGAAGATGACGAGCCCTCGCAACAGGTCGAGACCCGTGATGCGTGCATCCTGTGGAGGCATGCTGATGCTCCTGCATTGGTTGGAAAAGGAGCGGCACTATAACGGTTGCGGCGAAACTGAACGGGAGCTGAATGTAAGCGAATGTTACCAGCAATTGAGGGCCTGCCCTTGTGACAAGGGCGGATGGGCGGATCGGGCTGTCATGATTTGTAATAGTTTTGGCGGTTTATCAGCCTTTCTGGCGGCCGAAGGCCTGGATGCCGCGCACCAGCACCAGCAGGCCGAGCCCGTGAAACGGCAGCGCCAGGGCGAGCAGCAACAGCCAGTGGGCCTCGCTGCCGCTGCTGTTGATGAAGTCGACCCAGGCGGCCAGCAGGGCCAGCATGCCCGCTATCTGGAAGCGGCGGCGCAGCACCACCTCCACCCCGAGATTGGCGAGGTAGAGGGTCAGCAGGATGCCGGCGAAACCGGTGAGCTGGGCGGTGCCGTAGAGGACGCGGTCCGGGTTGAACAGCAGGGTCACGAGGGGGGTAAGGCCCTGATCCAGCGGGATCAGGGCCAGCAGCCAGCAGGCGATCAGCAGCAGGGCCGTCTTCATGTCGAACTCAGTCGGCGGCTGGCGCCGGTTTGACCAGGCTGAGGTAGTTGGCATCCATGGTGAGGAAAACCCCCAGCAGGCGGGCGCTGGCGCCGTAGAAGCCAAACGGATCGGCGGCGCGGCAGGCACGCTCGAAATGCGGGAACCAGGCCAGCAGATGGCCGTGCAGCAAGGCTTCCTGCTCGCCTAGCCACTGTTCGCGCAGGTCGGCGCTGGCGGCTTCGGCGGCGCGGATGATGAGATTGCCCATCAGATCCAGTTCAACCCCCAGATGATCGACCGGTTGTTGGTATTTGGCGCTGACATCGATATTGAGCCGGCTCAGCCGCGCCTGCATGCGCTCGAGCGCAGCGGCGTCCAGATGGGCGGATTCATGGGGAGAGACGGCATCGTTGGCCAGGAACAGCTCATGGAAGTCGCTGGCCAGCGCGTTGGCCCGCTCGGGGCGCACCAGCAGGCGGGCGATGGCGTCATTGAGCTCGGCCACGGCCGGGCGCATGGGATCGAGCGTGGAGAGGCTCTTCAGGAAGCTTCGCACATCATAGCTGTCGTATTCGGCGATCTGTTCGTCGCTGAGCTGGGCGGTAAACAGGGTGGCAAACCACCAGTAAAGTTCGGCCCGACGTTCGCTAGTGGCCAGAAATTCCTGCATTTTTCCTCCGTGGATAGCAAGCGGGAAGCAGACTGAGCCCGATTCTAACGGCTTTGGCAGAAAAGTTAACCCATAGGTGACAATCCGCCGAACAAGTCGGGAAAAACGCCGCCAGAGGCGGCCTTTTCAGGGCATGTCGACAACGGTGTCAGGCGGTGGGGCGAGTCTCGAACTGCGGCAGCTCATCGGTGATCTCGTGCCAGGGGGCCTTGGAGCCGACGAAAATGTGAAAGCCGGGTCGCTGGCTCGGCGCCGTGTCGAGAATGCCGAGGCGCAGGTTCAGCTTGCCGCTGCTGCGCTTCTCGCTGAACAGGCTGGCGCCGCAGTGGCGGCAGAAGGCGAGGCTGGTCTCGGGGGATTTCTGGAAGCGGCTGATGGCCTCCTCTCCTCGGGTGATGGTGACGAGCGCGCCATCCAGGCCGCCCACCGGGGCGTAATCGGCGCCGGAAAATTTGCGGCACTCGGAACAGTGGCAGTTGCCCAGATAGTCGAAGCGGTCGGGCAGGCTCAGGGCGACGGCGCCGCACAGGCAGCTGGCGGTCAATGATGTCATCTTGCGGATCCTTGGCTGATGGGTCAGAGCTCCTCGCGATAGAGCGTCTTCTTGCAGCGGGTGCAGATATGCTGGCGCCGGAAATCGGTCTGGTGCACCAGGCCCACATCCAGTTGCTGATGGTGGCCGCAATGAATGCAGAAGATGATGTCGCCATCGATGGCTTCCGGGTGCGCTGCCAGATACTGCTCGCGGGTGGGCAGTTGATCCCACTGCGTGACAAAGGGACTCTTGCGAGTGCCGGTATAGTAGATCCAATAGAACAGCGCGAATACCGAAATAATCAGAAACAGCATCAGGTTATCCAGCATGGCTTACTCCCGTGAGGTCTGCGGTGCAAAGAGGCAGGGGGTGACGTGAGCAGCAGTTGACCGGATGCGATGAGAGGGCCCTTCCGCTGCCGGTCGCGTCGTTGCTGCGCATGCCGGGCAACCGCTGTGCCAGCTAAAGATGTTATCTGTTAGTAAATGCTATATCCATGATCTGGCTCTGGTTTTGGCTGTTCGGCCAGCCCGCGCCCGGTCATGATGCCCGAGCGGTGACAGGGGATCGCAAGGCCGGTGTGGGTGTCGGGTGATGACTCTCACGCCGATTGGGGAGCATGGGTATTGTGAATTTCGCGACACATTTTACATTTTTTAAACAAATTTTTGGGTGGTTGGACTGTCTCTTTGATCCAGCTCACGTTACAATGCGCCTGCCCACTTCACCTATCGCGCAAACGATTTTCAGGAGAGAAACGGATGTTGAAACGTGACATGACCATTGCCGGCTATGATCCAGAGCTGTGGCAGGCCATCACAGACGAGACCCGTCGTCAGGAAGAGCATATCGAGCTGATTGCGTCCGAGAACTACACCAGCCCCCGTGTCATGGAAGCTCAGGGCTCCCAGCTGACCAACAAGTACGCCGAGGGTTACCCCTCCAAGCGTTACTACGGTGGTTGCGAGTATGTGGATGTGGTTGAAACCCTGGCTATCGAGCGCGCCAAAGAGCTGTTCGGTGCCACCTACGCCAACGTGCAGCCGCACTCCGGCTCCCAGGCCAACAGCGCCGTCTACATGGCCCTGCTGCAGCCGGGCGACACCGTGCTGGGCATGAACCTGGCCCACGGCGGTCACCTGACCCACGGCTCCCCGGTCAACTTCTCCGGCAAGCTGTACAACATCATCCCCTACGGCATCGACGAGTCCGGCAAGATCGACTACGACGACATGGAACGTCAGGCCGTCGAGCACAAGCCGAAGATGATGATCGGTGGCTTCTCCGCCTACTCCGGCATCGTTGACTGGGCTCGCATGCGCGAAATCGCCGACAAGGTCGGTGCCTGGCTGTTCGTCGACATGGCTCACGTAGCCGGCCTCATCGCCGCTGGTGTCTACCCGAACCCGGTTCCCCACGCTCACGTGGTCACCTCCACCACCCACAAGACCCTGGCTGGTCCGCGCGGTGGTCTGATCCTCTCTGCCGCCGACGACGAGGAGCTCTACAAGAAGCTCAACTCCGCCGTCTTCCCGGGTGGTCAGGGTGGCCCGCTGATGCACGTCATCGCCGGTAAAGCGGTGGCCTTCAAAGAGGCACTGGAACCCGAGTTCAAGACCTACCAGGCTCAGGTCGTCAAGAACGCCAAGGCGATGGCAGCCACCTTCATCGAGCGCGGTTACAAGATCGTCTCCGGCGGTACCGACAACCATCTGATGCTGGTTGACCTGATCGGCCGCGAGCTGACTGGCAAAGAGGCCGATGCGGCCCTTGGCAAAGCCAACATCACCGTCAACAAAAACTCCGTGCCCAACGACCCGCGCTCCCCGTTCGTCACCTCCGGTGTGCGGATCGGTACCCCGGCCATCACCCGCCGTGGTTTCAAGGAAGCCGAGTCCATCCAGCTGACCAACTGGATTTGTGACGTGCTGGACAACCACGACAACGATGCCGTGCTGGCCACTGTACGTGAACAGGTGCTGGATATCTGCCGTCGTTTCCCGGTGTATGCCTGATAACGGCCCTCACCCGGTTTGAGACCAATGCCACCCACGGTTATATGGTGTAGATAGTCGTTACTATTAAGTATCGAAGAATGCCTCCTTCAGACCTTGAAGGGGGCATTTTCATTTTTGACAAGCTATAGCTATGGCCCATTATTAGTACTAATGGTAATCGACTTACTACTCCTCCTTAGTTTCACTATGGGTAAGAGCTAGATAGGCTCTCATCTGAGATGTACCCAAAGCTACATCGGTCTGCGATAAGTGGTGGCGCCACCAATTGTCACGCAAGGAGATGTAATGGAACACACGACAGTACGCGGTAAGGTTCATCGTGATCACTCTGGCGCTGTCACCGAAATTCCTGTCATCCTGACCGAGCATGGCCCGTTAAGGCCGCTGGTCACTTACTTCCTAGCTCATGCTCAGGTACGCAGCAGTGCCTGGATGGCCAAGACTGCACAGGCTGTTGGTCTCCTGCTCGACTACATGGCCGCGAACCATGATTGCTTCGCTGATCCGAAAGAGCTATTCGAAGTCTTCAGCCAGCGTCTGTACACCGGCACAGTAGATGAGGATGGGAGCGACCCCAGCGGCCTCTATTGGCAGGGACGTAACCTAACTGTAGTGCGGATGTTGACGAACAGCATTTCCGGCTTCTCTGACTGGATGGCGTGTGAATTGAACGCTAAGCCCCTCAACCCGTGGCGTGAGGCCACACGCAGTGAGGAAATGCTAGCGTGGGCAGCCTGGTACCAGAAGTGTGACCGTGCCTTCCTAGCGCATACTTGGAATCGCGGCAAGGCGTCGCTCGAGATGACCCGCGCCCGTAATGTCCTGTTACAGCGCACGCCGGTGATCGACCATGAGGCAGTCAAGCGATTCCCAGATGAACGCATGTCAGACCTGATATTCAGGGGCTTCATCGTACCCGGTCAGCAGAACAGCCCGCGCCTTGAGCAGCGGCTGAACCTACGCGATATCCTGATCACGCTGCTGATGCACTACGGTGGCCTACGCATGTCCGAGCCGTTTCACCTCTTCGTACAGGATGTAGTGCCGGATCCCATCCACCCGGACCGCGCACTGGTACGAATCTACCACCCGAGTCTGGGAACTGCCCCGCCAGATTGGCCTGATGCCAGAGGCAAGTCCAGGAACTGTAATCGCATGACCTATCTGAATGGAAAGTACGGCCTGCGTCCTCGCAACGAATACGCCCTGAGTGCTCAACAGTTTGCGGGCTGGAAAGGCAATGCGCTCGATTCGAGATCACACTTCATGTATGTCAACTGGTTCCCGCAATGGGCCGGAAAATTGTTCTGGCAGTTGTGGATATTTTACATGGCACAGCGGGCACAACTGGTCTGCAATCACCCTTTTGCCTTTGTTACCCAGAGAGGTAAGCCCTACGCAATAGACTCATTCGAGCGCCAGCATCGGCGTGCTGTAGAGCGTATCGGACTACAAGTTGCTAAAGCTATGGGTACCTCACCACATGGTCATCGCCACGCCTACGGCCAAGCATTAGCGGACGCAGGGATTGACCCCATTTTTCGGAAGAAGGCGCTGCATCACAAGGCATTGGAATCTCAGGTGGTCTACACCGAACCCGATCGTGCAAAGCTAGTTCGAGCGTTGGAAGAGGCCACTACACGTGAGCAAGCCGATACAGTCTTGCCGCCAGACTTCTTGAAATACGGTTTCAGTGATGTTGACCCACTGGGGCTGATGAGCGGTCCGAGCCCGAAATTGGCGAGGAGAAAGTGAAATGGCTGATGGTAAAAGAATCAAGGGCACCGATCTAAATTTTGACCCTGAGTTTCGCTTCCTACTCGAGATCGATCCGGCTTTTGAGCAGTGGCGGGTACTCGCCATCGAATGGTGCTCCACACAGAAAAGCGCTAGAAGTAAGGCCCTATCAATCACAGCTTTTTTCGTGAGTTACCTGCATAAACTGCAACTGGATAAGAATCCAGTAAGTCTGTTCGAAGCCGGGCCTAGATTGCCAGACCTGTGTGAAACACTTGGATGGAAGTTTTATACCTCCCCATCGATCGTCATTCTTCATGACCATATCTCAGATTTCCTCGACTGGGTACTGCGCTCCCACCTAGCTGAAACCGACGCACAGGGCCATCGGGTGGTGCCACCGCATCTCCACCATCTCTTCCCGCGATTCAGAGCCCAAAGAACTGGCAAACAAGCAGATCTCAGTTTTGCACATGTGGCAATACGTGATCCCCGCATGCAAAATTGGCTGGTACTTGCTGTTGAATGGCTGAGTCAGCAGAAAACCTCCGTGGCACAGTGTCGTTATGCCCTTGACCACTTCTTGGTTACCTACATTATCGGCTGTGATTTGTCGCGTCAGCCTCTTGACTTCTTGACCCGTACCACGCCCAAGCCACTTCTCCCCGAGATCCTTGTTAAAGCTAAGAGCCGCGGTGATATTGGCCAATTAACCGACAATGAAGTCAGGGTAAATAACCATATTGCCGATTTTCTCGATTGGGTGCTTGCCGACAAGCTTTCACTTGAGGGCGACCATGGCCATAGGTTCATCCCGCATGAACTGCACAACCCGATTGCACGGTTGACTAAGTCTGGTATCGCCATGCCGACGGAAACAGTCAAAGCTGCGTTGTCCATTCGTTACATTAAAGAGCTGCGGACAATGTTGGCCGAAGGCCCACACTTTCGCGATTGGATCTGGGGGCAAAAAGTGACGGTTGGAGCGCGTGGTGGTGACTGGTTTCGGGTCGATCCGGCAATGGTCAACTACGACGATCCAGACTGTGTGTGGCGCAAACGAAACCCCACCCTTTACGAGCAAAATACGCTCAAACTTATAGGCAAGGTCACTGAACTTTGGTCGCCGGTTCGTGCAGTGGCGCTCTATCTCAAGCTGGAGCTGCCACTACGAACCTACCAAGTGCGAATGCTAGACTCTGGAGAAGCCGATACTTGGCGCTATGAACATGTCATACAGGGCGGCCGTTTCGTACTCAATGATTCACCGCTCGCTACTGGCAGCGACACGCGACCGTATCAGCGCGGCGTTTTTCATCGAAGTGCGAACGAATCAGGCGCGGGTTTGTTCATAAACACCAATAAAACAGCAGACAGCAGTAAGCCAGAATATGCTAGGGGCTATTTAATTCCCTGGGCCCACGAGGCTGTGCTGTATTGGCTGGCGAAGCTGCGCTGTTGGCAAGAACGCTACAATCCTATCAGCTCGCCGATAGCATGGACTGAACTGGAGGCGAAGCACTTTGGCCGCACACCTCCTCACCCGGAAGTGCTAGAGGGGTATGGAACTACCTGCTTCCTGTTCAGGAACGCAGCAGCTTCGGACAAAATCAGCCGACAAAAGCCAATTAATAATGTCGCACTCGACCACATCTGGTATCTGCTCCTAGCCCGCCTGGAACAACGTTGTCGGGCGCGTGCTGAAACACTGGATGACGGTACGCCTCTCCAGTTTATTAACCCTGTTGGTTATGGCACTCATTTTCCCCTACATGCACTGCGAGTGTCCCTTATCAGTTATCTGGTGCTCGACCTGCAGTTGCCGCTGGCCGTGGTCTCCAAGTTGATTGCCGGCCATGCGCGCCTCATTATGACGCTTTATTATACTAAGTTCGGGCATGCTTATATGAAGGAAATTCTAGACACTGCCGAACGCAAAACACTGGCTACTGAGGAGGCTAATCACCGCCGTTTCCTGATGGATGCAACCATGGAGCAAGTCAGTCAGCGATTTGCCAGTATCAGCGTGGATGCAATGCATGCTGCCGTTGGCCACCAGTCGGCAGCAACCTTTGTCTTCGATGATAAGGGGATCTGCCCGGTTGGCGGCTCGATGTGTGATGTGGGCGGAGAGCGCATCAAGGATCGCCAGCAAGATCAAATCTATGCCCCAGTCCCTGGCTACCCAGAGCATAACTGTGTGCGTTGCCGCTTCTTTCTTTCTGGCCCTGCATTTTTGCCTGGTTTGCAGGCACATTTCAATTCCCTCAGTTACAAAGCGCATGAGCGTGCTGAGCGGCACAATGCGCTGCAAGAGGAAGTTACTCTCTTGGAAAATCGCCGAGCTAATTGCGAGCGCCAAGGCCGGATGTTTCCGGAAACCCGTGAGCTGGAAAAACTCTCGCACAGTTACGAAGCGGAAGCAGAAGCGATGGGCAAGGTCATCAATGATCTCCAGGCCACGTACTACCTGATCAAGCGTTCACTAGATATACTGGGGTCAGTAAATCAGGAAGGGATCAAACTGGTCGCGGTAGGCGGGATGAACGACATTCAGATGGGTTTCACTGAGACGAAGTCGGAATTGCACCAGCTCGAAGTGCTGTGCGAAAACTGTATAATTTACCCTGAAATTGATGCGAGAAAACCCTCCCTACGCCGTGCCCAATTACTCGACAGCATGCTGGCGTTTAACAAAATGCCACCCATCTTCTTCCGTCTAACTCCCCAGCAACAACTGGAAGCGGGCAACGCAGTTATGCAGCTCATTCAGGCGCGCACCGGCTCGCTCAAAGGCGCGCTTGAGTTCGTTGAATGTCAGCGCAGTCTGCGGGAAATAGGGCTCATCGAAGAAACTTGGGATGTGCTTGCCGAGCAAGTTTGTGGTACACCAGCCCGACAACTAGTTGATGCTGCTCGTACCATCTTACATGATGGAGATAGTCATGCATCCTGACGAACTGCTGGAACAACTTAAGAGTAACGCAACACCGCGCAAAGCGAAGAACCTCGATATAATTCATGCCGTGTGCCGGGAGCAACATGAGCGCGGCAGTACTGATTTCTCAGTAGCCACAATATCCAAGATTGCCCAAGAGCATGGTGGCCCAGTCAAATCAACTATTCATAATAAAACCGGAGATGATTTTAAGGGGTTAATCAAGGCATGGGCTAGTTATACTGGCGGTGTGACCCGCAAGGTTCGTAGGGTTAGCGAGAATCCTATTTATGCAGTGCTCGATAAGATCCCCGACCCAGCTGTCCGAGCGGTGATGGGCGCGATACTCGCCGAGAACAAAAAGCTTCGCGGTGAGGTGAATCTACTCAAAGCTCATACCGAAGTCGTCATAGACCTGACTGTAAAGAATGCAAGCCACCTGCAGGACACTATACAGATCTTACCTATCTCGCAGGGGCTCACAGATTCAGAACAAACAGCATTGCGGCATGCGATCAGCGGACAACTTTTGCAAGACGAAGGCTGGCAGACTGATGAATATGGCCGCATTTTGGCTGCCAATGGGCGACCAATTTTCAAGATCGGATTTATTTCAGCGATCCGAAAAATTATTGGATGAGCATCATTTGATTGAATGTACCGTCAAATGTAGATAGCTCCAGAACTAGGAAGGTTGGAGTAACTCGATACCGACCAGCGGTTACCTAGCGTACCTCGAAACCTATCTGTGTCTGTTGCAGCCAACTAAATCCTAGTTACATAGACATAACTTAGAAGCGTTCATGCTTCTTCGTCTCTCCTAAATGAGCAACAGTACCTTCTCCACTACCGCAGTGACTAATAGCATTCGCCTAAAGATATTCGGTAATATATCTAAGGATACTTGCATATGGTTACACATTTTTAGGGAGGAGCTGAATGGATGATTTTGAAGAAAAGCGTAGATTTGAAGAGGCTATAAAAGCAGGCCAAAGCAATCTTCTGGCTTTAAACCTATTGAACAATTGGTGTACTCACGCTGAATTCATCCGAACAGGGGGGGTTGGCCTCATCGAGGCTCAAATGGGGCTTCCCATTGGTCACATGGGTGTTCAATGTAAACATGTTAAGCAAAGTTCTATCTGCAGCTGGTTACTGGAAGATTCAATTTACAGTTTTTATAAAGATCATTGTAAGGACTGCAACAAACGCATTCCTGCTGGATTTCCCAATATTATGGAGTTTGTTGCTCCCAGGGAGAGAGCTGCTGAAGAGCGGAAATCTGTACGCAGGGAAGAAGAAAAGCATAGGAAGCAGAAGCTGCTTATCAGGCAACAAGAACGGGAAAGATTACGGCAATGTCTTTCTCTTGAAGAGACTTTTGTTCTCGATTTACTAGACGAACTAGATCATGAACAGATAATGAATGATGATCCTCGTTTGGAGCAACTTGCAAATCTTGCTCCAGAGGCATTCACTCGTAAAGTAATTGAGCATATATTACCAGCGGTGCTACATGAAAAATTACCATATTCAATTTCAGCTGCAAAAGCCCTACTGAGAACACCATTAAAATCAGATGAAAAATTATCAGTTGCCGTATATTTAGTGAACAACTGTACAGATACGCCATCAGCAATAGAAGTAATTTTGTCAGAAACAGAAAACCTAACTCAAACTGATTTTATCAAAATATTATTTCGTTTTGTATCGATGGCCATTGCATCACCACCTGGGATTGGGTTTGGGCAAAAAAAACTTAATAAAACACCTATCCAGTCATTATTTAATAAAAAGAGAGAGTGTGTTTTCACCGAAGTTGATATCCTCATAAAAGATAGTAATCCAGGAAAAATTCAATTTGCCACTGAGATTATTCTTGCTGTTGATAATGACGAATTACTCCTAAGGCATATCAAGAGTATCTTTGCTAAACTGATGCGCAGGCGAACTCTTTTACCAGAAGAAGGACGTAATAGCAGTGTTGTTTACTATCTTCGGGAAGCTGCGACAAGGTGCTTAGATAGATATCCTGAGGTGACTGATAAACTCATTCAAGCTTACCTTGCCGACAGAGACAGTATCGGAAGAAAAGAGGCCAACAGAACCTATATATCTGTTCTAAGAAATAACTTTAGAAAAAAAGCTCAAGTGGGAAAGCCACAAGAAATAGCCTTTAGACGGTTACTTTGGGCTGCTGTAGAAAATCCTGAAGATGGTATGGATGATGCGGGGCAATTCTTCAGACACTCTAGGGACGAGTTTTCAGAACTTGCAGTCGTAAATTTTGATGACCTTATAGGCGCTGCAGCAACATTAAGCGAAAAATATGAGCAAATAGATAAAGATAATCTCTTGCAAGTAGAAGAGAATTTTCTTGACCATTTAGATAAGCGTAATAAACTTTCGGCCATTGATGTTTTGCAACAATCATTGATTGAATGGGCTTCCATTGGAGCTAAACATAAAGGGGAGGAAGGGATAAAAGACTATCTAAGTCTATATCGAAAAATACCAGAAGAGCAAACTCAGATGCGTGGAAACATGATTGCTCATGTATCAAAGCTATTAACTGGGGTTGAGAGCTTAAAGATGACGCTCTCCGATTGGTATCGTGCGCTTATGGATGAAAGTACATTGGTTCGTGCACACGCTATAAAAGCATGGGAGGATGTACCATATGATTTGGTGAGTAATTTTCCTGATTTATTCTTTGAAGCCTATGCGGTTTTACTAATGGATAAATACGTTATTGTTCATAAGTATGCCGTGTATTCACTTAGAAGAAGATCCTTTCCAAAGGAAAAAAGACATCTGATCAAAGCACATCTCTGGAATTTAATTTCTTATTATTCAGAGAGTGATAAGCAAGATGATTTTGTCGTTGATTGTATTGATGTCTTTGCCTCGCTTTGTCTATCAGAACAAGAAATGAAGGGCAATATTGGATTGCTTCTTTCAAGAATACTGTTAAGTTTTAATGGTGACACGCTTTATCATGCCATTGACCGATTGCACTATCGCTTTGATGGTGTCCCTGGATTTGTCAAAGTAGCACTCAAAGCAATTCAGGATGATTACACTCGTAGCATTTCTATTGATGACTGCATCTCTGTAATTTTAAGGGCTTCGCACAATGAGCTTGAAAGTTGTAAAGAGGATATTTTAAAAGCTTTTAATGCCCTTAAGCCATTTAGACCTCAAGAGTTTATTGAAGCTTTGGTATATGTGACTGCATTTAGCAAGCTTGGTGATAATATGACAGCCAACGCTTGTTTTCAGGAATTATTAGAGGGCATTCCGACAGATAACAAGAATATGCACTGGAGACTCGAAGCCGCTTTAGTTGCAGAAGCTGCTGGCATCGAACACTCTATAGAAGTTGGTAAGCCTTATATTGAATTAATTCAAAAATGGAATAACCTCTTAGTAGATTTGGAGAAAGAAAATGCAGAACAAGCCCAGTATAGAAATCTTCCACCAAGTTTTTTCTCCGAGGATTGAGATTGCAACTGCACTTGATGGAGCCCTCAAGCCCACTCCAGATGATTTAAAATGTCTGAAAGCTGCATGTCTAAAGCTTAAAGAGGCGATCGATGAACTTGGGCCTGGAGAGGTCGAGGATAAATATCGTGCGTATTATGCAGCTGTTACAATATTTTTGTCATTAGCTGAGTGGATACATGCTATCCGTAACGCTGAGCCTGATGCTCAAAGGTTCCTAAACTCAGCAAAATTAAAAGTATCAGATATCGATATGACCTTGAGTTTTTCAAGCGATGAGCGACTTAAAAAATTCCTTGAGGATGTTAGCAATGTAAGTGCACCGAAAGAATTAAACACGCTACAAAAGTACCTTCAGCAATGGTCCTTGCCACTTCTATTGTTTGCTAATGTTCGATATGACGGTATTACTGGATCCCGCTTACCAGTGACATCTAATAGTAATTCAGAAAAGGAAAAATTAGATACTACCATAGCATTCCTGAAGTTTGATATTGATGGAGAGCCCGCTAAGCAATGGAATTATCTTAAGCCAGGAACTGCGTATGATCTAACCTTAGAGGTTCGAGTTTCAAATTGGCCTAAGAGCGCAAATATACTTCTACTGACACCAATAACAATTGATGATCGTGAACGAGGTTGGTTACCTGACTTTAAGTTTGAGAAACCAGAGGGAGAAGGTCCTTTCTCATTGAAAGGAACCGGCCGAGTTGTTCTAGAAATAGCAAACTCATTTGGTTCTAGACCATATGAATTTTTATATGCTGCAGAGTTTGACAATTCAGATAACGGCCAAACTGTTACTGTTATAGGCCATAGACGTTTATTACTTGAGGGAAGTAATGTAGGACAGCATCCATTAAGTGGCTTTTCAAACGTTGATAGGCATCTTATAAAAATAAGAGATAGATTAAGAGTTTTCCGGGCGCATTCAGATGATATTGCGAATACAATGACGCTACTAGGCGGGTTAGGAAATATTGCTGCACAAGCACTTAAAGTGAGCTTATTCGATTCAGGTACACTTGAACAGCAATTTCAGAAAAAAATTGCTGAGATGCTTAGAAGTAGAGCTGATATAGGAGAGTATTTACAAGGCCACCCAGAAGCAGCTGGAGGAATTACAGATCTCACATTTATGGATATTCCACTGGAGCTAAAAGTTGAAAATAAAAAGGTTCTTTTTCCAAAGGATTTTTCAAAATATTTCGATCAAACCGCAGCTTATTCAATTGGATTAGGTAAGCGTATTGGAATACTATCAGTGCTTGAATCCTCGCCAAAATCAGCTCCAATTGGAGTGGTTGAAGATGACATCGAAGTATTTCCACATACAGTAGGTCAAACTCAAATTGCTATCGTTGTGGTTGTAATCCGAGGTGGTTTTCCTAAACCTAGTCATTACTCTCGTTAACACCTATATTAGCAATACTTTAAAAATAAAAATTAATTATTGCCCACTCAGATATAATGAGCGGGCAAATGTCACTGGAATAAATTTAACCGGATGTTAAATTTTTAATGATGTGGCTTCATTAATTTTCGACACGATATCGTTCTTTAAGAACGAGTGTTACTATAGGCTCTAATCTGAAACAGAAGTGAAACCAAGGGAAAACTGGACAGCCCCCGTAGACTACGTTTTCAAGATGGTGAAAAACACACGCCTCATTGCTACGATTGAAGTTTTATTACTTTGAGGAGATAACCTAGTTTTCTTGGTAAATTTCAGGGGCTCGTGTCAATTCACTCGATTGAGGAGAGATCAAGGCGTTGGATCCTAGTAGTGAGCCCTTTCAAGATGGACTCCGTAATTCGGGGGGGAAATGTGTCAGGTAATTTCGCACGAACGTTCGATATCACCATATCCAGATTGCCGATGAACTCAGCGATAATCCGTTTCATCTTCGCCTGTTCAAAGCCAACGGCTTTGGCTGTACGGTAGAAATGGCAGGGAAATATATGGTCTATCGCGTATATCTTACCCTTGGATGCGGTAAGTCCCATTGCCAGTTTGGCATCTCGGGGATGTAACCCTCGACCACCAAATGCAGGATACATAGAGAGAATGTCGTAAAATGGTGTCAGTCGGAAGCTTCCCCCCGGTTCTATAAAGACCGAGAAGTTCTTTGCATGACCGTCAGTCGCGGCCAGCAGCCAGAACAGCACTTGAGACTTCATAAACAGGTAACGATCCTGCTCCGGTGTGGCAGACCCCAACAGGGTCGTCATGATGTCAGCAATACTCGGCCCACCATGGCTCTCGTACTTCCGTACTGACGGTACATTCAATACTTGGCAGAAGTCCTCTTGGGGTAGACGCATGATCCAGCTACGATCAGCGGCGTAGCGTCGATCGAAGCGCTCCACTGCCAAAGCCTTGATCTTACCTACCTGCATAATGAAGCAATGCGGGACGGGAAGACCAAACTCTTTAGCTATCAGGGTACAGAGATACTCGTTCTCCACGCTCTGGGAGAGATCTATCGAGTAAGAGTGGCTCTCGATCTTACCAATGGGTAACTTGATGATATGGGTGGTTGGGGTCGCAGCACTCGGTAAGTACCAGCGGTTGTCACGATAGAGTAGCGCGGTCTTTTCCTGAGCCCCGGCGATAGAGATCCGGAAATCCTCAACTTCCCTGACCATCCCAAGAGGGATCCCTTGTTGGTAACTAGTCAGGATATGCTCCAGTTCAGCATCAGAGAGCGGTTTACATTCGATGCGTTTCACATCAGGCGTAGGGGCACCCTGAGCCACCAGTTGCAATGCACCTACGCAGTCCTGACCAATGCAGCTGAGCAGATCAAAAGATTGGGTTGAGTTGGCTTGGTAGCGTGCTACCACCCGGTTTTTTACTTCTAGATTATCCGGCAACAAGTTGCCGAAGAAGTTATAGGGCTCATCGCCTCGATAGCACTGCTGCCGTAACGGCATAGAGAGAGAAATGGGGCGGCTACCCGGCAGTGTTACCCAAGACTCATCGTACTGAAATTGGTGGGCACCGCTAGTTGTCATGGTAAAGGTACCCACTCGGTAACCGTTCATGTATACCCAAAGGTTAGCCATTACCATTCCTCTTTCCAGCCTGAGGAAGGGCTATCCGGTGGATCGGTTCGAGGCTTGATATCAAGGGATAGTTCCAACGCGGCGAGGATTTTGAACAAGGTATCCAACTTGGTTGATTCTGGATTGAGCTCAAAATTGGAGACGGTGTCTTGTCTGATGCCAACCTTGTCGGCAACCTTGCCCTGAGAATATTTTTGCAAAAGCCTGGCATCTTTGAGGTAGGCACTAAGCTGCTTCGCGCTGGTTACTTTCATGATTTGATATACCCGGTTGCTGACGTTATTTCAATTTACACGCTACAGCAGGTATTTCAAGGTTTACACGCTACAGCAGGTATCTTAAAGTTTACACGCTACAGCGGGTACTTCAAGGTTTACACGCTATAGCAGGTGATTTTAGCTTTACTGCCTACAGCGTGTATAACTCGCATCTACAGCCTAAAGGACCTTATTCGGGCCCTGTAACATCCCCATGGTTAAGATAGAAATTTTCACAGGCAGCAATGCTCCAAGATGCAGTTTATGACCCAACGTAATTAGGGGCCGATTAACGTCAGCGACTACTACATGGTGTGTCGTGTCTCTCCCATCACGGGCGTTACCAATCAATGGGCATCGCATTTGCACCGTTCCGGCCAATGAATTGCGAAGGTGCACCGTTCTTAACTTCCCCCTGTCCGTTGACACGAAGGTTCGATGTCATCAATACGCACGCCTTAACTGCTCGTGTAACTCCCACGTAATGAAGATTCAGGCATTGGATTTCGTGCTCGAAGAAAACACCATATTGTCCTCGCGGATAAGTGCGCTTTGGCAGCACGTGATCGTAGAGATCAACATGGAAAACGAGGTCGAACTCCAATCCTTTCGCCTTGTGTAGTGTCATGATCTGAATGGCATCGAGACTGGAGCTTTGAAGCCTACGGAGCTTGTCTGGATCTTCGCAAACAACCGTAAGCTCCGCCGTACCTTCCGCCGAAAGCGGCTGCCTCATCAAGCATGTGGCGGCATTCAATGCGACCGCAACTAGTTCGTAATCCAAGCAAGAGCGGCAACTTAAGATCGCACGTCGAAGCGCACGTCGTTCGTTAGCGGCTAGTTTGGTCGCGCCAGATCGCTCAATCAGCGCCTCTGCTGTCAAGTTCGAATCGAATCGCAACCTCAATAAATCCGAGAAAAGACTTGCCTCCGTTGCAGGTGCAGTCTGGAAAGGGTTCTCCTCGACAAGATGATGGGAAAGACCAATATGGTCAGCAATTAACCGTGCTGAGTGCTGATGACGGCACAAAACAGCTACCCTACTCGCTGCAGCAATCTGATAAAACCGCATTAAATGGGGAATGGCTGTATTCAACCACATACCCATCGCGCCCTGGTGGCCATCGACCGTTTTGATTAGCACCCTCATATCGTTCGACGAGGTAATAGGGTAGTTCGGATCGAGCAGGCGAAGAGCAAAGTCATTGATGGAGGGATGGCTTCGAAAATTAGTGGTAATAGCAAAGTGCACAAATCCACTGCCTGGCGCCGTAAGCTCAATCAAGTACTTCGAATCCTTGTGCGCAAATCCATAGATAGACTGGTCGCTATCTCCGACTGCAACAGCGGTCAATCCTAGAGACTTCAGCTTCAGAAATAGCTGATGTTGGAAGTACCCACTATCCTGATACTCATCGATATATACGGCGCTATACCGTGCAACGAGGTAGTTCTGGCATGCAGGTGATTGCTCGACCACATAGTGAGCAAGCATGCCCACTGTCTCTAGGGGAACAAATCCCAGAGCCAATGCCGCCTGCAAGAACGGCAAGAACTCGGCAGTATTTTCAACGGTACCATTCTGGATCGGCGTTGCCGGTAGCATAAGCCTTACCGTTTCGGGCAGCTCCATGACCTTGACCGTCTTGGTAGGAGTGGCAACAGGTATCAACTGTCGTGTAAACGGAAACACGATCTCGCGTAGGCAAAATTCATCGATCGTGCCGAAGAAAGAACCCTTTACGTCGAAAGCATCAGCTTTACTGCGACGCTCCAGCTCATCGCTTGCTTTGTTCGTGAAGGAGATGGCGATGACACCTTGGTGGCTACGCAACTCTGAAACGAGGTTTCTAACCTTACATGACAGAACGCTGGTTTTCCCACTGCCGGGACGAGCCATTATCACCATATTGCTCGTACATTGAATGGCCTGTGTTTGTTCTGCACTAAACGTGAAGGTATCCATTTTTAAACCTGCGCAGCAGCGGTCATACAGTAAATCAGCGGCTGCAACAGATGCCCATCGGGAGGCGCTCGTAGCGATCCCCCGCAATGCTCAATGAACTGCTGCATGCGGATGGCTTTCTTGCCTTGTAGGTAAGTAATTGCGTCAGGCAATGCTGTGTAGCCATTGAACCCCGCCAGCAAGCCTGGGAGTTCGGCGGCGATGTCGTTCTCCAGATCGATCTGTGAAAGAAAGATACCCAAGGGTGCCACTGCAGCACTTACAGTATTCCAAGTACCATCCGCCAGCGAGGCGGCTTGATCATATGGTACTTGACGGTGAGGCTGATGAGGCATACCTGCCAGCGACAGAGCGCGGTTCATACCCGCCAGGTTGCGCAGTGTCACTCGAGTTCCATTGTGACTACACAGAATATTGGAGATGTCGTTGTCGGTCCGCACAGCCCATGGAATTTCGAGAGCGTCTAGTACTCGTTTGTAGACCTCAAACGCCACTCCATCCACAGACAGCAGTGACACATTGCTATGATCAAGATCGAAGCCATGTACGCGTGCCAGCGCAGAGTAGAACAACATTTCTGAAGGCCCCTCGACCAGCATTACTGCCGAGGCAAAAAATGCTTCCGCAGGAAGGATGCTTATTCGGTATCCAAGTCCTGTCCATGCACTATCGATGCAATTTGAACAACCTTGGCTTGCCGCTCGGGACCCTCCGTGGTGGCGTAGTAGGCGGACGACTGAGTCGGGACGGTAGCTGGCAGCAATCTGAGGGGAATGTGTGGTAACGATGGTCTGGCCAGGCAACGCACTGATCAGGTAACTCGCCAGCTTTCGTTGTTGGTGAGGATGTAGGTGCGCCTCGGGCTCCTCGACGCAATAGATTACCACCTCGTTGTCTTGATCGTGCTCAAGCACGCTTTTGGCCTTCCACAAAGCTAGGAGGATCTGGTTATTACGACCGTCACCACCGAGCATTACACGCGAGCCGTTAGTACTGGCTCCTAGCTCCAACTGCTCAATGAACTGCTCAATACCTATCGCACCGGTATCCAGCGAGACATTGTAACCAGCATTATGGTGTGAGAGTGCCCTTAGTTCGTTGTTGAGGTCTTGGGTTGCCTCAGCTACGTAGTACAGGTTCTTCACGCCAGCATTAACGGATTCAAGTAGGCCCTGAAGAGTTTGCAGCTGTATGGCATCGGCATCCACTTGAGCATCGTCGCGTGCCTCCTGTGCAAGACGCAAAAGATGCCGTTTTTCCGAGCGAATATACCGCATAAGGTCACGCTGAGAGTGGATGTACTTCAGATGAAGATGCTTCATGTAGTAGCGGCTAGGGATAACCTCCATTGCAGAGAGGTCATGACCTGCCGCGATCTCATAGCTGTGGTCTGCCCTAGTGGCCCGAAACTCAAGGAAGAGATGGCCAGTAGCACTGACAAAGCCCTTTAGCTGGGAAAGTACGGCGTCCTGAGTGACTTCAGAGAACGCAACTCTAATCATGAAGTGATCGGCCTGCGTGCCATTTTGCGCGCAATGGAAATCACGTGTTGTCGGTTCGATATCGGCCTCTGACAAGCTTTTATCCAACAAGAGCCGCAACGCATGGATCATGTTGGTTTTACCAACATCGTTGCTTCCAATCACCAAGCTGTTCTTGGCTAGATTAATGTGCGCGTCAGCGAAGTTGCGGTACTGGTTCAGGTAGACGTAGTCAATTTTCATAAGGGGAACGGAGCGTCGTGCCAATTGTTGTGGAGGCCCTGCTAATGACAAGACCCTGCGATTTGGAGAACCATGATTTTTGACGAGTAGTACGTTACCCCACTAGGCTGTGTTCTTAAAGTGATGAATATATAATCTCAATTCTTCTCAACAGCTTAAGACACTATGCAGTGTCCCGTCGTTACCAGTTAACCAATGCACAATGGGGGCTTATCGAGCCCCTTTTTCTATGCCGCCGCATAAGCGGACGCCCTACTCGTGAGCCACGCCAAGTGCTTGATGGCATTCTCTGGATACTTCACACCGGCGCACCTTGGCGAGATCTGCCAGAACGTTTCGGCCCATGGAGCTCGGTCTACAACTCTTTTCGACGTTGGCTGAGTACAGGTCGTATTGATGCCATCCTTGCTGGGCTGCAACTGCATCTCAATGAAGAAGGGCTTATCGACTTCGACCTGTGGTGCATTGACGGCTCCAATGTCAGGGCATCCAAAGATGCTGCCGGAGTGCGTAAAAAACACTCAGGTGAATCAAACTCTTGGTCGCTCTCGTGGTGGCTTTGGCAGCAAAATTCACTTGGTCACTGATGGTAATGGTTTACCGCTGGGGTTCTGCCTTTCGCCGGGGCAATCAGCGGAAATCAGATATGCGACAAGTGCGTTGGCCATGGCAAGGATCCCGACTTCATCAGGCCGTTATCGCACTCGGCCAACACATCTTGCCGCAGATAAGGCCTATAGCAGCAGGGCTCTGCGGGCAGAACTCCGGCGCAGAAAGATAAAAGCGGTCATTCCGCAACGCTGCGACCAGCAACGGTGCCATAAGGGACGTCCACTGGTGTTAGACAAAGCTCGTTATCGTAGGAGAAATGTGGTCGAACGGTGCTTCGGATGGCTGAAGAAGTTTCGCCGATTCTCAACGATGTATGAAAAGCTGGCGGGAAGTTTTGCTGCTTTTATACCAACGAAACGGGTAAGGTGCGGAAAAATGGCCACAGGTATATCTGTGACCATTTCGTACTATTACTAATTACAACTCACTGATATTGCTTTCTCTTGCAGTCATAGTTGCATTTTTATACGGCAGAACCACAGGTGGCATTGTTTTTTGTAGCGTTTGGCAACACAGGAGGGCCTGATGACGCTGAAGGGCGAAGAGCATAGCGGGCAAGGCAATCTGACCATGACCAGTGAACAGCAAGACGAGGCGCTGGAGGCTGCGCTCAGGCAGGCGATCCGCGCCCAGTACCACTTTCGAGCCAGCGAACAGGGGCTGCTGGCCTGGGACGTGCGCCGGCTGGTACGACTGAGCCGCGATCTGCCGGTGCAGGCGGTGGCGCTTGGCGAGATTGCCGAGCTCGATCAGGTGCACTGGTACGGTTATGACGCCGCCAGTCCCACGGTGCGCAGCGTGGTGGCGCACTGTCAGTTGATGATGGCGGCCGATCTCGCCTATCCCATCCTGCTGGACAGCGCCGGTCGGGTGATGGATGGGATGCACCGGGTAGGCAAGGCGTTGCTGCTGGGCCACAGCCATATCGAGGCGCGTCGCTTTGCCGTGGATCCCGAACCCGATTATCAGGGCTGCGACCCCGATACCCTGCCTTATGACGACGGAGCTCGGTTGATTGGATAGTCAGGGTGAACATCGGAAACACTATTTTTCAAGAGATGGATTGCAGGAGATAGCTCAGTGAAGAGAGTGCTAGAGATTCGGAACTATCGGCTCAAAGCCGGGAGTGGAGCGATTTTTCATAGCTTGGTGGCAGAACAGAGTTTGCCTCTACATCGTGAGTGGGGGATGGATGTGGTGAATCACGGACCCTCCCTACATGATCCGGACGTTTATTTTTTGATGCGGGCTTACGATGACCTTGAGGAATTGAACCATTCACAGGCGGCATTCTATGCCACTGAAGCATGGCGGACAGGTCCGAGAGAAGCCATTGTCGAGTTGATCGAGAGCGACGCCAATACTGTGCTCTGGTTGTCTGATGTTGCCATTGATGCACTCCGTGGTTGCTGATGGCATCTGTCACATCCCTTGTTTCCACGGGCTTTTACCGGTTCCGGATGGCCGTGCTACACTGGCTGGCCTAGAGCCTGCCCCCGGGGCCGGCGCCCTTTTCCGTCAACGCCGGAGGTCCGATGCATTGCCCTTTCTGTAGTGCGGTAGATACCAAGGTGATCGATTCCCGTCTGGTGGCCGAAGGCCATCAGGTGCGCCGCCGTCGCGAATGTCTGCTCTGCCACGAGCGCTTCACTACCTTCGAGATGGCCGAGCTGGTGATGCCCCGCGTCATCAAATCCAATGGCTCGCGCGAGCCGTTCAACGAAGACAAGCTGCGCGCCGGCATCTTGCGGGCGCTGGAGAAGCGGCCGGTGAGCATGGAGGCCATCGAAAAGGCGGTCAACCACATCAAGTCCCGCCTGCGCGCCACCGGCGAGCGCGAAGTCGCCTCCCAGCTGGTGGGCAACCTGGTGATGGACGAGCTCAAGAGCCTGGACAAGGTGGCCTATATCCGCTTTGCCTCCGTCTATCGCAGCTTTGAAGATATTCGCGAGTTCGGCGAAGAGATCGCCAAGCTGGAGAAGTAAGTCTTTCTTCCAAACCAGGTTGCCGTGTTCGATTACGCTGCGCTAAGCGAACCGACGATATTGCGTCAGCCTGGATGTGCTGTCAGAGGAGCCCAGATGTTTAGTCAAGACGATTACCAATGGATGAGCCGGGCCCTCGAACTGGCCCGCCGTGGCCGTTACACCACGGCCCCCAACCCTTGCGTCGGCGCCGTGCTGGTGAAAGCCGGCGTGGTGGTGGGAGAGGGCTGGCACCAGCGGGCCGGCGAGCCCCATGCCGAGGTCTACGCCCTGCATGCCGCCGGTGACAACGCCCGTGGCGCCACCGCCTACGTGACCCTGGAGCCCTGCTCCCATCACGGCCGCACCCCGCCCTGCGCCGAGGCACTGATCAAGGCCGGGGTGACCCGGGTGGTCGCCGCCATGGTGGATCCCAACCCTCAGGTGGGTGGACGCGGCCTGCGGATGCTCTCCGAGGCCGGCATCAAGACCGATTTCGGCTTGCTAGCAAGCGAAGCCGAGGCGCTCAACCCGGGCTTTTTCAAGCGGATGCGTACCGCGTTTCCGCAGGTGACGGTCAAGCTCGGCGCCAGCCTGGATGGTCGTACCGCCATGGCGAGCGGCGAGAGCCAGTGGATCACCTCCCCGGAGGCGCGTCGCGACGTGCAGCGGCTGCGGGCTCGCCACGATGCGGTGCTCTCCAGCGCCGAAACCGTGCTGGCGGATAACGCCTCCCTCACCGTGCGCTGGGACGAGCTGCCTGCCTCGGCCAAGGCCGCTTATCCCAAAGAGACCCTGCGCCAGCCGCTGCGGGTCATCGTCGATTCGCAAAACCGGCTCACCCCGGATCTAGCGCTGTTCCAGAGCGAGGGCCCGGTACTGCTGGCTCGCTACAAGGCATCTGGTGAGTGGCCCGCCTGGGTGCAGCAGCTGGAAGTACCGCTGCTGGACGGCAAGCTGGATCTGGTCAGTCTGTTCATGCTGTTGGCCAAGCAGAACGTCAACTCTGTGCTGGTGGAGGCGGGACCGCGGCTGTGCGGCGCCCTGCTGGACAAGGGGCTGGTGGACGAGCTGGTGCTCTATCAGGCTCCCAAACTGATGGGGGATGAGGGGCGCGGCCTGTTCCACCTGCCGGGGCTGACCCGGCTGTTCCAGGCGCCCAAGCTCAACATCAAGGATGTGCGCATGGTGGGGCCGGATATCCGTATTACGGCCAGACTGGCCTGATTTATCAATGTTAAAGGGGGCGGTGCCGCCCCCGTCATCAGCAAGGTGATCTGCATGTTTACCGGAATTATCGAAGCGGTGGGAACCCTGGCCGAGCTGCGCCGCCAGGGTGAGGACATGGCCCTCACCGTGCACGCACCGACCCTGGACTTTGGCGACGTCAAGCTGGGCGACTCCATCGCCACCAACGGCGTCTGCCTCACCGTGATTGCGCTCGGCGACAAGAGCTATACCGCCGACGTGTCGCTGGAAACCCTCTCCCGCACCGGTTTCGCCACCGCCAGGGTGGGGGAGCGGGTCAACCTCGAGAAGGCATTGATGCCCACTTCCCGCCTTGGCGGTCACCTGGTCTCCGGCCATGTGGACGGCATCGGCGAGGTGAAGAGCAAGTCCGCCAGCGGCCGCGCCATCGAGTACTGGATCAAGGCGCCGGGCGAGCTCTCCCGCTACATCGCCGAGAAGGGCTCGATCGCGGTGGACGGCATCAGCCTCACCGTCAACGCGGTGCAGGGGGATCTGTTCCGGCTGACCATAGTGCCCCACACTGCCCAGGAGACCACCATCGCCCAGTGGAAACCTGGCTACAGGGTCAATCTCGAGGTGGATCAGATTGCCCGCTATCTGGAGCGGCTGATGACGGGCAAGCGCGAGGAGAGCAACGCCTCCACCCTGACCCTGGAAAAGCTGGCCCAGTCCGGTTTCCTGTGATGGCCCCTCGGCGGGAAAAACGCTTTTCTGTGATCCCGCGCCGATTGAAATGGGGCCTCCTGTGCCCCATCTAGAGCACAATAGGCAGTATCAAGCCGAGCCGACTGGCTCAATCCCCGCAGCATGTTGATGGAGTAGCCCATGGCGCTAAGCACGACCCAGGAAATCATTGCCGATATCAAGGCTGGCAAGATGGTGATCCTGATGGATGACGAAGACAGGGAGAACGAAGGGGACCTCATCATGGCCGCCTCCTGTGTCCGCCCGGAAGATATCAACTTCATGGCCCGCTACGGCCGGGGGCTCATCTGTCTGACCCTGACTCGGGATCGCTGCAAGCAGCTGGCGCTGCCGCTGATGGTCGATCGCAACAATGCCCAGTTCTCCACCGCCTTCACCGTGACCATCGAAGCGGCCGAAGGGGTAACCACCGGCATCTCCGCCGCCGACCGCGCCGTCACCGTGCAGGCTGCTGTCGCACCGAACGCCAAGGCCGCCGATCTGGTGCAGCCCGGCCACATCTTCCCGCTGATGGCACAGGATGGTGGCGTGCTGACCCGCGCCGGTCACACCGAGGCCGGTTGCGATCTGGCCCGGCTGGCGGGTTACGAGCCGGCGTCCGTCATCGTCGAGATCCTCAACGAAGATGGCACCATGGCGCGCCGCCCTGATCTGGAGCTGTTCGCCGAGCAGCACGGCATCAAGCTCGGCACCATCGCCGACCTCATCGAATACCGCAACCAGCACGAGACCACGGTAGAGAAGGTGGCCGAGTGCAAGCTGCCCACCGAGTTTGGCGAATTTGACCTCATCACCTTCCGCGACACCATCGACAACCAGGTGCACTTCGCCCTGAAAAAGGGTGAGGTTCAGGCCGAGCAGCCAACCCTGGTGCGGGTCCATCTGCACGACGTGCTGAGCGATCTGCTGTTGACCGATCGCCACAGCGCCCGCAGCTGGCCGCTGCCCAAATCCATGGCCCGCATCGCCGATGAAGGCGGGGTGCTGGTGATCCTGGGGGCGGAAGCCCACGGCGCCGAGCTGCTGGCCCGGGTCAAAGGGTTCGAGGCGGCGGACAAGGGGCTGGCACCGGAAGGGGCCAAGTGGCAGGGCACCTCGCGCCGGGTCGGCGTCGGTTCCCAGATCCTCAAGGCGCTGGGTGTCGGCAAGATGCGCCTGTTGAGCTCACCGAAGAAGTATCATGCCCTCGGCGGTTTCGGCCTGGAAGTGGTGGAGTACGTCGGCGAATAAGTCTGATGTGATGAAATGAATATGAAGCAAGGGATGACCTCGGTCATCCCTTGCTGTTTTGCCTCAGCGGCGCCGGCGCAACCAGGCCAGCGGCAGCAGCAACAGGGCTGCGAATCCGGTGGCGCCACCACCGCCACTGCTTGACGTGGTCGTCGTTGTGGTGGTCGTGGTGGTATCCGGAGTCTTGGTGGGCTCGCTGGTGAGACTGATCAAGGCCCCTTCAAGACGCTGGCTCGCCCCCTGTTCATTGGTGGCGGTGAGTTCAACGCCCTGCACGCGCAGGGTACCGACTGTATTGTTGCCATCGGCGCGAAGGCGCAGGGTGCAGGTTTGACCCGCCTCCAGACGTGCGGCGCAGCCGTTGCTCATGGCGGGAGCGTCGCTGTAGAAGCCGCTCAGGGTGACCGCCTGGTTGCTGCGGTTGGCCAGCAGGTAGTCGGCCCAGCCACTGGTGCCTGAAGGCAGGATCAGGCCGCGGACCGTGGTCAGGGTGACGCCTTGCTGCTGCTCGGTGATCCAGTCACTGAAGGCGGGGGCGTAGACATAGCCACCGGCGCTGCCGGTGGCGCAGGGGAAGGCCCCGTAGCTGGTCACGCCGACCAGTTGTCCACCATAAGTGAGCGGGCCACCGCTGTCGCCTTTGCAGGTGTCCTGACCGGCCAGCTTGCCGGCGAAGATATGGGTCGTGGTCGGGTCACCGTACCAGAAGTCCCGGTCTCCCCGATAGGCGAGATCCACCGCCAGCAGCTGCGGGCTGGCTTTGGTCGCGCTGGGGTCGATGCCACCGTACCCCAGGGCATGCAGCATGGTCGTGTTCTGCTGCCAGGTATCCTTGATGACGGGGTCGGCGATGGCGATCGGTGTCTGGGTAACGGGCGTGGCAAGGTGCAGCAGGGCCACATCCGAGGCGTTCGGGGTGTCGCGATAACCCAGATTGATGAGCAGGTTGACGTAATACTCCGGGTGCATCAGCACCTGATCGACCTTGCTGCGAAGGTGAGGGCGGCTGAGATCACTCACCCCGATGGCCACTTCCATGGGGCCGGACTGGGCCTCTGCGACGCAGTGCGCAGCGGTGAGTACCCACTGCTTGTCGATGAGGGTGCCGCCGCAGAAATTGCTCCAATTGCCGTTGACGACTTCGCCGACGGCCACCATCCAGCTGGGGGCTGTCACGGCGCTGCCGCCGATGATGCGCGGGCTGCCAGCATCGGCCTGAGCAGCCAGCGGCAGCAGGCAGGCGAGTGCGACGCCGCTGCGTTTGAAATCCAACATACTGAACTCCTTGGTGTTATTATTTTAACCCGTAGTAGGGTGGCGTATTATTATCAGGTCGGATCAGTTAAGCAAAAAGTCAATTGCGCTGTCGTTGCCAGAAGTGTGATGCATGTTTTTGTCCGATTCCCCTTTGTGCTAGAATGTGCGCACTTTTGACTCCGGCCCCTTTTGATTGCACAGAGACAGGATTTCCCATGAAGGTTATCGAAGGAAATATCGCCGCTCCTGAGGCGCGCGTTGCTATTGTCGTTGCCCGTTTCAACAGCTTCATCAACGAAAGCCTGGTGGACGGTGCGGTAGACGTACTGAAGCGTCAAGGTCAAGTCCAGGACAGCAACCTGACCCTGGTGCGAGTGCCGGGCGCAGTCGAAATCCCCCTGGCCATCAAGAAGCTGGCCAAGAGTGGTCAATATGACGCCATCGTGGCTCTGGGCACCGTCATCCGTGGCGGCACCTATCACTTCGATTTGGTGGCAAACGAGAACAGCAAGGGCATGGCCCAGGTAATGATGGAATATGAAATTCCGGTTGCCTTCGGCGTACTGACCACTGAAAACATTGAACAAGCCATCGAGCGTGCCGGTACCAAGGCGGGTAACAAGGGTGCAGAGGCAGCATTGAGCGCGCTCGAAATGATCAACGTCCTGAAACAGCTGGACGTGTAACGAGGAGAAATGCATTGAAACCGTCCGAGCGCCGCAAGGCCCGCCATTGTGCCACCCAGGCCATCTACCAGTGGCAGATGACCAAGGCCAACGTGGGCGACATCGAAGAGCAGTTCAAGATCGATCAGGACACCAAGGGTGTGGACCTGAACTACTTCCGCGATCTGCTGTTCGGAGTAGCCCTCCACTGCAACGAGCTGGACAAGGTCTTCGCACCTTTCCTCTCCCGTCCGCTGGAAGAAGTGGACATGGTGGACAAGGCGATCCTGCGTCTGGCGACCTATGAGCTGACCCGTCGTGATGATGTGCCGCCGCGCGTGGCCATCAACGAAGCGATCGAGCTGGCCAAATCCTTTGCTGCCGATGACAGCCACAAGTTTGTCAACGGTGTACTGGACAAGGTGATCAAGTCGCTGAACAAGCGTTGATCCTGCTGTCCGTCAACAGCATCTAAGAGAGGAGCCAGCTTATTGCTGGCTTTTTACTGTATGGGTGAATTCGAGCTGATTGATAAGTACTTCAAGGTCCCCCACGCCCGCAAGGACGTGGTGATGGGCCCTGGAGATGATTGTGCCCTGCTGACCCTGCCCCCCGACACCCAGCTGGCGGTGAGCACGGATACCCTGGTGAGCGGCGTCCACTTCTTTCCCGACATGGATCCGGTGGATCTCGGCTACAAGGCGCTGGCGGTCAATCTCTCCGATCTGGCTGCCATGGGCGCCGAGCCGCGCTGGGTGTCGCTGGCGCTGACCCTGCCCACCATCAACGAGGCCTGGGTAGCCGGTTTTGCCGAAGGGTTCCTGGAGCTTGCCGAATACTACAACGTGGCGCTGGTAGGCGGCGACATGACCCGCGGCCCGCTCTCCATCACGGTGTCGGTGAAAGGGTCGGTACCGGCTGGCCGTGCCCTGCTGCGCAGCGGTGCCAAGGCCGGGGACGGGGTCTATGTGACCGGTACCCTGGGCGATGCCGCCCTGGCGCTCTCCCATCTGCTGGCCAAGCGAACCCTCAACGAGAACCAGCTGGCGGCCGTGCTGCCGCGTCTCGATCATCCCCATCCCCGTATTCTGGCCGGACAGGCCCTGCGTGGGCTGGCCGGCAGTGCGCTGGATCTCTCCGACGGGTTGGCCTCGGATCTCGGCCATATTCTCAAGGCCTCCGGTGTGCGGGCCCAGATCGATCTCGATCTGCTGCCGCTCTCGCCGGTGCTGCAGGATGCGGTGAGCGAACAGGATGCCTGGCAGCTGGCACTGGCCGGTGGCGATGACTATGAGCTCTGCTTCACCGTGCCGGAGGAGCATCGCGGCGCGCTGGACACGGCACTGGCCAACTGCGGCGTCAAGTTTACCCGCATCGGTCGCATCGTTGCCGGCGAGCCGGGCATCGACTATCTGCGGGGTGAACAAACGGTGGCGCTGGAACTGAAAGGGTGGGACCACTTCGCATGAGCCTGTTCGCGATAAAGCCCGAGTTGAAGCGGCTGAACCTGAAGCATCCGCTGCACTTTCTGGCGGTGGGTTTTGGCTCCGGCCTCTCGCCCAAGGCGCCGGGCACCATGGGGACGCTCGCCGCCATCCCCCTTTACCTGCTGGTGAGCGGTCTGTCGACGCCCTGGTTTATCGGGCTGCTGGTGCTGGGCTTCATGGCGGGTATCCGGATCTGTCAGAGCGCCACCGATGCCATCGGCATGCCGGATCACGGCGCCATCGTCTGGGACGAGGTGATCGGTTTTGGGGTCACCATGATCGCGGCGCCGGCCGGCTGGGAGTGGGTGCTGGCCGGCTTCGTGCTGTTCCGGTTGTTCGACATCCTCAAGCCCTGGCCCATCTCCTGGTTCGACCGCCGCATCCATGGCGGCCTTGGCATCATGCTGGACGATCTCATCGCCGGCCTGTTCGCCCTGTTTTGTATGCAATCGCTGGCATACTGGCTGGGTTGAGGGTGACCGCAAGGGGGAGCGCCATGCTGGCATCCCCCTATATATCTCTGTTTAGTTTTCATTCATCGGCATATGCTGCCGTTAAAAAATCATTTCACATAAATATTCACTACTCATTCGAAGCTTAAGACTATTAAGTCAATAGTGAATATTCCCGCCTGTTACGCCATTGTTGAAAGTAAAAGCACTAGTCAGGCATTTTATCGGTCATATAGTCTGTATATGTGATAGGAGTCATGATTTATGACTGCTGACTTGGCTGCTAACTGAGCAAAGTATTGCGAAATTGTATAACCCGATCATTTACACTCGCCGCCAAACCGTCTAAGTTACTCGCGGGTTATTCCAAAAAAATGCAAAAAACCCGCCCGGATCGCTGGTTTCGTTGTCTCATGGATTGAGCGTTTTGCAGTCATATCAAGCACTCAAGATCACCCCAAGGCACGACCGGCATCTGCGGCCGATTTACGGACGAATTATTTGGGACGGATGTCCCCCGCAGAGGTAAACATGTCCTTGCTCGAAGTGAAAAACTTGCGGATCGAGTACCCCTCCCGCTACGGGGTGCTGGCCGCAGTGAAGGATCTCTCTTTTTCCGTTGAAAAGGGGGAGATAGTCGGTGTGGTAGGCGAGTCCGGTGCCGGCAAGTCCACCATAGGCAACGCCGTCATCGACCTGCTGAGCCCCCCTGGCCGTATCGCCCGTGGCGACATCTATCTCAATGGCGAACTCATCTCCGGCAAGAGCCAGAACGAGATGCGAGCCATTCGAGGGTCGCGCATCGGCTTCATCTTTCAGGACCCCATGACCTCCCTCAACCCGCTGTTCACCGTTGAACGGCAGCTGGTTGAAACCATTCTGGCCAATACCGACCTCACTCGTGAGGCGGCGTTTGCCAAGGCGCTTTCCCTGATGGCGGCGGTGGGCATCCCGCAGCCTGAGCTGCGCATCAAGCAGTACCCCCATCAGTTCTCCGGCGGCATGCGCCAGCGGGTGGTCATTGCCATCGCCCTCTCCGGCGATCCCGAGCTCATCATCGCCGACGAGCCGACCACGGCGCTGGACGTCTCCATTCAGGATCAGATCCTCCAGCTCATCCGCAACCTCTGTAAAGAGCGGCAGGTGGGCTGCATGCTGGTGACTCATGACATGGGCGTGGTGTCCAACGTCACCGACAAGGTGGCGGTCATGTATCGCGGCGATCTGGTGGAGTTCGGTACCACCGAACAGGTGCTGGGTCGCCCCAACCACCCCTATACCCGCAGCCTCATTTCGGCGGTGCCCCGCTCGGATGTGAAGCTGGTGCGCTTCCCGCTGGTCTCCTATATCGAGGACGCCGGTGCGGCGGATACCAGCATCGATCTCAAGACCCACTGGCTCGGCCAGAGTCAGGACGAGCGCGCCTATGAAGGGGCGCTGCTGCGGGTGGAGAACGTGGATCTGAAGTTCGTCACCAAGGATTCCCTGTTCCCGAGCCGCCGCCAGTACGTGCGGGCCTGCAACAACATCAGCTTCGAGATCTTCGAGGGTGAAACCTTCGGCCTGGTGGGGGAGTCTGGCTCCGGCAAGTCGACCATCGCCCGTGCCATCACCGGCCTCTATCCGCCCGATACCGGCAAGATCTTCTTCGAGGGGATCGATCTGACCGCGCTCAAGGGCGAGCATGAGCGCCGCCCGCTGCGTCGCCAGATGCAGATGGTGTTCCAGAACCCCTACTCCTCGATGAACCCGCGCATGAAGGTGCGCGACATCATCGCAGAGCCGATCCGCTTTCATAAGCTGGCGGGCAGCGAGAGCCAGATCGAGGGGATCGTGGGGGATCTGCTGGATCACGTCGGCCTTGGCCGTGGTGCCGGGGTCAAGTATCCCCACGAATTCTCCGGCGGCCAGCGTCAGCGCATCTCCATTGCCCGCGCCCTGGCGACCCGGCCACGCTTCCTCATCTGCGACGAGCCCACCTCGGCGCTGGATGTGTCGGTGCAGGCCCAGATCCTCAACCTGCTGAAGGATTTGCAGCAGGAGCTAGGCCTCACCATGCTGTTCATCAGTCACGATCTGCCGGTGATCCGCCAGATGTGCGATCGCATCGGGGTGATGCAGCACGGTCATCTGGTGGAAGTGGCGGAGACCGAGAAACTCTTTACCAATGCCGAGCATGAGTACAGCCGCAAGCTGATCTCCCTCATGCCGGAGTTCAAGGGAATGTCCCGCGAGGGGCTGGAAATCGCAAGCTAGGAAAGGGGCGGCCCGCCGCTCTGCTTGTCAAAAAAAGTGTCAATAAAAAGCCAAAAGCATGGAGAAAGACATGAAGAAAGGATTATCCAAGATTGCCCTGGCGCTGTTTGCCGCCGGTTTCGCTTTTAACGTTTCCGCCGTCGACATCAAGGTCGCCGTCGCCTCCGACGCCACCTCGCTGGACCCGCAGGAGCAGCTCTCCGGTCAGACCCTGGAGATGTCCCACCTGGTGTTCGATCCGCTGATGCGTTACACCCAGGACCTGAAATTCGAGCCGCGTCTGGCCGAGAAGTATGAGCGCATCGACGACAAGACCGTGCGCTTCTTCCTGCGCAAGGGCGTCAAGTTCCACTCCGGCAACGACTTCACCGCCGACGACGTGGTGTGGACCGTCAACCGACTGAAGTCCTCCGTCGACTTCAAGGCCATCTTCGACCCCATCGCCGAAGTGAAGAAGGTCGATGAGTACACCGTCGATCTCGTCACCGCCAAGCCGTTCCCGCTGGTGCTGCAGACCGTCACCTATATCTTCCCGATGGACTCCAAGTTCTATACCGGCAAGACCGAGGCGGGCAAAGACAAGGCCGAGATCGTCAAGAACGGCGACTCCTACGCCTCCACCCACGTCTCCGGTACCGGTCCGTTCAGCGTCAAGTTCCGCGAGCAGGGCGTGAAGCTGGAGTACACCCGCAACGCCAACTACTGGGACAAGGCCTCCAAGGGCAACGTCGACAACCTGACCGTGGTGCCCATCAAGGAAGACGCCACCCGCGTGGCGGCACTGCTGGGTGGCGACGTGGACGTGATCTACCCGGTTGCGCCGAACGATCTGGAGCGCGTGAAGAACGGCAAGGACACCCAGCTGGTGACCCTGTCCGGTACCCGCGCCATCATCATCGAGCTGAACCAGAACACCAACCCGGCGCTGAAAGACAAGCGCGTGCGTCAGGCGATCAACTACGCCATCAACCAGGTGGGCATCGTCGAAAAGATCAACAAAGGCTTCGGTACCCCTGCCGGCCAGCTGAGCCCGAAAGGCTATGCCGGTCACAACGAGGCGCTCAAGCCCCAGTATGATCTGGCCAAGGCCAAGCAGCTGATGAAGGAAGCCGGCTATGAGCGGGGCTTCAAGATGAGCTTCATCTCCCCGGCTGCCCGTTACGTCAACGACGTCAAGATTGCCCAGGCCGTCTCCGCCATGCTGGCCAAGATCAACATCAAGGTGGATCTGAAGACCATGCCGGTGGCCCAGTACTGGCCTGAGTTTGACAAGTGCGCCGCGGACATGCAGCTGATCGGCTGGCACTCCGACACCGAAGACAGTGCGAACTTCTTCGAGTTCCTGACCTTCACCAAGGATGCCAAGACCGGCATGGGCCAGTACAACTGCGCCGGTTATGCCAACGCCGAGGCTGACAAGCTGGTCGAGCAGGCCAACGCCGAGACCGATCCGGCCAAGCGTGCCGAGATGCTGAAGAAGGTTGAAGCCATGCTGATCGACGACGCTGCCTACGTGCCGCTGCACTGGGAAGATCTGGCCTATGGCGCCAAGAAGAACGCCGACATCAAGCCGGTGGTCAACGTGATGAACTTCCCTTACTTCGGCGACCTGGTGGTCGGCAAGTAAGCGAAGGTTGCAAGGAAGGACGGGGCGGGGTGGTCAGCCGGCCACCCCGCCTGCTAACAGAAGCCTGTGCCATGACACAGGCCACGTAGAAGGACAAGCATGTTTACATTCCTGCTGAAACGGTTCTATCAGGCCGTGATAGTGATGTTCGTCATCAGCCTGGTCGCCTTCTCCATCCAGGACAACCTGGGGGATCCGTTGCGCGAGCTGGTGGGACAATCCGTCTCCGAAGCCCAGCGCCACGAATTGCGCGAGAAGATGGGCCTCAACGATCCTTTCCTCGTCAAATACAGCCGCTTCTTGAAGAACGCGGTACACGGGGATCTGGGTACTTCCTACTTCTTCAAGCGACCAGCCCTCGAGGTTATCCTCGACAAGCTGGTGGCTACTCTTGAGCTGGTGTTTGGCGCTGCGCTGATCATCGTGGTGGTCTCCATTCCGCTTGGGGTCTACTCGGCGATCCGCCCGCACAGCATACCGACCAAGATCATCATGGCGGGGAGCAGCATCGGCATCTCGATCCCGGTGTTCCTGACCGCCATCATGCTGATGTACCTCTTCTCCATCCAGCTGGGCTGGCTGCCGGCCTATGGCCGCGGCGAGACCTACAACCTGCTGGGCTGGGAGTCTGGCTTCTTCACCTGGGACGGCATCAAGCATTTGATCCTGCCCTGCGTGGCGCTCTCCTCCATCATGCTGCCGCTGTTCATCCGGCTGGTGCGCTCCGAGATGCTGGAGCAGCTCTCCTCCGAGTACGTCAAGTTCGCCCGTGCCAAGGGGCTGGACAACAACAAGGTCTACTACAGCCACGCTCTGAAGAACACCATGCTGCCGGTCATTACCGTCGGCGGTGTGCAGATCGGTACCATGGTGGCCTACACCATCCTGACCGAGAGCGTGTTCCAGTGGCCGGGGACCGGCTTCCTGTTTCTCGAGGCGATCCACCGGGTCGATACGCCCCTCATCACCGCCTACGTCATCTTCGTCGGGCTCATTTTCGTGGTGACCAATACCCTGGTCGACCTGCTTTACGGGTTGATCAACCCGACCGTCAACCTGACCGCCAAGGGGTAACAGATGACTAATGCTGTAACTGCAAGCCCAAGCCGTTGGGCACGTTTTAAAAATTCCGACATCGTCTACTACTTCCTGCGGGACAAGGTAGCCATGTTCAGCTTTGCGGTGTTCGTGGTGTTCGTACTGGCGGCGCTGCTGGCACCCTGGCTGGCCCCGTACAACGTCTACGACCAGACCAGCTTCGATCTGATGGATGCCGAATTGCCGCCCTCCTGGCTGGAAGGGGGCGAAGAGCGCTTCTGGCTCGGTACCGACAACCAGGGTCGTGATATCTGGAGCACCATCCTCTATGGCGCCCGTATCTCGCTGACCATAGGTCTGTTCGCAGTTGCGTTGCAGCTGGTGCTCGGCATCGTCATCGGGCTGATGGCCGGTTACTTCGGTGGTCGCATCGACAGCCTGCTGATGCGCTTTGCCGACGTGCAGCTGTCGTTCTCCACCATGATGGTGGCGATCATCATCTCCGCCATCTTCCAGGCGACGTTTGGTTCCGAGTTCTACTCGAAGTTCGCCATCCTGATGCTGGTGGTGATCATTGGTATCGCCGAGTGGCCGCAGTACGCCCGAACCGTGCGCGCCTCGGTGCTGGCGGAGAAGAAGAAGGAGTATGTGGAAGCAGCCAAGGTGATGGGTTTTCGTGCCCCGCGCATCATGTTCCGCCACATTCTGCCCAACTGCCTGTCGCCGATCCTGGTCATCTCCACGGTGCAGGTGGCCAACGCCATCATGAGCGAGGCAGCGCTCTCCTTCCTCGGTCTGGGGATGCCGGTGGATCAGCCGTCGCTGGGCTCGCTCATCAGCGTGGGCTTCAACTACATCTTCTCCGGTTCCTGGTGGATCACCGCCTTCCCGGGCATCTGCCTGGTGGTGCTGGTGCTGGTCATCAACCTGCTGGGTGACTGGCTGCGGGATGTGTTCAATCCCAAGCTCTACAAGGGCTGATGGTCACAGATAAACCAACGAGACAGATAAACAAAAAGGGCGCCATAACGGCGCCCTTTTACTGTGTGTGCTGAGGGGGTCAAGCCTGCAGCCACTGTTCGATGCTGCGCTGGATGCCGGCGCCATCGAGCCCCAGCAGTGCGTAGATCTCCTCCTGGGTACCCTGTTCGACGAAGCGATCCGGCAGGCCGAGGTTGAGCACCGGCTTGCACTGTTTGCTGCGCATCAACAGCTCGTTCACCGCAGAGCCGGCACCGCCCATGATGGCGTTGTCCTCGAGGGTGACGAACTGATCGTGGGTCGCGGCCAGGGAGAGCACCAGCGCCTCGTCCATCGGTTTGACGAAGCGCATATCCACCAGGGTGGCATCGAGCGCCTCGGCTGCCGCTTTGGCCTGTTGCAGCAATGTGCCGAACGCCAGGATGGCGGTGCCCTTGCCTTGACGCACAATGCGGCCCTTGCCGAGCGCCAGCGCCTGCATCTCGCTCTCGACCTGGATACCGGTGCCGCTGCCGCGGGGGTAGCGTACCGCCGCCGGCCCGTTGCACTGGTAGCCGGTGTAGAGCATCTGGCGGCATTCGTTCTCGTCGGACGGGGTCATGATCACCATGTTGGGCACGGTGCGCAGGAAGCTGATGTCGAACGCCCCCTGATGGGTCGGGCCGTCGGCCCCCACCAGACCGGCCCGGTCGATGGCGAACAGCACCGGCAGCTCTTGCAGCGCCACATCGTGGATCAGCTGGTCGTAGGCCCGCTGCAGGAAGCTCGAGTAGATGGCGACCACCGGCTTCTGGTCGGCGATGGCGAGACCGGCGGCGAAGGTGACCGCGTGCTGTTCGGCGATGGCCACGTCGAAGTAGCGATCCGGATACTGCTGGCTGAACTTCACCAGGCCGGAGCCTTCGCGCATGGCCGGGGTGATGCCGACCAGCCGCTCATCCTTGGCCGCCATGTCGCACAGCCACTGGCCGAAGATGGCGGAGAAGCTCGGCTTGCCGCCGCTCGCCTTGGGCAGGGTGCACTCGTCCGGATTGAACTTGGGCACACCGTGATAACCGATGGGGTCCTTCTCGGCGGGCTCGTAGCCCTTGCCCTTCTTGGTCTTGACGTGCAGCAGCTGCGGCCCCTTGAGGTTGCGCATGTTGCGCAGGGTCTCGACCAGGGCGTTGATGTCGTGGCCGTCGATGGGGCCTATGTAGTTGAAGCCGAACTCCTCGAACAGGGTGCCGGGCACCACCATTCCCTTGAGGTGTTCCTCGGCCCGCTTGGCCAGCTCCTTGACTGGCGGCAGACCGGCCAGCACCTTCTTGCCACCCTCGCGGATGGTGGTGTAGAGCTTGCCAGACATGATGCGGGCCAGGTGGTTGTTCAGTGCCCCGACATTTTCGGAGATGGACATCTCGTTGTCGTTGAGCACCACCAGCATGTCCTTGTGGACATCGCCGGCGTGATTGAGTGCCTCGAACGCCATGCCGGCGGTGATGGCACCGTCGCCGATCACCGCGACCACCTTGCGTCCCAGCCCTTCGCTTTCGGCAGCAACTGCCATGCCGAGCGCCGCACCGATGGAGGTGCTGGAGTGGCCGACCGAGAGCACGTCATATTCGCTCTCGCCGCGCCAGGGGAAGGGGTGCAGACCGTCTTTCTGGCGGATGCTCTGCATCCGATCACGGCGACCGGTGAGGATCTTGTGGGGATAAGCCTGGTGGCCCACGTCCCACACCAGCCGATCGAACGGGGTGTTGTAGACGTAGTGCAGCGCCACCGTCAGTTCGACGGTGCCGAGCCCGGAGGCAAGATGGCCACTGGAGCGACTCACCGAACGCAGCAGATATTCACGCAGTTCGTTGCACAGTACGGGCAGTCGCTCGAAGGGCAGGGATCGCAACTCGACCGGCGTATCCGCGAGGGCCAGGTTGGGGAAATTGCTTATATCAACGCTCATATTGTTACTGTTATCCAGCGTTTAGTGGGTTCGCTCGATGATGTAATCGGCAAACGCTTCCAGAATGTCGGTATTGTAGGGCAAAGATTGCAAGGCTGTTAAGGCTTTACCATGCAGTTCGCGAGCCAGCTCACGGGCATTGTCGAGCCCCAGCAGCGCCGGATAGGTACTCTTTTCCAGCGCTAGATCGGAACCTTGCCGCTTGCCGAGGGTGGCGGTATCGCCCGTGATGTCGAGGATGTCATCCTGCACCTGGAAGGCGAGACCGATGGCGGCGGCATAGGTTTGCAGCGCGCTCAGGGTGGTTTCATCCACGTCAGCCTTGCACAGGGCGCCAAGCGCCACGGCGCACTCGATGAGAGCCCCGGTCTTGTGGCGGTGTACCTGTTCCAGCTCGGCGAGGGAAATCTGGCGCCCTTCCGCCTGCAGATCCAGCGCCTGACCGCCGCACATGCCGAGATAACCCGAGGCGCGGGCCAGCCGGCTCAGCATCCGTACCCGGTTGGCCAGCAGCGAATCCGGCATCGGGTGATCGGCCAGAATGGTGAAGGCCAGGGTCTGCAGGGCGTCGCCGGCCAAAATGGCGGTGCCTTCATCGAAGGCCTTGTGCACCGTCGGCTGACCGCGACGCAGATCGTCGTTGTCCATGGCGGGCAGATCGTCGTGCAGCAGGGAGTAAGCGTGGATGCACTCCACCGCGGCGGCCGGGCCATCCAGCAGTTCGCTCTTTACGCCCAGCATCTCGCCGACGGCGTAGACCAGGAAGGGGCGCACCCGCTTGCCGCCCAGCAGCAGGCCGTAGCGCATGGCATCGCGCAGGCGCGGCGCCATGGCGGGCAAGGATTCAAGTTGTGCAGACAGACAGTCGTCAATACGTTGCCGGTGCAGGCGGGAAAAATCGTCCAGCGTCACTCACTCCTCTCCTTGCTCTGGCTGGAAGGGGACGGCTTGCTCGCTGCCATCGGCCTGAGTCAGCAGGATCTGGATCTTCTGCTCGGCCTGCTCCAGCTTCTGCTGGCCGGCCCGCACCAGATGAATGCCCTGCTCAAACTGCTTGAGGGCCTCTTCCAGCGGCAGGGAGCCCTGTTCCAGTTGATGAACTATGGTTTCCAGCTCTTCCAGAGTGGCATCAAAACTCAGGCGGTCGATTTTTTTACTGGCCATGTCCATCCTCGGGGATTGAAAAAAACGGCTTATCTTAACATCGACGACGGGCAGGGGGGAGGCAGAAAAATGCCGTCGGCTTAAACTCTCGGAAAAGTGGCCGATAATAAGCCATCTTCCGAACGGGGAAAATTGTGGCAACCCTTGCCGCTGATGAGCCAATAGCAGAAAATTCAACAAACTGCAGATACAACAAATTTCAGCTGACAGGAGTAGGGATGTGGATTTAGGCAGTCTGATAGGCATAGTGCTGGGGTTCGGGGTGGTGGTGTACGGCATGCTGCTGGGTGGCCCCATGAGCATGTATGTGGATATGCCCTCGGTCTATATCACCATTTTGGGTTCTCTGTTCATCTGCATGATGAAGTTCAACCTCGGCCAGTTTCTGATGGCGTTCAAGGTGGCCGGCAAGGCCTTCATGTACAAGGGGGACAAGCTCGATGACCTGATTGCCAAGGCGGTGGAGCTGGCGGACGCGGCCCGCAAGGGGGGCTTCCTGGCCCTGGAGGCGGCGGAGATCCCCAATACCTTCATGAAGAAGGGCATCGACATGCTGGTGGATGGCCATGACGCCGACGTGGTACGGGCTGTGATGGAGAAGGATATCGAGCTGACCTCGGAGCGCCACGTCATCGCCGTCAAGGTGTTCCGCTCCCTGGGGGATCTCGGCCCCGCCATGGGGATGATAGGTACCCTGGTGGGCCTGGTAGCCATGCTGGCCAACATGAGCGATCCCAAGTCCATCGGCCCGGCCATGGCAGTGGCCTTGCTCACCACCCTGTACGGGGCGATCGAGGCCAACATGATCGCCATCCCCATCGCCGACAAGCTGGAGCTGCGCAGCGGTGAGGAGCAGCTGAGCCGTACCCTGATCCTCGACGCCATCATGGGCATTCAGGATGGCCAGAACCCGCGGGTGATCCAGGCCATGCTGCAGAACTACCTGAACCAGTCCAAACGCAACAACGGGACCGAATAGGAGCGCGCATGGCAAAGTGCAAATGCCCACCTCCCGGTCTGCCCGGCTACATGGGAACCTTCGCCGACCTGATGTCGCTGTTGATGTGCTTCTTCGTGCTGCTGCTCTCGTTTGCCGAGATGGACGTGCAGAAGTTCAAGCAGATCGCCGGCTCCATGGAGAAGGCGTTCGGGGTGCAGAATATTCTCGAGGTGAAGGACATCCCCAAGGGAACCTCCGTCATCGCTCAGGAGTTCAGACCGGGTCGCCCGGAGCCGACCCCCATCGATACCATCATGCAGCAAACCATGGACATGACCCAGACCGAGCTGGATTTTCAACCCGGCGATGCCGATCAGGCCGGCGGTCATGACAAGAGTGAAGAGAAGCTGGTGGGGGGGGACACCCAGCAGGAGGCGCAGAAACAACAGCAGCAGGAGCAGTCCAACGCGCTGGCCAAGGCGCTGGCGGATCAGATGAAGGCGCAGATCCAGGATGGCGCCATCGAAGTGGAAGCGCTGGGCCAGCAGATCATCATCCGGATCCGGGAAAAAGCGGCCTTCCCGGCGGGATCCGCCTTCCTGCAGCCCCAGTTCTGGCCGGTGGTGCGCAAGGTAGCGGCTCTGCTCAAGGATGTGCCCGGCGAGATCACCATTTCGGGTCACACCGATGATGCTGCAACCGAGGATGAGCTGTTCCAGTCCAATTGGGAGCTCTCTTCCCAACGGGCGGTGGCGGTAGCCCACCAGATGATCAAGGTGCCGGGCTTCGATGGCGGCCGGCTGGTGGTACAGGGCATGGCCGATTCCCAGCCGCTGGTGCCCAACACCAGCCCGGAAAACCGGCGCATGAACCGACGGGTGGAGATCTCCATCATGCAGGGCAAACCGACGGTGTCAGCCCCGATCAGCGCGCAGGAGCAGAAATAGTTCCGGCAAATTCTGATGAGAAAGCGCGATCCCGCTCGCAGGGACTGACATGGATTTTGTGCCGGCTTCATATTAAGATGCCTCATCCGAACCGACAGCTGCGGCTCTCTCTGATAGCCGCAGCTTCTCTTTTCAAGCAACCCAGGTTTCGACTATGAATCATACTCCGATGACTGTTCGCGGCGCTGAAAAGCTGCGTGAAGAGCTCGAATATCTCAAGACCGAGCTGCGTCCGCAGATTATCGAAGCGATTGCAGATGCCCGTGAACATGGTGATCTGAAAGAAAACGCCGAATACCATGCTGCCCGCGAGCAGCAAGGCTTCTGTGAAGGCCGTATCCAGGAAATCGAGAGCAAGCTCTCCAACGCCCAGGTGATCGACATAACCAAGATGACCAACAATGGGCGCGTCATCTTCGGGGCAACTGTGACTCTGCTCAAGAGCGAGACGGAAGAAGAGGTGGTCTACCGTATCGTGGGCGACGATGAGGCGGACATCAAACAGAACATGATCTCCGTGAATTCCCCCATCGCCCGTGCTCTGATCGGCAAGGAAGTGGACGATGTGGCCATCGTCAAGACGCCGGCAGGCGATGTGGAGTACGAGATCCTGGAAGTTGCCTACCTCTGAGGTAGCTTGATGCCAGAACAGGGGAGCCCCGGCTCCCCTGTTTGTATTTAGCGGGGCTGGTAAGCCTGGGTGAAGGCGTCCTGATGACGCTGGAACATCCAGTTGCGTAGCAGTTCAAGGTCCGGTTTGGCCATCTGGAAATGCAGTGCCCAGCCCTGGATGCCGTTGCGACGATGAATGTGCCTGACCAGCTCTGCGCTGAGCGGCAGGGGGGCGAGATCCTCAATGAGCAGGCTGCCCGTCAAGGTGGCGCCGACGGTCAGTCCGGGCGGCAGGCCCTCGACGACCAGGCCATCGAGCGACAGGCTGTGTACCAGATATTCGTGCTCACCCATCCTGAAGCTGGCCTGCTCGTCCAGCCGCCAGGTGCGCGGATGGGGATAACCCAGCTCCTTGATGACGGGGGCGGCGATGCGTGGCTCGACGAAGCCATCATCCCCTTGAGTGAAGCGCAGCGGAAAACGGAGCTGATGCCCGGCAAAACGGGCTTCCAGCACCAGCTGGTCGGCGCGTTGCAGCAGGCCTAGCAGGGGAGTGGCGAGATAACCGCTCAGGGATTGACCGGCGGCCGTCTCCTGATCGCTTCCCAAGTCCCGTAGCATGGCCAGTTCATCTTCGGTGAGAATCTGATGGTGATCCATAGCGGGTATCCACGAGTATTCATCGCAGGTTAAGGGCCTGGCGACTACTTTGGCAAGCGACTTGGGAAGAGGGGAAATGAAGGAAAGAGCGATGCTCTTTCCTGTTACTTGCGGGGCAGTTGGATTTTCGGCTCGTTGGCCTGACGATAGATGGTCAGCACGTGGCCGATGCTCTGTACTTTCACCGCGCCGGTTTCACGGACGATGGCATCCATAACCAGCTGTTTCATCTCACGATCTTCAGACGCAACCTTAACCTTGATCAGCTCGTGGTGGTTGAGCGCCAGATCGATCTCGGCCAGCACACCTTCGGTCAGACCGTGTTGTCCCAGCAGGACGACCGGCTTCAGACTGTGGGCAAGGCCCTTGAGGTACTGTTTCTGTTTATTGTTGAGAATCATGGCAATTTCTTCATAAGTCAGGGTTGAAAGGGGCGTATTCTACCCCCACTTAGCCCTTAATACTAATAACCCTTGTGGTTTTTTAAAGTCGACGATCATGACCCAGAAAAAACATTCCCCCAGTTCAACCCGCTGGTTAAAAGAGCATTTTGACGATCAATACGTCAAAAAAGCCCAGAAGTTGGGACTGAGATCCCGTGCCGTGTTCAAGATCGACGAGATCCAGGGCAAGGACAAACTGCTCAAGCCGGGCATGACGGTGGTGGATCTGGGGGCGGCCCCCGGTGGCTGGTCCCAGTTTGCCATCGACCAGGTCGGTGACAAGGGCCGGGTGATCGCTTGCGATATTCTGCCGATGGATTCCATCGCCGGTGTCGATTTCCTTCAGGGCGACTTTCGGGAGGAAACTGTGCTGGGCGCTCTGCTTGAACGGGTAGGTCCGGACAAGGTTGACGTCGTCATGTCCGACATGGCGCCCAACATGAGCGGTACCCAGCAGGTGGATCAGGCCCGTTCCATGTATCTGGTCGAACTGGCGCTGGACATGTGCAATCAAGTCCTGCGGGCCAACGGCAGCTTCGTGGTCAAGGTGTTCCAGGGGGAGGGGTTTGATATCTATCTCAATGAAATCCGTAAACTTTTCACTGCCGTCAAGATTCGTAAACCAGACTCGTCTCGTGCCCGTTCACGAGAAGTCTACATTGTGGCTACCGGTTTTAAACTGTAGTACCCTAACCTTCATCGTTAACTGTCAGTCTGCGAGGTTACTGATTTGAGTGACATGGCGAAAAACCTAATCCTGTGGCTGGTCATCGCCGTCGTGTTGATGTCGGTGTTCAATAGCTTCAGCCCCAGCGATACCACCAGTCGCCAGCTGGACTATTCCAGCTTCGTTAAAGAAGTGACCCAAGAGCAGATCCGTGAAGTGCGGATGGATGGCAAGGTCATTAATGGCGTCAAGCGCACCGGTGAACGCTTCACCACCATCATCCCGGCGCCGGATCCCCAGCTGCTCAACGACATGCTCAATCACAATGTCAAAGTGATGGGCGAGAAGCCGGAAGAGCCGTCTCTGCTGACGTCCATCTTCATCTCCTGGTTCCCGATGCTGTTGCTGATCGGTGTCTGGGTCTTCTTCATGCGTCAAATGCAGGGCGGTGGTGGCAAGGGTGCCATGTCGTTCGGCAAGAGCAAGGCTCGCCTGATGAGTGAAGATCAGATCAAGACCACCTTTGCCGACGTGGCTGGCTGTGACGAGGCCAAGGAAGAGGTGAAGGAGCTGGTCGACTATCTGCGCGATCCGAGCAAGTTCCAGAAACTGGGCGGCAAGATCCCGACTGGCGTGCTGTTGGTTGGTCCTCCCGGTACCGGTAAGACCCTGCTGGCCAAGGCCATTGCGGGCGAGGCCAAGGTGCCCTTCTTTACCATTTCGGGTTCTGATTTCGTCGAAATGTTCGTGGGTGTCGGTGCCTCCCGGGTACGCGACATGTTCGAGCAGGCCAAGAAGTCTTCTCCCTGCATTATCTTCATCGACGAGATCGATGCGGTCGGCCGCCAGCGTGGCGCCGGTCTGGGCGGTGGTCATGACGAGCGTGAGCAGACCCTGAACCAGATGCTGGTCGAAATGGATGGTTTTGAAGGCAATGAAGGCATCATCGTCATCGCCGCCACCAACCGTCCTGACGTACTGGACCCGGCCTTGCTGCGTCCGGGTCGTTTTGACCGCCAGGTTGTGGTCGGTCTGCCGGATGTGCGTGGTCGCGAACAGATCCTGAAAGTGCACATGCGCAAGGTGCCGCTGGCGGATGACGTCAATCCGGCGCTGATTGCCCGTGGCACCCCCGGTTTCTCCGGTGCTGACCTGGCCAACCTGGTCAACGAAGCTGCTCTGTTCTCGGCCCGCGAGAGCCGTCGCGTGGTCTCCATGGCCGAGTTTGAAAAGGCCAAGGACAAGATCATGATGGGTGCGGAACGTCGTTCCATGGTGATGAAAGAGTCCGAGAAAGAGATGACGGCCTATCACGAAGCCGGTCACGCCATCATTGGTCGTCTGGTGCCGGATCATGACCCCGTCTACAAGGTCTCCATCATTCCGCGCGGTCGTGCGCTGGGGGTGACCATGTACCTGCCGGAGCAGGATCGTTGGAGCCACTCCAAGCAGCATCTGGAGTCCATGATCTCCAGCCTGTACGGTGGCCGTCTGGCGGAAGAGCTGATCTACGGTGCCGAGAAGGTATCGACCGGTGCGTCCAACGACATCGAGCGTGCCACCGACATCGCCCGCAAGATGGTGACCCAGTGGGGCATGTCCGAGCGTCTCGGCCCCATGCTCTACGCGGAAGAAGATGGCGAGGTGTTCCTCGGTCGCAGCATGGCCAAGGCCAAACACATGTCCGATGATACTGCGCGCGTCATCGATGCAGAGGTCAAGCAGGTCATCGATCGCAACTACGCCCGCTCCAAGCAGATCCTGCTGGACAACATGGACGTGCTGCACAGCATGAAAGATGCGCTGATGAAGTACGAGACCATCGATGCCAAGCAGATCGACGATCTGATGGCTCGCCGCGAAGTGCGTGCCCCCAGCAACTGGCATGATGAGCACGGTGATACCCCGCAAGGCGGTGCCACGGTTGCAGCAGAAGCCAAGCCGGCGGTAGCCGAGACCGAGCAGGTGGCCGATGTCGATATCGACAAGGCCAACGATCTGCCGGCCAAATAAATCGTGATGATACAAACCCCGGGCTGGCCCCGGGGTTTTTCTTTATGTCAACGGAAGTAACGATGCAGCTAACCAGCAAGGGGCTCAGCCTCTCCCTCGAACGTCCCCACGTCATGGGGATCCTCAATGTGACACCGGACTCCTTCTCCGACGGCGGTCATTTCAATCAGCTGGAGCGGGCGATGACTCATGCGCGCCAGATGGTGGCGGAGGGGGCGACCCTTATCGATATCGGTGGTGAGTCGACCCGTCCCGGTGCTCCCGATGTGAGCGAGCAGGAGGAGCTGGACCGAGTGATTCCGGTGGTGGAGCGCATGGTCGCCGAGCTGGAGGTGATGATCTCCCTGGATACCTCCAAGGCGGCGGTGATGCGGGAAGGCTGCGCGGCGGGTGCCCATCTTATCAACGACGTACGAGCCTTGCTCGAGCCGGGGGCCCTGGCCGCGGCCGCCGTTGCCAACGTTCCGGTGTGCCTGATGCACATGCAGGGACAGCCCAGAACCATGCAGGCAGAGCCGCATTATGACGATCTGCTGGGGGAGGTGAGGGCTTTCTTCGACGAGCGGATCGCCGCCTGCCTGGCAGCGGGAATTCGCAGGGAGCTGTTGTTGCTGGACCCCGGTTACGGTTTCGGCAAGACGCTCGCACACAACTATCAGCTGCTTGCCCAACAGGACAAGTTGCTCGATTACCAGCTTCCGCTCTTGGTCGGTATGTCGCGAAAGTCTATGATAGGCAACCTGCTTGGCCGCCCGGTTGATGAACGGCTGGCCGGCAGTCTGGCCTGTGCGCTCATCGGGATGCAGCACGGTGCCCGGATCATTCGGGTGCACGATGTGCGAGCGACCATGGATGCCTTGCGTACCGGCTGGATGGTCATGACGGGACAAGATTTCATATCCAAATAAAAAACGAGAACAGACAATGGCAAGAAAGTATTTTGGCACCGACGGTGTACGCGGCAAGGTGGGTGAATACCCGATCACCCCGGATTTCGTGATGAAACTGGGCTGGGCTGCGGGCAAGGTGCTCTCCAAGAAGGGTACTCGCAAGGTGCTGATCGGCAAGGATACCCGCATCTCCGGCTACATGCTGGAGTCCGCACTGGAGGCGGGCCTGTCCGCCGCGGGTCTCAAGGCCATTCTGATGGGCCCCATGCCCACCCCGGCCGTCGCCTACCTGACCCGCACCTTCCGGGCCGAAGCCGGCATCGTCATCAGCGCTTCCCACAACCCCTATTACGACAACGGCATCAAGTTCTTCTCCGCCGATGGTACCAAGCTGCCTGACGAAGTCGAGATGGCCATCGAAGCCGAGCTGGACCACGAGCTCAAGTGCGTGGAGTCCGCCGAGCTGGGCAAGGCACTGCGCATCGACGATGCCGCCGGTCGTTACATCGAATTCTGCAAGAGCACTTTCCCCTCCAATCTGAGCCTGGAAGGGCTGAAGATGGTGGTGGACTGCGGTCATGGTGCGACCTACCACATTGCGCCTTCCGTGTTCCGCGAGCTGGGGGCTGAAGTGATCGCTATCGGCTGCAGCCCGGATGGTCTCAACATCAACGACGGTGTCGGTTCGACCGCCCCCGAAGCCCTGGCGGCCAAAGTGCTGGAGTGCAAGGCAGATCTGGGGGTGGCCTTCGATGGTGATGGCGACCGTCTGGTGATGGTGGACAACACCGGCTATATCATCGACGGCGATGAAATCCTCTACATCATTGCCCGCGATGCACTGCGCAACGGTCGCCTCAAGGGCGGCGTGGTGGGCACCCTGATGGCCAACATGGGTCTGGAGCTAGCGCTGCAGACCCTCGGCATCCCGTTCGCCCGTGCCAAGGTAGGTGACCGCTACGTGCTGGAGATGATGAACGAGAAGGGCTGGCGCATCGGCGGCGAGAATTCCGGTCACATCATCTGCCTGGATCAGACCACTACCGGGGATGGCATCGTCGCTGCCCTGCAGGTACTGACTGCCATCTGCACTGCCGAGATGCCGCTGGCCAAGCTGCGCTCCGGCATGAACAAGTTCCCGCAGGTGCTGGTCAATGTGCGCTTTGCCGAAGGCAAGGACCCGCTGGTGGCCGACGCCGTGCAGCAGGAAGTGGGCAAGGTGGAACAGGAGCTGGCCGGTCGTGGCCGTGTGCTGCTGCGCAAATCTGGCACCGAACCCCTGATCCGCGTGATGGTGGAAGGGGAACATGAACAGCAGGTGCGTGATATGGCCCAACGCATCGCACAACAGGTTGAATCGGCGTTTTAATGAACAAAAAGGGCGGCTTTTAAGCCGCCCTGGTTGTATCTTGTTCAAACGATTCGAAAATTTGAAAATAGCGCTTGTCAGCTGACAATCCTCTGGATATTATCAGCCCCGCTTTCGCAAGGGAGTTGCCGATGGGACATCGCAAGCCGTTTGTAGCAGCCAACTGGAAGTTACACGGTAGTAGGTCGCAGTTAGAGCAGTTTACTGGTCAATGTCTGAAGGGCGTTGATGAACGAGTAGACGTGGTCTTGTGTCCATCCCATGTGCATCTCGACTTCACGGCCGCATTGCTCGGTGAGCAGCGGACAATGAAGTTGGGGGCTCAGAATGTGAGTCAGCACAGACAGGGCGCTTACACGGGGGAAATTTCGTGTCAGATGCTGGTCGAGGCAGGGTGTCGATACGTACTGGTAGGGCACTCCGAGCGCAGGCGTCTCTTTGGTGAGACCAGTTTTATCGTCGCAGAGAAGTTTGCGGCAGCCAGAGCGGCAGGTCTGATTCCCATCCTCTGTTTGGGTGAGTCAGGGGCGGCGAGGCAGGCGAGAAGAACCTTCGAGGTGATCGCCGAAGAGCTGGACATCGTCATAGAGAAAAATGGCGCGATGGCTTTCGATAATGCTATCATCGCCTACGAGCCGATTTGGGCTGTAGGTACAGGTAAATGCGCCACACCCGAGCAGGCACAAGAGGTTCATTCCTTTATACGTGGTCGCTTGGCGGAGGATACTCCGGTCATAGGTGAGAAAGTCAGAATCATCTATGGTGGGAGCGTGACGCCGGCCAATGCGAGAGAATTGTTTGCCCAGCCCGACGTTGACGGCGGCCTGATTGGTGGAGCAAGTCTCGATGACCAGACGTTTTTAGGAATTGTTGAAGCGGCAAAGGGTGCAAGTTAAATGTACGAGATTCTTTTGGTCGTTTATCTGCTGGTTTCACTGGCTCTGATTGGTCTGGTGATGATTCAGCAAGGTAAAGGGGCTGACATGGGCGCCTCCTTCGGCGCAGGGGCATCGAATACCGTATTCGGCTCCGGTGGTTCAGGCAGCTTCCTGACCCGCACAACAGCGATTTTGGCTACTCTGTTCTTCTTGATTAGCTTGGTGCTCGGCTCTATGTCCAGCAACAAGGTCAAACAGGGTAGTGAATGGGAAAATCTGCAACAAACCCAACAGGTTGAGCAGAGCAAAGCGCCAGTCAAGAAAGACACTGACGTTCCCGAGTAAGAGTTTTGCCGTGGTGGTGGAATTGGTAGACACGCTATCTTGAGGGGGTAGTGCTCTAGGGTGTGCGGGTTCGAGTCCCGCCCACGGCACCAATTAAGCAGTGAGCCCGGGTAACCGGGTGTATTATAGCCAGTCAGTCTTGTGTGACGAGGGTGAAGTGGCTATAATCTCGCACGATTTCGGACGCGGGGTGGAGCAGCATGGTAGCTCGTCGGGCTCATAACCCGAAGGTCGTCGGTTCAAATCCGGCCCCCGCAACCAAATTTCACGCATTTCCTACGCTCAGGAAGGCGGTCGCTGCGAGGCGACAATCAGGGTAAAGCGCCAAGCCCCGATTTGACATCGGGGCTTTTTGTTATGTGCAATTTACTCTGAACCAATTTCTATCTGGGCTTTATGCCCTTTTTTTGTTTTTTCGGAGGGTGACTTTGGCTACGTTGGAACAACGTTTGACCGATCTGCTCGAGGCTCCTGTCGTTGCCTTGGGCTTTGAACTGTGGGGTATTGAGTTTATCCGTGCGGGTAAACACTCCACCTTGCGCGTCTATATCGACGGCGAGCATGGCGTGAGCGTCGAGAACTGTGCTGAGGTCAGCCATCAGGTTGGCGCCATCATGGATGTCGAAGATCCCATCACCGAGGAGTATTACCTCGAGGTGTCTTCCCCGGGTCTGGATCGTCCCCTGTTCAAGGTTGCCCAGTTCGAAAAATACGTTGGCCAAGAGGCGGCGGTAACGCTTCGGATGGCAACAAACAACCGCCGCAAGTTCAAAGGCGTAATCAAAGCCGTGCAGGGCGACATGATCACCCTGACGGTAGATGGTAAGGACGAAGTGTTGGCTTTCACCAATATCCAAAAAGCGAACATAGTGCCGAACTTTGGTTAACGAGGCTATCGGATATGAATAAAGAGATTTTGCTGGTCGTTGACGCAGTTTCCAACGAGAAGGCGGTACCCCGCGAGAAGATTTTCCAGGCTCTGGAAACCGCGTTGGCGACAGCGACCAAGAAAAAATACGAAGGCGAGATTGAAGTTCGGGTCGAGATCGATCGCAAGACCGGTGACTACGACACTTATCGCCGCTGGGTGGTCATTGCAGATCAAGCTGCGATGGAAAACCCTTACGCCGAGATTACCCTGGAAGCTGCCCAGATCGAGCAGCCAGAGATCCAGATCGGTGAATACGTTGAAGATCAGATCGACTCTGTTACCTTCGACCGCATCACCACCCAGACTGCCAAGCAGGTCATCGTGCAGAAAGTGCGCGAAGCCGAGCGTTCCCAGGTCGTTGACCAGTTCAAGGACAAGGAAGGCACCATCATCAGCGGCGTGGTGAAGAAGAGCAACCGCGACAACGTGATCCTGGATCTGGGCAGCAACGCCGAAGCCGTGATCTTCCGTGACGACATGCTGCCGCGCGAGACCTTCCGCCCGGGCGACCGCATCCGTGGTCTGCTCTACGCTGTGCGTCCGGAAGCCCGTGGTTCCCAGCTGTTTGTCAGCCGTTCCAGCCCGGACTTCCTGAAAGAGCTGTTCCGCATCGAAGTGCCGGAAATCGGTGAAGAGATGATCGAAATCATGGGCGCAGCCCGTGACCCGGGTTCCCGCGCCAAGATCGCGGTGAAGACCAACGATCGTCGTATCGACCCGATCGGTGCCTGTATCGGCATGCGTGGTGCCCGCGTTCAGGCGGTCTCCGCCGAGCTGAGCGGCGAGCGCGCCGACATCGTGCTGTACGATGACAACCCGGCCCAGTACGTGATCAATGCCATGGCGCCTGCCGATGTGGCCTCCATCATTGTTGATGAAGACAACCACACCATGGACATCGCCGTGGAAGCCGCCAACCTGGCCCAGGCCATCGGTCGCAACGGTCAGAACGTGCGTCTGGCTTCCCAGCTGACCGGTTGGGAGCTGAACGTGATGACCGTCGAGGACATGCGTGCCAAGCACCAGGCCGAGAACGACCGCATCCTGACGCTGTTCACCAGCACTCTGGACATCGATGACGATTTCGCCAGCCTGTTGATGGAAGAGGGTTTCTCCACTCTGGAAGAGATCGCCTTCGTGCCGGTCAACGAGCTGCTGGCCATCGATGGCCTGGACGAAGACATGGTGGAAGAGCTGCGCAAACGCGCCAAAGATGCTCTGACCACCAAGGCTTTGGCCAAAGAAGAATCCTTTGAAGGTGTAGAACCTTCCGAAGAACTGCTCAATCTGAACGGCCTTGGCCGTGAAATGGCGTACGCACTGGCCGCTCGCGGCATCGGTACCCTGGAAGATTTGGCAGAGCAAGGCATCGATGACCTTGCTGATATTGAAGGGCTGACGGCAGAGAAAGCCGGTGAGCTGATTATGGCTGCTCGTAATATCTGTTGGTTCGGAGAAGAGCAGTCTGAGTAAGATCAAACGGAGGAAAATGAATGGCAGAAGTATCAGTCAAACAACTTGCCACTGACATCGACACACCGGTTGATCGTCTTCTCCAGCAGTTTGTCGATGCCGGTATCAGCAAGAGCAAGGCCGACGACATGGTCAGCGAGTCTGAGAAACAGACACTGCTGGCCCATCTGAAGAAACAGCATGGAGGTGACGAGGTCGCCGCTCCTGCCCGCATGACCTTGCAGCGCAAGACCAAGAGCACCATCAGTGTTCAGGGGACTGGCGGCAAGAACAAGGAAGTGCAGGTAGAAGTGCGCAAGTCTCGCACCTATGTAAGACGTTCGGCGCTGGAAGATGAACAGCGCCAGGCGGAAGCCGAGGAAACAGCGCGTTTGGAAGCAGAAGAAAAAGCTCGTCGCGAGGCCGAAGAGAAGGCCCGTCTCGACGCTGAAGAGAAGGCTCGCCGTGAGGCTGAGCAGGCTCGTCGTGAAGCTGAGGAAAAGGCGCGGATCGAGGCACAACAAAAGGCTCGACAGGCTCAACAGCCCGCCAAAGCAGCCGGTAGCACAGCTCAGCAAGAGGCAGAAAAGATGGCCAAGCGCGAAGCAGAAGAACTGAAGCGCCAACAAGAACAAGCAGCCTTGACCAAGGCTGAGGAACTCGCCGCGAAGAAAGCCGAAGAGGCTCGTGTCATGGCGGAACAGAACGCAGCCCGCTGGGCTGAAGAAGAAGCCGCTCGCGCCAAAGAGAGCAGCGATTACCATCTGACCACCAACAAGCACGCTCAGGCGGCTGAAGATGAGTTGGATCGTAAGGAAGAGACCAGCCGCCGCACTGCCGCTGCTGCCAAGGGCCCGAAAAAGGCCGGTCGTCGTGAAGACGATCGCGATGCGCGCAACCCGCGTGCTCGCAAGGGCAAGCGTGGCAAGGTTGCCACTCCGAACGCCATGAAGCACGGCTTCAACAAGCCGGCTGCCGCGGTGAACCGCGACGTGGTGATCGGCGAGACCATCACTGTGGCCGACCTGGCCAACAAGATGGCCGTCAAGGGCGTTGAAGTCATCAAGGTGATGATGAAGATGGGTGCCATGGCCACCATCAACCAGGTGATCGATCAGGAGACCGCTCAGCTGGTCGCCGAGGAGATGGGTCACAAGGTGGTGCTGCGCCGCGAGAACGAGCTGGAAGAGGCGGTACTGTCCGATCGTGACGAGACCTCCGAAGCCAAGCCGCGCGCGCCGGTCGTGACCATCATGGGTCACGTTGACCACGGCAAGACCTCGCTGCTGGACTACATCCGCAAGGCCAAGGTTGCCGCGGGCGAAGCCGGTGGTATTACCCAGCATATCGGTGCTTACCACGTCGAAACCGACAGTGGCATGATCACCTTCCTGGATACCCCGGGTCACGCGGCGTTTACCTCCATGCGTGCTCGTGGTGCCAAGGCCACCGATATCGTGGTGCTGGTCGTTGCTGCCGATGATGGCGTGATGCCGCAAACCATCGAAGCCATCCAGCACGCCAAGGCCGCTGAAGTGCCCTTGGTGGTGGCGGTCAACAAGATCGACAAGCCGGAAGCAGATCCGGATCGCGTCAAGACCGAGCTGGCCCGTTACAACGTCATGTCCGAAGACTGGGGTGGCGATTGCCAGTTCGTCCATGTCTCCGCCAAATCCGGCCAGGGCATCGATGACCTGCTGGAAGCCATCCTGATCCAGTCCGAAGTACTGGAGCTGAAAGCCGTGGTTGACGGCATGGCCAACGGCGTCGTGATCGAGTCCTTCTTGGACAAGGGTCGTGGCCCGGTTGCTACCGTGCTGGTACAAGAAGGTACCCTGCGTCAGGGCGACATCGTGCTGTGCGGCCTGGAATATGGTCGTGTCCGTGCCATGCGTGACGAGCTGGGTCGCGAGATCAAGGAAGCGGGTCCGTCCCTGCCGGTGGAAATCCTCGGCCTGTCCGGCGTTCCCTCTGCCGGTGACGAAGCCACCGTCGTGCGTGACGAGAAGAAAGCCCGTGAAGTGGCGCTCTACCGTCAAGGCAAGTTCCGCGAAGTCAAGCTGGCTCGCCAGCAGAAGGCCAAGCTGGAAAACATGTTCGCCAACATGACCGAGGGCGAAGTGTCCGAAGTGAACGTGGTGATCAAGGCCGACGTACAGGGTTCCGTGGAAGCGATCTGCGATGCCCTGGTCAAGCTCTCCACCGACGAAGTGAAGGTGAAGATCGTGGGTTCCGGCGTGGGTGGTATCACCGAGACCGACGCTACCCTGGCTGCCGCGTCCAGCGCCATCCTGGTGGGCTTCAACGTCCGTGCCGATGCTTCTGCACGCAAGGTCATCGAGGCCGAGAGCCTGGATCTGCGTTACTACTCCGTCATCTATGACCTGATCGACGAAGTGAAGCAGGCCATGAGCGGCATGCTGGCCCCCGAGTACCGTCAGGAAATCATCGGTCTGGCCGAAGTGCGCAGCGTGTTCAAGTCACCGAAGTTTGGTGCCGTGGCCGGCTGTATGGTCACCGAAGGTGTGGTCAAGCGTTCCAACCGTATTCGCGTTCTGCGCGACAACGTGGTTATCTATGAAGGCGAGCTGGAATCCCTGCGTCGCTTCAAGGATGACGTCAACGAAGTCAAGAACGGCTACGAGTGTGGTATCGCGGTCAAGAACTACAACGACGTACGCGAAGGCGACCAGATCGAAGTTTACGAGACCGTTGAAATTCAACGGACTCTGTAAGGCTGGAGTCAGATTAAATAGGGGGCCGCGGCCCCCTTTTATCGCAGGATAGAATATGGCCAGAGAATTTAGCCGGACCCGTCGGGTCGGACAGCAGATCCAGCGTGAAATCGCGCTCATTCTGCAGCGCGAGGTCAAGGATCCGCGCATCGGCATGGTGACCGTTTCCGATGTGGAAGTGTCCCGTGACCTCAATTACGCCAAGGTGTATGTCACCTTCTTGCAGCTGGAAAATGATGCCGAGCGCATCAAGGAAGGGCTCAAGGCGCTGACGGAAGCCGCTGGCTACATCCGCAGCCTGCTGGGCAGCGCCATGCGTCTGCGCGTGGTGCCCGAGCTGCGTTTCTTCTACGACCAGACCCTGGTCGAGGGGATGCGTCTCTCCAACCTGGTGACCAACACCATCCGTGAAGACAAGCGTCGCATGGCCGAATCCGGTCGTGAAGAAGACGATGCCGCGCCGGATGAAACTACTGAGGATAACGCCTGAGATGTCTCGTAGACGTCGTTTCAAGGGCCGTGACGTGCACGGTATCCTGCTGCTGGACAAGCCGACCGGGTTGACCTCCAACGATGTGTTGCAGAAGGTCAAGCGGATCTACAACGCCGCCAAGGCTGGCCACACCGGCGCTCTGGACCCGCTGGCAACCGGCATGCTGCCGATCTGCCTCGGCGAAGCCACCAAGTTCTCCCAGTATCTGCTGGAAGCGGACAAGCGCTACGAGGTGACCGCCAAGCTGGGCGAGCGCACCAATACCAGCGACTCCGATGGCGAGGTGGTCTCCACCCGGCCGGTGAACGTGGCCGTGGGTACCCTGATCGAGTCGCTGGACCAGTTCCGCGGCCCCATCATGCAGGTGCCGTCCATGTACTCAGCCCTCAAGCACAACGGTCGCCCACTCTACGAGTACGCCCGTGAAGGCATCGAGATCGAGCGGGAAGCCCGCCCCATCACGGTGTTCGAGCTCAAGCTCATCAGCTTCGAAGGGGATGAGGTCAAGCTGGAGGTGCACTGCAGCAAGGGCACCTACATCCGCTCCCTGGTGGACGACTTGGGGGAGGTGCTGGGCTGTGGCGCGCACGTCACCCAGTTGCGCCGTACCCAGGTGGCCAGCTATCCCTATGAGCGGATGCTGACCCTGGAACAGCTCGAGTGCATCTTCGAGCAGGCCAAGGCCGAAAGCATTCCGCCGCGCGAGCAGCTGGATCCGCTGCTGCTGCCGATGGACACCGCCGTGGCAAGCCTGCCCGAGGTGAACATGCTGGCTGCCGTGGCCGCCTATGTGAACCAGGGCCAGGCCGTGCAGGTCGCCGGAGCGCCGCAGAGCGGTCAGGTGCGCATGACGGTCGGTCCGGAGCGCGAGTTCATCGGCGTGGGCGAGATCGACGACGAGGGGCGCGTGGCGCCCAAGCGTCTGGTGCGTTATCACGACGAACACGACGAGGAGTGATCCTCAGGCGGTATCGACGGGTGTTGGCCGTTGTGGCTCTTTCCCGTTGCGAAAAGTGACGGGGACGATTATGATACCGCCCTCATTTCACGGCTGAATTAGAGATTGGCTGTGAACCTTTAAACACTCTACTGGAGTAATACCATGTCTCTAAATGCTGAGATCAAAGCTCAAATCGTTGCTGACAACGCTCGTTGCGCCAACGACACTGGCTCCCCCGAAGTGCAAGTTGCCCTGCTGACTGCCCAGATCAACCATCTGCAAGGTCACTTCAAGGAGCACTCCAAGGATCACCACGGTCGTCGCGGTCTGCTGCGCATGGTTTCCCAGCGTCGTAAGCTGCTGGACTACCTGAAGCGTAAAGACGTTCAGCGTTACGCTGCTCTGATCGCCAAGCTGGGTCTGCGTCGTTAATCGACCATCAGATTTCGCGAAAAAGGGGAACCTCCGGGTTCCCCTTTTTTATTGCGCGTCAGGCTGTTGCCGCCCTCACAGAATTTGTGTCGCTGCTTACCTTTTGCATCGAATCAAGTATACTTGCACGCGAATTTAAAGCGCCAAATTGTAAAAAGGAAATTCACGTGAATCCTATTGTAAAGTCATTCCAGTACGGTCAACACACCGTCACTCTGGAAACCGGAGTGATGGCCCGTCAAGCCACTGCGGCCGTCATGGTCAGCATGGACGATACCTGCGTATTTGTGACCGTGGTTGGCAAGAAAGAGGCCGATCACGGCCGTGATTTCTTCCCGCTGACCGTCAACTACCAGGAGCGTACCTATGCTGCTGGTCGTATCCCGGGTGGTTTCTTCCGTCGTGAAGGCCGTCCGAGCGAAGGCGAGACCCTGATCTCCCGTCTGATCGACCGTCCTATTCGTCCGCTGTTCCCGGAAGGCTTCCTCAATGAGGTTCAGGTGGTTGCCACCGTCATGTCCGTGAACCCGGCCGTTTCTCCCGACATCGTTGCCATGATCGGTGCCTCCGCGGCGCTGGCCATCTCCGGTATCCCGTTCGGCGGCCCGATCGGTGCAGCCCGCGTGGGTTACATGAACGGTCAGTACGTGCTGAACCCGACCACTACCGAACTGCCGCAGAGCGATCTGGACCTGGTAGTGGCCGGTACCGCCAACGCCGTGCTGATGGTTGAATCCGAAGCGGCCATCCTCTCCGAAGAGGTGATGCTGGGTGCCGTGGTGTTCGGTCACGAGCAGATGCAGGCCGTTATCAACGCCATCAACGAATTCGCTGCCGACGTCGGTACCAAGCCGTGGAACTGGACTGCTCCTGCCGTCAACGAAGCGCTGAAAGCCAAGGTTGCCGAGCTGGCGACAGCTGAGCTGGGTGAAGCCTACCGCATCACCGAGAAGGCCGTGCGTTACGAAACCATCGGCGCCATCAAGGCTCGCGTGGTTGAGCAAGTCATCGCTTCCGGCGTGGAAGAAGATGCCAAGAAGATCGGCGAAGAGTTCCACAGCCTGGAAAGCCGCATCGTCCGTGGTCGCGTCGTCCGTGGCGAGCCGCGCATCGATGGTCGCGATCCGGAGATGATCCGCGCCCTGTCCGTCGCCACCGGCGTACTGCCGCGTGCCCACGGCTCCGCCCTGTTCACCCGTGGTGAGACTCAGGCCATGGTCGTTGCCACCCTGGGTACCGAGCGTGACGCCCAGAACATCGACGAGCTGACCGGCAACCGCGCCGATCGCTTCATGCTGCACTACAACTTCCCGCCATACTGCGTCGGTGAGACCGGCATGATGGGTAGCCCGAAGCGTCGTGAAATCGGTCACGGTCGTCTGGCCAAGCGCGGCGTTGCTGCCGTGATGCCGAGCGCCGACGAGTTCCCGTACGTGGTACGCGTGGTGTCTGAAATCACCGAATCCAACGGCTCCTCCTCCATGGCCTCCGTCTGTGGTTCCTCCCTGGCGCTGATGGACGCCGGTGTGCCGATCAAGGCCTCCGTTGCCGGTATCGCCATGGGTCTGGTGAAGGAAGAAGAAGGTTTCGTCGTGCTGTCCGACATCCTGGGTGACGAAGATCATCTGGGCGACATGGACTTCAAGGTTGCCGGTACCACCGAAGGTGTGACCGCACTGCAGATGGACATCAAGATCGAAGGCATCACCAAAGAGATCATGGAGATTGCCCTGAAGCAAGCTCGTGGTGCTCGCCTGCACATCCTGAAAGTGATGGACGAAGCCATCCAGGCACCGCGTGCCGAGATCTCCGATTTCGCCCCGCGCATCCACACAATCAAGATCAACCCGGAGAAGATCAAGGACGTCATCGGTAAAGGTGGCTCCGTGATCCGTGCGCTGACCGAAGAGACCGGCACCAACATCGAGCTGGATGATGACGGTACCGTCCGCATCGCCGCCGTTGACGGTGATGCCGCCAAGGAAGCGATTCGCCGTATCGAGGCCATCACCGCCGAGATCGAAGTGAACCGCATCTATGAAGGCAAGGTTGTCCGTCTGGCTGACTTCGGTGCCTTCGTCAACATCCTGCCGGGCAAAGACGGTCTGGTGCACATCTCCCAGATCACCGATGCACGCGTGCAGAACGTGGCCGACTATCTGAAGATCGGTGACGTGGTGAAGGTGAAGGTACTGGAAGTGGACCGTCAGGGCCGCGTGCGTCTCTCCATCAAGGAAGCGAACGCCCCGACTGAAGCCGCCGCCGAGCCGGCTGTTGCCGCCGTCGAAGAGCCGGCCGCCGAATAAGCCGCCGAGCCGTGAAAAAGCCGACCTCAGGGTCGGCTTTTTTTATATTTGTGGCTTGATGTTGTCTCTTTTGAGACCTCTTGTTATAACGAAAGGCTTCCCGCGCGACGGGCAACAAGGAGCAGTGTGATGTCGTGGGCCCTCCTCAGGCAGTTTCCTCCCCTGGTCTGGACCGTGATCCTGGGCACCTTCATGGTGCGCACCAGCTATTACATGGTTTGGCCGTTTCTCTCCATCTTGCTCTATCGGGAGTATGGCCTCTCGGCGACCGCCATCGGCGCCATGCTGGGGGCGACTGCGGCCATCTCCACCCTGGTCAGCTTCTATGGCGGCTGGCTGTCCGACAAGCTGGGGCGGCGCAACATCCTGCTGGCGGGTTGTCTGGTCTCGGTGCTCTGCTACGGCCTGCTCGGCTTCTCCCATTCGGTGCTGTGGCTCGGACTAGGGGTACTCGGCAGCGGCCTCTCCTCCGGGCTCATCGATGCGCCCGGCAAGGCGCTGATGGCCGACAGCCTGGCCTCGGCCAAGGCGCGCGAGCTGGCGCTGCACCTGCGTTACTTCCTGCTCAACTTGGGGGCGGCTCTGGGCCCCCTGCTGGGGGTGACCCTCGGCATCAGTGCCCAGCAGCAGACCTTCCTGCTGCTCAGTGGCAGCTATCTGCTGCTGGGGGCTGCCTTCCTCTGGGGATTTGCGCAAAGCAGGGTAATAGCGACCCACGGCAGCGAGCTGGGCTTGCGTGCGGCCATCAAGGTGCTGTGGCTGGACCGGGGCTTCTTGCTGCTGGTGCTGGCCAATCTGCTGATGAACCTGGTCTATTCCCAGTTCCACTCACCGCTGGTGCAGTATCTGACTAGGGCCGGGACCCCAGAGGTGGCGAGCCTCATCGCCCTTCTGGTGGCCACCAACGCCCTGACCGTGGTCTTGCTGCAATTCCCGCTGCTGCATCTCCTGGCCCGCTGGCCGGGCAAGGTGCGCCTGCAGGTCGGCATCACCCTGTTCTTGGGGGCTCAGGTGCTGTTTGCACTGGGGGATCCGCTGCAGTGGTCGCACTGGGTCGGGGCGGTACTGATGCTGAGCGTGGGGGAGACCATACTGTTTCCGCTGCTCAACGTGCTGATCGATCAGATGTCACCCTCGCACCTGAAGGGGAGCTACTTCGGCGCCGGTGCGCTGGCCGGGCTGGGGGGCGCCATCGGTGCTCTACTGGGGGGCTGGATCCTTGCCGTGTGGGGTGGTCAGGCGCTCTACGTGCTGATGGCGGTGCTCTGCCTGTTTACCTTCCTGCTCTATGAGTGGGGCGCCCGCATTGCGCGCCCGGAGCGGATTCGGGTCAGGCAGGATTGAACCTCAGTGGGTACTGTTCTGGTTGACCAGCTTCATCGCCTTCTTGGCGGCATACATGCGCTCGTCGGCCAGCCGGATCAGGCTGTTGCCCTCGTCGAACTGGACCGGCCCGGTCTGTACCAGACCGATGCTGAGGGTGACATCACTGATCTGCTCGGCCAGAGCGTTGGTCAGCCGCTGCAGGTAGACGTCTCTGGCCTGCTCTTCGTTGCAGTTGGGCAGGATCAGGCAGAACTCGTCCCCACCGTAACGGAAACAGCAATCCTCCGCTCGTGAGACCTTGCGAATGCAGTCGCCGACGATGCGCAGGATCTCGTCCCCGCGCTGATGGCCCTGGCTGTCGTTGATCTGCTTGAAGTCATCGATGTCGAGATAGGCGATGACTACCGGCTCTGAGCGGCGCTGGCAGGTACGCAGGGTGCGAGTCAGGTTCTCCTGCAGATGGCGCACGCTGAGCAGGCCGGTGAGGGCATCGGTCCGGCTCATCTCCTCCAGCTGCTGGGTGCGCTCGCGCACCTTCTCCTCCAGCGACTTGGCGTAGATCTCCGATTTCTCCTTGGAGGACTCGATCTCCGACACCAGGCTGCGAATATAGGTCTCGAACACCAGGGTGATGTCGAACAGGAACAGCTTGTCGAGGGCGGTCAGCATGGTGATGCGGTCCGGCTCATGGTCTATCTGGGTGAAGATATCCTCGATGAGCAGCCCCTTGAGGGTGTTGATGGCGGCCAGATAGAGCTTGGGTTCCACTCCAATCCGCTTGTGCACCAGTCCGATCCGCAGCCGGTTGTTGACGTACTCCAGGTCGTACAGGCCGCTGAACAGGTCGAGAATGTAGCGGCGCTGGGCGGCCCGCAGCCGGGTGAGGGTGTCGGCGTCGCCGATCAGCAGGGCAATTTCGGTGATCCCGGTCTGCAGGGTGTAAAACTTGTCGACCAGGGCGTCGATGTGGGGTTCGATTTTGGGACGGTAGCTGGCGAGCAGGGCGAAATCCCGTTCATCCAGCAGCAACAGCTCCTTGCGATGAGCGATTTCGAACTCGGTGATCCGCATTTGTTCCAGCAGAGTCTGTTCGGTTGGATTCATGGCAGTTCCCTGAACGAAAATGAAAGCGCGCACGTTGTTATCTAACTGACAGTGTAGACATTAACAGCTGTGAACAGGTTTTCAAATGGCGCAGGATTGTTGCAGATCAATGCCTGCGCCCGGTTCTCGCACCGCTAGAAGGTCAACACCTTGTCGGCCGCCAGTGTCCACTGGGCCAGCAGCGGCAGGGTGCCTACCTCGATCCCCTCGATGAGCGGCAGCGCCGTGATGCCACGGGCATCGGTACAGGTCTTGCAAAGGCGGATGCTGATCCCCTGAGCCAGCAGGATCTCCAGCATCTGGCGCAGATTGTAGCCCTCGGCCGGGGCCTGGCCCGCCAGTGCGGCGCTGACCGCATCGGACATCAGAAATAGTTTCAGGTTGGCACCGCCCTGTTCGCGCAGGGCGATGGCCAGGCGCAGGGCATTGAACAGGGATTCGCTGCCGTAGGGGGCGCCGTTGGCGATGATGACAATCTCTTGATTCATAACAGACTCCTTCATGAAAGTAGCCATTGTAGGCCCATCGGCACCCGGTTGGCGTGATGTCGCACAAACTCTGTCGTAGCGGTTTGCCCGCGCCTTGACCCGGCTGGCCGAGTACGGTCTGATAGGCGGCCATCAAACATGACAGGGGAACGAGGTCGTTATGTGGAAGGTTTTCGGAATGAGCATGCTGCTGTTGGCCGGCCAGGCCTATGGCAGTGAGGCCGTTGGCTGCAAGGCGCGCCAGCAGGCCGTCAAGGATCAGCTGGTGTTTGCCAAGGCGCACGGCAATGCGGATCAGGTCGCCGGGCTGGAGCGGGCTCTGCGCAATATCGAGACTCACTGTACCGACGCCGGCTTGTTCAAGGAGCAGCAGCAGCGGGTGGCCGAGCTCAAGGAGCAGGTCAACGAACGGTTGGTCGAGCTGCAAAACGCCAGGGTGACGGGCAAGCCCGACAAGATCGCCAAGAAACAGGCCAAGCTGGAAGAGGCCCAGACCAAGCTGCTGGCCGCCCAGCGCGAGCTGGATGCCCTGAGCAAGCTTGCCAAACCCTGACTCATTGATGAAAAAAGAAGCCGGCGCAGTCCGGCTTCTTTTTTATCTCGAGTTTCCCGCCGGACTGGCTCAGCCGCTGCGCCGACCCACCATGTCGGCCGGCACCACCCAGGCATCGAACTGCTGCGCCGTCAGATGGCCGGAGGCGATGGCCGCCTCCCGCAGGCTGAGCCCCTCATGGTGGGCCCGCTTGGCGATCTCTGCCGCCTTGTCATAGCCGATATGGGGGTTGAGCGCCGTCACCAGCATCAGGGAGCGGGCCAGCAGCTCGTCGATGCGGGGCTGGTTCGGGGTGATGCCGACGGCGCAGTGGTCGTGGAAGCTCTGCATGCCGTCCGCCAGCAGCCGCACGCTCTGCAAAAAGTTGTGGGCGATCATCGGCCTGAACACGTTGAGCTCGAAGTTGCCGCTGGCGCCGCCGATGTTGATGGCCACGTCGTTGCCCATCACTTGGGCGCACAGCATGGTGAGCGCCTCGCACTGGGTCGGGTTGACCTTGCCGGGCATGATGGAGGAGCCTGGCTCGTTTTCCGGGATGAGCAGCTCTCCCAGCCCGCTGCGGGGACCGCTCGCCAGCCAGCGCACGTCATTGGCGATCTTCATGAGGGAGGCGGCCAGCGTCTTGAGGGCGCCGTGGCCATGGACCAGGGCATCGCTGGCGGCCAGCGCCTCGAACTTGTTGGGGGCGCTCACCAGCGGCAGGCCGGTCTGCTCGGCCAGGGTGGCGGCCACCGCGTCGGCGAAGCCGGGCGGGGTGTTGAGGCCGGTGCCGACGGCGGTGCCCCCCAGCGCCAGCTCGCACAGATGGGGCAGGGCGGCCCGGATATGGCGCTCCCCCTGCTCGAGCTGGGCGACCCAGCCGGAGAACTCCTGCCCCAGGGTGAGCGGGGTGGCATCCTGCAGATGGGTGCGGCCTATCTTGACGATGTCGTCGAAGGCCGCCGCCTTGCCGGCCAGGGTGGTGCGCAGGGTGGTCAGGGCGGGCAGCAGGTGCTGGGTGATGGTCGTGACGGCCGCCAGGTTCATGGCGCTCGGGAAGACGTCATTGCTCGACTGGCTCTTGTTCACCTCGTCGTTGGGGTGTACCAGCCGCCCCTCGCCACGGGTGCCGCCGAGCAGCTCGCTGGCCCGGTTGGCCAGCACCTCGTTGAGGTTCATGTTGGTCTGGGTGCCTGAGCCGGTCTGCCATACCCGCAGCGGGAACTCCTCATCATGCTGGCCGCACAGGATCTCGTCGGCGGCACTCATGATGGCCTGCGCCGTGCGGGCGGGCAGCAGCCCGTTGGCGTGGTTGACCCGGGCACAGGCCGACTTGATGCGGGCCAGGGCGTGGATCAGCGCCATCGGCTGGCGCTCGCCGGAGATGTCGAAGTGTTGCAGGGAGCGCTGGGTCTGGGCTCCCCACAGCCGATCGGCCGGCACGGCGATTGCGCCGAAGCTGTCGTGTTCAGTCCTGCTCTTCATCTCATCCTCCCTTCATTGCGAAAAAGGGGCGACATCCTGCGCCCCTGTGGGGTTTCAGCCGGTCAGCGCCATTCAGCTGCGCGGGTGAAACGGCGTCAGCTCGGCCAGCGGCGTGGCTGTGCTGAACTCCTGGGTGGTCTCGGCGTGCTTGAAGATTTTGAAGCCTTCGCCGCGGGCGCTCCAGTATTCGATGTGCTCGCCGCTTATCTGGAGCAGGCTCGCCTCGCGCAGAGCCACCACGTGTTCGCTCGGGTTGATGGCGCAGAACTCGGCCAGGCGCTCGTCGCGGGTCTCCCCCATGTGGCCGCTGATGCTGGCATCCAGATAGTGCGGATTGATCTGCAGCGGGAACAGCCCCAGTGCAGGCAGCACGGCGGCGCTGCAGACCGGCATGTCGTTGGTGGTGCGGATGCTGGGGGTCGCCACGTTGCAACCTGCGCTCCAGCCCACATAGGGCACGCCCCGCTCGCGCACGGCGCGCTGGATGGGCACCACCAGGCCGTTTTCGTGCAGCAGCTGGTTGAGGCGCCAGGTGTTGCCGCCGCTGATAAAGATGGCATCGGCATGGTTGATCGCGTCCACCGGGTCATCGAACTGATGGATGCTGATGGCCTCCACCCCCAGGCTCTCGCTGAGCTCCAGGGCGCGGGCATCCCAGTCGCTGCGGATCACCGCGTAGGGGATGAGCAGGATGCGCTTGACCTGTTTGCGGGCGAGCAGGGTCTGCACCCGATCCCGGGCCCAGCCGAGCAGGCCCGGGCATTCGGTGGCTTTGCCGTTGCTGAGAAGAAGCAGTTCCATGAAGCGTGTCCTCGATAAGTGAAAGCGCGAAGAGGTCACCGGCCCCAGGCCGGGTGACGGAAGCCCCCATTCTAGCCCGATCGCTGCTCGGGTTCTGTGATCGATGGCGCCATGTACCCTGATGAGGCCGTTTTTTGACCGCCAGATGCAACAAACCCCGGCATGCCGGGGTTTATTGTTGCAGCGGATGGGTCAGCTGGCGCTGGCTGGAGCAATCTGGAACTCGGGCTGCTGGCGCAGCTTCCACAGCTCAATCCACTTGCGGATGGCCGACACCAGGATGACGGCGCCGAGCCCCAGCATCAGCAGCGAGATGCCGCCGTTGAGCAGGTTGTAGCCCTTGGCTTCGGGGTTGAAGTAGACGTGGCTGACCATCCAGTAACCGGCGTAGTTGACGGTGACGAACAGGTAGGCCAGCGGGATCAGGCAGGTCAGCATGTAGCGGTGCTTGCTGGCCAGTCGCAGGATGATGGTGGCACCGATGATGAGACCCACCGAGGCCATCAGCTGGTTCGAGACCCCGAACAGCGCCCACACAGATCCGATATCGCCGGACATCAGCAGATACCCCCACATCACGCAGGCGAGCACGCTGGCCCCGATGGCGCCCGGCATCCAGTCGATGCGCTTGAGGGGCGGATAGAACTCGCCGAAGAAGTCCTGAATGAGGTAGCGGGAGACCCGGGTGCCGGAGTCGACGGCAGTCAGGATGAAGACCGCTTCAAACATCACCACGAACTGGAAGAAGTAGGAGGCGAGGTTACTGAACCAGGGCACCTTGGTGAAGATGTAGGACATGCCTACCGCCAGGGTGACGGCGCCGCCGGTGCGACCGTTCAGATCCATGCCGATCTCCTGGGAGAGGAACGGCAAGTCCACCACCTGCATCCCCAGCTTGGCGAAGGCCTCCGGGGTGGCGTTGATGGCAAAGTAGTCGGCCGGGTGCAGGGCGGTGGCGGCGATCAGCGCCATCACGCCCACCACGCACTCGGCCAGCATGGCACCGAAGGCGACCGGCAGGATGTCGCTCCACTTGTCCACCAGTTTCGGGGTGGTGCCGGAGCCGATGAAGGCGTGGAAGCCGGAGATGGCGCCGCAGGCGATGGTGATGGAGATGAAGGGCCAGACCGGGCCGCCCAGCACCGGGCCGCCGCCGTGGACGAACTGGGTCATGGCGGGGAACTGGATCTCCGGGTTGATGCAGATGACACCGATGACCAAAGCGCCGAACACACCGATCTTCATAAAGCTGGAGATGTAGCCGCGCGGGGTGAGCAGCAGCCAGACCGGCAGCGCGGTGGCGAAGAAGGCGTAGACCGGCAGCGCCAGACTGATGGTCTCGGCACGCAGGGTCAGCCAGGCACCGAAGGCGCTCTCTTGCACGTAGGGGCCGAAGAAGACACAGGCCAGCACGGCGATGAAGCCCACCCAGGAGGCGGCTTGCAGGTTGCCGGTCAGCTTGTGCCAGATCCCCACCACCATGGAGATGGGGATGGTCATGAACACCGCGAACACGCCCCAGGCGTTACGCTCCAGCGCGTGTACCACCACCATGGAGAGACCCGCCATGGTGATGGTGATGATGAACAGCATGGCAAGGCCGGTACACCAGCCGGCGATGGGGCCGAGCTCGGCCTTGGCCACCTCGGAGAGGGACTTGCCCTGATGCTTCATGGAGGCGAACAGCACGACTGTGTCGTGCACCGCGCCGCCGATGACGCAGCCGATCAGCAGCCAGAGAAAGCTCGGCAAGTAGCCGTACTGGGCGGCCAGGACCGGGCCCACCAGCGGGCCGGCGGCGGCGATGGCCGCGAAGTGCTGGCCGAAGTTGACCCACTTGTTGGTCGGCACGTAGTTTTTGCCATCCTCCAGCTGGTGGGAGGGGGTGACCAGCTTGTCGTCGGCCATCAGTACCTTGCGCACAAAGAACACGCCGTAGAGGCGATAGGCGATGGCGAGGATGCAGAGGGCCGCAATGACGAAGGTGATTGCGTGTTGCATGACGGAGTTTCCTTTTCCTGCGGCCAATCCGGCCGGGCTCAGGCTGCACTCTACGCAGGCGGCAGGGAAAGGGGAGCGCAGAAAAGGTCAGTGGCAGAGGGCCGCCTGCGAGCGGCAGAAAAGCGGCCCCGAGCGGTTTGAGGTGTAAGCCGGCGGGGTGAGTGGTAACGGGCAGAGCAGGAGCGGAGTGAGTGGCCCGCTCCTCAGGGGATCTCCAGCAGCTCCTTGAGGGGCTTGAGGTAGCGGCGGCTCACCGGCACCTTGTGGCCGCCCTGGGTCACCACCTCCGCCAGGCCGCCGTCGAGCAGCAGGATCTCGCGGATCTGGCCCGGGTTGAGCAGGTACTGGCGGTGACAGCGCACGAAGCCGGTCTTCTCCTCCAGGGTGCGCAGGGTCAGCTCTGTGGTGCCCTGCTGCTGGGCGCTCACCACCTTGTTGCCGGCCAGATCGCTGTGGACGAACTCCACCTCGCCAAGGGGCAGCAGCAGGATGCGGTTGTGGCCGCAGCAGGGGATGCTGCGCAGGGGCTGGGCGATACGGGTGGGATCCGGCAGCGGCTGGCCCGCCAGCTCACCCTTTGGCGAGAGCAGCCGCTGGATGCGCTCCAGCGCCTTGTTCATCCGTTCGCTGGTGACCGGTTTGAGCAGGTAGTCGAGGGCGTTCTCTTCGAACGCGCGCAGGGCAAACTCGTCGTAGGCGGTGATGAAGACGATGTGGGGGCGCAAGTCCGGATCCAGCATGCTCACCAGCTCCAGCCCGCTGATGCGCGGCATCTGGATGTCGAGAAACAGCAGGTCGGGTTTGAGGCGGTGGATGGCGGGCAGCGCCTCCATGGCGTGGGCACACTCCCCCAACAGGCGGATGTTGCCCGCCTGCTCCAGCAGCAGCCGCAGCTCCTCGCGGGCGAGGGGTTCATCGTCGACGATAAGGGCGGTCAGCATGGGCTCTCCTGCAGGGGAAGGGTGATCCTCACCCGGGTGGATTGATGGGGCTCGCAGTGAATGGCGACCCCGTACTCGGCGCCGTAACGGGCCTTGATGCGCCGGTCCACTATGTTCATGCCAAGGCCGCTCTCCTCCCGTTTGGCCTGATAGAGGCCGGCGTTGTCACAGACCTCCAGCACCAGCTGCTCACCCTCCTGCCGCGCCGTCAGGGTCAGCCGGCCCGGCTCGAACATTTGGGAGATGCCGTGCTTGATGGCGTTCTCGACGATGGGTTGCAGGGAGAAGGTGGGCAGCCGGTACTCCAGCAGCGGATCGGGGATGTCGATCTGCACGCTCAGGTGCTCGGCGAAGCGGGCCTGCTCGATGTGCAGGTAGGCGTTCACGTGCTCCAGCTCGTCGGCCAGGGTCACCTCGTCCCCTTGGCGCTTGAGGTTCTTGCGAAAGAAGGTGGAGAGGTGATGCACCAGGGTGCGGGCATCCTCGGGGTCGCGCCGGATCACCGCCGCCAGGGTGTTGAGGGCGTTGAACAGGAAGTGCGGGTTGATCTGCGCCTGCAACAGCTTGATCTCCGACTGGGCCAGCAGCCGCTTCTGCTCGTTGTATTTGCCCGCCAGGATCTGGCCGGAGAGCAGCCGGGCAATCCCTTCCCCCAGGGTGCGGTTGATGGAGGAGAAGAACTTGCGCTTGGGCTCGTAGAGCTTGATGGTGCCCACCACGGAGCCCTCTTCCCCCCGCAGCGGAATGACCAGCGAGGAGCCGAGCCGGCACTGGGGATGCAGGTTGCAACTGTAGGGGATCAGGTTGCCGTCGGCATAGACCACCTCGTTGTGCTGGATCGCCTTGAAGGTGTGGGCCGAGTTGATGGCGGTGCCCGGCAGGTGGTGATCCTCGCCTATGCCGATGAAGGCGAGCAGCTTCTCCCGATCGGTGATGGCCACCGCGCCCACTCCGGTCTCCTCGTAGAGGATGCGTACCATCTGCTGGCACGCCTGCTGGGTGAAGCCCTTGTCCAGCACCCGCATTGCCCGCTCGGCGATCTTGAGGGCGCGGGCGGAGAAGGCGACCGAGTACTTCTCCAGCATGGCGCGGTGATCGAGGATCATCCGCATGAACATGGCGGCCCCCAGGGTATTGGCCACCAGCATGGGGGCGATGATGTTCTCGATGAGGTGGACGGCGTCGTCAAACGGGCGGGCCACCAGCAAGATGATCCCCATCTGCATCAGTTCGGCGATGAGGGCCACAGATCCCACTACCCAGGGGCTGAACAGCAGGTCGAGCCGGTGGCGGGCGACGAAGTGGCGGTGCACCAGGCCGCCGAGCAGCCCTTCGGCGATGGTGGAGAAAGTGCAGGCGAGCGCGGTGAAGCCCCCCAGCGAATAGCGATGGATGCCGCCGGTCAGCCCCACCAGCAGCCCCACCACAGGGCCGCCGACGATGCCCCCCAGCACGGCGCCGATGGCGCGGGTGTTGGCGATGGAGTCCTCGACTCTCAGGCCAAAATAGGTGCCCATCACGCAGAAGCCGGAGAAGATGAGGTAGCAGAGGATCTTGTGGGGCCAGCTCAGGGTCACCTGAGTGAGCGGCATGAACAGCGGCGTCTTGGAGAGCAGCCAGGCGATCACCAGATAGACGCACAGCTGCTGGAAGAGAGATATCACGAGCGCGAATTGTTCGAAAGCCACGGCACACTATCTCGAAAGGGGATGCTCATCCAATGGACGCGGAGTATTAGCAAACCCCGATTTGCGCTGCAAGCCGCGGGCGCCGGAATAGCGCGCCTGCGCACAGATTTGCCGGCACCCTGAGCCAAAGGCATCCCTCTGAATGGCACTATGACCACAAACACAAGGGCCCGCAGGCCCCTTGTGTGTTGTGCAGCACACTGTCAGTCGAGTTTGAAGTCGACCCACACCAGGCGGTGATCCGAGCTGACGCCCTTGGCGATGCCGAGCTTGGCGTCATACACCAGGTGGTAGCCCGGCTCGAAGCTGGCCGGCCAGAACACGCCGGAGGCGACCGTGTTCAGGTTGGCGGAGGGCAGCACGTGGTCGAGCTGCAGGCCGCTGCTGCTGGTGATGCGCTCCGGGGTGGGACGGTTGTTGTTGCGCTTGCACTGATCCGGCTGGCTGGCGAGGCACTCGGGGCCGCCCTGGCTGACCGGGATCAGGGCGCCGTTGGTGACGGCCTGGTTGACCAGCACATGGTTGTGCAGATCCTGAATGGCGGTGAGATCCCCATCGCCAATCTGGGGATCGGCGTTGAGATCGCCGGCGATGACGAACTTGGCACCCGCGGGCAGGCCACCGGCCTTGCCGGCGTCATCCACCATGTAGCTGGCGGTCTCCACGTAATCCTGCCAGAAGGCGACTTCGGCCCGGTTGTGCTTGACGTTGTGGCGCGCCGCGTTGCCGAAGATGGGCGGGGTCGGGTGGGAGATGAGGAAGTGGATCACCTCCTCCTTGTTACCGCGCTTGATGCGCACCGGCACGTCGGCGTGGTTCTTGGACGAGAGCGGGAAGGCCTGCCAGGCGGCGTCGTCATACCAGGCATCGCCGCACTGGCGGCCAGCCGGGATCGGCGCCTTGGCATTGTTGCAGTCGTCGATGACGGGGTTCACTTCGCCCGGCATGTCCTTCCACTTGAATTTCTGGAAGGTGCGGATCTGCTTGGTATCGATGGGGTACTGGGACATCACGGCGAAGGCGTACTGGCCGTGGTAGTTGCCAAAGCCCCAGGCGTCGTCCGGCCCGTTGTTGACCTTGCCGTCCAGATTGAGGTCATGGCCGCTCATCAGACCGGTGTTGGTGGCGAAGTTCTGCAGCACCGGGTAGCTGATGGCCTTCACCTCGTCGTGTTGGGCGTGGGCCAGGTAGTTGTCGTTGAAGGCTTTGAGGTCCGTGGTGTCGCTGCCCTTGCCGTCATTGTCGAATTCGTTGAGCAGGAACACGTCCGGCCGGGTGCGCTGGATGATTTCGGCGATGTTGCGGATCTGCTGCACGTCAAGGGCCTTGGTCTTCTCGGCGCCGCTCAAGGTGCCGTCGGCGAGGCGGGCCAGCAGGGCATCCTGCTCGGTGCGACTGAGGGCCAGTTCACCGGCGAGCATGCCGGCGGCGGTGCGATCGAAGGAGAGGTTGAAGGTAGCGAAGCGAACCATGGGGGTCGGGGTCTCGGAGTCATTTTGGCTGTTACAGCCTGCCATCAATCCGAGGGAAATGGCAGCGGCCAGTAGGGATTTGCTGATATTTTTCATTGTAATATTCCGTAGCATCAATAAGTTATACCTTGCTCATGGGGAGCAAAGGCGTGCCCATTATAGGGATCCCGGCCAGCAGCCGGGCTCTGAATGGGCCAAAGTGTGAGACCATTCACAGAGCAAAAACGGGGAGGCGAGATGAGTCGGCGACAGACGGCCCTGGTGGTCGAGGGGGGCGCCATGCGCGGCATTTTCGCCGCCGGGGTGTTGGATGCGTTTCTGGCCAAGGGCCGCACGGCGTTTGATCACTGCATCGGGGTATCGGCCGGGGCGGTCAATCTGGCGGCCTTTCTGGCCGGTCAGCAGGGGCGCAACCACAACGTCATCACCGACTACTCCTGCCGCCCCGAGTTCATCAACCTGGCCAAGTTCTTGCGCGGCGGCCACTGGCTCGATCTCGACTGGCTGTGGGCGATCACCATCCGCGAGTGCCGGCTCGATCTGGCGCGCTTTGCCGCCAACCCGGTGCCGCTGACCGTGGTGACCACCCGGGTCGCGGACGGCCAGGCCGCCTACCTCAAGGCCAATGCCGCCGAGCTGGAGCAGCAGATCAAGGCCTCCTGCTCGGTGCCGCTGGTCTACCGGGATTTCGTGCGCATCGACGGGGAGGCCATGACGGATGGCGGGGTGGCCGACTCCATTCCGGTGCGCCACGCCTATGAGCAGGGGGCGCGCGACATCACTGTGGTGCTCTCCCGGCCGCTGGGCTATCGCAAGCGGGCGCCGCGCCTGCCCGCCCTGCATCGCTACCTGCTGCGCGAGACGCCGGCCCTGGCTCGCGCTAGCCTGTCGCGTCATCAAAGCTACAACGATGCCATCGACTTCATCCGCCAGCCGCCGGCCGATTGCTGCATCCGGGTCATAGTGCCGCCGGCGGGTTTTCGGGTCGGCCGCATGACCACCGACCGGGGGCGGCTGGAGCAGGGTTACCAGATGGGCTGGCAGGCGGCCCTCGACTATCTAGGGAGCGCTTAGGCGCGCTTTGCACACCATTGCGGCCCCGAACGGGGTCGCCACCATGAAAGCGCATGGCGATGGCGCAGCAGATCTGCGACGCGTCATTTCGCCCGGTCATTCCCCCTCTTGCGCGGCGGTGGCTGCACTCTGTTCGTCTGCTTAATATGTAGCTGGATAATTATTTGCGATATTTACAGCGAAATGGTCAGGATTGCCGCCATGAAAAAATATCACTATTAAGTTGTGCTAAATAATCCACGAGTCAATTTGTGACTGAATAATAAAGCGGTTGGGGAACTTTTCTGGTTGGTGATATTTGATACGCATCAATTTAAATAAAATCTGTTTCTATTCATATGTATAGTTCAACATAGCTTATGCGAAATAGATTATTCGCTGCGGGTTGAATCTGTTTACATCAATGGCGAATTGATAGCCTGACTTCATCTCGGCTACTGTCCCCTCTCGATTCGTTTGGGTAGCAAACGGATACAAAAATAATAACGACAGAGACTGGACGCATTGATAAAGAGTCATCTTTATTGATTTTAATCCTGCCAAAGGAGCCGGAATAATGAGTGGTTTATCTTCCCATCATATTGCCCAAAATATATTTGCCGAGCTGTTGCCTTATCGTCGCCGCTTCCCCGATCCCATTCTGGATCGGCAGCAGGAGGAAGCAGAGGTGGCCGCCATCCAGATCCCCCGTCTGCAGGCCTTCATCGAGCGGGGCGAGACCATCACCTGCGTGCTGCCCGCCTTCCCCACCAAGTCGCCCAATCCGAACAAGGTGCTGGGCACCCTGCCGGACATGGCGGAGCGGCTCTCCCTCAGCTTTCTCAATCACCTCTGCCAGCGCATCCAGCTGCACTACGCGCCCGGCATGCGGATCCTCATCTGCTCGGACGGCCACGTGTTCGGTGACCTCATCCGGGTGGCGGACCCGGCCATCGACGCCTATCAGGCCCATATCGAGCAGCTGATCCTGGAGCTGGGGGCGACCCACCTCGGGGTTTTCCACCTGGGCATGGTGGCGGGCATGGCCGAGTTTTGTGCCAGCCGCGACTTCGACACCCTGCGCGAGCAGCTGGTGGAGCGCTATGCCGAGCCGCTGGCACAGATCACGGAAGAGGTGAGAAGCACCGAGGAGGGCATTCGCCTCTATCGCGCCATGACCCGCTTCCTCTATGAAGACAGCCAGCTGCCCGACACCCCGCTCTCCAACACGGCGCTGCAGCGGGATGCCAAGGCGCGCACCCATGCGGTGATCCAGCGCAGCCGCGCCTGGGGCAACCTGCTGGCGGAGCGCTTCCCCGAGGCGATCCGTCTCTCCATCCACCCCCAGGCGAGCCACAGCCTGAAGATGGGCATCCACATGCTGCCGACCCGGGATGACTGGCTCACCCCCTGGCACGGGGTGGCGGCCAATCTGGATGGCCAGTTCGTGCTGATGAAGCGGCGCGACGTGCTGGCGATGGAGCATGAGCTGGTCCATATCCACGGCCGTCCGAGCCACTACCTGATCAACGGCAAGCAGGCCGCCGCCTGAGGAGTTTCCCATGACTGCATCCATCGTTACCCTCGGCGGCGAGCGTTGCCGCATCCTGCCACAGGCCCCGTTCGGCCTGCTGATTGAACCGGCCCGCAGCGCCCAGCCGGTGCAGAGCCTGGCTATCGAGGCGCTGCGTGAACTGGCCCGCCGCCACGGCGTGCTGATCCTGCGTGGGTTCGAGTCCGGCTTCACCGATCCCGAGCGGCTGACCCGCTACGGCGAGGGGTGGGGCGAGATCATGATGTGGCCGTTCGGCGCCGTGCTGGACGTGAAGGAGCACGAGAACGCCACCGACCACATCTTCGACTCCAGCTATGTGCCGCTGCACTGGGATGGCATGTACAAGCCGACCCTGCCCGAGTTCCAGCTGTTTCACTGCGTGCACGCGCCGGCGGCGGACGAAGGGGGTCGCACCACCTTCATCAATACCCGCCAATTGCTCAGCGAGCTCGACGGCGAGCGGCTGGCCCGCTGGGAGCGGGTGCACATCACCTATCGCATCAAGCAGGTGGTGCACTACGGCGGTCAGGTGCGCTCGCCGCTGCTGGTGCCCCATCCGGTGAGCGGCGAGACGGTGCTGCGCTACAACGAGCCGCCGCGCGAGGGGGTGCGTTTTCTCAATCAGCATGCCCTCGAGATTGAGGGGGTGGCACCCGGTGAACAGGCCGCCTTCCTGCAGGATCTGCACCAGCGGCTCTACGATCCGCGCTACTTCTATGCCCACCAGTGGCAAGGGGGGGACGTGGTGATCGCCGACAACCTCGGTCTGCTGCACGGCCGTGAGGGGTTCACCGCCCGCTCCGCCCGCCACATCCAGCGGGTTCACATCCAGGCCAGCCCGGTCTGTCTCAACCCGGCGCTGGCGCCGCAAGGGGCGGCGTGATGGCGACCCTGTTGCTGGCGGCCACCGCCACCCCGGGCCATGTCAATCCCATGCTGGCGGCGGCCCGCCTGCTGGTGGAGGAGGGGCATCGAGTGCTGATGCTGTGCGGCGCCCTGTTCGAGCAGCGCATCCGCGCAGCCGGCGCTGAATTCGTGCCCTTCGCTCCCGAGGTGGACTTTGACTACCGGGCGCTGGAGCGGCATTTTCCCGAGCGGGCCAGCCTGAGCGGCACCGCCCAGATGGCGCTGGCGCTCAAGCGCTTTTTTGCCGCCCCCATGGCGCAGCACGACAGCCATCTGCGGGCGCTGATCGCGGCGGAGGGGGTGGATCTGCTGCTGGTGGAGAACGGCTTCTACGGCGTGCTGCCGCTGTTGCAACAGGGGGACGGGCGGCGCCTTCCCATCCTGATGCTGGGGGTGAACCCGGTCTCCTTCTCGAGCCCGGATGCCATCTTCTACGGCCCGCGCATTCCTCCCGAACTGCGCCGCTCCCTTGGCGAGCTGCCCTGGCTCGATGAGCCGACCCGGCAACTGCAAAGGGAGGTACAGCAGAGCTTCGATGCCGCGCTGGCCGAGGCGGGGGCGCCGCCGCTGGCGGCCCCCTTCACCGATGTGATGGTGACGGCCCCCGATGCCTTTTTGCAGCTCTCCTGCGCCGGCTTTGAATACGAGCGGCCGGAGCTTGAGGGGGTGATCCGTTATGTCGGCCCGCTGCTGCCACCCCGGCTTGAGCTGACGCCACCGCCCTGGTGGGAGCGGCTCGATGAGCGGCCGCTGGTCATCGTCAGCCAGGGCACCCTGGCCAACGTGGATCTGGGGCAGTTGCTGCTGCCGGCCCTGCAGGGGCTGGCCGGCGACGAGCTGCAACTGCTGCTGACCACCGGCGGACGGGATCCGGCGCGGCTGGACGCCGCCGTTCCGGCCAATGCCATCGTCACCGAACACGTGCCGTTCGAGCTGGCGCTGCCCCGCGCCGCCGTGCTGGTGACCAACGGTGGTTATGGCTCGGTGCAGGCCGCGCTGGCGCACGGGGTGCCGCTGGTGGTGGCGGGCACCGGGGAGGACAAGGCGGAGGTGGCCACCCGGGTGGCGTGGAGCGGTGCCGGCATCAATCTGCACAGCAACGAGCCGACGGCAGACGCGGTGGCGGCGGCGGTGCGCAAGCTGGTGCACGAGCCGCGCTATCGGGCCAGGGCCCGGCTGCTGGCCGACGAGATGGCCACGCTCGATGCCCGCGCAGCCATCGCCGGGGCAGTGACGGCCCTGCTCGGCGGCCAAGGGTGATCCCGTGATGAAACAGGGGGGCTCGATGGCCTCCCTGTTGTTCAGCTTGCGCTCAGTTTGTGGCTGCTAGGGTGGCAAGGGTGACAAGAGGCGGCGTCAGCGGCGTCGGATGCGCTTTTTCATGCAAAAAGAGCGATCCCGACGTTGAATTTTTGGCCGACTCAGGAAAGAATGCGCGCTCGGTAATCGACCTCGGACGCAAGGTGACTCGTCACGGGCCAGACCGAGGATGAAATGGCCGTCGGCCAACTTGGTACAGGAAACCACACAGGAATTTTATGAATCCCCTTCGCACTGCCGCTTCGGCTCTTTTATGTACTCTGGCGCTGGTCAGCCAGCAGGCCGCCGCCGTTGAATACCAGCTGCCTGCAGCCAACAGCCGTCTGATCGGTGAGAACCAGGAGTACGTGGTACCCGCGGACAATCGTCCGCTGGAGCAGATCGCCTCCGACTTCCAGTTGGGTCTGACCAACATCATGGAAGCCAACCCGGGTGTCGACCCCTACCTGCCCAAGGCGGGCAGCAAACTGGTCATCCCCCATCAGCTGATCCTGCCCAACGCTCCCCGCGAAGGGATCGTCATCAACGTGGCTGAGATGCGTCTCTACTACTACCCGAAAGGCAAGAACGTGGTGCAGGTGCTGCCCATCGGCATCGGCCAGCTGGGGGTCAACACCCCGGAGAACTGGATCACCAAGGTGGAGCGCAAGCGCGCCAACCCGACCTGGACCCCGACTGAAAACATCCGTCGCCGCTACGCCGCCCAGGGCAAGACCCTGCCGGCAGTCTGGCCGGCCGGTCCGGACAACCCCATGGGCCTGCACGCGCTCTACATCGGCAACCTGTACGCCATTCACGGCACCAACGCCACCTTCGGCATTGGTCTGCGGGTGAGCAGCGGTTGCGTGCGTCTGCGCGCCGACGACATCAAGTACCTGTTCGACAACGTGCCGGTCGGCACTCGCGTCCAGTTCGTCAACCAGCCGGTCAAGACCACGGTCGAGCCGGATGGCGGTCGCTACATGGAAGTGCACGAGCCGCTGTCACGCAACGAGGAGGAGTTCAACTCCACCGCCTCCGTGCCGCTGCCCATGACCCAGGCCACCACCCGCTTCATCGCCCACATGGACAGCGACGCCAATGTGGTCAAGCAGGTGCTGGAACAGCGTACCGGCATGCCGACCCGTCTCAACCCGCAGGTCTGATGACCGGGGAGACTGGCTAATGCACAACGGCGACCATGAGGTCGCCGTTGTTGTTTCTGGCACAGCCACCGGTTATCAGCTGGCGGGAGGCGCATAGAGGGCCAGCCAGTTGCCCTCGGTATCTTCGATGATGACCCGGCAGCCATGGCCGCTGCCGATGCTGTGCAGGGGCTCGAGCACCCGTCCGCCGATGCTGGGCACCAGCTGTTCGGCCTCCTGCAGGCGCTGGCCAAGGGCGAGGTAGATGAGGGGGCCCGTGTGCCCCGGCTGGTGGTACTTGTCCATGGGGCCGAGACAGGCCGCCGCGTTGTTGCCATCGTGGCGCAGCATGGCGAAGCGGATCTCCTCCTGTATCGGCGTGACCGGCACGTCGAGCAGAACCGAGTAGAAGGCCATTGCACGATCCAGATCCCGTGTCGGAATGTCGGCCCAGACCAGGGTATTGTCCATCTTGGTGATCTCCAGCATGTTCCGGCCGATGCGACCGGCGGCGCTGTTCCTTGCTGACGGCCTCTCGCGGCAGCTCGCAGGCAGCTTCCTAGAGGTTAGGAGCAGCCCATGAGGGGCGCCAGAGCTAAAAAAGCGGCGCCTGATGGCGCCGCTTTCGGGTGGGGAACTGGAGGTTTTTTCCCTCGATATACAGTTACTTGCCGGCGATGCTCAGACCGCCGAAACGAATAAGAGGCGCATAGAAGCTCTTGCCGTCGTCGTGGTGCAGCACGTTGGCGACCGCTTCCAGCTCACCCAGCAGGCGATAGAAGTTGCCCGCCACCGTGATGCCGCGCACCGGTGCCACCCGCACGCCGTCCCGGCACAGGAAGCCGGAGGCGCCGAACGAGAAGTCGCCGCTCACCGCATCGGCGCCGGAGTGCAGGCCGTCCAGCTTGACCAGCTCCAGGTACTCGCCGCCTTGCGCCTCGGCCTCGCTGTGGGGGCCGAGCCCGAACACCAGGTGGCGCGGGCTGACGTCCAGCGCACTGCGGGCGCTGCGCGCCGCCGAGCCGTTGCTGGCCAGGCCGAAGTGGTGGGCGGTGGCGCTGTTGTGCAGCAGGGTTTTGAGCTCCCCTTCGCCGATCAGCAGCAGATCCCGGGTGGGGGCACCCTCGCCATCGAAGGCCTTGATGTGCATGCCGCCCGGCATATAGGCCCGGCTCTCCAGGGTGAGCCAACGGGAGGCCACCGACTGGCCCAGCTTGTCGCGCCAGGGGTTGATCCCCTGCTGGGCCCATTTGCCTGACAGTGCGGCCTGGAAGCAGCCGAACAGGCTGGCCAGGGCATTGGTGTCGAAGATGGCGCTGTAGTGGCCGCTCGGCACCGCGTCCCCCGCCAGCAGGCCGTCGGCCACGGCGTGGATCTGGCGGATGAGGGTCTGGCTGTCCAGAACATCGAAGCGGCGCTCATACTGCCCCTGAGAGAACATGGACTGACGGCCGTCGCGCTCGATGAGGGCGGAGCTGTAGCAACCGACGCTGAACGCCTGATGCTGGCAGAGGCTGCCCTGGCTGTTGGCAAGCCACAGCCGGCCCTCTCCCTCGAAGAAGCTGTTGTAGGGAGCGCCGGTCACGTCCGGCAGCGCCAGCATGTCCGACTCGAGGCGCAGGGCCAGGGCAATCTTCTCCTCCACTGGGGTGGTGTCGGGCTGATTGATCTCGGCGCAGTCGGTGGTGAGCCGGCTCTGCTGCACGGCGATGGTCTGATCCGGGTCCACCTTGGCGAAGCGGCTGGCATCCAGCGCATCCTGCAGCATGGCGGCCAGTGCCGACTCGTCGAGGGACTCCGAATAGGCGATGCCGACCCGGCCCTCTTTTATCAGCCGAATGCCGATCTGCTGGCTGCTGGTGACCTTGTATTCGCTGAGCTCGCCCTTGTCGGCCTTGAGGGAGAAGGCCTTGTCCTGGTTGGCGATGATGTCCGCCTCGGCCCCAAGATCGGCGACCTGGTCCAGCAGACGGGCAAGCAGTTGGTTCATATCGAGTTGGCTCATCAGGCGTTCCCTCCGACCAAAATGCTGTCAACCTTGAGCGGCGGCTGGCCGACTGAAACGCGAATGAGGCGGGTGATGGAACCGCACAGAGTGTAATGGATGTTCATCAGGCGTTCCCTCCGACCAGAATGCTGTCAACCTTGAGCGGCGGCTGGCCGACCGAGGCGGGAATGGAGCCTGAGACCGAGCCGCACATGCCGGCGGAGAGGGCCAGATCGCGCCCTACCATGGAGATCTCCTTCAGTACCTGCGGGCCGGTGCCGATCAGGGTGGCCGACTTGAGCGGCCTAGTGATCTTGCCCCCCTCGATGAGGTAGGCCTCCTGCACGTTGAAGTTGAACTCGCCGGTGCCGGGCTGCACCGAGCCGCCCCCCATCCGCTTGGCATAGATGCCGTGCTCCACGGTCGCCAGCATCTCGTCCAGGCTGTGATTGCCCGGCTCTATGTAGGTGTTGCGCATGCGCGAGGCCGGCGCGAACTTGTAGGATTCGCGCCGCCCTGAACCGGTACGGGCGTAGCCGGTGCGCAGCGCCCCCATCCGGTCCACCAGGAAGCCGGTCAGCACGCCATCCTTGATGAGCTGGGTGTGCTGGGTCGCCATTCCCTCGTCATCGACGTTGATGGAGCCCCAGGCGTTGCCCTGCAGCCCCTCGTCCACCGCGCTGACCGCCGGATTGGCGATGAGCTGGCCCATCTTGTCGTGGAACACCGAGGCCTTCTTGGCCACCGAGGTGGTCTCCAGCAGGTGGCCGCACGCCTCGTGGAAGATGACGCCGCCAAAGCCGCTCTCCATGATGACCGGCAGCTTGCCGCTCGGGCAGGGGGCGGCCCCCAGCTTCACCAGCGCCTGGCGGGTGGCGGTGAGGGCCAGCTCGCGGGGATCCACGCCGGCGGCGTGTTCCCAGCCCATCATGGCGCCGGGGGCTTCGTAACCCACGCTCTGTTCGCTGCCAAGGGCGGCGATGGTCTGGGCCATGATGCGGTTGTAGTGACGGCGATCGCTCACCTGCACCCCTTCGCTGTTGAAGATCTCCACCTCCTGCTCCCAGCCCAGCACGTTGCCGGCAAACTGGCTCACCTTGGTGCTCTCGGCGCGGGCCGCGGCATCCATGGCGTGCAGGTAGGCGATCTTCTGTTCCAGCAGCTTGTCGGCCGACAGCGGCAAGGCCACCGGGTTGCGATCGCTCAGGCGACTGAAATCGAAGGCGGTGGCGGTCACCACGGGATCACGCCGGTCCTTGGCCGCCAGCAGGCTGACGATGCGCAAGAGCTCATCACGGCTGGCCAGGTTGGTGTAGCCATAGAGCACCTTGTGGCCGTAGCACAGGCGCACGCCGATGCCGAAATCGAGGCCGCCGCTGATGTTTTCTATCTGGCTGGAGAGCAGGCTGAGCTGGCTGCGGCGCTTGCGCTCCACAAACAGCTCGGCGAAGTCGGCACCCAGCGCCAGCGCGTGATCGAGCACGTCGCGGGCGATGGCAGGGGCCAACAGGGAGAATGGGGTCATAGAATTTCCTTATTCTGGTCTGTCCGTTTGCTTCCGATACCCGGCTGTGATTGTTATGGGGTACCGTTTCCATTGTTGCAGACCAGCACAAAAAAGTCGCTATAGCGTCATGCGATGATACCGATTGAGAAAATCGGAGCGATTTATGCGCCCGGCAGCCCGAAACCCGGCCGCCGGTAGTCAGGGAAGCGTCGCCGCTGAGGTTTGTTCAAGGGGGCCTTTCAGCAGGTCTTTTTCGTCATGACGTGCGGGGAGAGGGCGATGGCCGGGGGCCATCGCCAGTTGTATCAGGCAACCCTGCGTGGCTGCTGGCTCACAGCAGCTCGTGGATTTCGCTCAGGATCTGGTCGACCCACTGCTCGATGCGGGATTCGGTCTGGTCGTACTGGTTGGCGTCGTCGAGCGCCAGCCCGACGAAGTGACGGCCATCGTCGATCAGTGCCTTGGAGGCATCGAACTCGTACCCCTCGTTGGGCCAGTAGCCCACCAGCTTGACTCCCTTGGGGACCAGCTGATCGTGCAGCAGGCCGAGGGCATCCTGATACCATTCGCCGTAACCCAGCTGATCGCCCATGCCGAACAGGGCGATGATGCGGCCTTCCAGCTCGACATCCTGAATGTCTTCCCAGCGGGATTCCCAGTCTTCCTGCAGCTCGCCGAAGTCCCAGGTGGAGATGCCCAGGATCAGGATGTCGTACTCCTGCATGAGGGTGAGGGGCACATCCTTGATGTTGTGGAGATCAACCAGCTCGGGGCCAATGAGGGCGCGGATCTTCTCGGCGGCCATCTCGGTGTAGCAGGTGGTAGAGCCGTAAAACAAACCTATCTTCATCGCTCTTCTCTTGATCGCAGTCGGCAATGGGAGCGGGCAACCGCAGGGTGGCGCCCGGGGGAGGGCGTCAGTCTAGCAGATTGGCCGGCGCGCTTCACCGCCTGGCGGGCGATGGACAACGGCAACTTGCGGCCGCGGTGGGTCGGCACGTTACAATGGGCCATGTTTCCCCTGAGCGCGGCGCACCATGAGCAAGTCTGAATCCCATCCCCTGATCGAGCCGTTTCTGGACGCCCTCTGGCTGGAGCGGGGTCTCTCCGACAACACGGTCAGCTCCTATCGCACCGATCTGGAAAAATTCTCCCTCTGGCTCGACGAGCAGGGTGGCTCCCTGCTGCTGGCGGGGCTGGACGACATCCAGCACTATCTCGCCTGGCGGGTGGACCAGCAGTTCGCGGCCAGCAGTACGGCCCGCTTCCTGTCGGCCCTGCGCCGTTTCTATCAGTATCTCAACCGGGAGAAGCTGCGCAGCGACGACCCCACCGTGCTGCTGGAGGGGCCCAAGCTGCCCAAAAAGTTGCCATCGGATCTCAGCGAAGCCGAGGTGGAGGCGCTGCTGCAAGCGCCGCTGGTGGACGAGCCGCTGGAGCTGCGGGACAAGGCGATGCTTGAGCTGCTCTACGCCACCGGGCTGCGGGTCTCCGAGCTGGTGGGGCTGACTGCCGAGCATGTCAGCCTGCGCCAGGGGCTGGTGCGGGTGGTCGGCAAGGGCAACAAGGAGCGGCTGGTGCCGATGGGGGAGGAAGCTGTGCACTGGCTGGAGCGCTACTACCGGGAGGCGCGTACCCTGCTGCTCGGCGGCACCAGCTCGGACGTGGTGTTCCCCTCCAAGCAGGCGCGCATGATGACCCGTCAGACCTTCTGGCACCGCATCAAGCTCTATGCCCAGCGCGCCGGCATCCAGGGCGAGCTCTCCCCCCACACCCTGCGCCACGCCTTCGCTACCCATCTGCTCAACCACGGCGCCGATCTGCGGGTGGTGCAGATGCTGCTGGGTCACGCGGATCTCTCCACCACCCAGATCTACACCCACGTGGCCAACGAGCGGCTCAAGGCGCTGCACGGCCAGCACCATCCGCGCGCCTAGGCGAGAGAGAGGCGGTCCTTCCCTTCCTGCTTGGCGCGATAGAGGGCGGCGTCCGCCTGGGCAAGCACCTGGGCGGGGGGCGCGTCCAGCGCCTCGGCCAGCCCGCCGCTGAAGGTGACGGTCAGGCCGGGCTCGCGCCAGTTCTGCTTGCCCATGGCGCGGCGCCACTGCTCCATCTGCTGATGGGCCTCCTTCAGCCGACCCTGTTCGAAGATGGCGACCAGCTCCTCGCCGCCAAAGCGGCAGAGGGTAGCCTTGCCTTCCAGCAGCTTGCTGCCGAGGGAGGCGGTACGCCTGAGCACGCTGTCGCCGGCGGGGTGACCATATTGGTCGTTGATCTGCTTGAAGTTGTCGATGTCGATGATGGCCAGCACATAGGGGGTATGCTGTTGGTGCAACTCGGCCAGCAGGGTGTCCATGTAGCGGCGGTTGTAGAGCCCGGTCAGGACATCGCGCTGGGCTTTTTCGCTCTCGGCCTGCATCTGGTCGGAAATCATGGTGATCTCCTCTTCCAGCTCTTCGATACCCGGAATGCGAGGGATGATGAGGGGCTGGCCCGGCGGGGTGATCCGCAGCTGGCGTACCACCTGCACCAGCATGCCGATGGTGTTTTCCAGGCGCTGATGGAAGATGACGGCCACCAGTATGTACATGGCGAGCGAGAGGAGCAGCCCGACCATCATGGTGGGCAGCAGCTCCTTGATGACGAAGGAGTTGCTGAACGGGTAGATGATGATGACCCGCCAGTTGGGGTTGTTGGTCAGGGTGTAGTAGGCGATCAGTTCATCATTGTCGCTCAGCAGGGAGCCGCTGCGTCCCTTGAGCTCGGCCAGCCGCTCGTCATCAAGCGGGGCGCCGTTCTTGAGGGGATCGCTGTGGGCTACCACGCTGTGGTTTTTCATGTCGTACAGCAGATAGCTTATCTGGCGCCCTCCCTGCAGCAGCCGGCCAATCCGTTGCGATATCTCCGACAGGTCGATATCGATGCCGATCACCGCCAGCAGCTCCCCTTGCCGGTTCAGTACCGCCCGTGACAGGGTGATGACGGGGACGTGCTGAATGGCGTCGAGGTAGGGGGCACTCCAGACGTTGATACCGGGGGTCTTGATCGCCGCCTGATACCAGTTGCGCCGGCTGGCATCGAACGAACCGGGAATGGGCAGATGGGCGAAGTTGACCAGCTTGTTGTCCCGCTGCACATAGTAAAGCCCCTTGAGCATGCTGCCGGTGCGGCTCAGTTGCTGCCACACCTGATGATGGCGCTGGCTGAGCACGGGGGGCAGGATGCCGTCATTGAGCTCGAGATCCGCCGCCAGAATGTTGATCTGTGCATCGACGGAGGCCAGTGCGCCATCCCACTGCTGGGCGGAGCTGTTGCTGAAAAACTCGAACCGGTTGCGCATCGTCTCCTGCTGCTTGGTGACGAACAGATAGCCGCTGCCGGCAGTCAGCAGCAGCAGTGGCAGGGCGAGCAGCAGCAGATATCGCAGGATGAAGCTGTGATGGGGCCTGGCTGTCACTGTGAGGGGGGGCATGATGGCGACTCCGGTAGCGAATGCGGTTCGGTTAGGCTCGATATTACGCCCGTTCTGTCGGGCGGGGAGGGTGGGCGGCCCATTTCGTGATGGCAGGGGCCTTCATGCGTCTTGCTGGTTGCCCTCAGTCTAACTTCTGGTATCAAAAAAACCGCCAGAAGGCGGTTTTTTTCGAATACACGACAGGAGCTGGCGCTTATTTTCCCTGCTGGGATTTGAGCAGATCGCGGATCTCGGTCAGCAGCTCCTGATCCTTGGTCGGGCCGGCCGGGGCCGCTTCCTCTTCCTGCTTGCGCTTGAGGGTGTTGATGGCCTTCAGCCCCATGAAGATGGCGAAGGAGATGATCAGGAAGTCGATGATGGTCTGGATGAACTTGCCGTAGGCGATGACCACGGCCGGGGTGCTCCCCTCGGCGGCCTTCAGGGTCACGGCGAGGTCGCTGAAGTCCACGCCTCCCAGGATCAGGCCGATGGGCGGCATGATCACGTCCCCGACGAAGGAGGAGACTATCTTGCCGAAGGCGGCACCAATGATGATACCGACCGCCATGTCGATCACGTTGCCTCTGGACGCAAAGGCCTTGAACTCTTGAATCAGACTCATTTTCCCCTCCAAAAATGGGCAGGGTACGGCCAGCGCCGCACCGGTATTTGAATAATTAAAGCTTCAGGAAAACAGAGGATGACCATCGTGTTTCCTGTCGTCCCGGTTAGCTTGCTGGGCCTTTGCCCGATTGGCAACCTGTCAGATCGGGATTTTTTTGCGGCCCTCGCTATTAATCAATCAGTAATTAAGCGGTTGAGGAGAGAATATTCACTGAGTTACCTTGTGAGTCCATTCGTTCATGCCAAGTGAGTAAAAGAGTGAAGTATTTACTGTTGGGAATGATGCTGCTGGGCTCTTTTGCCGCCAGCGCGGGGATGGATCCCCAACAGTTGAAGCAGACCATAGAGCAACGGCTCGGGGTACAGGTCTATCTGGTGGACGAGACCCCCATGCCCGGTCTCTACATGCTGGGCACCGCCCAGGGGCTGCTCTATACCGATGCCAGGGGCGACTATGTGCTGCAGGGCACCATGCTGGATCTGGCCCACGACATGAAAAACCTCACCATGCTGGGGCTGCGTCAGCAGCGGCAACTGGCCCTGGCGCAGATCGGCGAGCGGCGGGTACAGCTGCGGGCCGAGCAGGAGCGCCATCGCGTCACCCTGTTCACCGATCTCGCCTGCAGCAGCTGTCGCACCACCCTGGCAGAGCTGCCGGTCCTGCAGGCGAGAGGGGTCAGCGTGCAGTTGCTGCCGGTGCTAGGCACCTTTGCCGATCTGGCCGAGGCGCAGGCGCGCTGGTGCGATCCCCGGCAGTTCGGCGCACTGGATCTCAGTGATCGTTTGCCTGAGACCGGCTGTAATGAGATCCTTGCCCATCATATCGGCCTGAGCCAGTGGCTCGGGATCAAGGCGCTGCCGAGCTGGGTCCTGCCAAATGGCGACCTGGTGCGCGGTTATCAGAGCCCTGAACAACTGCTCAAGATACTGGATCACATCAATGCCCCTGCAAATCCGTCGTCGTCCGCGAGTTGATGATTCCCATCTGCCCGCCACCCTGCACCCGCTGCTTCGTCAAATCTTCGCCAGCCGCGGGGTCGAAGATCCCGCTCTGCTGGAGCGCAGCGCCAGCCAGCTGCTGCCGCCCCAGCGTCTGTTCGGCATGGCGCAGGCGGTGCCGCTGCTGGCCGAGGCGCTGACGGCGCAAAAACGCATTCTCATCGTCGGTGACTTTGACTGCGACGGCGCCACCAGCTCGGCGCTGTGCGTGCTGGCCCTGCGCGCCATGGGTGGCCGCCACATCGATTTTCTGGTGCCCAACCGCTTCGAGTTTGGCTACGGCCTCACCCCGGAGATCGTCGAGCTGGCGGTGGCCCGCGGCGCCGAGTTCCTGATCACGGTGGACAACGGCATCTCCAGCATCGCCGGGGTGGCGGCGGCCAAGGCGGCCGGCATGCAGGTACTGGTTACCGATCACCATTTGCCGGGCCAGGAGCTGCCTGACGCCGACGCGATAGTGAACCCCAACCAGCATGGCTGCGACTTCCCCTCCAAGTCGCTGGCCGGGGTCGGGGTGGCCTTCTATCTGATGGCGGCCCTCAACACCCAGCTGCGCCAGAGCGGCTGGTATGAGCGCCAGGGGCTGCGCGCCCCCAACGTGGCGGATTACCTCGATCTGGTGGCGCTCGGCACCGTCGCCGACGTGGTGGCGCTCGATGGCAACAACCGCATCCTGGTCCATCAGGGCTTGCAGCGGATCCGGGCCGGCCGCTGCCGTCCCGGTATCCAGGCGCTGGTGGACGTGTCGGGCCGCGACGGTCGTCGCCTGTGCGCCGCCGATCTCGGCTTTGCGCTGGGGCCGCGCCTCAACGCGGTGGGCCGGCTCGACGACATGTCGCTCGGGGTCGCCTGCCTGCTGAGTGAGGACATCAACCTGGCACGCCAGCTCGCATCCGAAATGGACAGTCTCAACCAGGAGCGCAAGGAGATCGAGCAGGGGATGCAGCAGGAGGCGCTCGCCACCCTGGAGCAGATCCGGTTTCGCGACGGCGAGGTGCCCTCCGGCATAGTGCTGCACCGGGACGAGTGGCATCAGGGGGTGGTGGGGCTGGTGGCCTCCAAGGTGAAGGAGAAGTACTACCGCCCGGTCATCGCGTTTGCCGAGAGCAGCGAGACCGAGCTCAAGGGCTCCGGGCGCTCCATCCCCGGTGTGCACCTGCGCGATGCGCTGGAACTGCTCGACACCCGCCACCCCGGCTTGATGGGCAAGTTTGGCGGTCACGCCATGGCGGCCGGGCTGACCCTGCCCAAGGCCAATATCGAGGCCTTCGGCCGGGCCTTCGAGGCGGTCATCAGCGAGCTGGTGACCCCTGAGCTGTTGACCGGGGTACTGCTCACCGATGGCGAGCTGCTGCCCGATGAGCTGAGTCTGGAGCTGGCGGAGCTGATCCGCGCCTCCGGCCCCTGGGGCCAGGCCTTCCCCGAGCCGCTGTTTGACGGCGAGTTCGTGCTGGTGCAGCAGCGGCTGGTGGGGGAGAAGCACCTCAAGATGATGCTGACCACGGATTCCGGCCACGCGGTGGATGCCATCGCCTTTGGCGTCGACTTGCAGCGCTGGCCCGATGCCTCGGTGAAGCGGGTGCGGCTGGTCTACCGGCTCGATGTCAACGAGTGGCGCGGCAACCGCAGCGTGCAGCTGCTGGTGGAGCATCTGGAGGCCGCCGGCCTCTGATCCCGCGAGTCTCTCTTGCTGCCGATGACGGCCACCTCAGGGTGGCCGTTTTTTTATGGTGTGAACCCGGATTTTGCCGTTGACCCGTCTATTGCTTCACAGTTTAAGCTTCCCTTCATCGGGTCACAGATCCCTCAGCGAGTAGCTGTCATGAAAATATCTGAACTGGCCCGGCGCTGCGGCCTGGCCCGCTCCACCCTGCTCTATTACGAAAAGCTGGGGGTGATTGCGGGCACGAGGGCCGCCAACGGCTATCGCCACTACGACGATGAAGATCTGCAGCGGCTGCGGATGGTACAGGCCCTGCAGGCCGGCGGCCTCAGCCTCAAGCAGTGCCTCGCCTGTCTGGCGGGTGAGCTGGAGCTGGCAACGCTGCAGGCCCGGGTCAGGGAGCTGGATGAGGAGCTGGCGCAGATGCAGCGCGCCCGGGATCTGCTGGCGGATCTCGCCGGTTTGCGTGCGCACTCCGGCGACGAGTTCAAGGGCTGGCAGCGGCAACTGCAGCATCAAGCCCCGCAGGCCTACTTTGCCTGGGTGATGAAGCAGGGATTCAGTGAAAAAGAGCGTTACCACCTGCAGTGGCTCAGCAAAGACATGAACGAACATGAGCGCTACATAAGGGATTTCAAGCTGCTGCTGGATGGAATGAGTTATTGGGGGCCGGGGGATAGCCTCTTCACCCAGCAGCAGTTTGCCGCGCTGCCCAGCCAGCCTCGCCGGATCCTCGACATGGGCTGCGGGCGCGGCGCCGCCACCCTGGCGCTGGCACAGGTGACGGACGCCACCATAGTGGCCATCGATCTGGACGAGGAGGCGCTGGCCGCCGTGGCCCGCAGCGCCAGTGCGGCGGGGCTGAATCAGGTCACTACCCTGTGCGCTAACATGGCGGCGCTGCCGGCGGACTTGGCCCCCGCCGATCTCATCTGGGCCGAGGGGAGCGCCTACACCATCGGGGTGGCCAACGCCTTGCAAGCATGGCGGCCGTACCTTGCCGGCCCTGCTGCCTGCCTGGTGCTGAGCGACCTGGTATGGCTGACGGACACGCCGCCAGAGGAGGCGCTGGCGTTCTGGCAACGGGATTATCCCGCAATGCAGACGCTGACGGGCTTGCTTAAGACGGTGCAAGAGGCGGGTTATCGCTGTCTGTCGCACACCCCGTTGCCGCAAAGGGCCTGGCACAACTATCTGGACCCCATCGAGCGCAATCTGGCGCGCCATCGTGCCGAGCTGGGGGATAGCCCCGCCTGGCAGGATCTGAGCCGGGAAGTGGCCATTCACCGCCAATACCTGGGCAGCTACGGCTATGTGATCTGCTGCCTGCAGGCCGCCTGATCAGGCCATCCATTGCAAGAGAACAAACGGAGAAAACCTATGAACATCCTCATTCGGCCCGAAACAGGCGCCGATCACGACGCCATTGAGGCGCTGACCGTGGCCGCGTTCCTCAATGCCCCCCATACCGATCACAACGAGCAGCTGATCGTGCGCGACCTGCGCCAGGCCGGGGCACTCAGCCTGTCGCTAGTGGCGGAGCAGGAGGGGCGGGTGGTCGGCCACCTCTGCTTCTCGCCGGTGACCATCAGCGATGGCAGCCCGCACTGGTATGGTCTTGGTCCTATTTCGGTCTCTCCTGCCCTGCAAGGCAAGGGGCTGGGTTCACGGCTGATGGACGCGGGTCTGGCCGAGCTCAAGGGGATGGGGGCGGCCGGCTGCGTGGTGCTGGGGGATCCCGGTTTCTACGGCCGTTTCGGCTTCGTGTCCGAGCCGGGGTTGACGCTGCCCGGCGTGCCGGCCGAGTACTTCATGGCCTGTTCGTTCGGCGCCGCCATGCCCCGTGGCGAAGTGTGCTACCACCCGGCCTTTGTGCAGGCGTGAGGGGCACCGTGAGGGCAAAGAGGATGCTCCTTGCGCTCATTGTGGTTTTTAATTGCCGGCTTTATTGATAACGAGGGTTTTTAGTATCAATTCGTGGGTGTTTGCAGGGTTTCAAATTCAATAAAAAGATGAATTGTGATATATTCGGCCTCGCTGAATCCTCTTTTAAAGAAGGGACTCCCCGCTTGTCACCCTCTGGCCGACGCTCGACCTGGCCGATGGCCCTCGCCATCGCCTGCCTTCTGTGGCTTGCCGCCTTCGCCGCGGCAGAGGTCGGTGCAGCCGTACGTCAGGCCGCGGTCGGCCAGGGCGCCTCGATGCAGTTGCATGAGCCGGCCGATCCCGGGCTGGTCAACAGCGTCAGCCTGCCGCCGGGCGGCCAGTGGCGGCTCAGCTTCGAGCAGGGGCGACGGCTTGAAGGGGCCGCTCAAGCCGAGCTCTATCAGGTGCTGCTGGCCTGGTTCCAGCACGATATCCTCGGCCTGCTCTGCGGCCTGTTGTTCTTCCTGCCCCTCATCTACCTCAGACAACTGAGCGACTACTTCGGTTATCTGCACCGGTGGCGCTTGAGCTGCCATCACCTGCAATTTCGTTTCTGCCACAGCGACTCGCGTCCAGCTGCTTGCTGAGCGCCCGTCCGCCCAAGGCTTGCTCCCTCGCTGATTGATCTCAGCCGCGAAGGCATGCCCGTGCGGTCCGGTGCCCTCCTTGCACCGTCTTCCTGCCTGCCCGCCGGTGAGCACGAAGGCGGCTCCCGCCCCGTACACGTTGTGAGCCGACCCGATGGATTATTATGTAAACCTGTTTATTCACTCGATTTTTGTCGAAAACCTGGCGCTGGCCTTCTTCCTTGGCATGTGCACCTTCCTGGCTGTTTCCAAGAACATCAACACCGCCTTCGGCCTTGGCATGACGGTGCTGGTGGTCATGGTGATCGCCATCCCCCTCAACAACCTGATCTACCGCCATATCCTGCGTCCCGAGAGTACCTTCCTCGGCGAGTTTGATCTGAGCTTTCTCGATTTCATCGTCTATATCGGGGTGCTGGCGGCGCTGGTGCAGGTGATGGAGATGGTGCTGGACAAGCACTTTCCGTCGCTCTATCACGCGCTCGGCATCTATCTGCCGCTGCTGACGGTGCATTGCGCCATCTTCGGCGGGGTGATGTTCATGGCCCAGCGGGATTACGACTTCATCGAATCCGTGGTGTACGGGGCGGGCTCAGGGCTGGGCTGGCTGCTGGCCATCGTCGCCATCGCCGGTCTGCGCCAGAAGATGAAGTATTCGGATGTGCCAGAGGGGCTGCGCGGTATCGGCATCACCTTCATCGTGGCCGGGCTGATGTCGCTGGGCTTCATGTCTTTTTCCGGCATCTCGCTCTAGCCGAATGGGTGTTACAACGGCCACGCAAGTGGCCGTTTTGCCATCTATTGGTCCTCGATCATCCCCAGCAGCCGGTCGTGTACCAGCGGTAGCGCCAGAAAACCGTCCCGATCGAGGAAGTGACCGCCATGCTCCAGGCTGTAGAGTGGGGCGGCCAACTGTTCGCTCAGGTGCTGGCAGTAGCGATAGGGCACGATGGTATCGTCGCGGGAGGCGACCACGACCCGTCGGGGCGCCAGCGCCATGATGTGGGCCGGGTCGTAACCCTGGGTCATGAAGGGATCCAGCTCAGGCAGAGTGTGCAGCGGCTGATCGAAGCCGGATACCAGCAGGATCCCGCCCACCCGGGAGGAGGCGGGCAGGCGGCTCAGCTGGCGCAAGATGGTGATGCAGCCGAGGCTGTGGCCCAGCAAAAAGGTCCGTTCATCGTGATCGCGTACCAGGCTGTCCATGGCGGCGTCCCAGGCGGCGGGTTGCGGATGGTGAGGGTCAGGCATGGCCAGCACCTCGACCCGGATATCGCGGGCTTCAAGCCGTGCCTTGAGCCAGGGGAACCAGTGGGAGTGGGGGGAGGCGGTATAGCCGTGCACGATGAAGACGCGGGTGTGTGACATAAGCAGGATCCTGAAACGGGGCGACAGGGAACAAACAGGGCGTGCGCAGCGACGCAGGCCGGGGCGGCCTCATCATATCAGCGCCAGCCGGGTGGTGGCACGCCCCTGTCCGGGTGGTACAAAGGCGGGACAAGGCGTTCAACCCAGCCGTTTGGCCATGTTGTAGCCGGTGATGGCGAAGCCCGCCTCCTGGTAAAGCGCCAGGGCGCGCGGGTTGTCATGGGCGACCCGCAGGGTGATCTGGCGGATGCCGCTGCTTCTGAGTTCGGCTTCCAGCAGTGCCATGGCGGCCTTGCCTATGCCAAGGCTGCGGTGGGCTGGTGCGACATAGAAGTCATAGATAAAGGTGGCGGCGCCGTCGCTGTCGATGGCGTGCCAGAGATAACCCAGTGGCTCCTCCTCAGCGGGGGCAACTGCTCCCTCTGCGGGCAGGATGCAGAGCAGGCTGTGGCCGGCGCTGGCCACCCCTTGCGGCAGATAGCGCTGCAGGGAAGCCTCGGCCTTGTGGCGGGCGGTGGCGAGATCGTGGCCCTGGTTGCTGGCGAGATCCTGCGCGTACTCCTCGATGAAGCAGGCGCAATAGGCGGGGTAGTGCTGCTCGTTCATGGGCAGCAAGCGGATAAGCGGTGTCGGCATCCTGCAGATCACTCAAGGGGAGAAGGGAGGCTCACGTTAACCCGGCGGCGAAGTGAGTGCAAACGGCGCTGGTCGTGGTCGGCAACCGGAGCTGCGGCCGGCCCATAAAAAAGAGCGCCCAAGGGCGCTCTTTTTTGACCAGGGGGAGCGAGGTTATTTCACCTCTTCGCCCTTGGCTTGCAGGTCCGCATGGTAGGAGGAGCGGACGAAAGGACCGCAGGCGGCGTGGGAGAAGCCCAGCCCCATGGCCACGTCTTTGAGCTCGTCGAACTCTGCGGGCGGCACGTAGCGCTTCACCGGCAGGTGATGGCGGCTCGGCTGCAGATACTGGCCCAGGGTCAGCATGTTGACGCCGTGCTCGCGCAAGTCCTTGAGTACCTGCACGATCTCTTCGTTGGTTTCGCCCAGACCCATCATGACGCCGGACTTGGTCGGCACATGGGGGTGCATCTCCTTGATGCGGCGCAACAGCTCCAGCGACCACTTGTAGTCGGCACCCGGACGGGCGACCCGGTACATGCGCGGGGCGGTTTCCAGGTTGTGGTTGAACACGTCAGGCGGGGTCTCGCGGAACACTTCCAGCGCCTGCTCCATCCGGCCGCGGAAGTCCGGGGTCAGGATCTCGATGCGGGTCTGCGGGCTGTGCTCGCGGATCTGCTTGATGCAGTCGGCGAAGTGCTGGGCACCGCCGTCGCGCAGATCGTCGCGGTCCACCGAGGTGATCACCACGTATTTCAGCCCCATCTCCTTGATGGTCAGCGCCAGCTTCTTCGGCTCGTCCGGATCGAGCGCCAGCGGGCGGCCGTGGGCCACGTCGCAGAAGGGGCAGCGACGGGTGCAGATGGCGCCCATGATCATGAAGGTGGCGGTGCCGTGGTTGAAGCACTCCGCCAGGTTGGGGCAAGAGGCCTCCTCACACACTGAGTGCAGCTTGTTCTTGCGCAGGGTGCTCTTGATGTGCTCGATCTTCTGGCTCGACGGCGGCAGCTTGATCCGCATCCAGTCCGGCTTGCGCAGCACTTCCTCGTTGGGATCCGGCATGAATTTCACCGGGATCAGGGCCATCTTGTCGCCATCGCGCAGCTTGACGCCCGGCTCCATACGAACGGGTTTGCTCATGATTCACTCTCGGTGTTTGTTATTGTCTGGTTGATAGCCACCAGGGTCATCTCGGTGCCCTCATGGCCAGGCAGCATGGACTTGCTCATGCCGCCTCTTCGGTATTCGTGATTGTCTCATAGCCGATCAGGCTGGCCAGTTCGGCCACCAGCATCGCTTGCGCCTCGGCCACGCTCTGCGGGCCGCCCAGGGCGCTGGTCTGGGTCATGGCCATGCCCGCATAGCCGCACGGATTGATGCGCAGGAAGGGGGTCATGTCCATGTTGACGTTGAGGGCCAGGCCGTGGAACGAGCAGCCCTTGCGGATGCGCAGGCCCAGGGACGCCAGTTTGGCTTCTGTCTGCAGCGCGGCGCCGAGCTGGTTCTTCACGTAGACGCCGGGGGCGTCGGGTTTGGCATAAGCTTCAATCCCGCTCTTGGCCAGGGTGTTGATGATGGCGGTCTCGAGGCAGGTCACCAGCTCGCGCACCGTCAGCTTGCTGCGACGCACATCCACCAGCACGTAGAGCACCAGCTGGCCGGGGCCGTGATAGGTCACCTGGCCACCGCGATCGCTCTGCACCACCGGGATGTCGCCGGGGGCGAGCAGATGTTCGGCCTTGCCGGCCTGACCCTGGGTGTAGACGGGGTCGTGCTCCACCACCCAGAACTCGTCCGGGGTGTCGGGGGTACGGCTGTCGGTGAAGGCCTTCATGGCATCCCATACCGGCTGGTAGGGACGGCGGCCCAGCTGTCTGACCAGCAGCCGGGGGGCTGACGATGGTGATTCGGCGGGGGTTTGGAGTGACATCTTTCCTCACTGACAGGCGCTGGGGTCGGCCAGCGCGGCCACGACAGCCGGCTGGCAAATAATCAGTCGCCCCGGTGGCGGGGCGAGAGAGGCGACTTACAGGACGTAGCGAACCAGCTCTATGTTACCGAGTGCGGTATACATGGCTTCGATATGTTCCTTGCTCTGGGCGGTCACAGTGACCCGGACCGAGTGGTAGTTGCCTTTGGAGCTGGGCTGCACGGTCGGGCTGTAGGTACCGGGGGCGTGCTGCTGCAGTACTTCCACCACCATGTCCGGCAGCGCCGGGTCGGCAACGCCGAGCACCTTGAACGGGAACTTGCAGGGGAACTCCAGCAGTTCATCAAACTTGGTATTCATTTACTCACCTTTTGGTGTCGTCACGGGACGACTTCATCGCTTGTGGCTAGTGGCCGATGGCCCATCAGGGCCGCCATCTACCCGTCTGTGGCGGGCACTGCTCAAGTGTATATGGGCATTGCCCAGGCCGGGATCAAGGTCCGGTCTGGCAGACGAGGCATGGAGGTGCTGCTTTTTACCACAAATCGTCAGTCGGCGGAACCTGCAGATTGCAGGGTTATTGACTGGCCCGACCGCAAAAGACAGCAGCGGCGCCTGTTGGCGCCGCTGTTTGGTCAGGTTTGTGCGCAGGTTACTTGAACCAGCTGGAGACCAGCATCACCAGGTAATCCCACAGACGGCTCATCAGGCCACCCTCTTGCACCTCTTCCAGGGCGACCAGCGGAACCTGCTTGATCTCTTTGTCGCCTTGCTTGAGGAACACGGTACCGACCCGTTGGCCCTTGGCCAGCGGTGCCTTCAGCTCGCTTTCGAGCTGGAAGTCGGCCTTGAGGTTGTTGCCCTGGCCACGGGTGACCAGCACGGAGACGTCCTTGTCGACGCCCAGTTTCACTTCAGACTTGTCGCCCATCCAGATCTTCTGGGTCACCAGCTCGGTGCCGGCCTTGTACGGGGTCAGGCTCTGGAAGAAACGGAAACCGTAGGTGAGCAGTTTCTTGCTCTCGGCGGCGCGGGAGGCTTCGCTGCTGGCGCCCAGCACCACGGCGATCAGGCGCATGCCTTCGTTGTTGGTGGCGGAGGAGACCAGGTTGTAGCCGACCTGGCTGACGTGGCCGGTCTTGATGCCGTCAACTTGCAGGGATTGATCCCACAGCAGACGGTTGCGGTTGTGCTGGGTGATGCCGTTGAACACGAAGGACTTCTGGGCGTAGATCTTGTACTCGTCCGGCAGGTCGCGGATCAGGGCCTGGCCCAGGCGCGCCATGTCGTGGGCGGTACTGTAGTGACCTTCCGCATCCAGCCCGTGCGGGTTCATGAAGTGGCTGTCGTTCATGCCGAGCTTGGCGGCCCAGCTGTTCATCAGGCTGGCGAAGGAGTCTGTGCTGCCGGCCAGGAATTCGGCCATGGCGACGCAGGCGTCGTTGCCGGACTGGATGATGATGCCCTTGTTGAGATCATCGACCGAGACCTGCTTGCCCACCTCGATGAACATCTTGGAGGAGTCGGAGTAGTTCTTGGACCAGGCGTTCTGGCTGATGGTCACCATGTCGGTGCGCTTGATGTTCCCCTTCAGCAGCTCCTGGCCGATGATGTAGGAGGTCATCATCTTGGTCAGACTGGCGGGCGGCAGACGCTCTTCGGCGTTCTGCTCGGCCAGCACCTGACCCGAGTAGTAGTCGATCAGAATATGGGCCTTGGCGGAGATCTCCGGCGCGGCGGGAACGACCACGGGGTTGGCGTTCGGGGTCGGTACAGGCGTGTTGGCCTGAGCGGTGGCGCTTATCAGGGAGGCCAGAATAACTGAACGGGCAAATTTGGACATCTTGAAATTCCTGGAGCCTGGTTGGGGTAACCCAAGTTAAAAATGCGGGCTTCACTATACCAGAAGCGACCGTCGGTCAAAGCCCGACGTGCCATCTGGCCTGGTTTTTTATCCATCCGTTGCCGCCATCACGCCGGGAAACGACGTGATGGCGGGCGGTTGGCGGTGGTTCATGCTGGCTGAGCCACTCCGTGATCAGGGGACGATGAAGGCTTGCTCCAGCCCTCCCTGACGGATCTGTTCGAGCAGGGCGGTCTGCTGAGCGGCGGGGACCGGCCCCAGCAGGACCCGGAAGATGGCACCGTGGGCCGCCACCTGGTAGGGCACCCCATGGCGCTGGGTCATCACCTTGCCCATGGCCTCGGCCCGCGCCTGCGATCCGCTGGCCAGCACCTGGATCATCTTGCCCTCGCCGCTGCTGGCGGGCGCGGCCGCTTTGGCCGCTGCCGGTTTGGCGGGTTTGGCGACCGGAGCCTTGACGGGGGCCGGTTCGGCGGCGGCCGGTGTAGCCATGGCCAGTTCGGTGGGCTGACCGACGAAGCCGTCCTGAGCGGCGGAGGCCGTGGTAGCCACTGCCGGCGTGGTCGGCGTCATCTCGATGGGCTTCATGGGGGCCATGATCACCATCTGGTCCGGGGTGTCGTTGATGAGCTCGACCCGCACCCGAGCCTCGCCTCCTTCCACCATCTCCAGCTGCTTGGCCGCCGCATGGGAGAGATCGATCAGCCGGTCGCTGCCGAAGGGGCCGCGATCGTTGACGCGCACTATGGTCTCCAGCCCGTTGTCCAGGTTGGTGACCCGCACATAGCTTGGCAGCGGCAGGTTGCGGTGGGCGGCGCTGAACAGCTTGCTGTCCTGCACGTCGCCGTTGGCGGTCTTCTGGCCGTCCAGATCCTGCGCCAGCCAGCTGGCAGTCCCCTCTTCGCTGTAGTGCTTGATGTCGCGCCACACCTCGTTCTTCTGCTTGCCTATCCAGTAATCCCGGTTGCCGCTGGCGCTCAGGGGCTCGGGGCGCGGGATGGCGCCGGTGGCCTGCGGGATCTCGATGACCTGGGGTTTTTCCGGCTGGATCGGTTCGGGAGGCGGGGGAAGCTGCTCCGGCTGGCTGCTACAGGCGGCCAGCAACAAGGTCAGGCTGAGCGGGAGAAGTTTGTGGCTGTAATGCATACGCGTCCTGGATTGCTTGACTGAGTTGATGCACCGCCATCGCATAGAGCGGGCTGCGGTTATAGCGGGTGATCACATAAAAATTGTGGCGCGCGACCCAGTATTCCGGTCCATCGGCCTGTTCCAATGCCAGCAGTTTCACCGGCGTGTCGGGTGCCAGCGGGGTGGCGAGTTCAATGCCTGCGGTGGCCAGCTCGGCCCAGGTCTGGGTTAGCTCAGGGGCAGGCCCCAGCAGGGTACCCACTGGTGCCAGCCCGATCAAGGCGGGTTCGACCGGTGACTCCCCCCAGCGCCACTGGTGCTCGGCAAAATAGTGGGCAACGCTGCCGATGGCATCCACCGGATTGGCGAACAGATCACGCTTGCCGTCGCCGTCGAAGTCGACCGCGTAGTGGCGATAGCTGGAGGGCATGAACTGGCCCATGCCCATGGCGCCGGCATAGGAGCCCTTGAGAAGGGTGAGTGGCCACTTCTCTTCCCGGGCAAGCAGCACCAGCTGGGCAAACTCCTTGGCGAAGAAATCTGCCCGTTCGGGGTAGTGGAAGCCCAGGGTATAGAGGCTGTCGAGCACCGGATGGCGGCCCATCTGACGGCCGTAGAAGGTCTCGATGCCGATGATGGCGACGATGAGGGAGGCCGGCACCTGATAAGTCTGTTCGGCCCGCGCCAGGGTGGCGGCGTGGCGTTGCCAGAAGTCGACACCATCCCGGATCCGCTCCGGGGTGATGAACAGCGGCCGGTAGCGATGCCAGGGTTTGGCCTCCCAGGGGCGGCTGATGGTGTCGAGCACCTCCTGGCGCAAGCTGGCCTGGGCCGCGGCGGCCTGCAGCTCGGCCAGCGGCACCTGTTGCTGCTCGGCGAGCCGGGCGAGCCCCGGGGGCTCGACGGCCGCCGTTGCAGTGAGGGCAACGAGAGAGAGCAGCAAACCGGCCAGTCGCATCAGGCGAGCAGCCTTCTGTGGGTCTGGATGGACATCAGGATGCCGAAGCCGGCCATCAGGGTCACCATGGAGGTGCCGCCGTAGCTCACCAACGGCAGGGGGCCCCTACCACCGGCAGAATATATCCACCTCATCATGCCAGCAGCCTTCTGTGGGTCTGGATGGACATCAGGATGCCGAAGCCGGCCATCAGGGTCACCATGGAGGTGCCGCCATAGCTCACCAGCGGCAGGGGGACCCCCACCACGGGCAGGATGCCGCTCACCATGCCCATGTTGACGAACACGTAGACGAAGAAGGTGAGGGTCAGGGCACCGCCCAGCAGGCGCTCGAAGCTGTTCTGGGCTTGCATGGAGATAAACAGGCAGCGACTGATGATGTAGAGATAGATCACCAGCAGGAGGGCCACGCCCACCAGGCCGAACTCCTCGCTGAACACCGCGAAGATGAAGTCGGTGTGGCGCTCTGGCAGGAACTCGAGCTGGGACTGGGTGCCCTGCAGCCAGCCCTTGCCGAACACGCCGCCGGAGCCGATCGCTATCTTGGACTGGATGATGTGATAGCCGCGACCGAGCGGGTCCTTCTCCGGGTCCAGCAGCATCAGCACCCGCTGGCGCTGGTAGTCGTGCATCAGGAAGAACCAGAGCACCGGCATGAAGGCGCAGATGAGCAGCACCGCCAGCCCGATCAGCCACCAGCTGATCCCCGCCAGGAAGATCACGAAGAAGCCGGAGGCGGCCACCAGGATGGAGGTGCCAAGGTCAGGCTGGGCCGCGATCAGCAAGGTGGGCAGCAGCACCATGATGAGACTCAGCACCAGGTGGCTGAACTTGGGTGGCAGCGAGTGGCGGCTGAGCCAGGCGGCCACCATGATGGGCATGGAGAGCTTCATCACCTCGGAGGGCTGAAACTTCATGAAGCCGAGGTCCAGCCAGCGCTGGGCCCCCTTGCCGATATGGCCGAACACGTCCACCGCGACCAGCAGCAGCACCACCACCACGAACAGCGGCACCGACCAGCGGGCATAGAGGGAGGGGGGCAGCTGGGCCATGCCGATCATCAGGGCGAACGCCAGCCCGCCGCGCACCAGCTGGCGCACGATGGAGTCGACGTCCTGGCCGGAGGCGGAGTAGAGCACCACCATGGAGAGGGACATCAGGGTCAGCAGGCCGAGCAGCAGCGGCAAGTCGATGTGCAGCTTGTACCAGATGCTCTGCTGGCGAGCGGAATTACTCATGAGGAGCGACCTCTTCAGATTGGGGCTTCTTGGCCGGCGCTGGCGGCAGTTGCGGCTCCGGTGGTAGCAGGTAGGCGTCCAGCATGTTGCGGGCGATGGGCGATGCGGCCCGGCCGCCGCCGCCGCCAATTGAGTTCTCCAGCACCAGTGCAACGACCGCTTTAGGTGCCTCGAAGGGGGCATAGGCGACGAACAGGGCATTATCGCGATGCTCTGCCTTGACGGTTTTGATGTTGTAAACCTGATTTTCCTTCAGGCCGACAACCTGGGCGGTGCCTGACTTGCCGCCTGAGGAGTAAGGGGCCTTGGCAAATGAGTGGCGACCACTCCCTTCATTGCCATGGTTGACTCGCCACATCCCGTCCTGCGCTACTTTCCAGTAGCTGTCGTTCTTGAGTTTGAGGGCGATGTTGGGGTTGACGGGAGCATCGACGATTCCTTCCTGAGAGGCGGTACTCTTGAGCAGGTGCGGTGTCACGTCGTGGCCGTTCTGGGTCAGAATGCTGATCGCCTTGGCCAGTTGGAGCGGGGTGGCGCTCCAGTAGCCCTGGCCGATGCCGATGGAGATGGTGTCACCCTGATACCAGGGCTGGCGCCAGCGGGCCATCTTCCAGTCGCGCGACGGCATCACACCCTTGGTCTCCTCGTACAGATCGACGCCGGTGTACTGACCGAAGCCGAACTTGGTCATGTAGCTGTTGATCTTGTCGATACCGACCCGGTAGGCGAGATCGTAGAAGTAGGTGTCCGCCGACACTTCGATGGCGCGGTAGACGTCGAGCCAGCCGTGACCCCAGCGGCGCCAGTCGCGAAACTTCTTGGTGGTGCCGGGAATGGAGAAGCTGGGCCCGCCGAAGTAGCGGTAGTTGGGGGTGATGGCACCCTCGTTGAGCCCCATCACCGCCATCATGGGCTTGACGGTGGAGGCGGGGGCATAGATGCCCTGGGTGGTGCGGTTCACCAGCGGCCGTGCTGGATCGTTGAGCAGCGCCGAGTAGTTGGCGCCGGAGATGCCGGTCACGAACAGGTTGGGGTCATAGCTCGGGCTCGACTCCAGAGCCAGAATGGCGCCAGTCTTGGGATCCATCATCACGATGGCGCCCCGCTGTCCAGCCAGCAACTCCTGCGCTTTGAGCTGTAGACGGATGTCGATGTTGAGGTAGATGTCCTTGCCGGGTTCGGGCGGCTGGAACTTGAGGGTACGTACCACCCGGCCGCGGTTGTTGACCTCGACCTCCTGGTAGCCCGCCACGCCGTGCAACTGATCCTCGTAGTACTTCTCCACCCCCTGTTTGCCGATGTCCTTGGTGGCGGCATAGTTGGCGAGCTTGTCCTCCTTATCGAGGCGCTCCACGTCGCGGGTGTTGATCTTGGCTACATAGCCCAGCGCATGGGTGAGGGTGTCGCCAAACGGGTAGTAGCGCTTGAGGTAGGCCTCGATGCTGGCGCCCGGGTAGAGGTGCTGGTTGACCGAGAAGAGGGCGACCTGATACTCGGTCAGCTTCTCGAACAGGGCCACCGGTTTGAAGCGGCGCTGGCGCTTGACCTCGGCCAGGAACTTCTCCTTGGTGCCCTCCGGCAGCTTCAGCAGGGCGATCAGCTCGTCGGCGGTCTTCTCCAGATCCTTGGTCTCTTCCGGCACTATTTCCAGGCTGTAGACCGGGCGGTTCTCCGCCAGCAGCACGCCGTTGGCGTCATAGATGAGGCCGCGCGGCGGCGCCACCGGCACCACCCGGATGCGGTTGTCGTTGGAGCGGGTCTGGTAGGTGTCGTAAGACTCTACCTGCAGGTAATAGAGGTTGCCCAGCAACACCAGCATCAGCACTATCATGCCGATGTAGGCGACCAGGGTACGTCGGAAGAAGAGGCGACCCTCGGCGCTGTGGTCGCGCATCTCGATGCGATTCTTCAGCATGCCGCTACCTTATGACTGTCGAGCAGGTGAGAAACGGGGTGCAGATGTACATGCTCACGCTCTGTGATTCTGGGTTGAGAGGGGAATGCTGGAATAGTGCATGTCCCACTCTCTGTGATTCGGGTATGCGAGGGTGATGCTGGAATAGCGCATGGTTCACTCTCTGTGATACGGATGATTGGTGGTAATGCTCCAGGCGCGATAGAGGCTCTCGGCCACCAGCACCCGCACCAGCGGGTGGGGCAGCGTCAGCGGCGACAGCGACCAGCTCTGTTCGGCGGCAGCCTTGCACTCGGGCGACAGCCCTTCAGGGCCGCCCACCAGCAGGGCCACGTCGCGGCCATCCAGCTTCCAGGCTTCCAGCTGCACGGCGAGCTGCTCGGTGGTCCAGGGTTTGCCGGGAATATCCAGGGTCACGATACGCGAACGACCGGCCGCCGCCAGCATGGCTTCCCCCTCTTTTTGCAGAATGCGGGGGATGTCGGCATTTTTGCCACGTTTGCCGGCGCCGATCTCGACCAGCTCGAACGGCATGTCTTTGGGGAAACGACGACGATACTCTTCGAAGCCATGCTCTACCCAGGCGGGCATCTTGGTGCCCACCGCAATCAACTGGATCTTCATCGTTTATTACACTTGTACTCGGTTATTGCGCGTTCACTTGAGCGGTGCCGCTCCAAAGTTTTTCCAGCTGATAGAAGTCGCGATGTTCATCCTGCATCACGTGCACGATCACCGACCCCAGATCCACCAGTACCCACTCGCCGGTGAGCTGGCCTTCCACGCTCAGCAGATCGAGCCCGGCATGGCGGGCCTCGCTGGCCAGATGGTGGGCGATGGCGCTGACGTGACGGCTGGAGTTGCCGGAACAGACGATCATGGTGTCGGTGATGCTGGATTTGCCGCGTACATCGAGGGTGATGATGTCGCGGCCTTTCATGTCATCGATCTTGTCGACGATAAAGGCATGCAATTCTTGACCTTGCAATGAGTCTCTCCTGTATTCCGGCGCGCTTTCACGGCGTGAGGGCGGCGGATTATATCATGGTCACTCCCGTTTCCCAGTGCGGCGAAGGGGAGTGGAACAGGGGCCGTGCCCGCTTGGCAAACTCGCCCCCTGTTGATCACTATAGTGCGCGATCCGTGCCGGACAACCGCCGGCCGCGATCGGGTTCATGCCGGCCGGTACAGTCCCTGCTGGCAGATGTATTGTGCCACCGACGGCGGCAGCAGATAGCGGGGATCCGCGCCCGTTGCCAGCAGCGCCCGCAGGCGGGTGGCCGACAGTTCGACCGGCAGATTGTCCGCCAGCCAGATGCGGCCGTGGCGCAGCCGATGCAAATCTGTTACCTGCTGGCTCTGGTTGCAGGCCAGCAGCTCGGCCACTTCGGCCGGGTAGTCCGGCTGCCAGCCGGGGCGGGTACTCACCACCAGGTGGGCGTAATCAAGCAGCTCCTGCCAGCGATGCCAGCTCGGCAGGCCGAGCAGGGAGTCCATCCCCATCAAAAAGCAGAGCGGGGTATCCGGCAGTTCATGACGCAGCTCGATGAGGGTATCGATGGTCCAGGAGGGGGTGTCCCGCTTGAGCTCCCGCTCATCCACCACGAAGCCCGGGTTTTCCGCCGCTGCCAGGGCGACCATGGCCAGACGCTGCTCGCTGGAGCAGAAGGGGCTGGCCCGGTGGGGCGGAATATGGTTCGGCAGCAGACGCACTTCGGCCAGGCCCAGGGCGTCGCGGGCCTCGATGGCCGGGCGCAGGTGACCGATGTGGATGGGATCAAAGGTTCCCCCCAGAATGCCGATAGGCGGCTGCAACATGGGTCCCCCTCCGGTGACGGCCGGGATGTCGACGGGCTGGATCATGCGTCAGATCCCGCCAGCGGCAAGGGGGTGCCATCGCGAAAACCGAGGGCGAGGGTCTGCAACATCAGCCAGGCCTGCTCGGTATCGAAGCGACGCTGGGCGTCGTCGAGCCTGGCCATCAGCTGCCACAACTGTTGCAGCTTGGCGAAGGGCAGCCGGGTCAGCGCCTGTTGAATGAGCTGCTGGCGGCTCTGCCAGATGCGCAGGCGGGAGAAGTGCTCCACCAGCGGCTGACCGGCCCTGGCCGCCAGCGCCAGCTCGGTGAGCTGCTCCAGCTCGCGGCACAGGGCCCAGGCCAGCATGCCGGGTTCGGTACCCTCGGCGCGCAGGGCCAGCAGGATGCGCTGGGCCCGGTTCACCTTCCCTTCCAGCAGGGTGTCGATGAGCTGGAACGGGGTGAAGTGGGCGTAGCGGATGATGGTCTCCTGCAGATAGGCGACGCTGATGGGCTGGGGCGGCGAGAGCAGGGTCAGCTTCTCTATCTCCTGGCTGGCGGCCAGCAGGTTGCCCTCGTAGGAGTGGCACATGAAGTTGACCGCATCCGGTAGCGCCTTCAGCCCGAAGCGCTGGAAGCGGGCGCTCATCCAGCGCGGAAAGAAGCGGGGCTCGGGGTGATTGACCGGCACATAGGTGCCGCTCTGGCTCAGCTTGTCGAACCAGGCTGCCTTCATCTGGGTCTGGTTGAGGCGATTACCGCTCAGCACCAGCAGCAGGTCGGGGTGCAGCTGTTTGCCGATCTCGCTGATGCGGGCGGCCAACTCCTTGTCGACCTTGGCCGGCAGCTCCAGCTCGATGATCTGGCGGGCCGAGAACAGGCTCATGGCCTGGCAGGCATCGTAGACCTGATTCCAGTCCAGTCCCTGCTCCACCACGAAGCTGTGGCGCTCATCGAAGCCCTGTTTGCGCGCCACCTGGCGCACGGCATCGATGGCCTCCAGCTTGAGCAGGGGCTCGTCCCCAAAAATGAGATAGCAGGGCTTGAGCCCTGCTTTGAGATGGTCCGCGAGTTGTTCAGGGTAAATCCGCATCAGAACCTGGCCTGGTTGAGGGGGAAGGATGCACGGTCGATGGCTTGCTCATTCTTGAACAGGGGATCGTCCCCAAAAATGAGATAGCAGGGCTTGAGCCCTGCTTTGAGGTGATCCGCAAACTGCTCGGGATAGACTCTCATCAACGTACTCTCATCAAGATACGTGCATCAGAACTTGACCTGGCTGAGCTGGCGGATCACCAGGTTGGCGGCCTGCTCCTGCATCTCCTTGCCAAGCTGCTCCTGCTCGCGGGAGGAGGCGAGCGCCGCGTCCGGCTTGTTCAGGAAACTGCGGTTGAAGGCGATGGGGAAGACCTGGGTCGGTTTGCCCGGCATGGAGACGGTGAACTGGGTGTTGTAGCCCAGCACGTATTCACGGGCCTGGCCGATGGAGTCGACGGAGGCGACCTGGCTGGTGCTGCCGACGCCGGACAGGGTCAGCACCGGGATGCCCTCCTTGTCGGCGAGCTGCACACCGGCCGCCTTGAGGCGGGTGGTGACTAGCCGATAGAAATCGCTCTTGTTGTCACCGACCACCTTCATGGTCATCAACTCGGGCGGGATGGCGGTGCCGCGCATCTGAAAACCGCAGGCCTGCAGCAGCAGACCGGTCAGCAGTATGGTCAGCCAGCGAGTGAGGGTGGTGCCCATAGAAAATCCTCTTTGCATGAAGTGAAGAGCGGCGGGCGCAGGGCCCGCCGTTATCATCCGTTTGCTGTTACCGCCTGGCAACCAGACGGTCAGTCTGTATGGCCAGGCGGTATGGCATCAGTTGGCCACGATGTTGAGCAGTTTGCCCGGCACGTAGATCACCTTGCGCACGGTCAGGCCGTCGGTGAACTTCTGTACCGAGGCATCGGCCATGGCCAGCTTCTCGACGTCGGCCTGGCTGATCTCGGCCGGCACGGTCAGCTTGCCGCGCATCTTGCCGTTGATCTGTACCACCACCAGCTTCTCGGTCTCGACCATGGCCGCTTCGTCGGCCACCGGCCAGGTGGCGTGATCCACGTCGTCGCCCTTGCCCAGCATCTTCCACAGCTCGAAGCCGATGTGCGGGGTGATGGGGTAGAGCATGACCACGACCGCTTCCAGCGCTTCCTGCATCAGGGCGCGATCCTGCTCGTCGCTGCCCAGCTTGGCCAGGTTGTTCATCAGCTCCATGATGGCGGCGATGGCGGTGTTGAAGGTCTGACGGCGACCCACGTCGTCGCTCACCTTGGCGATGGTCTTGTGCAGCTCGCGGCGCACGGCCTTCTGGTCGCCGCTGAGTGCCGCCACATTCAGTGCGGGAGCTACGCCGGCACTGACATGCTCGAAGGTGATGCGCCACAGACGGCGCAGGAAGCGCTGGGCACCCTCGACGCCGGAGTCGGACCACTCCAGGGTCATCTCGGCGGGCGAGGCGAACATCATGAACAGACGCACGGTATCGGCGCCGTAACGCTCCACCATCAGCTGCGGGTCGATGCCGTTGTTCTTGGACTTGGACATCTTGGTCATGCCGGAGTGAATCACTTCACGGCCTTCGTTGTCGACGGCCTTGGTGATGCGGCCTTTCTCGTCACGCTCCACCTTGACGTCGGTCGGGCTGACCCAGACGTTGCCGCCCTTCTCGTCTTTGTAGTAGAAGGCGTCGGCCAGCACCATGCCCTGGCAGAGCAGGCGCTTGAACGGCTCGTCGCTGTTCACGAGGCCAGCGTCACGCAGCAGCTTGTGGAAGAAGCGGGCGTAGAGCAGGTGCATACAGGCGTGCTCGATGCCGCCGATGTACTGATCCACTGGCAGCCAGTGGTTGGCAGCAGCCGGATCCAGCATGCCCTTGTCGTAGTCCGGGGAGCAGTAGCGGGCGTAGTACCAGGAGGACTCCATGAAGGTGTCGAAGGTATCGGTCTCGCGGAACGCTTCCTGACCGTTGTAAGTGGTCTTGGCCCACTCGGCGTCGGCCTTGATCGGGCTCTGGATGCCGTCCATCACCACGTCTTCCGGCAGCAGTACCGGCAGTTGATCTTCCGGGGTCGGCACCACGGTGCCGTCGGCCAGGGTCAGCATCGGGATGGGGGCACCCCAGTAGCGCTGACGGGAGACACCCCAGTCGCGCAGACGGAAGTTGACGGTACGCTTGCCGCAGCCAAGGCTCTCCAGCTTGCTGGCGATGGCATCGAATGCCGGCTGGAACTCGAGGCCATCGAACTCGCCGGAGTTGAACAGCACGCCCTTGTCGGTGTAGGCGGCGTCGATCACGTTCGGCAGCTCGCCATCGACCGGCTTGATGACCGGCTTGATCTCGAGACCGTACTTGGTGGCGAACTCATGGTCGCGCAGGTCGTGGCCCGGTACCGCCATCACGGCGCCAGTGCCGTAGTTCATCAGCACGAAGTTGGCGACCCAGACCGGCACCTTGCGGCCATCCAGCGGGTGAATGGCGTAGAGGCCGGTGGCCATGCCCTTCTTCTCCATGGTGGCGAGCTCGGCTTCGGCCACCTTGGTGTTCTTGCACTCTTCGATAAAGGCGGCCAGTTCCGGATTGGTCTGGGCTGCTTGCAGCGCCAGCGGGTGGCCGGCGGCGATACCGACATAGGTCACGCCCATGAAGGTGTCCGGACGGGTGGTGTAGACCTCCAGATGCTCAGTCTGACCCTCGATGGCGAAGCTGATGTTGACCCCTTCGGAGCGGCCAATCCAGTTGCGCTGCATGGTCTTGACCATCTCCGGCCAGCCTTCCAGATTGTCGATATCGTTCAGCAGCTCTTCGGCATAGTCGGTGATCTTGATGAACCACTGGGGGATCTCTTTCTGCTCCACCGGGGTGTCACAGCGCCAGCAGCAGTTGTCCACTACCTGCTCGTTGGCCAGTACGGTCATGTCGTTCGGGCACCAGTTGACGGAGGAGGTCTTCTTGTAGACCAGCCCCTTCTCGTAGAGCTTGGTGAAGAACCACTGCTCCCAGCGGTAGTAGTCCGGCTTGCAGGTGGCCAGCTCGCGATCCCAGTCATAACCCAGACCCAGCATCTTCAGCTGGTTCTTCATGTATTCGATGTTTTCGTAGGTCCAGGGCGCCGGTGCAGTGTTGTTCTTGATGGCGGCGTTTTCCGCCGGCAGGCCGAATGCGTCCCAACCGATGGGTTGCAGCACGTTCTTGCCATTGAGGCGTTGATAACGGGAGATCACATCACCTATGGTGTAGTTGCGAACGTGCCCCATGTGTAGACGACCAGACGGATAGGGGAACATGGAGAGGCAGTAGAACTTTTCCTTGTCTACTTTCTCCACCGCCTTGAAGGTTTTCTTGGCATCCCAGTGCTTTTGCACTGCTGGTTCTATGGATTGGGGAACGTATTGCTCTTGCATTGGTGACATCCGGATCTGTGAAATGGATAGATAAATCAGCTGGGAAATCGCAATAGAATACCCATATCCTGCGGCGGCAACAACCGCCAGCGTCCCTCGGGCCTTAAGCCGGGCCTGATCAGGGTTCAGTAGAGGAGTAACGGCCATGGACAAACGTCAAAAAGGGTACGAAGCCTTCATTGCCGAGCTGCAAAAGCAGTGGCAAGAGACAGAACAGTTCCAGGGGGAGCGCCTCAACCGGATGATCGCCAAGGTGCAGGCCTATCTGGAGGCAGCCGGGGATCTGACCCAGGACGAGCTGGCGCTGATCGCCGAGTATGTGAAGCGGGATCTGGGCAACTATGACGAGGGGCGCAAGGATGAGCAGGTGGAGGAGTCCGCCTTCATGCTGGCGCTCAAAGACACCGCCTGGTCCTGGCTGGCGGACGTGACCGACCGCACTCAGGTGGAGTGGCAGGAGCTGGCGGACGAGCTGGAGCACAAGGGGGGCTACCGGGCCGGCGACTGGGTGGGGCTCGGGGTATTGGTGTGCGATCATTGCGAGTGGCGCCATACCGTGCTGCACCCCGAACAGCTCGGCACTTGTCCCGAGTGCGGGGCCGATGAGTATCACCGTGAGCCGCTCTCCCCCTGAGAACCTGCCCACGCTCTTGCTGCGAGGCCGTGATCAAGGCTCATGTGCTGCTCGGAATCCTCACGTATATCTATACGCTCCGGTTCCTGCGCTGCTCTTCACCTTGCTGACGACCTCTCGTTACAGAGCCTGAACAGGTTTTGATCGGGTATCAGACTGAACAGAAGAGAGGCGCCCTTGGGCGCCTCTCTTATTTATCGGGTTATACGACTGGGTCAGCCCTTGCGCGCCCAGGGGTGGGCGCGGGGGCGCAGCCCCAGTCCCAATGCCAGCAGCAGGGCGGCGATGCCATACATGGGCCAGCTACCAAAGCGCAGGTAGGGGGTCTCGCCGTGGGCGGGACGCACCTCGGTGCGCAGCACGCCGGCCTCAAACTGCGGGATCTGGGCGATGATGCTGCCGTCAGTCTCGGTGACGATGGTGATGCCGGTGTTGGTGTCGCGCAGCAGCGGGCGGGCCAGTTCGAGGGCGCGCATGCGGGCGATCTCCATGTGCTGCCAGGGGCCGATGCTGGTGCCGAACCAGGCGTCGTTGGAGACGGTCAGCAGGAAGTCGGTATCCGGCTGCACGTTGCGGCGAACCTCGTCCGGGAAGATGATCTCGTAGCAGATGGCGGCGGCAAACTTGAGCCCCTTGGCGATCAGGTTCGGTTGCACCTCGTCACCGCGGCTGAAGGAGGACATGGGCAGATTGAAGAAGGGAGCGATGGGACGCAGCAGATCTTCAAGGGGCACGAACTCACCGATGGGCAGCAGGTGGTATTTGTAGTAACGGTTCTTGTGCTGGTAGTAGTAGGACTCCTTGCCTTCCGCATCCTGCACCCCCATGCCGAGCACGGTATTGAAGAAGCGCTGCTGCTCGAGATCGTAGTGGATGATCCCCGCCAGCAGGCCGGTATCGTTCACCTTCATCGCCTTGTCCAGGCTCTCCAGGTAGTTGCCCATCTCCTTCTCGATGGCCGGAATGGCCGATTCCGGCCAGACGATGATGTCGGCGTCCTGGTTCTCGCGGCTGAGATCCTGATACTTGCGCACCGTCGGCACCAGCGCCTCCGGATCCCACTTGAGGGACTGTTCGATGTTGCCCTGCACCAGCGCCACCTTGACCGGTTCACCGCGGGTCACCCAGTTCAGCTGCATCAGCCCCTGGGCGGCGCCCACCAGGGCCACCGGCACCAGCAGCCAGGCCGGCTTGCGGCTCTGCCACAGCAGCCATAGGGCGGAGGCGGTCAACAGTAGTGCCAGGGTGATGCCCTGCACGCCGAGGATGGGGGCAAAGCCCTTGAGTGGCCCGTCAATCTGGCTGTAGCCGAACCAGAGCCAGGGGAAGCCGGTCATCACCCAGCCGCGCAGCCAGTCGGCCATCAGCCAGAGCGCCGGGAAGGCGAGCAGCCAGCGGCTCCAGTGGCGACCGCTGAAGAAGCGGGCGAAGGCCCAGCAGGCCAGGGTCGGGTAGAGCGCCAGATAGGCCGACAGCCCGGCCAGCAGCACGAAAGCCACCGGCAGTGGAATGCCGCCGAACATGGTCATGCTGACGTGGATCCACCACAGCCCCGGCAAAAACAGCCCCATGGCGTAGCCAAAGCCGCGCCAGGCCGCCTGCTTGGGGTTGGCCTTGTCCAGCAGGGCGTAGAGACCGAGCAGGGAGGGGATCACCAGCGGCCAGTAGTTGAAAGGCGAGAAGGCGAGCACGGCGATGGCGCCAGAGGCCATGGCAAACAGGCTGGTCAGGAGTTTTGATTTCACGGGCTGTAATTTCACGGGCGATAAGGCTCGGATTGAACTGCAATGGGTTGAGTGGCCGGTATCTTAACCCGTAAAGGCGGTCAACGGCGAGCCTCCCGGCCGATGGCCCGAAGCGAGGGGATAAAAGGGCGATGACGGGCTCTGTGACCGGGGAGAAGCAGAGGTGGCGTGCGCTCAAACGAACAGCGCCCCGACGGGCGGGGCGCTGTTGGCAAGGACCTGGGCTTATTGTGCCTCGGACTGGGCTGCGACATGGTTGTCGGGGATCTTCACCTGCAGCTGCTGCAGGCGGCGCTTGTCGGCGTGCATCACCTTGAACAGGTAGCCTTCCAGCTCGATCTCCTCGCCCTTCTTGGGCAGGTGGCTGAAGGCGTGCATCACCAGACCGCCCACCGTATCCACCTCTTCATCGCTGAACTGGGTGCCGAAGAAGTCGTTGAAATCTTCGATCTCGGTGAGGGCGCTGACGGCGAACACCCGCTTGCTGATACGGCGGATCTCGTCCGGCTCATCCTCGATGTCGTCGAATTCGTCGTCGATCTCGCCGACGATGAGCTCGAGGATGTCCTCGATGGTCACCAGACCCGAGACGCCGCCGAACTCGTCCACCACGATGGCCATGTGGTAGCGCTCTTCACGAAACTCTTTGAGCAGACGGTCAACCCGCTTGCTCTCGGGGACGATCACCGTGGGACGCAGGATCTTCTCCAGCTGCAGCGGCTCGCTGGCGTGGTGGCCGCCAAACCCGAACGGCAGCAGATCCTTGGCGAGCAAGATGCCCTCCACGTGATCCTTGTCTTCGTTGATCACCGGGAAGCGGGAGTGACCCGACTCGATGATCACCGGCAGGATCTCGTCCACCGGCTGGGATTTCTCGATGGTCACCATCTGGGAGCGGGGGATCATGATGTCGCGCACGCGCAGCTCGGCAATTTCGAGCACGCCCTCGATCATGTCCTTGGTGTCCTGATCGATGAGATCGCGCTCTTCGGCGTCGGCTATCACTTCCACCAAATCGTTGCGGTCTTTTGGCTCGCCCTGGAAGAGTTGGCTGAGTTTGTCGAGCCAGGTTTTCTTCGGCGAGCCGGTACTAGGGTGATCGTCGGTCATTTTCTCTCTTGGTTACTCGTATGAACACACTTGAAATCGTTGTGGCTATATGAGGATGGGCGTCGGCTGTTTCAAGACGATGACCATCCGGTTCTTTACTCTTCGTCGTTCAGGTAAGGATCGGCGAAACCGAGCTCCTGCATGATGTCGCGCTCGAGCGCTTCCATCTCTTCGGCCTCGTCATCCTCGATATGGTCATAACCTAGCAGATGCAGACTGCCGTGCACAACCATGTGGGCCCAGTGGGCCATCAGCGGCTTGTCCTGTTCGGCGGCTTCGTGCTCCACCACCTGGCGGCAGATCACCAGATCGCCGAGCAGCGGCAGCTCCAGGCCGGGTGGGGCCTCGAACGGGAAGGAGAGCACGTTGGTGGGCTTGTCCTTGCCGCGATAGGTGAGGTTGAGCTCGTTGCTCTCCGCCTCGTCGACGATGCGCACCGTCACTTCGGCCTCCTGCTGGAAGCCGAGAATGGTGCCGTCGAGCCAGCCCTGCAGCTGGGCCTCGCTCGGCAGGCCGTCGGTGCTGGCACTGGCTAGTTGCAGATCCAGGGTCACGCTCATTGGGCACTCTCTTTACTGGTGTGGGGGGCGGCTTTATCGGCCGCCTGTCTGGCATCGAACGCCTCGTAGGCCTGCACGATGCGGGCCACTACCGGGTGGCGTACCACGTCCTTGGATTCGAAGAAGTTGAACGACAGGCCGTCGACATCCTGCAGCACTTCCAGCGCGTGGCGCAGACCCGACTTCTGGTTGCGGGGCAGGTCTATCTGGGTGATGTCGCCGGTGACCACCGCCTTTGAGTTGAAGCCGATGCGGGTCAGGAACATCTTCATCTGCTCGGTGGTGGTGTTCTGGGCCTCGTCCAGGATGATAAAGGCGTCATTCAAGGTTCTGCCTCGCATGTAGGCGAGCGGCGCCACCTCAATGATGTTGCGCTCCATCAGCTTCTCCACCCGCTCAAAGCCCAGCATCTCGAACAGGGCGTCGTAGAGCGGGCGCAGGTAGGGATCCACCTTCTGGGAGAGATCGCCAGGCAGGAAGCCGAGCTTCTCGCCCGCTTCCACCGCCGGGCGGGTCAGCAGAATGCGGCGAATTTCCTGACGCTCCAGCGCATCCACCGCCGCCGCCACCGCCAGATAGGTCTTGCCTGTTCCTGCAGGGCCGATGCCAAAGCAAATATCGTGGCGCACGATATTGGCGATGTACTGGGCCTGGTTGGGGCTGCGCGGCTTGATGAGGCCGCGCTTGGTCTTGACCGTCACCTCCTTGCCGTAAGGGATGCTCGGCGTCGGCTCGTCATCCTGCTCCAGCACCCGCGACTCCTGAATGGCCAGATGGACCATGTCGGGGGTGATGTCGGTCACCTTGCCGCCCTTGAGCGGCTGGGTTTCCACATAAAGGTGCTTGAGGATGACGGCGGCCGCCTCCACCTGGGCCTGCTTGCCCAGCAGCTGGAAGTGGTTGTCACGGTAGCTGATCTCGACGCCGAGGCGGCGCTCCAGCTGTTTGACGTTGTCATCGAACGGACCGCACAGACTGGCGAGACGCTGGTTGTCGGCGGGTTCCAGATGCAGATTCAGGGTCGAGATGTGTCGGCTCAAAGTGTCCTCGTCTTGACGCGATCCCATCCGGCCGGGGCCGGATGGGGTGAACAGATTAGTGGGGAGTGAAGGCGGCCACGCCCAGCGGGTCCGGTACGTTGTCCGGGCGGCGGGCGAGGATCTCGCTCGGGGCGGTGGCGATGCGCAGGTTCATCTCGTTCTCGCCGCGCAGGAATTTGCCGCGCAGGGAGTTGGGACGCACCTCGGTGATCTCCACGTCGGCAAAGCCGCCGATCAGGGTATGCGGGCCCTCGAAGTTGACCACCCGGTTGTTCTCGGTGCGACCGCACAGCTGCATGGGGTCGAGCTTGGAGGGCCCTTCCACCAGGATACGCTGGGTGGAGCCCAGCATGGCGCGGCCAATCTGCATCGACTGGTTGTTGATGACGTGCTGCAGGCGGGTCAGGCGGGCTTTCTTCACCTCCATGTCGACGTCATCGGGCAGATCGGCGGCCGGGGTGCCGGGGCGCGGGCTGTAGATGAAGCTGAAGCTCATGTCGAAGTTGATCTCTTCGATGAGTTTCATGGTGGCCTCGAAATCCTCGTCCGTCTCGTTCGGGAAGCCGACGATGAAGTCGGAACTGATGGTGATGTCGGGACGGGCGGCGCGCAGGCGACGGATCTTGGACTTGTACTCCAGCACGGTGTGCGGGCGCTTCATCATGGTCAGGATGCGGTCGGAGCCACTCTGCACCGGCAGGTGCAGGAAGCTGACCACTTCCGGGGTGTCCTTGTAGACCTCGATGATGTCGTCGGTGAACTCGATGGGGTGGCTGGTGGTATAGCGAATGCGATCGATGCCGTCGATGGCGGCCACCAGCCGCAGCAGCTCGGCGAAGGTGCAGATGCCGCCGTCGAAGGTCGGGCCCCGATAGGCGTTGACGTTCTGGCCGAGCAGGTTCACTTCGCGCACGCCCTGCTGGGCGAGCTGGGCGATTTCATAGAGCACGTCGTCCAGCGGTCGGCTCACCTCCTCGCCGCGGGTGTAGGGCACCACGCAGAAGGAGCAGTATTTGGAACAGCCTTCCATGATGGACACGAAGGCGGTCGCCCCTTCGGCGCGCGGCTCGGGCAGGCTGTCGAACTTCTCGATTTCCGGGAAGGCGACGTCTACCTGGGCGCCGCGCCCCTCCTGCACCTGCTTGATCATGGTGGGCAGGCGATGCAGGGTCTGCGGGCCGAAGACGATGTCCACATAGGGGGCGCGAGTGCGGATGTTGTCCCCCTCCTGGGAGGCGACGCAGCCGCCCACGCCGATCACCAGACCGGGTTTGTTTGCCTTGAGCTTCTTCCAGCGTCCCAGCTGGTGAAACACCTTCTCCTGCGCTTTTTCGCGGATGGAGCAGGTGTTGAGCAGCAAAACGTCTGCCTCTTCGGGCTCTTCGGTAAGCGTGTAGCCATTGCTGGCATCCAACAGGTCGGCCATCTTGGACGAGTCGTACTCGTTCATCTGGCAACCCCAGGTTTTGATGTGAAGTTTTTTGCTCATTGCTTCTCTTGACTTGTTTTGAATGCGGCATGGTCAAAGGACCGGGCATTTTACTCCGCAATCCGGAGACTGCCTAGCGAATATCCAGCCGGCCACGGCCGGAGCGCCGCCGGCGGACTTCCTGTCGCCATCGGCTTTCTCCTTGATTTGGCGCACTAATTCTCCACACCCTTCACTGTTTCCCGGCGCCCCTTGCGGTATCATGTGATCATTCGGTCCGGCTGTGTTTTCCCCTTGCCCGGGCTCACCCCTTGCAGGAATCAAGTTATGGAACAGTGTGATATCGCCATCGTCGGGGCCGGCATGGTCGGCGCCGCCACCGCCTGTCTGCTGGCGGCGCAGGGTCTCTCGGTGCGGGTCATCGAGACCCGGCTGCCGGAGCAATACGCCCCCGAGCAGCCGCTGGATCTGCGGGTCTCCGCCATCAGTCAGGCTTCGGTGGCGTTGCTGGAGCAGGCCGGCGCCTGGCAGCACCTGCAGCAGATGCGGCTGTGCCCCTATCGCCGGCTGGAGACCTGGGAGCTGGACGGTTTTGCCACCCGCTTCAATGCCGCCGACCTCGGCCTGCCCCAGCTTGGCTACATCATCGAGAACCGGCTGGTGCAGCTGGCGTTGCTCAGACGCATGGAAGATTTCCCCAACATCCAGACCCACACCCCGGCGGCGGTGACGAGCCTGCGCCAGAGTGCGGACGAGGCGGTGCTGACCCTGGATGATGGCAGCGAGCTGGCCGCTCGCTGGGTGCTGGCGTGCGACGGCGCCGAATCCCACACCCGCAAGCTGGCTGGCATCGGGGTGTCGCGCTTTGAGTACCGCCAGCACTGCATGCTGATCAACATCGACACCGACTTCGAACAGGAAGACATCACCTGGCAGCAGTTTACCCCGAGCGGCCCGCGCGCCTTCCTGCCGCTGCCGGGCCGGCACGGCTCCCTGGTGTGGTATGACAGTCCGGCCCGCATCCGGGCGCTGGCCGCCATGAGCAACGAGGGGTTGGCCGCCGAGGTGCGCCGCCACTTCCCGAGCCGGCTCGGCGGGTTTGCCGTGACGGCCAAGGGGAGTTTCCCGCTGGTGCGCCGCCACGCCAACGACTACCACGCTGGCCGGGTGGTGCTGCTGGGCGATGCCGCCCACACCATCAACCCGCTGGCGGGGCAGGGGGTCAACCTCGGCTTCAAGGACGTGGCCTGCTGGCGCGATCTGCTGCAGGGGGCCGGGGCCGACTGGCATCAGCTGGCGCTGGCCGGGCGCTATGAGCGGCGCCGCCGCCCCGACAACCTGCTGATGCAGTCGGGGATGGATCTCTTCTACGGGGTGTTCAGCAACGAGATAGGCCCGCTCAAGCTGGCGCGCAATCTGGCCCTCAATCTGGCGGACAAGGCGGGCCCGCTCAAGGAGATGGCGCTACGCTATGCGCTGGGGCTGGTTTAAGGCGCGCGGCGCCATCATGAGGGAGCAGGCAGCATGAACAAGGCATTGCTGGTGATCGATTTCATCAACGACATCGCCCACCCGGACGGGCGCATCGCCGCCTCGGCGGCCCATGTGCTGGAACAGGACGCCATCGCGCACGCCAATCAGGCGCTGGCCCATGCCCGTGCCCACGGCTGGCTGGTGGTGCTGATCAAGGTGGGTTTTGACCCGCACTATCTGCTGCAGCCCAAGGGCTCGCCCATGTTTGGCCGGGCTCACCAGTTCGGGGCGCTGTCGCTTGGCGATAGCGGCACCGACTTTCACGCCGACCTCGACGTGCAGCCGGGCGATCTGGTGCTGACCAAGCCCAGAGTCAGCCCCTTCTACGGCACCGCGCTGGAGCCGGCGCTGCGGGCCAACCACATCGAGCACCTCTATCTGTGCGGGGTGAGTACCAGCTGGGCCATTCAGGCGGCGGCGCGGGAGGGGCATGATCGGGATTACGCCATCACCATTCTGGAGGATGCCTGCGCGGCGGCGGATGCCAATGAGCACCATGCCTCGTTGCGGATGCTTGGCCGCATCGCCGAGATCTGCAAGGTGGCTCAGCTGGCCTGATCCCGGCGGCAGTCGGAGCTTGCTCACTGTTTTGACATTTTGTCTGCGGCCCCCTGTCGGGCCGCAGCCATTTTGGGCAACATGAAGCGAGCATCGATGGCCACAAGGATGAGTGCATGCGTTATCAGGGACGGATCGTGCGCTGGAACGAGGCGCGCGGCTTTGGTTTTATCGCCCCCGAGCAGGGGGATGGCGAGCCGAAAGGAGCCGAGCTGTTCGTGCATATCTCGGCGCTACAGTCAGATGGCTCGCTGCCCAAGATTGGCGAGCGGGTCTCCTATCTGCTTGGCAGCGGCCAGGATGGCAAACCCAGGGCCGAGCAGGTGTTCTTTGTGGATCGGCCGCTGTCGCTGGCAGGCACCCAACCAGCGCCCTCTGTGGGCAGGCTGGCTGTGACCGGGGAGCGGCCTCTGCCAGCCAGGGCACGCCCGCGCCCCGCCTATCGGCGCCGCAGCAACTGGCGCGGCAAGCTGATCCCGCTGCTGGTGCTGGCCGGGATCTTCTCCATTTACTCCCGCTTCTCGGCCGAGTCGGTCTCGCCTTCGCCAAGCTCTTCTTTCAGTCAGCAGGCGGCGGACAGCACAGACAGCCCGCAGGCGGCGCCTACTTTCGTCCGTCAGTGCGACGGTCGGCAGTACTGCTCCCAGATGACCTCCTGCGAGGAGGCGACCTGGTTTTTGCAAAACTGCCCCAATACCAAGATGGACGGCAGAGGAAGAGGGAACGGCATTCCATGTGAAAGCCAGTGGTGCGGCCACTAACGAGGGGATGAGGGCGGGTGCAAGTGGTTGATCATCTATCTTTATCTTGCAGGCCGGGGGCAGGCCATGGCCGCCGATGCCCCTTCGTCATGGACGGAACGCCGGCATTACGCTGGTGGCTGCGGCAGGTACGGTGCGTCGTTGTTGGGTGAGGAGCAGGGTCATGGCGGACTATTTTCAGGGATCACTGTTTCACTTCTCCGATCGGGCGCAATACCTGTCTGCATTGCTCAATTCGCTGGAGGAGCAGATCTCGGTGATCGATCGGGATGGCGTCATCCACTACACCAACCTCGCCTGGAATAGTTTCGCCGAACAGAACGGCATGCCGAAGGGGTACGACTGGCTGGGCGTCAACTATCTGAGGGTGTGCGACAACTCGGTGGAGCCGCTGGCCCAGATGGCGGCCGAAGGGATCCGGCGGGTATTGCGCCACGAACAGCAGCACTTTCATCTGGAGTACCCCTGTCACAGCCCGGATACCCAGCGCTGGTTCATGATGCGGGTCTCCGCCATCCCTGGTATCGAGGTCGAGTTCTACACCATCAGCCACGTCAACGTCACCGAGCGCAAGCTGCAGGAGCTGGACATGGCCTACCTCTCCCTGCACGACCCGCTGACCGGGCTGGCGAACCGGCGGCTGTTCAACAGCTTTCTGCACAACGAGTGGCGGCGCAGCATGCGCGAACAGACCCCCATCTCCTTCATCATGCTGGATCTGGACAACTTCAAGCTGTGCAACGACCACTTCGGCCATCAGGTCGGGGACGGTTTCTTGCAGCAGGTGGGTCAGCTGCTGAGTACCTTCTGCCAGCGGGCCACCGATCTGCCGTGCCGCTTCGGCGGCGACGAATTTGCCCTGATCCTCGGCAACACCGGGGACGAGGCCGCCTCCCGCATGGGGGAGGCCATTCGCGTCGGCATCAGCGAGCTGCTGATCCCGGGGGCGGATGGACTTAGACTCAGCGCCAGCGTCGGCATCGCCACCCTGTTGCCGCAGCAGGCCCGCGTCTCGGAAGAGGAGCTGCTGACCGCCGCCGACATGGCGCTCTATCTGGCCAAGCAGGGGGGCAAGAATCGCTGCCACTGCGTCAGCTGCAGCGCGCTGCCGGCCGCCTGATACTCGATTGCCTCACCCCTGTGGCGATTCCTCGCTTGCCCCTGATATCGACGCCCTGAACCTATCGCATCAGCGACCCGGTAGGGCTGGCTGCGGCGCCGGATGGGCATTGATGACCAGCTGCACGAAGCGATCGCGGATGGGATCGGCGAATTCCGGGTTCCACACCAGGCTTATCTCCCACTCGGAGCAGGGGCCGGACAAGGGGTAGAGGGTGACGTCCGGGCCGGCGATGAAGCTGACGCTGCGCGGCAGGATGGCGTTGCCGATGCCGGCGGCCACCAGTGCCACCAGGGTCTGGATATCCTCCGCCTCCTGGATCATGCCGGTCAGCCGGTTGGCGCCGAGGAAGCCGGCGATCTGCTGGCTGAGGCCGGGGCAGCGGTGGCCGACCATCTGCAGCAAGGGCTGGCTGGCCAGGGCCTGCTCCACATCGAAGGCGGCCGGATCCGGCTGCGTCATCAGGGTCGGCACCGCCAGCACCAGCCGATCGGTCAGCAGTCTGTGCTCCTGCAACTGTGGCGCCTGGGGTCGGCGCATGAAGCCGAGCTGCAGCTGGCCCGACAGCAGCCGCTCCTGCTGGATGGCGGAGGTCATGTCCTGCAGATGCACCATCACCTCGGGCACCTGCTGCTTGAAGCTGGCCACCAGTGCCGGTGCCAGCGCGAAGCTCGACAGGCCGAAACCAATCTTGAGGCGCCCGGCGATGCCGCTGGCCAACGCCATGGCATGGCGCTCAAAGCCCTTGCCGTGTTCGACCAGGGCGCTCGCCTGGGTGAGCAGCTGGGCGCCGATGGCGGTCAGCTCGGCGCCGTGGCGACCCCGGTTGAACAGGGTACTGCCGAGGGTCTGCTCCAGCCCCTGGATCTGCTTGGTGAGCGCTGGCTGGGTGATGAACAGCCGGTTGGCGGCCTCCCGGTAGTTGGCGGTGTCGGCCAGGGTGACGAATGCCTGCAGTTGCTTCAGATCGAATTTCATTCCATGTGGTTATCTAAAGTGGCCATTTTGTGATTATAAATTATCTAACCGCCTTGTTCTAATGGTCTGGTAGCGGGCCCCATTGGCCCCATCCGAACCGTCACAAGGAGTCATCTCATGCCTGCCGAACGCTATCTGTTTTTGATCAAGGGAACCCTGGTGCTGGCCCAGCCGCTGGCTGCGCCGGAGACGGGAGAGCTGCTTACCAGCTTGCTGCATCAGGGCTTTGCGGTCGGCCCCTTGCAAGTCTGGGCGAGCAATGCCGAACAGGCGCTGGCCTGCTATGAACAGGCGGCCCAGCGGCGGGCCTTCGGCGACATTCTGGCGGGGAGCGAACCCGGCCTGGCAGGGGTCGGTTCATGAGTCGGCTTGTGCTGCGGGCCAGCGCCCTGCTGCTGGACATGGATGGCACCCTAGTGCACTCCACCGGCGAAGTGGAGACGGTATGGCGGCTCTGGTGTCGCCGTCATCAGCTGGCGCCCGAGCCGGTGCTGGCCATGTGCCACGGGGTGCGCTCGCGAGAGGTGCTCCGTGCCCTGGCCCCGCAACTGGACATGGCGCAGGAGGTGGCCCTGCTCGATGAGCTGGAGATCAACCACACCGGCCAGGCGGAGGCCATCGCCGGGGCCCGGACTCTGCTGGCAGGTTTGCCGAGCGAGCGCTGGGCGCTGGTGACCTCCGCCAGTCAGCGGGTGGCCCGTCATCGGTTGCACAGCGCCGCTCTGCCGTTGCCCACCCTGCTGGTGGGGGCCGAGGATGTGATGCATGGCAAGCCGGATCCCGAGCCCTATCTGCTGGCGGCCGAGCGTCTGGGGCTGGCGGCGGCCGATTGCCTGGTGTTCGAGGATGCGTCGGCCGGTATCATCAGTGCGCTGCGGGCGGGTTGCCGCGTGGTACAGGTGGGGGGCAGGCAGCGGCTGGATCCGAACATCAGTGCCCTGATCCAGGACTGGCGCCAGGTGAGCGTGGTGGAGGAGGTGTCGGGTCTGCAGCTGACGCTGCTGGCCTGACAACAAAAAGCCCCCGTCGAGCGGGGGCTTGGGTGGTGGGCGACACGCTTATTTGAACACGCGAAAACGCGCGGCGTCGTCCATGAAGGTCTTGTCACCGGCCGGTTGCTTGATGCTGCCAAAGGGCATCTGGGCGCGCAGCAGCCAGCTGGCGGGCAGGTTCCACTCCTTGTGTACCGCCTGGTCTATGAGCGGGTTGTAGTGCTGCAGGGATGCGCCGATCTTCTCCTGGGCCAGGGTGGTCCAGACTGCAAACTGGGCGATGCCGGTGGCATGTTCCGACCAGATGGGGAAGTTGTCGGCGTAGAGGGCGAATTTTTGCTGCAGATCCTTGATGACGTCGGTGTCCTCGAAGAAGAGCACGGTGCCGAAACCTGCGCGGAAACTGCCGTCCACCTTGGCTTCGCTCTGGGGATAGGCTTCCGGCGGCACTATCTTCTTCAGCTCCGCCTTGACGATGTCCCACAGCTTGTGGTGCTGGGCGCCAAACAGGATGACGGCGCGGGAGCTCTGGGAGTTGAACGAGGAGGGGCTGTGCTTGATGGCATCCTGGATGAGAGTGGTCAGCTGCTCCGGCGTATGGGAAACCTGGTCACCCAGGGCATAGATGGTACGACGTACTTTGATCTGTTCGATAAACGGACTGCTCATAACATCTCCTTTGTTTGACAGGGAATCGTCTTCGGTGGTCCTTGGCAAGGCCATCCGGCTCCGATTGTTCAAGCTATAGACTATAACACCCCCTTCCTGGTTAGCCGTCAACGCACAGTGGTCACTGTTTTTACTTTTTGTTGATATACATATCCACGGCATGGATGAGCAGTATCACGTTTATATGTTTTTTGTCAGTTAGCCGGAGGGTGGCTGATTTTAATCAATGAATGATTCTGTTCGGCCGCCATAGAATCCTCGCATTACAGAATTTTTTGCGGGGTGTTGATGATCCAATGGTTGATTAGTCGGCGTTACTACCTGTTGACCTCGTTGACCCTGCTGCTGGGCACCCTGGTGCTGGTGGTGACCCTGGCCCTGGCGACGGCCAGCTATCTGCGCAGCATCGACAAGACGGTGGCCGGCTACGGCCACATGCTCTCCTCCCTCGATGCGGCCCTGATCCACGAGCTGGTGCTGGCCAACCAGCGTCAGCTGGCGGTGCTGGAGGCGTCGCTGGACAAGGCCGCCATCGCCCGCGGCGAGCCGGCCGACAACCCGCTCTGGGCCATTGCCCACCAGATCAAGCGCGACAGCCACTACATCTACTTCTACAACCCGCAGACGGACCGCATCAGCAGCTACCCGGCCTGGCAGCAGCCGGCCGAGTATCGTGCCGCCAGCCGGCCCTGGTATCGGGCGCTGTCGATGCCGGGCGATGACCTCATCTGGTTGGGTCCCTATCAGGAGTACGGCTCGGACAAGCAGATCCTGACCCTGATCAAGCGGGTAAAGTGGCTGGATGGTCAGCTGCTCGGCCTGCTGATGGTCGACATGTCGTTCAACGCCATCCAGCAGGCACTGCAGCGGGCCATGGGCCGCAACCAGGCGGCCATCTACATCAGCTCGCGGGGGGGAGATCAGCTGGTGGTGGGCTGCAACATGGCGCTCTATCAGCCGCCGGTGACCACGGCGGGTGTGGTGGGCAGCGGACTGGAGGTGATCTGGCATGGCCGCCATCTGCGCCGGGAGCTGGAGGGGATCGACTGGGATCTCAACATCTATCTGCCGCCCGAGCTGTTTCACGACGGCCTCGAGGAGGCCCTGCTGATGGTGGTGCTGCCGCTGCTCTCGCTGTTTGCCATCTGGTTTTGCAGCATCAACTTTCTGGTGCGGGTGTTCAATCAGGAGCAGGCGCTGGTGGCCGGCTCGCTGACCGGCATAGTGCGGGATCCGACCCAGACTCCCTGCCAGCTGAAGACCTGGTTCGTGCACAGCAGCCTGAGCGAGATAGATCAGGTGCGGGCCAGCTTTCTGCAGGGGCAGGATGCCCTGCTGCACGACCCCCTCACCGGCATCATGAACCGGCGGGCCTTCACCCAGCGTCGCAGCGAGCTGGAAGAGAGTGCCACACCCCACTGGCTGCTGCTGTTCGACGTCGACAACTTCAAGCGCATCAATGACAACTGGGGACACACGGTGGGGGACGGCGTGCTCTGCCGGGTGGCCGAGCTGCTGGTGGCGGAGCTGGGCAGTGGCTGCGTCTACCGGATCGGGGGAGACGAGTTCGCCGCCCTGCTGCCCTGGCCGCGCAGCGAGCTGGAGTCCGGGCTGACCCGGCTGCTGGCGCGGGTGCGCAATCAGCAGTGGCGCGAGTTTCGCGAGGCGGTGACCCTGAGCGTGGGCGGCGCTCACAGCCCGGATGACGGTGTGCTGCTGTTCGAGCGGGCCGACGAGTGTCTCTATCGGAGCAAGCGGCTGGGGCGCGATGGCTGGTCTTTGACGGAGAGGACCCGGCAGGAGCAGGGTGCTGACAGATCCTGTCATATGGATAACGGCTAAGCGACCGCTGCTGCTCGGTGGGTCCCGGCACTGCTTGCTGCCCAATTTCCATCTGATGTCATTTACATATTAAAATTCAATGTGTTATGTGTGAATTGGACGACATCGCAGGCGGTGCGGGAGGCGGTGTCGCTCTCCTGCGACAGTGGCGCCCTTTGGCGGGAATCGTATAGTTCGGGGAAATTAATCAGGTTTGACAGGAGTACCCCATGGAGATGAACAAGCGTGGCATGAGCGCCCTGGCCCTGCTGGGCTCACTGCTGCTGGTCAGCGGCGTAGCGCAGGCCTCGGAGACACTCAATACCATCCTCGGTGGCGGTGCGGGTGGCGTGGCCGGCACCATGATCGGCAAGGAGCTGGGCGGTGATACCGGCGCCCTGGTGGGGGCGGCGCTGGGCGGTGCGGCCGGTGGCGCCGCTACGGCCAACAAGGGCAACAAGAATGAAGCGGCGCTCGGTGGCGCCGTCGGGGCCCTCGGTGGTGCGGCCATCGGCAAGAGCGTGGGTGGCAGCACGGGTCAGCTGATCGGGGCTGGCGTCGGCGGGGCCAGCGGCTCCGCCATCGGCGCCAAGACGGGCGATGGCCACAAGAGCAACAACGACCGTTACTACGACGATGAGCACAGGCACCACAAGAAACACAAGAAGCACAAGAAACACAGATGGCATGACGACGATTGATCGCTGCCAGCAATGAGAGAGGGGCCGACAGGCCCCTCTCTTGTTTGGCTCGACCGCCGCTCACACCAGCCGGTGTTGGCGGCGCCCCTCGGCGAAGGCGTTGATGTTGTCGATCAGCTGATCGGCGAGGCGCTGCATCGACTCCTCGCTGGCCCAGGCCACGTGGGGGGTGAGGATGAAGTGAGGGTACTGCAGCGCCTGCATCAGCGGGTGGTCGGGGGGCGGCGGCTCGACGCTCGCCACGTCGAAACCGGCGCCGCCGAGGCGACCGTTGGCCAGTGCCCGCAGCAGGGCCTCCTCGTCCACCAGACCGCCGCGGCCGACGTTGATCAACAGGGCGCCCGGCTTCATCAGCTCGAGCTCCCGCTCGCCAATCAGGTTGCGGGTGTAGGGGGTGAGCGGGCAGTGCAGGCTGATGACATCGGCGCTTTGCAGCAGTTCGTCCAGCGGCAGCCGATCCTCGTCGTGGCTGGCGCCGACCTGGCTCTGGGCGTAGCGCACCTCCATGCCGATCCCCCTGGCCCGCTCGCCGAGGGCCTGACCGAGTGTCCCCTTGCCGATGATGCCGAGCCGCTTGCCGTGCAGATCCGTGATGTGGTGATCGAAGAAGCAGAACTGGCCGCTCTGCTGCCAGCGCCCCTCCAGCAGCGACTGGCGCCAGCAGAAGAGGTTGCGCGCCAGGGCCAGCATCAGCGCCATGGCGTGTTCCGGCACCGAGGGGCCCGAGTAGTTGCGGATGTTGCAGACGCCGACGTTGGCGGCGCGGCACGCCTCCAGATCCACGTTGTCGCTGCCGGTGGCAGCCAGCGCGATGAGTTTCAGGTCCGGCAGCCGGGCCAGCTCGGCGGCGCCGATGCGTACCTTGTTGATGATGGCGATGCTGGCGTCTTTGAGTCGCTCCACCACCTGCTCGGGGGCCGTGCTCGGGTAGCTCTGCCAGTGATGGGGAAAGTCGGGGTGGCGCAGGGTGATGCCGGTATCCAGGGTATCGCTGTCGAGAAACACAATTTGCTGCATGGAGCCTCCTGCCGTTGAGGCGTTCATGATGCCAAACATCGGCGACCGAGGGCCAGTTTGCTGCGCATCAACGGCTTGGCAATCGCGCCGGATGTGAGGCAGGCGGCATTTTTCGGGTCAGAGCCAGCCGAGGTGGGTGAGCCAGCCCTGGATCCGGGTCGGCGTTTCATCCAGCTCCAGCAGGGCGTAGGGGCGGTAGTTGAGCTTGTGGCTGCGGCGGCTCTCGCTTCTGCGTGCCTCGGCGGCCAGCAGCGGCCAGCGTCCGCCATCTTCCTGATAGAGGTCGAGGGTCGGCATGGTGGCCTGGGCGATCTCCTTGGCGAAGATCTGGTTGCTCTGCTGGTCGGGGAAGAAGCCGTCGAGCAGCACCAGCGCATCGGGGGCGGGCAGCTGTTCGCTGGCGATGAGGTTGGTGGCCCAGGCGGCGCCGGTGCCTTGCGCCAGAATCAGCTTGAAGCCCCCCTCCTGCAGCTTGGCATCTCCCAGCTTGCTGATGCGGGTGGCGAACTGCTTGCGAAAGTCGTCGATGGCCTGCTGCTTTTTCTCGGCGGCGGGGTCCAGTTCGGTCTGCTGGGGCGAGGGGAGCAGCAGCAGGGTGTCGAAGCCGAGCCGGCCGAGGGCCCGGGTCAGCTGCCACAGCTGGCCGCTGCGCTGCCAGTCGGGCAAGAGGATGGCCAGCCCCACATAGCTGTCGCTATCGTGCTTGGCGAACAGCACTGTCTGCTTGTCGATCTGGGTGCTGTTGGGCAGCCCCTGCCAGTCGTTGTTCTGCCAGTAGTCGAGCGGCGTCAGCGGTGTGCCCTCGCTGGCCTGCAAGGGGTTGCTTGCCAGCAGGGTCAGTAACAGCAGTGATAAGAACAATCTGGCCATAGTGCGCTCCCCGGTTACTCGGGTTAGCGGCACCAGGCCGGTTTTCTGAAGGGGGAAGTGGCAGTGCTAGGGTGACGGCCGCTCGGGGCTGGCGAGCCCGGCCAGCTTGCGGTCGTGCAGGGAGGAGAGCAGCAGCAGGGCACTGACGGCGCCAATCAGGGCGAAGAACATGTCGGACTGGGTATCCCAGGGGTCGCCCTGGGTGCCGAGAAACTCATCCGCTCCCTGGCCGAGCGCGAGGGCCGCCCCCCACTCGATGAACTCGTAGGTGGCGCTGATGGCGAGCACCACGCAGACCACCAGAAACGCCAGCATGCGCCGGCCCTGCACATAACCTCCGCGCAGCAGGATCTCCCGACACACCAGGGCGGGCACAAAGCCCTGAAAGAAGTGGCCAATCTTGTCATAGGGGTTGCGACTGAGCTCTAACCACTGCTGCAGCTCGAATCCCAGCGGGACGCGGGCGTAGGTATAGGCGCCGCCCAGCATCAGCACCATGGCGTGCAGGGTGATGCACAGATAGAGCAGGCTGGTGAGCGGAAAACGGCGGTGCGTCAGGGCAAGCAGCGGCATGGCGATGAGCACGGGGGCGACTTCCATCAGCCAGGTCGCCCGGTCATAGGGTTGCCAGCCGGAGAGGATCAGCAGTAGCAGGGTCGACAGCAGCAACAGACCTTTATGCAGAGATGTCATGGGGCGCTCCGGAGGATGGCACAAACCAGCTTGCCCATTTAGCCATGTTTGCGCTTCGAATACAGCCGGGCGGCGTTGTGCGCCCATAAAAAAAGCGAGCCAGAGGCTCGCTTTTTCACCATGGATTCAAGGGGTCAACTTAGTTGACGCGACGCTTGAACTCACCGGTGCGGGTATCGATTTCGATCTTGTCGCCGATCTCTACGAAGGCGGCAACGGCCAGCTCGTAGGTAGTGCCCTTCAGACGGGCCGGCTTGGTCACTTTACCGGAGGTGTCGCCACGGGCGGCCGGCTCGGTGTACTCGACTTCGCGAACGATGGTGGTCGGCAGTTCTACGGAGATGGCTTTCTCGTTGTAGAAAGTCACTTCGCAGATGTCTTCCATGCCGTCAACCATGTAGTTCAGGGCGTCACCCAGGTTGTCTTTCTCGACGTCGTACTGGTTGTACTCGGTGTCCATGAAGACATACAGGGGGTCGGAGAAGTAGGAGTAGGTGCACTCTTTACGTTCCAGCTGAACAACTTCCAGCTTGTCGTCGGCCTTGAATACGGTCTCGGTGGCGCTGCCGTTCAGCAGGCCTTTCAGCTTCATCTTGACCACGGCGGAGTTACGGCCGGATTTGTTGAATTCGGCTTTCTGGACCACCATCGGCTCGGTACCGATCATGACGACGTTACCAGCGCGGATTTCCTGTGCGGTTTTCATGTAAAAATTCCTGTTCGTATACGGGCAGATAAAAACTGCCAGATTATATACGGCTTTCTAAAAATTTCACCAGCCGAGTGACGAGATCCCCATCCCTGAGCTGCTTCTGTGACCAAGGTCGCCCATGTTGCAGCCATATCGCGGCGTGTTCCGGCCATTGCGCCCACCAATCGCGACAGTTTTCCCCCTGATTGAGGGCGTGGCTGAAACCGCGCAGCCACTGGCCGGTGGCGGTGGGCAGCTCTGCCAGATAGTGGTCGAGAAAGCCGTCCAGCTTGACCATGTGAGCCTGCTCTTCCTGCGGATAGATGTGCCACAGGAAGGGGCGGGCGGCCCACTGGGCCCGCACGAAGGAGTCCTCCCCGCGCACCAGATTGAGATCGCAGCTCCACAGCAGCCGATCGTAACCGGCCTGATCGGTCATCGGCAGCAGCTTGATGGTGAGGTTGCCCGCCTGCAGCAGCGCGCCTGCCTTGGCCGTCGGAATGGCCGCTGCCAGCCCGGCGCCGGTGAGCACGTCGTTGAGGGAGCGTCCGAGCGGCAGCAGCAGGGTGACGGGCGTGGCGCTCTGGCACCAGCTCTTGACCAGGCTGGTCAGGGCGGGGCTCTCGTAGGTAAAGAGGCTGACCCGCAGCTCGTGCTCTTGCTTGGGCGGCAGGCCGAGGCTGGCCCAGTAGGCGGCAAGCCCGGCTTCATCCTGTTGCCAGCGCTCACGCTCGGCGATGAGGCCGCGCTCGCACAGGAGGCCGCCGGTTCTGGCCGTGAAGCCCGGGAAGAAGAAGTATTTGTTGAGGCTCTGGTTGCCGACCCGCTGGGGCGAGGCGAGGGCGTGGCAATCCTCGACCCAGCTCTCGGCCGAGAGGTATTCGAGGTTGATCCAGCAAGGGGGCTTGGGCTGACTCGCCATCTGCTCGGCCATTCGTTCAATGAAGGGGGCGGGCAGCTGGCAGGCAAAGGCCTCGATCACCACCCTGGCCGGGAGGGTGTCGGCCGGCAGGGTGTCGTGCCAGTGCTGGATATGGATGCCATCGACCCACTGGCTATCCTGCGCGGGGTCGAGCCCCGGGCAGATGCGGGCGAAGCTGGCCAGATCATCCACCCAAAGCCGCACTTGAACCTCATTGCCGTGGGTCGGGAGCGCGCCTTCCTGTTTCAGCTGGCGGGCCAGCCGCCAGGTGACGCCGATGTCGCCGAAGTTGTCCACTACGCAGCAGAAGATATCCCAGTCAAATTGGGGGAGGGGGCTGGTCATGTCAGGGCATCCAGATACAAAAAAACCGGTGCGCAGGGTAGCACACCGGTTGGCTGGCTTCTAACCGTCAGCGCGTGACGGTGGCTGCGGCAGGTTACTCCTTGCCGTAGACGTTGTTCTCTTGCTCGCGTACCCGGATAAAGGTGGTGCGTTTGGTCAGTTCTTTCAGCTGGCTGGCACCGACGTAGGTGCAGGTGGAGCGCACCCCGCCCAGAATGTCACGCACCGTGTTTTCGACCGGGCCGCGATAGGGCAGCAGCACGGTTTTGCCCTCGGAGGCGCGGTATTCGGCGACGCCGCCGGCGTGCTTGTCCATGGCGCTTGAGGAGCTCATGCCGTAGAACTTCATGAAGGGTTCGCCATCCACGTCGACGATTTCGCCGCCACACTCCTCGTGGGCCGCCAGCATGCCGCCCAGCATCACGAAGTCGGCGCCGCCGCCAAACGCCTTGGCCACATCCCCCGGGCAGGTACAGCCGCCGTCACCGACGATCTGACCGCCCAGACCATGGGCCGCATCGGCACACTCGATGATGGCGGAGAGCTGCGGGTAGCCGACGCCGGTCTTGACCCGGGTGGTGCAGACCGAGCCCGGGCCTATGCCGACCTTGACGATGTCGGCGCCGGAGAGGATCAGCTCTTCCACCATCTCGCCGGTGACCACGTTGCCCGCCAGGATGACGTGGTTCGGGCAGGCCTCGCGGATCTTGCGCAGAAACTCGACGAAGTGCTGGGAGTAGCCGTTGGCCACATCGACACAGATGAAGCGCAGGGCGCTGGACATGGCCAGGATCTGGCGGGTCTTGGTGAAGTCATCCTCGGAGGTGCCGGTAGAGACCATCACATGACCCAGCAGCGCCGGGTCGGTCTCGTTGACGAAGGTTTGCCACTGCGCAAGGCTGTAGTGCTTGTGTACTGCGGTCATCATCTCGAAGCTGGCCAGGGTACGCGCCATGGCGAAGCTGCCAACGGTATCCATGTTGGCGGCGATGACGGGCACCCCTTGCCATTGGGTCTGGGTGTGCTTGAAGGTGAACTGACGGGTCAGGCTGACTTGGGAACGGCTCTTGAGAGTAGAGCGCTTGGGGCGGAACAGGACATCCTTGAAACCGAGCTTCAAGTCTTCTTCGATACGCATTACGAATTCCTTATTGAGCCTTGTTTGATAGGTCACTTTGCAGTGGCAACTTTTCGGCAGGCGCAAAAAAACCGGTGGTTTTCAGGCCCTCCGGTTTACAACAGTGTAGGCAAAAATCCCGTCGGAACAAGACTGATAATTCACTCAGCGTTGTGGTAGCCTTTGGCGTCACAACCTGAGCGCAGCCTTGGGTTTCATCCAGCCCCGCTCATGTCTCCCCGTTCGTCCACTTGAAAGATCTCGATTGAATCCTGTCTGGCAGGCTGCTGCGTGATCCTGACGTTACGAGCCATGGCCGCGCTGGTGGCGGCGAGGCGGCCACGTTCACCAGTTGACAGCCGCCTTTTCCATCCCCACTCTGGGCTGCTCGGGCCAGCGTCGGCCCTGCCCTGACAAGGAGTGAAGATGTTCGGATTGCGAATGATGCCGCTGCTGTTGCTGGTCGGTCTCGCCCTGCCGGGAGCGGCTCGGGCCGCTGCCGATCCCGCCGTCTATGGCTGGATTGAGAAGGGACTCATCATGCCGAGCGGGGTGGCGGTGAAGATGAAGCTGGATACCGGGGCGCTTACCTCCTCGCTCGATGCGCGGGATCTGCGCCACTTCAAGCGTGACGGCAAGTCCTGGGTGCGCTTTACCCTGCAGGTGACCGATGCCAATACCGACCGGCAGGTGAGCCAGACCCTGGAGCGGCCGGTGGAGCACATGGTGACGGTGCTTGGCGCCGGCGGCATGGAGCAGCGCCCCACGGTCACCATGTCCATCTGCCTGGGCGACAAGGTGTATGAGGAGTGGTTCACCCTGCGGGATCGCAGCAAGATGATCTATCCGGTGCTGTTGGGGCGCCGCCTGCTGGCGGATCTCGGCGCGGTGGATTCGAGTCGCACCTTCACGGTGCAGCCGAGCTGCCGCTGAGGGAAGTGAACGATATAAAAAAACGGGGGCCAGGCCCCCGTTTTTGATGGTGATGATCAGGCAGGGCGGGAGGGGGCGGGCAGCAGCACGCTCACCTCCAGTCCCCCCTCCGGCCGGTTGTGGATGTCGAGATCGGCGCCGTGCAGCTGGGCGATGCGCGAGACGATGGCCATGCCGAGGCCGACCCCGTCCCCCTGCTGGGGATTGACCCGAAAGAAGCGCTCGCACAGGCGCGACAGGGCGGCGGTGGGGATGCCGGGGCCGTTGTCGCGAATGTCGACCCTGACCCTGTGCCCCTCCTGGCGCGCCTCGACCGCGATCTCGCCCTGCGCCTGGGTGTAGCGCAGCGCGTTGTCGATGAGGTTGCTGAACATCAGCTCCAGCAGGGTGGCCTGCCCCATCACTGTCAGCTGCTCGGTGCCTTCCAGCGACAGCTGCTGATCCTTTTTCAGGGCGATGGGGGCCAGGGTGGCCAGGGTGCCCTGCAGCAGCTGGTTCAGGTTGAGCTCGGTCAGCTCCAGACCCTGCTGGTTGTCGATGCGGGCCTGAGTCAGCAGCTGGCGCAGCAGCCGATCGCTGCGATCGAGCGCCAGCAGCATCTTCTGCAGGGAGTGCTGACGGCTCTCGGTATCCTCGGCGGCCAGCGCGTTCTCGCTGTGGATGCGCAGCACCGCCAGCGGGGTACGCAGCTCGTGGGCCGCCTCGTTGGTGAACTGCTTCTCCCGCTCTATGGTATCGGCAAGCGCGTGCATCAACCGGTTGATCTCGTTGGTGAGCGGGGTCAGCTCCTGGGCCCGGATCTTCAGGGTGAGCGGGCTCAGGTTGGCCGGGTGGCGTTCGCCTATGGCCTGGGCCAGCTGTCGCAGCGGCGCCAGCCCGCGGGAGATGAGCCACCACAGCAGGCCGAGCAGGAAGGGCAGGGTGATGAGCAGCGGCAGCATGGCCAGGGTGGCCATCTTGCTGGCCAGCTCGCTGCGCTCGTCATCCCGCTCCGCCACGATGAGCCAGGTGTGCTCGTCCTGGTTGTAGAGGGTGAAGGTGCGCCACTCGTGGTTGTCCTTGGTGACGTTGTTGAAGCCGGGGGCCAGGACGCCGAGGGGCTGGCTGGGGGCGCTGGGGGAGCGCAGCAGTATGTGGCCCTGCTCGCTCAGCAACTGGAAGTAGAGGTTGCGCTCGAATTCGTGGCCGAAGGGGGTGAGCTCCCTGTCCTCCCCCCGCAGGTTGAAGCTGGTGTCCTTCTGCCACTGATCCGGGTTGTGCTGCTCCCAGTCCTGATAGACGGTGCCGTTGGCGGGCAGCTCGCCATTTTGTTCGAGATAGCGGCTGAGCAGCTGGTTGGTGATGCGGGAGGACTGGGCGAGACGGGCATCGAACAGCTCCTCCATCTCGTGGTTGGCCTCCAGATAACCGATGAGGGCGCTGATGGCCAGGCTGGCGCTGACCAGCGCCAGGATGCCGGAGAGCAGGAAGCGGCGGATGGAGCGGGGACGCGTCATGCCCGGTGGTCCCGGCGCTGGGCCTGTTCAAGCTGGGGGACTATGTAGCCGACCCCGCGGATATTGCGGATGAGATCGCTGTAGAACTTCTTGCGCAGGTGGTGAATGTGCACCTCCACCGCGTTGCTCTCGGCCCCCTCGTCCCAGCCGTAGAGGCTCTGCTGCAGCTGATCCTTGCTCAGCACCCGGCCGCTCTGGGTGATGAGCTCCTGCAGCAGCTTGTATTCGTGGGGAGTGAGCTTGACCGGCTCGCCCCGATAGGTGACCTGCTGGGACTCGGGATAGAGCTGCAGCTCGCCGTATTCGAGCACCGCCTGGGCCTGGCCCTTGCTGCGCCGCACCAGGGCGCGCAGGCGGGCGTTGAGCTCCTGCAGGGCGAACGGCTTGACCATGTAGTCGTCGGAGCCCGCATCCAGCCCCAGCACCCGGTCGTCCAGGGCGTCGCGGGCGGTGAGGATCAGCACCGGCAGCGTCTGGCCTTCCCGGCGCAGTTTGCGCAGCAGGCTGATGCCGTCGATGTCCGGTAGGTTGAGATCCAGAATGAGCGCGGCAAACTCCTCGCTCTTGAGTACCGACAGGGCGGGCAGCCCCTGCTGCAGCCAGTCCACCGTGTAGCCACTGCTGCGCAGGGCATCCACCATGCCGTCGCCCAGCATCACATCATCTTCCACCAACAGGATCCGCATTGTTATTCCTCTCAAAAGACGCTGCCCACCAGTATGCAAGCTGGTGGGCAGAGTTTAAATAGCGCTCTGATCCGACTTGGGTTTACAGCTTGTCGAGGCGATCGCGGATCTCGATGCGTCGACCCTGATCCGCCAGCTCGCGACCCGGCCGGGGCGGGGCGCTCAGCGCCTTCTCCAGATAGCCCTTGGCCTCGGCCTTGCGACCCTGATCCAGCAGGAAGTCGCCGTAGAAGAAGTTGGGATCGATGCCGGTCGGGTTGATGGCCAGCGCCTGCTTGAGCAGCTGCTCGGCCTTCTCGTCATCGCCAAAGCCCACCGGCCAGCCCGGCACCTGATAGTAGAGCGAGCCCAGGCTGGTGTAGGCGGAGCCGTCCAGCGCCTTGGGGTCCTGCTTGAGGGCGATCTCCAGCTTGGCCTTGGCCTCCTTGACCAGACCCAGCGCCCCCAGCCCACCTTTGGCACCGGCCCAGGTGCTCTTGACGATGGCCGACCAGATCAGCAGGTCGGTGCGAAAGGCCTCCTTGGCGCTGGCCTGATCGGCCTGGCTGCTCAGCTGTTCGAGGCAGCTCTCCTTGGCCTTGCCGGTCTGCTGATACTGACAGACGGCCCACTGCTGCTGGATGACGGGCAGGGTATCGGCGGCCTGGGCCATCCCCGAGCCCAGCATGAGCAGCAGGAGGGCGCCGTGGGTGAAACGGGGGCGGAAAGTGGCGTGCTTCATCTTAACGTTCCTTCTCTGTCATGACGGAAGTGGTGTGCCCCGGATTGCCGGCAGCGGGCGCCGCGTGGCGGGCATAGCGCTCTATGATGGGTTTTTGCTTGGCCAGCGCCCGGTCGACCAGGCCGGGCAGCAGGCCGTTGAGCCGCACGAACAGCTTCTCCGGCCAGCCGAGCCAGCTGCGGCGGGTTTCGTTGCACAGGGCGATGACGGCCTCCTCGGCCACGTCCTGCGGGCTGTCGGTGTGGGTGCCGAGCTCGGCATTCATCTCGTAGGCCGCCTCCGAGTTTAGGCGGGTACGGGTGGCGCGGGGGGCAAAGTGCAGCACCTGGATGCCGGTGCCCTCCAGCTCGCGGCCGAGCGCCTCGCTGAAGCCGCGCAGGGCGAACTTGCTGGCGCAGTAGACGCTGTAGCCGGCGTAGCCGATGGCACCAAAGCTGGAGCCGACGTTCATGATGACCGCCGGCTTGCGCAGGCGGGGCAGCAGCATGCGGGTGAGCTGGATCGGCGCCTCGACGTTGAGCAGCAGCTGGCGCTCCACCTGTTCGCTGCTCTGATCTTCCAGCCAGGCAAACTGGTTGCAGCCGGCGTTGTTGATCAGCACGTCCAGCCCCTCGTCCAGCGCCGGGTGCTGCAGCAGTTTGGCCCGCTCCTGGGGCGAGCCCAGATCGGCGATCACCGTCTGGTGGCGCTCCGGGTGCGGCAGCTCCTTGCACAGCCGCTCCAGCGCACTGGCCCTGCGTCCGTGCAGCAACAGGCGCGCTCCCTGGGTCGCCAGCTCCTGGGCCAGCGCTTCGCCGATCCCGCCGCTGGCGCCCGTGAGCAGCACGAGTTTTCCTTCAAGCTTCATGATGTCTGGTTTTCCGTCAGTTGATAGAGCATGTCGGCGTAGAGGCGGTAGACCACCTTGGCCGAGTGAATGATGGCCGCCTGATCGGCCGGGCTCTCCACCCGATTCATCAGGGACTCGAAGAACTTGAGGTGCTCTTGATCCAGCGCGCCGTGGGAGCTCAGATAGCTCATGGCCTGGGGGGGCAGGCCGAGACCCGCCTTGAGCTGATCGGCCACGGTCAGGGCGATGGCGACGCTGGTGCCTTCCAGCACCTGGACCATGCCGAAGAAACCCATGGGGTTGCCGCGTTGTACCTGGTCGTAGAGGAAGGCCACCATCAGCTCGATGGGCAGCTCGGGCTGGCCGTGGCGCACTGCCTCGGCATCGCCGCCACAGGCGCGGATATCGCTCAGGATCCACTCCTGATGGCCGTACTCCTCGTCGATGTACTCGGCGATGGCGCCGCGCACCCACTCATACTCCTGACCCAGCTTGCCGCCGGTGGCCATCAAGAGCGGTACCGTGTGGCGCACGTGATAGAAGGCCTGGGAGAGGAAGCGCAGGTAGATGTCGCGGGAGATCTCCCCCTTGCGGCACGCCTCTATGATGGGGGCGTTGAACAGATGCTCCCGGGCCGGGGCGGTGGCTTGTTGCAGCACTTGATAGAAGCTCATGAGGTCTCTCCTGTAAGGCATTGGCTGATCTGCCGGGAAAAGTGGTGATAAATTCGTTCGCGACGGGGGCGACCGTTGGCGGTCAGCAGCTCCGGATGCTGATCCAGTGCCACCGGCAGCCAGTGATGGATGCGGGCATAGTCGGGCAGGCGGTGATTGAGCTGCTCGATCTGCTGGGCCAGCTGGGCGTCGGCGCCGGGCAGTGGCTGGATCAGGGCGACGTTGGCCGGCTGGCCGTCGCCGAAGATCACGATGCGGGCGATGGCCGGACAGAGCTGGGCTTCCGCCTCGATCCACTCGGGGGAGAAGTTGCGGCCAAAGGCGGTGATCTGGACGTTCTTCTTGCGCCCGGTGATGTGCAGATACCCCTCATCATCCAGGTGGCCCAGATCGCCGGTGGCGACCCGTGCTGGCGTCGGCTCGTCGCTGCCCAGATAGCCGAGCATGGCGGCTCCCTCTACCAGGATCTCGCCGTCAGCGGCGATCGATACTCGGCAGTGGGGCAGTGGCTGGCCAACGCTGCCCAGGCTGTGGCCGTCGGGGCCGTTGAGGGCCACGACGGAGCCGCACTCCGACAGGCCGTATCCCTCGTAGACCGGCAGCCCCAGCTTGCGGGCCCGGCTGATGAGCTCGGGCGAGACCTTGCCACCGCCCACCGCGACGAAGCGCAGGCCGGCCAGCTGCTCGGCCAGCGCCGGGTTGGCGCTGCACAGGGCCAGCAGCAGGCGCAGCAGCTCGGGCACCAGCACCAGACTGTGGGTGGGCCAGCGCAGCAGGGCCTGGGTCAGGGTGGCCGGGTCCAGCTTGCTGGAGCCGGCAAAGCCGAGCTCTGCCAGCGAGGGGATGCGGCTGCAGGCGCCGGTGAGCAGCGGCACATAGAGGCCGGTCAGGTTTTCCAGCAGGGTGGTGAGCGGCAGCAGGGTCAGGTGCTTTTCGACGTTGGCCGGAGCGACCCGCTCGGCCAGCGAGGCGCAGACCGCCATCATCTGGGCCAGCGACAGGCAGACGCCTTTGGGCTGCCCCGTGGTGCCGGAGGTATAGGTGATCTTGGCGGTGCCGGCCGGCAGCGGCGGCAGCCGGGCAGGGATACGGCGCCACAGAGGCAGCTCGCCGACCGCCAGTTGCAGCGGATCGCTGGCCTGCCAACCGGGGTGGTAGGGGCCGATCAGGGCGTTGGCGCCGCTGCTCTCCAGCAGCCACTCCTGCTGCTCCAGGCTGAAGAAGTGGGGGATCGGGATCACTACTATGCCGGCCATGGTGCAGGCAAGATCGATGAGCGCCCAGGGCAGGCCGTTGTCCAGCTGCAGCGCCAGCCGGCTGATCCCGGCCATCTGCAGGCGGTCTGCCAGCGGCGGCAGCTGCTGCCACAGCGCCTCGTAGCTGAGGCTGTGCTGGCTGCTGGCGAGAGCCGGGCTGTGGGGGGTCTGGCGGGCGAAGTAGGCGATTTGGTCAAACAGCATCATAAGGCGCTCCGGTGCGGGCAGTTGAACAGGGACGGCATGGGTGCCAGCAGCGAGAGCAGCAGGCTGCCCTGGGCCAAGGCCTGCCGTCCGAGGCCGAGATCGCCGACCATCACCTTGGGCTGGCAGTGGTAATAGGCGCCCCAGGCGCTGGCGTCGTCCCCCACCTTGTCGGCCTGGGCGGGGGCCAGCTCGACCGGGGTGAGGTGGAGGCGGTGAAAGCTGTTGCGCAACTTGGCAGTGCCGGTGAACACCACGTAGTCGAGGTCGTTGTCGCACAGCAGGCGGCAGAGCGCCGCAAACATCAGGCGGGCGTTGCCGGGCTCGCTGCAGGCGAGGTTGCCTACCTCGACGATGCGATCACGCCGGGCGGGGGCGCCGAGCCGGGTTTCGATGGCGGCCTCGATGGGCTGCTCCAGGTACTGTTCCAGATAGAGGCGCTCGCTGCCGGCCAGCTTGAGACCGCAGGCGCCGACCAGCAGGCCGTCGGCCCGGTAGAGGCCGAGCAGGCAGGGCAGAAAATGGGGAATGCGGGCGTTGAACTCCTGGCTGTAGGCGGCCTGGATGTAGCTTTGCAGTGCCATGACCTGTTGCGGGGTATCGGCCAGCGTCAGCCGATAGGGTGCTTGAATGTCGGTGGTCATGGATGGCTCCTTCTTGTCGATTGTCATCAGACTAAAGGGGCAAACTTAAGAAACCCTTAAGAGGTAAAAAATCTGTTTCACGCAGAGGCAACTGGTTGAAAAGAGAGGTAAAGCCGCGATCCGAACACGGGGCTGCCGGACAAAAACCTTGTCAGCCGTCAGGCGGGCAGGCAAGCTGCGGCCACTTTTGACCGCCCCGCTTTCGAGAGGAGATGCCATGACCCCCTTATCCTGCCCGCTCTGCTGCGCCGCCGATGCCTATGAGCTGCCGGTGGCCGGCAAGCTGTACCATCGCTGCCGGGCCTGCGAGCTGGTCTGGCTGGATGCGGCCGAGCACCTGGATCCTGCGCGCGAGAAGGCGGTCTATGACGGCCACGACAACCAGGTGGATGACCCTCGCTATCGCCAGTTTCTACAGCGGGCCTTCGGCGAGGTGCAGCGCCGTTTGCCTCCGCCAGCCAGCGGCCTCGATTTTGGCTGCGGCCCGGGCCCGGCGCTGATCGCCATGGGGCGCGAGGCGGGCTACCAGATGGCGGGCTACGACAAGTTCTATGCCGATGAGCCCGAGCTGCTGGCGCAGCAGTATGACTTCATCACCAGCACCGAAGTGATCGAGCACATCGCCACCCCGCGCGCCGTGCTGGACGGGCTGTGGGGCTGCCTCAAGCCCGGCGGCCTGCTGGTGCTGCAGACTCAGCGGGTGCTGGGGGATGAGCGCTTCCGGCAGTGGCGCTATCGCCACGATCCGACCCACATCGTCTTCTTCGCCGAGGCCTCCTTTCGGGCCCTGGCAGCCCGCTGGCAGGCGCAGGTCGAGTTTCCCCACGCGGATGTGGCGGTCATCACCAAACCCTGAACGGGGCATTTTCATTTGGCGGCGGCTTGGGCATGCTGATGGCCTGATTGGCGGGGCCCGCTTGCCTGTTTCCCTGCATTGAGTCCCAGGCGCCGCCCGCCCCCCGATACCAAGGAGTGGTTCGTCATGTCGATTCCCCATCTTTCACTGCAGGATGCCCGTCATCTGCAACTGGCGGCCCAGGGCCTGCTGACGCCACGCCGCGGCAAGGCGCGAGCGGCCGACCTGCTGGCTACCATTCGCCGCATGGCGCTGCTGCAGATAGACACCATCTCGGTGGTGGCCCGCAGCCCCTATCTGGTGCTGTTCAGCCGGCTGGGGCAGTACGATCCGCGCTGGCTGGAGCAGTTGCTGGCCGATGGCGAGATCTTCGAATACTGGGCGCACGAGGCCTGCTTCGTGCCGCGCGAGGATTACCGCCTGCTGCGCCACCGCATGCTGGATCCCGCCGCCATGGGCTGGAAGTTTTCGGCCAACTGGCTCGCCACCCATCAGCAGGAGATTGGCGAGATCATCGAGCGCATTCGCCAGCACGGCCCGGTGCGGGCGGCGGATTTTGAACGCAAGGAGGGGAAGGGCAACGGCTGGTGGGACTGGAAGCCGGAGAAGCGCCACCTGGAGGTGCTGTTTACCGCAGGTCAGCTGATGGTGCGCGAGCGGCGCAACTTCCAGCGGGTTTACGATCTGGCCGAGCGGGTGATGCCCGAGTGGCGCGACGAGCGGGATCTGCCGAGCCTGGAACAGGCGCAAAGGGAGATGGTGCGAGCCAGTTGCCGGGCGCTGGGGCTGGTCAAGACCGGCTGGGTGGCCGACTACTATCGGTTGCGACGCGGCAAATACGACGCCCTGCTCCACCAGCTGGCGGACGAGGGAGAGCTGCTGCCGGTGCGGGTGGAGGGGTGGCAGCACGGCGCCTTTGTGCACGGCTCGCTGGCAGACGAGCTGGCCCAGGCCCAGTCCGGTACCCTCAAGGCCAGCCACACCACGGCGCTGTCGCCGTTTGATCCGCTGGTCTGGGATCGCAAACGGGCCAGCGAGCTGTTCCAGTTCGACTATCGCATCGAGTGCTACACCCCGGCGCCCAAGCGCCAGTACGGCTACTTCGTGCTACCGCTGCTGCATCGCGGCAAGCTGGTGGGCAGGATGGACGCCAAGGCCCATCGCCAGCAGGGGATTTTCGAGATCAAGAGCCTCTATCTGGAAGCGGGAGTCAGGGTGACCCGGACCCTGGCGCAGGATCTGGCCAAAGCGCTGCAGCGGCTGGCCGACTGGCACCAGACCCCGACCTTGCGCTACGGCGCCATCCCCGCACCCCTGCTGGCCCTGTGGCAGGAGGGAGCACCCTGACGGGGATCGTCATCCCCACCTGAACTAAGCTGCAAGGGAAGCGAAGGAGGGAGACGATGACGCGATCCATGTTGTTGCTGCTGGGATGGGGTTTGGCCGGGCTGGTGGAGGCGGCCCAGCCCGAGGTGCAGATCTGTCTGGGGGAGGGCAACGAGTGGGCCCCCTTTACCTACTGGGAGCGCAAGGATGGCATGCCCGACACCCGCCGTCTCACCGGCTCCGCCACGACCCAGGTGCTCGAGGCCCTGCAAAAGCTCGGGTTGCCCTACAAGATCCGTTATCTGCCCTGGGCGCGAGTGCAGCAGGAGCTGGCCGATTATCGCCAGAACCGTTTGTGCGAGCTGACCTGGGATGCCAGCTACAAGCCGGAGCGGGCGGAATATGCCTTCTACAGCGTGCCGCTCTACTACACCCACCTCGGATTTTTCTACCTCAAGCGGCGCTTTCCCGAGGCGCCCGATCTGCAGACGGTCAATCGCTCCCGGGTGTGCGGGGTGATCGGCTACAACTATGCCCCTTACGGACTGGCGCTGGAGCCGCGCCGGGTCAAGCAACTGCAGCAGGCGCTGGACATGCTGGGGCGCGATCGCTGCGACTTCTTGCCCAGCGAGATTGAGCCGCTGATGAGCGGCATCGGCCTTGGCATCTACCAGAGCGAGAGCGGCCTGCTCAACCTCGCCCTGCCCAGCCGCAAGGGCTTCTATCTGCTGGTGAGCAAGGGGTCGCCACGGGCCTATGAGCTGGTGACCCGCCTCAATCAGGTGTTCATCGAGTTTCAGGACAGCGGTTACAGCGACGAGGTGATGCGCCGCTTTTTGCCGCCGACAGAGTGACCACCATCAACAACCGGGCCTGACGCCCGGTTTTTTATGGTGGTGATGGGGGGCTGGCGGCGGCTCTTCGGCAGGTTTCGCGTTCGGATGTCATCGCCCGTTGCCGTGGTGCAGGTTCCTTGCCGAGGGGTTTACCCCCGCACCAGGCCGGGCAGAACCAGGGCAACGGCGGCGGCGATACGCGCGCGGATGTCGCTGCCCGGTGCCAGCAAGCCGAGCGCCATCTGGCGCAGCGGCTCCGCCATGGTCATCGCCAGCAGCAGGTCGCTGGTCTGGGCGGTGTCCAGCTCGCGCAGCCAGCCCAGTTGCTGTTGGCGCTGCAACCATGCCGCCAGGGTCGCCCTGCCGCGGGCAATGCCGTTCTCCTGATAGGCCGCCAGCAGGGCATCGCGCCCCGCGAAATCATGCTGCAGCAGCCGGAACATGCCCACAGCCTGCGCGCTCAACACCTGGCTGGCAATGGCTTGCAAGCCCTGCTGCAGCATCTCCCCCAGCGCGCCTGGGTGAGCTGCATCCTGCTCGAAGGCCGGTTGAAAGGCATCGGTCCAGCTGCGCACCGCCTGCGCCACCAGCTCGTCGCGGTTGGCGGCAAAGCGGTAGAGGGTTTTCTTGGCAACTCCCGCCTGCTTGGCCACCGCATCCACGGTCGCGGCGCCGTAGCCCCCCTTGAGCAACAAGGTCAGCGTCGCCTCGGCCAGGGCGGCGCGCAGGTCGGCTTCCGGGGTGAGCGGGCGGCCCCGTGAGCGTGTCTCTTCATCGGTTTGCTGTGACATGATGGGCTCCTGGAAAGCATTGACAGACCCAGCATACAGGCATAGCTTAAATTAGGAAACGAAATTCGTTTCCTAATTTGTTGGAGTCTCATCATGGATACTTCCCCGCTGTTTGCCCCCTGGGGCGTCAATGACATCAATGAGTTGCTCAGGCCGCAGCCGCTGCGCCTGGAAATGGGCCTGACCCGCAGCACTGACGGCCTGCTGACGGTCGCCATCCGCACCGATCTGCACGGCTGCAAGGGGCGCATGCTGGATTGGTGGTTCACCTTCTTCGAGACGACCCAGCACATCAGGTGGTGGCACCCGCACGACCACGTCGAGCACCGGGGCTGGGACCATCACTGGAAAAGAGGAGAGCGCTATGTGGGGGCCAGCATAGATGCGGTGGAGTGGCTTGCCGAGCTGCCACCGGTGGCGGCCCGCCTCAAGTTCCACTGTGCCGAAGAGGTGTTCGCCCCGCAACCGCTGCAGGAGGCGCGGGAGACGCAGGCACTCTCTGCCTCCATCTGCGCCCGCATCGGCTTTGGCGACGAGGTAGCCCTGGATGAACAGGGGGCGCCGCTGGATGGCGAGATGCTGCACCTGGCGCGCGATACTTCCTATGGCTATGTGCTGCGCAGCCGCTTCCTGCTGGGCAAGGCCTGTACCAATCCGTTTGACGAGGTACCGGACGAGGTAGGCTTCAACTTGATGCGCCACTGCTACAGCGAGTTCAGCTATCTGGCGCAGTTTTTGCCGTCGCTCTACTACGCGGAAAACGGCCGTGAACCGGCGCCGACGCTCTGGTGACGGGGCTGATAGTTGGCATTGAACGTTGCTGAGTGCCTTGGCACAGCCAGGGAGCATGCCCGCTATCGGGCTGCGGCGTGAGCCGCCGAGGGGGCATAAAAAACCGGGCGCTTGGCCCGGTTTGTCATTGCGTCAGGATGCGCTTACTGGAATACCAGTACCATCAGCAGACCCAGAGTGATGGCGGACACCAGGAAGGCGAAGCCATAGAACACATAGTGGTGCAGCTTGGTGGTGTGGATCCCCAGATCGTGCAGGCCGTGGTAGATGCGGTGCATGCCGTGCCAGATGGGCAGGGCGATGATCACCAGCAGGATGCAGGCACCCCACCAGGAGCTGGCGAACTCGAGTGCGCGTTCGTAGCTCATGGTCTCCACGTCCATGATACCCATGGGCACCAGCAGACCGGTGATGAGGACAATGACCGGCAGCAGCATGGCAACCACCATGCCACCGGCACCAAACAGTCCCCAATATATAGGCTCGTCAGAACGTCTCATATTTTTTCCTCAAATCATGATTGAGAGATCGTGGCCAACGTTTCTGAGTGACAGCCCGGCACCAAACAGGCACCAATAACTGGGTTCGTCAGAACGTCTCATGGTTTTCTCCTCAGGCCACGATGATCAGGACAAGCAGGGATACCACCGCCAGCGCCACATACTGGGCGATGACGATCGGCTTCTCCGGCATCAGGTCTTCGCCACGGAAGATGCGCATGGCTTTCGGGGCCAGTGCGAACCAGGTCTTGGCGTGGAACAGGCAGGCTGCCAGGGCGATGACATGGAACAGGATGGCGATCGGGCTTTGCAGGGATTCCAGCCAGCCGTTGAACGCCTCCTGACCCTGTACCAGTCGCAACAGACCCCACATCAGCACGACGGCGTAGATGGAGACGAAGATGCTGGTGCCTTCGCGGATCATGTAACCGGTGTAGAAGGCATTCTTCAGCCACCAGTCTTTCTTCATTTCGCGGACGTAAGGCTTACGTTTGCTATTGGTGTTGTTCATGGTCTCATTCCTGATCTCAATCTGGCTTGAACATGGCGATCATGTAGTCCTTGGCGCTCTCGACCTTGCCAAGCTGGATGGCCGCCGCCGGATCCACGCCTTTCGGGCACACTTCGGAGCAGTAGCCCACGAAGGTACAACCCCAGACGCCCTCGTCCTGGCTGATGATCTTCATCCGCTCTCTGGACGCGCTGTCGCGGTTGTCGGCGTTGTAGCGATAGGCCAGCGCCAGTGCTGCCGGACCGGTGAACTTCTTGTTGATGCCATATTGCGGGCAGGCCGCGTAGCACAGACCGCAGTTGATGCACATGGAGAACTGGTGATACTTCGCCATGTCAGCCGGCGTCTGGGTGTACTCGCCGTCGCACAGGCTGCGCGGCTCGGCCGGGATGATGTACGGCTTGATGCTCTCCAGCTTCTCGATGAAGTCGGACATGTCGACCACCAGATCGCGCTCGATCGGGAAGTTGTTGAGCGGCTCTATGGTCATCTTGCCCGGCAGGTAGTCGCGCAGGAAGGTCTTGCAACCCAGCTTGGGAATGCCGTTGACCATCATGCCGCAGGAGCCGCAGATCGCCATCCGGCAGGACCAGCGGAAGCTCAGAGTAGAGTCCAGATGATCCTTGATGTATTGCAGCGCATCCAGCAGGGACATCTCTTTGAGGTAGGGCACCTGGAAGGTCTGCATCCAGGGCTCGTTATCCTGCTCGGGACGGTAGCGCAGGATTTCAATTTCGATCATCTCAGCCATTCTTCTTAGCCTCGTCTTGTTTCTCACCCTCGGAACCGTATACGCGTTTCGCCGGTTGGGATTTAGTGATCTTCACATCGGAGTAATCGATGGTCGGGGCCCCTTCACCGTTGTAGAAGGAGAGAGTGTGCTTGAGGAAGTTCACGTCATCACGCTCTTCGTAACCGTCCAGACGCTGGTGGGAACCGCGGGACTCTTTCCGGTTGAGGGCGGAGTGCGCCATGGCTTCGGCCACGTCCAGCATGTAGCCCAGTTCGATGGCGTACAGCAGGTCGGTGTTGAAGACCGAGGACTTGTCGTTGATCTTGATCTTCTTGTAACGGGCTTTCAGCTCGTTGATCTTGTCGATGGTGCCCTGCATCAGCTCTTCGGTACGGTAGATACCGACCCCGGCTTCCATGGACATGCCCAACTCGTTGCGGATATCGGCCGGGTTTTCGGTACCGTCGATATCGAGCAGGGAGAGGTGCTGCTTGATCAGCGCCTCGGCCTTGGCGGCCAGTGCCTGGGTGTTGCCGTGTTGCTGGGTCTTGGCAAACTCACCGGCGTGCTCGCCGGCTACCTTGCCGAATACCACGATCTCGGACAGGGAGTTGGAACCCAGACGGTTGGCGCCGTGCAGACCGACGGAGGCACATTCGCCCAGGGCGTACAGACCCGGCATGCGGGTGGCGCACTGACCGTTGGTCTCGATGCCGCCCATGGTGTAGTGGGCAGTCGGACGTACCGGGATCGGCTCCTTCACCGGATCCACACCCACGTAGGCCTTGGCCAGTTCGCAGATGAACGGCAGACGCTCTTTCAGGTACTTCTCGCCGAGGTGGCGCAGGTCGAGGTGAACCACATCGCCCATCGGGCCCTGGATCACGCGGCCTTTTTGCTGCTCCTGCCAGAAGGCTTGGGAGAGACGGTCACGCGGGCCCAACTCCATGTGCTTGTTCTTCGGCTGGCCGACCGGGGTTTCCGGGCCCAGACCGTAGTCTTGCAGGTAGCGGTAGCCATCCTTGTTGAGCAGGATGCCGCCTTCACCACGGCAACCTTCGGTCATCAGGATGCCGGTACCCGGCAGACCGGTCGGGTGGTACTGCACGAACTCCATGTCGCGCAGCGGCACGCCGTGGCGGTAGGCCAGCGCCATGCCGTCACCGGTGACGATACCGCCGTTGGTGTTGTAGCGATAGACACGGCCGGCGCCACCGGTGGCCAGAATGACGGATTTGGCCTGGATGAAGCGGGTGATGCCGTTCTGGATGTCGAAGGTCAACACGCCCTGGACGCGGCCATCTTCCACGATGAGATCCATGCAGAAGTGCTCGTCAAAGCGCTTGATGGTCGGGTACTTGATGGAGGTCTGGAACAGGGTGTGCAGAATGTGGAAACCGGATTTGTCTGCCGCGAACCAGGTGCGGGGGATCTTCATCCCGCCGAAACGACGCACGTTGGCCTTGCCGTCTGGCTTGCGGCTCCAGGGGCAACCCCAGTGCTCCAGCTGGATCATCTCGTTGGTGGCATTGTTGACGAAGTAGTCGACCACGTCCTGCTCACACAACCAGTCGCCACCGGATACGGTGTCGTTGAAGTGGTTTTCGAGGGAGTCATCATCACGGACGACACCGGCGGCACCGCCCTCTGCGGCCACGGTGTGGCTGCGCATCGGGTAGACCTTGGAGATCAGGGCGATCTCCAGCTCCGGGTGGGCTTCTGCTATGGCGATTGCGGCACGCAGGCCACCGCCACCAGCACCGATGATGGCGACATCGGTCTTGATAATATCCACATCTGCCTCCTTAGGGATAGATTTGCTGGGCACGATTTTGCTCTATGAAAAAAATTCAGGCTTGATGCAAGTCAAACTGGTTTGTTTTAGTGCTTGGCAATGGTGACTTTTATCAAAATCACCCCATTCCTTGGATGAAAACGCCGTAATTATCGCCATCCTTCAGTTATCGGTATCAGCCGCTGTCATTGCTATGGTTATTTTAAGCTCAGGATTATACGTAGTTTTCTTTCAAAAAAATGAGAAACACCTCTCTTTTTAGGTATTACCCATAAAGTTTTTAAGTTTTTTATCAAAAATATTTAATAAGAATTATTCACGGATAGAACAATACTGTGCTTGAGTTCAAAAAACTAATCCGAATGTCGACCTTGATGCGTTGCTTTATGACGAGATACCGTTTCGTATGGGGATTTCCATCCTCATAGTCCCGATGGTTGATGTGGTAATAACTATTGAAACAAAAGCATTTTTTCATAAAAAAAGGGGCCTGTGTGGCCCCTTTGATTTCGGTTGATCAGATCCGGAACATGCCGACCTGATTGCTCAGTTCACCTGAAATATTTTTAAGTTGTTCAGACAGATGGCGCGAACTGTCGGCATCGACCGCCAGCTCGTCCGAGACATCCTTGACCGCCTGGATGTTGCGGCTGACCTCGTCGGTCACCGCCCGCTGCTCCTCGGCGGCGCTGGAGATCTGGGTGGCCATGTCGGAGATCTGGTTGATGGAGGCGGTGATCTGCTCCAGTGCCTGGGTGGCATCGTTGGCATCTTCCACGCTGTTCTGGGCCAGCAACTGACCCTCGTGCATGGTGCTGACGGCGCCCTGGGTGTTGCGCTGCAGGGTTTCGATCATGCTGCGGATCTCGACGGTGGAGCTGTGGGTACGCTGGGACAGCACGCGCACCTCATCGGCCACCACCGCAAAGCCGCGACCTTGTTCACCAGCCCGGGCCGCTTCGATGGCGGCGTTCAGCGCCAGCAGGTTGGTCTGTTCGGCGATGCCCTGAATGGTGGAGAGGATGGTGTTGATCTCCTGGGCGTTCTTTTCCAGTTCCTGAATGATCCCGGAGGCCTGCTTGACCTGAGTGGCCAGATCCGTGATGGAGCGCTGGTTGCGGGCGATCACCTGCTTGCCGTGCTCGCAACTGCTGGAAGAGCTGCGGGCCGCATCGGCGGTCTGCTCGGCGTTGCTGGCCACTTCCACCGCAGTGGCGGACATCTCGTGCACAGCGGTAGCGATCTGGGAGATCTCGTTTTGCTGGCGAGCCAGACCCTGGCTCGATTTTTCCGCCATGTTGTGGGACGACTTGGCTTGCTGGTTCAGCTGTCCGGAGGAGTTGGAGATGTCCTGCACCATCACGTGGATCCGGTCGATGAAGGTGTTGACGTGCTTGGCAACGATACCCACTTCGTCTTCACGCTCGATCTTGACGCGGCGGGTCAGGTCGCCGTTGCCGCGGGAGAGATCGGCAATCGCTTCGCCCAGGGTTTTCAGCGGGGCCAGCGAGCCGTTGATGGCGACATAGGAGAAGCCGGCGACGATGAGGATGGTGAGCAGGCCTTGCAGCAGGGCGGAGGTCACCATGCGGGAGACGGACTGATAGGCGACCGCTTCATCCACCACTATGCCGAAATACCAGTTGGTGTTGGGGATCTCGGTCAGGTCGAACACGCTGGGTTTACCGCTGATCTCCATCTCGGAGATGGTGTTGTCATGGGCCAGCTCGTTGACCTTGGCGGCGGTCAGCTCGGGGGAGATGGCGGTCGCCTGTTTGAGGGCGAGCTCCTTGTCCGGGTGGGCAATGATGGTGCCGTTGCTGTCCACCAGGATGGCGTAGGTCCCTTCCGAGTTGATGGCCAGCACATCGCGTACCAGCGCATCGATGGAAACGTCACCGGCGATGACCCCCTGGGTATTGCCCCGGGTGAAGGGCTCGGCGATGGTGATGATCAGCTGGCCGGTGGTGATGTCGGCGTAAGGCTCCGTGATGACCAGCTTGCCGGCGGCCATGGCGTCCTTGTACCAGGGGCGTTGACGAGGGTCATAGCCGGCCGGCAGATCGGTCGGCTTGCTCTGGATCATCTTGCCATCCTTGGTGCCGACGTAGACCAGGTCAAAGTTGCCGGCATTCATGGATTGGGCCAGATGGCTGATGGGTTCGTCCTCCTTGGCGAAGGCCTCCTTGGTGGAGGTGACCATGCTGATGCGGGCGTCCAGCCAGCGGGAGATGCCTTTCACGTTCGAGACCGAGCTGTCGTCGATGAAGCTCCAGATCAGGCGCTGGGTTTCACTTCTCAGCTGGGTGGTGTTGTACCAGACCTGCAGGCCGGTGATGACCAGGATAATGACCCCGATGGCGAGGACAAGCTTGTTCTTGATGGATAAGTTCATGTTTACATCCTTGTGAGCGTCAGTCTGCGATGTGTGGTTTTATTGTTATGGGCCAACACTGTATCGGCCAAAGTAGAACTTTTTGTATCCCGGTGCGCCTTTAAATTTATAGCTTAAATCAGCGGTTATCGAACTCCCCCTGGCACAATGAGTCCGTTTTTGGCCGGCGGCAGGAAGCGGTCCGGCCGGTTGGTAAAGATGCCATCGACGCCGATGGCGGCCAGCATCGCCTGATCGGCAGCTTCATCGACCGTATAGACCAGTACCTTGAGCCCGTGGTCGTGGGCATCCTGCACCAGCGACTGATCGACAAAATCCACGTCGCAGTTGAGCGACCAGGCCCCCAGCTCGGCTGCAAACTTGGCGAGGGTGAGAGGAATGGTGGAAGTCAGTGCCCCCAACCGGATGTCGGGGCGCAGGGTGGCAAAGCGGGCGAGCTCCGGGTGGTGGAAGGAGGAGACGACCCACTGCGTGGGCGCGAAGCCAAGCTCGGCCTCGGCACGCCGGGTCAGTCGGGCCACCTCGTCGGCTGTTTGTGCTCCTTTCAGCTCGATATGCAGCTCGACCTGGCCAGCAATCGCCTCCATCACCTGCCACAGGGTCGGGATCCCTTCTCCCTCACCGGCATCCAGGCTCGCCAGATAGGCGCGCGACTGGGCCGTCAACACGCCGCTACCATCGGTGCAGCGCTCCAGCCGCCGGTCGTGGAACACCCAGAGCTCGCCGTCGGCCAGCTGCACATCGATCTCGATGGCCCCGGCGCCGAGCGCCAGTGCCAGCCGGATGGCCTTGAGGGTGTTTTCCGGCGCCAGTCCGCTGGCACCGCGATGGGCAATGATCTGCATGATGTACTCCTGTGGTGCCTGCTCAGGCCCGGCTCAGACGAATGTCGATCTGCTGGTGCGGCAGCCCCAGCCCCTGTTGCTGCAATTTCTCCAGTACCAGCGAGTGGACCTCGTGGGTGATGGGCATGCGGTGATCCATGCTGTTGACGTAGAGCCGGATCTCGTAGATCAGCGCCGAGTCGGTGAATTCGATCAGGAACACCTCGGGGGAGGGGGTCTCCAGCACCAGGGTGGAGGCCCGGATCGACTCTTCCAGAATGGTCTGTATCTTTCTGGGCTCCTGGGTCAGGCCGATGCGGATGCGCAGCCGCACCCGGGTGATGGCGTCTGACAGCGACCAGTTGATGAACTGCTCGGTGATGAAGGCCTTGTTGGGGACGATGATCTCCTTCCTGTCCCAGTCCACTATGGTGGTGGCGCGGGTCTTGATCTTGGTGACGGTGCCGGTCAGCTCGCGAATGGTGACGGTGTCGCCGAGCCGGATCGGTTTCTCGAACAGGATGATGAGGCCCGACACGAAGTTGGCGAAGATCTCCTGCAGTCCGAAACCCAGGCCCAGGGAGAGGGCCGCCACCATCCACTGCGCCTTGGACCAGTCGATGCCGAGGATGGAGAAGCCGGTCAACGCCCCCACCACCAGCACTATGTACTTGGTCACCGTGGTGATGGCAAAACCGGTGCCGGGGGAGAGGCTCAGGTGCTGGAGCAGGGTCAGCTCCATCAGGCCCGGCAGGTTGCGGGCGGTGACCACGGTCAGGATGAAGGTGAACACCGTCAGCATCAGATCCTGCAAGGTGATGGCGGAGAGCTGTTCGATGCCGCCAATCTTGCTGCTCACCTGCCACACCTCGATGCTGCGCAGGAAGCTGAACGCCGAGTTGAGTTCGGACCACTGCACCACCACCAGCATGGTGAAGCCCAGCATCAGCAGGGTGCGCACCAGCCCGAGCGACTGGGCGCTGATGGTATCCAGATCCAGCTCTGTGTCTTCCACCACGTCCGGGATCTCGGAGCTGAGCTCGTCATGCCCCTCTTCCCGGCCGCGCTGGGCCAGGATCTCGGCCCGCTTGCTCTTGGCCCGCTCGAAGGCGAGGCGGCGGCGCTGGATCAGCATCCAGCGGTGCGCCAGATAATAGACGAGCAGGCAGCCCAGCCCCATCAGCAGGCTCAGCTCCAGCTGGCGCAGCAGGATGCGGGAGGTATAGAAGTAGCCGAGCAGGGAGCCGATCACCGCCAGCAAGGGGGCCAGCATCAGGCTGTTCCAGATGAAGTGGTGCAGCAGGTGCGGCTTGGTCATGTCGGCCTGGCCCCAGGTGAGCGGCAGCCGCTCCCGGTTGAGGCGGGCGAAAAACAGCAGCAGCCAGAGGGCGCCGACGATGAAGGCCAGTCGGCCGAGGGAGTCGTAGAAGGCGTGCTCCTGATAGCTGTTGGCCATGCCCTGCACGAAGAAGCTCGGGATGATCACCAGCAAGAGGGTGCGAAACTGGCTCCACACCTTCTGCACCCGCTCCTTCTGCCAGCGGAAATGGAGGATCAGGATCCCCTTCTCCAGCGTCAGGTGACGGGCCATCAAGAGCGCCAGCAGCAGGAACCAGATCTCGCCGAGGCCGCGGGCCACCGCCACCGCGAACGGATATTGCCAGGCGCCGTCGAGCAGGCCGCGCACCATCAGCACCATGGCGGGCAGCGGCAGGGAGGCGAGCAGGGAGCGCATCAGCAGCCGGCTGGTGAGGCTGAACTTGTCCTGGGTCACTTTGCCGATGCGGGGCGCTATGTGCTGGCTGTAGTGGGTCAGGTGGCGGGCCAGTTTGAACCAGCACCAGGCCAGCACCAGGATGCCGATGCCGGCGAAGGTGAGGGTGATGGGGTTGTTCTCGGCGATGGCCTGGGGCAGTTGCAGCCAGTTGACCGGGTTGAGGGCGAGGCCGAGGGCTGCCGGCACCCCGAGCAGCACGGCCGGGGTGAGCGGGCGCACGTCCGGCATCCAGAACAGGTGGCTGGCGCTGAGCTCGCGGATCTCGTCGATCTTGCTGTTCTGGCGGCTGTAGAGCAGCTTGAGCCGGGTCTGCTCCTGAATGAGGCTGTCGGAGGCGTCGTTGAGCCGGGTCAGCAGCTGGCGACGGGCCTTGAGCAGATTGTCGAGCACCGCCTGCTGGGCGCGATCGAGGGCCACTTCGTCAGTGGCCAGCAGCTGATCGCGCATCTGGCGCGGGTCCTTGAGTGCGTCCTGCTCGGTCTCGTACTGGTACTTGGCCATGCGGGCGTTGACGATGGCCGACTCCAGCTTGTCGAGCGGGAAGTAGGCGGGCAGATCCGAGAGTTTGCTGCGCAGGTTCTCGCCGTAGGCGTTGCTGATCTGCAGCCACTCCAGTTGCTCGCGTACCGAGTTGACCAGGTCGTTCAGGCTCGACAGGTTCTTGTCGATCACCCGTTGCTCATCCTGCACCCGCTCTATCTGATCCTCCAGCGCGCCGAGCTGGATGGAGAGCGCCTGGTTCTGCTGTTGCTGCTCCAGTAGCAGCGGCATGTCGGAGGTAAGCTGTTTGCGCAGGCGCTCGCTCTCTGCCAGCGCCTGCTCGGTCTTGTCGCGGCGCAGCTGGTTCTGCTGGTTGAGCAGGCTGGTCTGCCACTCATCCTCGTCGGTGATGGCGAGGTTGAGCTCCTGTAGCCTGAGTTTGCCGAGATCGTTGCGCTGCTGGGCGGAGAGCTGCTCCAGCTCCAGCATCTGGATCCGGTCGGAGAGGCTCTGCTCCTTGAGGCGGGTGACCAGCTGCTGGGCATCCTGCAGGCGATCCGATTCGTTGCTGAAGCTGAGCCGGTCGAGCAGGGCGCGGGTCTGCTGCAACTGTTTGCGCAACTCGTCGACCCGCAGGTGATACTCCTGGCCGGTGCTCTCCAGCTGGTTGAGGCTGTCCATCACCCCCTGGCGCTCCTTGCGCAGGTTGAGCTGGCGGTTGCTGCTCAGGCCGATGGCCTGGCGCAGCGCCTCCTCCTTCAGGGAGGAGAGGGCCGGGCGAGGCTGGGGCTGGTAGTTGTGCAGGCTCTCCTTGAGGCGGGCCGACTCCTTGGGATAGTCGATGAGGATCTGCTGATAGGCCTTGCCCTGCTCGCGATAACGCTGGGCCTCCCGGGCAAACTGCAGCGCCTGCTGGTAACTTTCCCGCAACTTCTGGTTTTCCGGGGTGTCGGTCTTGGGCACGCTCTGCAGCAGTTCTTCCACCTGGGTGATGGCGTCATCGGCCTGGGCAAGGGGAGTGAGGAGAGTGAGAGAGAGCAGCAGGCAGAGCAGGCGTTGCAACATGGCGCACGTTTCCGTTCAGGTGAGGTCGCCCTAGCCTAAAGCAGGGGCCGGGGCGGGTAAAGTTTTCCATATTAATGATTTGTAACATAAATAACGGGCGTTCCCGGCCCGCTTTGGCTATCATTCTGGCCGTTTTTCCCTCCGTTGAGCATTTTATGTCCGCAGTCGATCTGGGCACGGCCCCTCTTTCCCGCCTGTTCTGGCGCTACGTCACCCCGACCGTGGCCGCCATGCTGGTCACCGGCATCTATGTCACCATAGACGGCATCTTCGTCGGCCATATTCTGGGTCAGGACGGGCTGGCCGGCATGATGCTGGCGTACCCCATCTGCGCCGTGCTCTATGCGGTGGGGGCGCTGATCGGCATGGGCTCCTCGGCGCTCGCCTCGTTTTATCTGGGCAAGGGGGAGCAGGCGAGGGCCCGCCACATCGTCGGCAACGCGCTGGTGATGGTGCTCATCGCCTCTGGGCTGCTCGCCTTCATCGGCATCCGTTACGGCGAGGCCATGCTGATCTGGATGGGGGCGGAGGGGGTCATCTTTGACGCCGGCTTCGCCTATCTGCAGTGGTATGCCTGGCTCGGGGTCTTTGCGGTGCTCTCCATGGCGTTTACCGCCCTGCTGCGCAACGACGGACGACCCGGCCTCACCACCTGGATCCTGGTAGGGGGCGGCGTGCTCAACGTGTTGCTCGATTACCTGCTGATGGCGGTGATCCCCTGGGGGCTGGCGGGTGCCGCCATTGCGACCATGCTCTCCCAGGCGGTGACCGGCGGCCTCTGTCTGTGGCACTTCTTCACCCCGCGCAGCCAGCTGCGCATTGGCTGGGACACCCTGCGACCCGACTGGCGGTTGATGGGGGAGACGCTGCGACTCGGGGTGTCGAGTTTTTTGATGTACCTCTATCTGTCGGTGGTATTGGCGCTGCACAACAAGGCGCTGCTGGCGGTGGGCACCTCGCTGCACGTGGCGGCCTACGGCGTCATCAGCTATAGCGAGGCCTTCTTCTATCTCATCTTCGAGGGGATCGCCATGGGCATCCAGCCCATCGCCAGCTTCAACGCCGGAGCGGGCAACTGGGCACGGGTGCTGCGGGTGCGCAACCTGGCGCTGGGGGTGACCCTGCTGGTGGCCCTGTGCGGCATGCTGCCGCTCTATCTGTGGCCGGAGGGGGTGGTCTACCTGTTTGCCGGGGACAACGCGGCCCTCTTGCCGGTGGCCAGCCTAGGCATCTGGCTCTACTTCTGGGGCTTGCCGATGGAAGGGCTGCTGCTGGTGGGGGCCACCTACTTCCAGGCGATCAACCGGGCCCGCATCGCCTCCCTGCTCACCGGCGGCAAGCTGGTGCTGATCGGTGGTTTCCTGTGGGGTTTCTCCTCCTTGTGGGGGGTATCCGGCGTCTGGCTGGCGCTGCCCACCTGCAGCACCCTGCTGGTGCTGGTGATGTGGCGAGCCATGGGCAAGGAGGTGCGCCAGCACGCCGCCGCCTGACATGTCGTAATTCGGCCATCAAAAAGGCAGCCTCGGCTGCCTTTTTCATTTTGAGCGCCCCTGACAGGTCACCGACCTCAGGGCTTGAAGGCGCCGATGAAGATGGCGGGGTCGACCCGGGCGTCGTTGAGACTGACATTCCAGTGCATGTGGGGACCGGTGGCACGGCCGGTGGCGCCGACCCGGCCGACGATGCCGCCGCGGGGCAGGCTCTGGCCCAGCTTCACGTCGACCTTCGACATGTGGCAGAACATGCTGATGAGCCCCTGACCGTGATCGACGAACACCGTATTGCCGTTGAAGAAGTAGTTGCCGATCAGGATCACCTTGCCCGCCGCCGGCGACTTGATGGGGGTGCCGGCACCGACCGCGAAGTCGAGGCCGGAGTGGGGGTTGCGCTCCTCGCCGTTGAAGAAGCGGCGCAGCCCGAACGGGCTGGAGAGCGGTCCTTCCACCGGTTTGTCGAACAGCAGGTTGCTCGGCAGGGTCGGGCTAAAGGTCTGGTAGGCGCGGGTCTGTTCCGCCAGTTCGCGGTTGATGCGGGTCAGGTCTTCGGCCAGCGGGTTGACCTGACGGCTGTTCTTGAGCTTGATGTGCTGCTCCCGGTAGTGCTTGGTGCCGACCGTGAAGCCGAGGGTGCGGCCATCGCTCACCTGCAGCTGATGGGGGCCGGGTTGGCTCTTGAGGGGGATGCCGACGATGGCAATCCAGCGTTTGCCCTCTTCACGCACCACCAGCACTGGCTTGCCCTGATAGCGGGCGGTCGGGGCCTGCGCCTCGCTGCCCAGCGCCACCACGGCGACGCCCCCCGGCACCGGGTGGTTGAGCAGGCGACTGATGAAGCCCTCGGCGAGGGCGGACTGGCTGGCCAGCAGCAACAATAGACAACAAACGACTCTCATGATGATTCCAGGCTGGGTTGACTAAAACGAAACGGTAACGAAATCAGGACGCTGGCTGGAAGCGCTGGTAGATGGCCTCCATCTGGACCGACACCTCCTGGCGCACCAGGTCCAGCTCCAGCATGTCTTGTACCACCTTGAGCTGATCCGGATTGAGGAAGCTGCGACTGCTCTCCAGCACCCGCTGGGTATAGGCGCGCTGGTTCTCCAGATAGGTGCCGGCATCGCCGCTCTCCTGCTGGGCCAACTGCTGGTTCGCCTCGCTCAGTAGACGCGTCAGAGATTGGCGCTGGGCCGGTGCCAGCAGCTCGCCGTGCTCCGCCAGGCGACCCTGGATCTCCAGCAGGCGGTTGGTATCGCCCGAGTAGATCTCCTGTTCGAGTCGGGTGCGGGTATCCTCCCCCAGCAGGTTGCTGAGGTTGCCCCAGATGCGCTGGCTCTCCTGCTCATAGGCATCGGGATGGTCGAAACCGAGGCGATAGAGCTCGCGCAGTTGCTCCTGGACCTGGCCGCGCACGTCTTCCACTATGTCGAGCCGGTCGAAGACGGTGGTGAGCTGGCTGCCCTGTTCGGCGTCATAGAGCCGCTCGATCAGCACGGATCCTTCGCTCGACTGGCTCCACTGGCTGATGGCGGCCTCCAGCTCGGGATTGGGAGGCAGCACCTCCTGGGCGGGGGCGGGCTCGCTCTGGCTGCCCTTGCCGGGCAGCTTGGCCAGCAGGCTCTGCCCGGTGCTCTGGCCGCTGTTCTGGCTGGTGGCCGAATCGCATTGCGACGGGCTGTTGGTGGGGCTGGCGCTGTCGGATCCCGGCTGAGGTTCGACAGGGGCGGCCTGCCACTGCCAGAGGTTGAGCAACAGGGAGGCCAGCAGAATTGGCGCCAGGTGAGATGTACGCATCTTGGATTCTCTTGAATAAGTGAATGCCCCTTGCAAAGGGGTCTTTTATGATAACCGTAACGTCTGATACAAGCAGCCATGACGTGCAAAACCGGCCTCGGCGGTGACCCGCCATTGAGTCGGTCGGCCCATGGCTCTAGAATCGGCAACCAGCCGTTTTGAACCGAGGAAATGTTATGAATGGATTGTCCCCCCTGCGCGCAGAACCTGCTCGTCACCCCATCGGGCGTGGCTGGGTCTGGGTGCGATCCGGTTTCGATGTCTTCAACAAGGGGATGGGGGTCAGTGTCGCCATGGTCCTCATCTGGTTTTCGGTCGGCCTGCTGCTGGAGCGTCTGCCGGCGGGCAGCCTCATCTCCCAGCTGCTCTACATGGTCTGGGGCGCCGGCTGGGTGGCGGTGGCCCGTCACGGTTATGAAGGCAACCTGCTGCGCTTTGCCGATTTCTTCTCCGGTTTTCGCCACAAGCTGACCCCGCTGATGCTGGGGGGCCTGCTGGTGCTGGCCCTGTTCAGCCTGATCGGCCTCATCTGCCTGGGGCTGCTCTCCATGTGGGGACTCACTTCCCTGCTGACCCAGGATCCCGAATCTCTGGTGGTGACGGCGGCCCAGGCCCAGGGGCTGCTGCTCTGTCTGCTGCTGGGGCTGGCACTGCTGATCCCGGTGCTGATGGCCATCACCTTCGCTCCTGCCCTTATCTATTTCCACGATGTGGGGATCCTGCAGGCCGCCAAACTGAGTTTCAAAGGCTGCCTGACCAACATGTGGCCCTTCCTCTGGTGGGGACTGATCGCCGCCATCCTGATGCTGTTCGGCGCGGCGCTGATGCTGGTGGGTCTGCTGGTGGTGATCCCGGCGCTCAACTACTCCATCTATGTGGCCTATCGGGATATCTATCTGGACGTGACGCAGGAGACGCCTGTCGAAGCTCCGCTGACCGGCTTCGAAGCCTGACGCCAACGGACTGCTGTGACATATGCGCGAAAGGGGCCTGCTGGCCCCTTTCGCATGTTTGCGTGGTCTCTTGTTCCCGCCACTACTCTCGCCACATGGGGTCGACGGCCATGCGTTCCACCAGAAAGTCGAGGAAGCTGCGCAACAGCGGTGACATCTGCTTGCGGGTGCCGTAGACGGCGTAGACGCCGAGTCGCTTGGGCTGCCACTGCGCCAGCAGCGGCACCAGGGTGCCGGTATCGAGGTGAGGCTGGACCGAGTAGCGGGGCTGCAGGCTGATGCCGGCGCCCTCCAGAGTTGCCTCCAGCAGCAGGTTGGAGATGTTGGCGCTGAGGTTGCCGCTCACCGGCACTGATTCGGGTCCGTCCGGTCCCTGGAACTCCCACAGGCTCTTGCCGAAATAGGTGTAGGTGAGGCAATTGTGCAGGGCGAGATCCTGCACCTTCTGCGGGGTCGGGTGTCTGGCCAGATAGGCCGGGCTGGCGCAGACCACGGAGTGACAGGTGCCGAGCCGGCGGGCCACCAGGTTGGGGTCGAGGTCATTGGTGATGCGCACGGCGAGATCGATCCGCTCCTCCACCAGATTGACGGTGCGGTCCAGCAGCAGGATGTCGATGGCGGTGCCCGCATAGCACGCCAGGTAGTCGTTGGCTGCGCCCACCAGCAGGGCTTCCGAGAGTGAATAGCTGCTGGTGATGCGCAGTTGCCCCTTGGGGGCCTCGTCGCCGCGCACGGCGATCTGCTCCATCTCTTCCCCCAGTGCCAGCATGGCCCGGGCCCGGTTCAGCGCCTCTTCCCCAGGGCCGGTCAGACTGAGCCGGCGAGTGGTGCGGTGCAGCAGCCGTGCCCCCATCCACTGTTCCAGCTCCGCCAGGTAGCGCGTCACCATGGCGCGCGACATCTCCAGTTTCTCCCCGGCGCCGCTCAGGCTGCCCTGTTCGACTACGCTGACAAAGACCCGCAATGCGGTCAGTCGATCCATTTCAGGCTCTCTATATGCTCGATTAATGCAACAGTGATGCGCTTATTATGCTGTATTTGTACCGTAATTGATCCAATAAACTGTGTCCATCTGATGAACCCCTGATGACTTGATGAGGAATACCCGATGAACAACACCCTGATCCGCAACCTGACCCTGGCCACCACCCTGCTGAGCGGTGCCGCCATGGCCGCCCCGCTCACCGTGACCGTCTACAACCCGGGCGAGAAGGCAATCTTCCCGGTCTCCTCCTCCCTGGTGACCGGCGACAAAGAAGCGATCCTGATCGATGCCCAGTTCGACGTACAAAACGGCCAGGCGCTGGTCGACATGATCAAGAAGAGCGGCAAGAAGCTGACCACCGTCTATATCAGTGCCGGTGACCCCGACTTCTACTTCGGTCTGGAGCCCATCAAGGCAGCCTTCCCGGACGTCAAGGTACTGGCAGACCAGCATGTGGTCGACCATATCAACCAGACCAAGGACGCCAAGCTGAGCTACTGGAGCCCCATCCTCGGCAAGGGGGCACCGAAGAGCCTGACCGTGCCGCAAGTGATGACGGCCAGCCATCTGACCCTGGATGGCGAGAAGATCGAGATCAAAGAGATGAACACCCCGAATGCCTACCTGTGGGCACCGTCCATCAAGACGGCGTTTGGTGGCGTACCGGTCTACAGCGGCGTGCACGTGTGGATGGCTGATAGCCAGACCAAGGCTGCTCGCAGCAACTGGGTCAAGGCGCTGAACAATCTGCTGGCTCTGAAGCCCGAACGCGTAGTGCCGGGTCACTTCCTGGGGACTGCTCCCAAAGGCAGCGCCGCCGTGACCTTCACCCGTGACTACGTAGAGCGCTTTGAGCAGGAGCTGGCCAAAGCCAAGAACTCCGGCCAGCTGATTGAAGCACTGAAGAAGGCTTACCCGTCCCTGCCGGTCGACGATGGTCTGGCCATCGGTGCCAAGGTCAACACCGGCGAGATGAAGTGGTAAACCCCTGACGCCTACTTCCCTGTGTTTTTTTACCGGGCCCAAGGGCCCGGTTTTTTTAGCCGAATGAACGAGTGAATCACATGAACGAAACGACTCTGCATTATGTATACGACCCCCTCTGTGGCTGGTGCTACGGCGCCGCTCCGCTGTTGGAGGCTGCGGCTGCCATCCCGGAACTGCGCATCGAGCTGCACGCCGGTGGTCTCTGGCTTGGCGGGCGCAGGCAGGCGATGGGCCAGGCCCTGCGCGATTACGTCCGTCCCCATGATGAGCGGATCCAGGCGCTGACCGGCCAGCCTTTCGGCGAGCGCTATTTCAACGAGCTGCTGCTGCGCGATGGTCTGCTGCTCGATTCGGAGCAGCCCATCCGCGCCATCCTGGCGGTGACGGCCCTGGGTGGCAACGGTCTGAGCCTGCTACACCGCATCCAGCAATCCCACTATCGCGATGGCATCTGGACTGGTTCGCTCGAGCATCTGACCAGCCTGGCGGCGGAGCAGAACATTGGCGCGGATGATTTTGTGAAGGCCTATCAGCAGGCCGACCTGGCGAGTCATCTGGCCGACAGTCAGCGCTGGATGCGCCGTCTCGGCGGGCAGGGCTACCCGACCCTGGGATTGGTGCAAGGCGACGAAGTCACCCCCTTGTCCGCCTCCTCCTTCCTGGGTGAGCCAGAGGCGTTTGCTCGCCAGATCCAGCTCATGATGAGTCGTTGAGCGAACAGCAGGTCGTATCCGGAGGCGGATGTGCAGCGCCCGAGGTGCTCGTTGCAGATTTTTCCTACCTGTCCGGCACTCATGCTATCCCCTGGCGGGACGATATATTCAGTAGCGGACAGTTTGAAAATCATCCGCTTGCGATCATCGCGCTATGCTCTATGGGGATAGCCCGGGCGTTTGAGGCCACGGGCTTGCGTCTAGCCGCCAAGGATACCAATCATGTTCAAAAATATGTCTATAGGTCAGAAGTTGAGCGCCGGTTTTGCCGTATTGGCCCTGCTAGTGGTGGGGCTGGCGTGGTTCTCCATCACTCAGCTGTCCCATCTTTATGCCGATACCGCCACCATCTCGGGCAACCTGTTGCCATCGACCCGTTATGCCAGCCAGATGCACGTGGCCATTCTCGATGCCCGTCGCTCCGAACTGGCGCAGGTGATTGGTGGCCTCAACAAGGATACTCAGGAGGTGAGCGAACGTACCGTCACCTTCAACAAGGCCAAGCAGGAGTTTGACGCGGCGGCGCAGAAGTATGGCTCGTTGCCCTTCAGCACCGATGAGGAGAAGCAGACTTACGAGGCGTTGTTGGCCGCTGGTGCCAAGTACTTCTCGGTACACGAGCAGCTGATTGCGGCTTTTGCCAGCGGCGATCTGGAAAAAGTGAAGAGCCTGCGCAAGAACGAGACTCGCGCCGCCCTGGAAGAGGCGGGGGCCAAATCCTACCGTCTACGCGAGATCAACAACGAGCTGGCTGACAGCATGGTGAAGTCGGTGGCCGACCTCTACAGCAGCTCGCGTACCATGAGCATCATCGTCAGCCTCATCACCGTCTTGTTCGTGGTGGTGGTGGCCTGGCTGCTGACTGGCCAGATCCGCAATCCGGTGATGGCGATGCTGGAACAGACCCGCAAGGTAGCAGCCGGCGATCTGGCAGCCCATCTTGATGCCAGCCAGTTCAACAACGATGAACTGGGGCAACTGGCCAAGGGCTTTGGCGAGATGCAGAAGAACCTGCGTACCCTGGTCAGTGAAGTCTCCGGCTCCGTGGTGCAACTGAGCTCGGCAGCCGAAGAGATCAGCGCGGTGGCGCGCCAGTCCGCCAACAACATGAACAGTCAGCAGCACGAGCTGAATCAGCTGGCCACCGCCATGAACGAGATGCAGGCCACGGTGCAGGAGGTGTCCCGCAACACCAGCGATGCCGCCAGTGCCGCCAGTGCCGCCAGCAGCACCGCCGAACTGGGGGCTCGCACCGTCAACGACTCCATCAAGCGTATTGAGCAGGTCGCCGGCGCCATCGAGAGCACCGCCGTGGTGATCCGTCAGCTTGGCGACGACAGCCGCAACATCGGCATGGTGCTGGAGGTGATCCGCGGGATCGCCGAGCAGACCAACCTGCTGGCGCTCAACGCCGCCATTGAAGCGGCCCGGGCCGGCGAGCAGGGCCGCGGCTTTGCGGTGGTGGCCGACGAGGTGCGTACCCTGGCGAAGCGGACTCAGGATTCCACCTCCCAGATCAACACCATCATCGCTGAACTGCAGCAGCGGGCCGAGCAGGCCGGCACCACCATGCAGCAAAGCCAGGACATGATGAATTCCACCGTGAGCACGGCGCGGGAGGCGGGGGCATCCATCTCCGAGATCAGCGGCTCGGTGGAGAGCATCTCCCACATGAATATCCAGATTGCGACCGCTACCGAAGAGCAGGGGGCGGTGAGTGAAGAGCTCAACCGCAACGTGGTCAATATCAGCCATGCCTCCGAGGAAGTGGCCGCCGGTGCAACCCAGATGGCTCAGGCCTGTAACGACCTCAATCACCTGGCGACCCAGTTGCAGGAGATGGTACGCCGCTTCCGGGTGTAAAGGCGGGTTGGATGCTCGCTGCTGCGGGCCCGGATCCTAGATCCGGGCCCGTCTTGTTTTATCGGTCTGTCGACTCTCCCTCTTGCACCATCCCTTGTTCGCTCCGCCGTTCTTGGGCATGCTAATGGCCCCATTGGTTGGCAGGATTCTGGATGTATGAACCTTCGCGATCTCGAGTATTTGGTGGCGCTGGAAGAGGAGAAGCACTTTCGCAAGGCGGCGGAGCGTTGCTTCGTCAGCCAGCCCACCCTGAGTGGCCAGCTGCGCAAGCTGGAGGATGAACTCGGGGTGATCCTGATCGAGCGTACTTCGCGCAAGGTGCTGTTTACCTCGGCTGGTGATGCCATGGCCCAGCAGGCCCGCAAGGTGCTCAAAGAGGTGCGCGAGCTCAAGAGCATAGGCCAGCATTTTGCCGAGCCCATGTCCGGTGAAATCCACATCGGTTTCATTCCTACCGTCGGCCCCTATCTGCTGCCTCACATCATTCAGGATCTGCGCGAGCATTTTCCCAAGCTGGAGTTCTACCTCTATGAAGAGCAGACCCAGGTGTTGCTCAAACGGCTGGAAGAGGGGGAGCTGGATTGCTTGATCCTGGCCGAGCTGGAGGGTATGGACGGGTTTGGTTCGATCCCGCTCTATCAGGAGCCCATGTGGCTGGCGGTGCCCCAGCAGCACCCGGAGGCCAAGGCCAAGGCGGTGCCGCTCAGCAATCTCAAGGGCAAAAAGTTGCTGATGCTGGCCGATGGCCACTGTCTGCGGGATCAGGCGATGGGATTCTGCTTCGCCGCCGGTATCGGCGAGGATCAGCGCTTCAAGGGCACCAGTTTGGAGACGCTGCGCAACATGGTGGCCGCCGGCAGCGGCATGACGCTGGTACCCAGGCTCGCCGTGCCCGCCAATGCCGAAGAGGGAGGCGTCAGCTATCGACCGGTGATAGATCCAGTGCCTGGGCGCACCATAGCGCTGCTCTATCGCCACTACTCTGTGCGTCGGCCCTGCTTCAACGAGCTGGCCGCTCGTATCTCGCGCTTGATGCAGAGCCTGCTTGGCTAACTGCGCATCGTTACAACGGGGCCACAAAAAAGAAAACCGGCGCATTGCGCCGGTTTTTTTATCTTCTGCGGTGGTTTAGAAGATATCGTCGGTGGAAACGGGACCATCGGTGGGCGAACCCTCACCGCCGTATACCTGATTGCCATCCGAGCTCTGTGTCGCGTAGCGGGTCGGCTCGGTGCCTTCCTTGAAGAACTCTTCCATGCTGCTGCCGTCGGTCCGGTTGGTCAACAGGCCGGTCTCACGATCGATCCGCACCGTGATGATCCCTTCCGGTACCGGCATCTTGCGCTCAGGCACCTGCTTGAGCGCCGTCTTCATGAAGTCGATCCAGATGGGCTGTGCGGCACCGCCGCCAAATTCGGCCCGGCCCAGACCACGCTGGTGGTTGTCAAAACCGATCCAGGAGGTGGCGACCAGATTCGGGGTATAGCCGGAGAACCAGGCATCACGGGATTCGTTGGTGGTCCCGGTCTTGCCGGAGATATCGTGGCGCTTGAGGTCACGCGCCGCCCGCCAGCCGGTACCGCGCCAACCATTGCCACCCCAGATGGCGGTGGTCAGGGTGTCGGTCACCAGGAAGGTACTCTGGGCACTGATGGTCTGCGGTGCCATGTTGCCGGGAACGACCGGATCGATGGGGCACTGGGCTTTCCAGTCCGGCGCCGTATTGGCATAGGCATCCGCACTGTCGAGACCGGCGGCGGCCAGCACGCCACAATCACGGCAGGCGGCTGCCGGGTTGGCCTGATAAAGAGGCGCGCCGAAGCTGTCGGTGACTTCGGTGATGAAGTAGGGGGTGACCTGGAAGCCGCCGTTGGCCATGACCGAGTAGCCGCGCACCACTTCCAGCGGGGTGAACTCGGCGGCACCCAGGGCCAGCGACTCGTTGGGCGAGATGGTATCGCGCGCAAAGCCGAAGCGAGTCAGGCCGTCGATATAGGTATCCAGCCCGATGGCGCGCATCAGGCGCACCGACATCACGTTCTTCGACTTGGCGAGGCCGAGGCGCAGGGAGGTGGGGCCTTCATAGATGGCCGGGGAGTTTTTGGGCTGCCACATGGGGCCCTTGGAGGGATCCCACTGGTTGATCGGCGCATCGTTGATGAGGGAGGCCAGGGTGTAGCCCTGCTCCAGCGCGGTGGCATAGAGGAACGGCTTGATGTTGGAACCTATCTGGCGGCGTGCCTGATCGACCCGGTTGAACTTGGAGAGCTCGAAGCTGAAACCGCCTACCAGCGCCTCGATGGCTCCATCCTGCGGGTTCATGGCCACCAGGGCGGCGTTGACCTCGGGGATCTGGGAGAGCAGCAGCTCTTCACCCTTTTCCCGAACCCAGATCTGGGCGCCCACTTTCAGCATGTCGCGGGCCGAGCGGGGCGCAAAGCCCTGGCGATCGTCGGTGATGAAGGCACGTGCCCACTTGATGCCGTTCCAGCCAAGCTCAGCCTGTTTGCCGTTCTTCAGCACTATGGTCGCACTCTTGTCAGCCAGTTTGGTGACGACGGCGGCCATCAGCGGCTCATAGGTGGGCTGCTTGGCCAGATGGGCCATGATCTTGTCATAATCCCAATCGGCTTCGCCCGCTTTCCACAGCTGGGCGGTCACGCCCTTGTAGCCATGGCGGGTGTCATAGTCGAATACGCCGTCGAGCAAGGCCAGACGGGCGGCGCGCTGGCGCTTGGCGGTGACTGTGGTGTAGACGTGCAGGCCCATGGTGTAGGCATCTTCACCAAACTGCTCCACCATCTTCTGGCGCACCATCTCCCCCAGATAAGGGGCATTCAAGGTGATCTCGGCACCGTGATAGCGGGCCTTGACCGGCATCTTGGATGCTTCATCAAACTGGGCCTGGGTGATCTTGCCGGTTTCCAGCATGCGGCCAAGTACCACGTTGCGACGGGCAAAGGCACGCTCGGGCGAGCGGATCGGGTTCAGCATGGACGGCGCCTTGGGCAGACCGGCGATGATGGCGATCTCGTCCAGCGTCAGGTCCTTGACCTCCTTGCCAAAGTAAACCTGGGCGGCGGCACCGACCCCGAATGCTCGGTAGCCGAGCGGGATCTTGTTGAGATAGAGCTGCAGGATTTCGTCCTTAGAGAGATTCTGCTCGATGCGCCAGGCCAGGAAGACCTCTTTTATCTTGCGCACCAGCGTCTTTTCATTGCTCAGGAAGAAGTTGCGGGCGACCTGCTGGGTGATAGTACTGGCGCCCTGGCGGGCCTGACCGGAGACGGCCCAGACGGTGGCTGCGCGAATGATGCCGATGGGGTCGATCCCTGGGTGCTCATAGAAACGGGCATCTTCGGTCGCCAGTACCGCATCGATCATCGACTGGGGGATTTCATCCAGATGCAGCGGGATGCGACGAATTTCGCCAAATTGGGAGATCAATTCCCCATCCCGGCTGTACACCTTCATCGGGGTGGCCAGCTTGACGTCGCGCAGCGCGGTCACATCCGGCAACTGGGGCTTGATGTAGAAGTAGATACCGATGAGGCTGGCAACACCCAGCACAGCACCCAGCATCATGACAATAAACAGGCGTACGAGCCATTTCAGCATGGAAGAACTACCAATCGTCTTAAAATTAGCCAACGGGCGCAGAGTATAGCCCTTTTGCCTCCGGAAATTCGAGGTTTTCCTGACGGCAGCCCGGCTCCTCGAGAAGAGGCGGGAGGTTAGCATTCTGCGGCTCAATAACCAAGGGGAGGCGAGGGGCCGCCGGAAAGCGAGTTGTATCACTTTTCGGCATAAACTTTATGACATTGATAGATAGAGCATTTAGGATGAGTTAAGTCATCATCTTCTGATTAGCTGTCCTACAATCAATCCTAAAACCCAATAACGCATGGATGTGTATATGTTTGGGCTATTCAACAAAGGTTCTCTGCTTCCTCTGGCGGGTATTGATTTTGGCAGCCAGACCATCAAGGCCGTGACCATTACCGGTCGTCCCGGCAAGCTGCATCTCGAATCGGTGGCCGAAGTCGCCACTCCCAAAGGCACTCTGGTCGATTATCAGCTGCAGGATATCGAGCGGGTCAGCCAGTCTCTGAAGGCCCTCAAGCGCCTCATCTCGGGCAGTAGCCAGTATGTTGCGACGGCCGTCACCGGTTCCAACGTGATCACCAAAGTCATTCAAGTGGATGCTGCACTGGGTGAGAAGGAGCTGGAGAACCAGGTTCAGCTCGAGGCCGAACAACTCATTCCCTTTCCCCTAGATGAAGTGAGCCTGGATTTTGAAATTCTGGGCAAGGTCAATGATCAGGAGCGCCGCGAAGTGTTGCTGAGTGCGGCCCGCACCGAGAGCGTGAGCGGGCGGGTGACCGCGCTGGCGGAAGCCGACATGACCACTAAGGTGGTGGATGTGGGCGCCCACGCACTGGGCCGCGCCGTGCTTGCCTGCCTGCCGGAGCTGCAGGAGTGGGAGAAACCGGTCGGTGTGATCGATATCGGAGCGAGTGCCATGACCTTTGCCGCACTGGTAAAAGGAGAGGTTATCTACTCACGCCTGCAAAACTTCGGTGGCGATCAATATAGTCAGGCGCTGGCCTCTTTCTACAACCTGTCGCTGGATGATGCCGAGCAGGCCAAGTTGCAAGGCAAGCTGCCAGTTGATCACGAATTGGATGTGTTGCTACCCCATATGAATGCCCTGCTGCAGCAAGTCAGGCGGAATGTGCAGCTGTTTTGCAGCTCTTCCGGGCACAGGGAGCTTTCCAGACTGGTGCTCACCGGTGGTGGCAGCCTGCTGCCCGGGCTGGCGGCCCAGGTCGGCAGCGAGTTGAACTGTGAGGTATTGCATCCTGATCCCTTTGCCCTGTTCGGCAAGCCGAAAGGGGAGGGGGCGGTCCACGGTGCCAAGTTCATGACGGCGCTGGGTCTGGCATTGAGGAGCTTCACGCCATGTCAAATATAAACCTCCTGCCCTGGCGCGAGGCCAGGGCCCAGCGGCAGAAGAAGCAATTCGGGGTCATGCTGGGAATCTTCATGGCCATCACGGCTTCACTTGGCTTTGCCGCCGACTGGCTGGTGGAGCAGCAGATAGGCCATCAGCAGCAGCGCAACCAGCGTTTGCAGCAGGAGATGACCATCCTCGATGCCCAGCTTGGCGAGATCCGCCTGCTCAAGGAGCGACGCAAGGAGTTGATCGATCGCATGCAATTGATCGAGCACCTGCAGATGCGCCGCAATCTGCCGGTTCGCCTGTTCAACCAGTTGCCTTCGCTGGTTCCCAACGGGGTTTACCTCAATACGCTTGCCTTGCAGAACAACCAAATAGATGTGAATGGCAAGACCGAGGCCTATGGCAGGGTAGCCAGCATGATGCGTCGTATCGATGGCTCCGGTTGGCTGGGGCAGTCGCAGATCAGCACGATTTTTGCGGCCGATGTGGCGCCCGTTTCGCTCAGCCAGTTCTCCATGATGTTCCAGGTCGCGGGTGCGGCAGGTGCCACGGTCGATGTGGCTAAGGGGCAGCAATGAATCTACAACAGCTCAACGAACTGGATCTCAACAACATAGCCAGCTGGCCCAAGCTGGCGAAGGGGATTTTCATCCTGTTCTTCTGTGCCTTGCTGGGGGGGGCCATCTATTACTACGTGATTGCCAACTCACTGACCCTGTTGACCCAGGAGACCAACAAGGAGGCCGAACTCAAGGCGCAGTTCGAGAGCAAGGCGATGCTGGCTGCCAACCTCGGTGCCTACAAGACGCAGATGGTGCAGCTCGAACAGTTGGTTGATACCCAGCTCAAGCAGTTGCCCAATACTCACGAAGTGGCCGGATTGCTGGATGACATCAGTTTCATTGCTACCGACAATGGGCTCAAATTGAATCGCATCAATTGGGAGCCCGAGATCAAGCACGAGTTCTCCACCGAGCTGCCCATGCGAATCGAAGTAGTGGGCACTTATCATGAGATAGGCAAGTTCACGGCCGACATGGCGGCCTTGCCGCGTATCGTCATCCTGGAATCGTTCACGCTGGGACAGGGCAAGGAGCAGGGTGACATGATTGCCATGTCGATGCTGGCCAAAACTTACAAATACAATGGCAAAACCGTGGGGCAGACCAAATGAAGCTACTCTGCGTGCTGTTGCCTGCCCTGCTGTTGACCGCCTGCGGTGGGCAGGACGACATGGACAACTATGTGGCCGCAACCAAGGCCAGAAAACCAGTTCCCATCGAGCCTCTTCCCGAAATCAAACCCTTTTCCCCCATGGCTTATCACCTCAGCGATCAGCGCAGCCCGTTCATTGCTCCCCAGCCTGAAACCAGCAGTGCCAAGGTGGATGCCAAGGTGAAGCCGGATTGCGCCCAGATCGTGGCCAACAGAGAGAAAGAAGTACTGGAGCGCTATTCATTGGCCAGCCTGAGCATGCAGGGCTCACTTGGCAAGCAGGGACAGTTGTGGGCCTTGATCAGGACTCCTGATGGTCAATCCATCCGGGTGGGTCTCAATCAACACATGGGACTGGATCAGGGACGGGTGATCAGGATCACTGACACCTACGTGGATTTGATTGAGACTATACCGGATGGCAAAGGATGCTGGGTGACCCGAGAAACTCAGCTGGGCATGGCCAATCTTGAAGCAAAACGATAATCAGGGATGATGCGATGAAAACAACAATAGGTATGGTAGCCCGAGTTACCCTGCTGTTTTGCGCCGGAGCATGGAGCCAGGCCTGGGCCGTGGCAACCCTGCAGGAGGTCAAGGTCAATCCGCTGATGGCCGATCAGCTGTTGCTGGAGTTGAGTTTCAGTGAACCGGTCAGCGGATTTACCGATCGTCTCTCCTATGAACCCAATCAGCTGCTGCTGCATGTGCCGGGGGCAGTGGGGGCGCTCAACGTGAACCCGTTGCCCATCAAGCAGCAAGGGGTGGACAACCTCAAGGTCGAGGGCAAGGGGGCAGGTCTCGATATCAAGATCGCTCTCGATCAACTGACCCCCTATCAGGTGCATCAGCAGGGCAACAAGTTGTTGGTGGCACTGGGAGAAAAAGCAGCCATGCCGCTGCCAGCCACCACAGCATCCTCCGGGCTGGTGGCCCCCCAGCCGACCTCGTCTGCACTTATCAATACCCAGCCGGCAGCCTCGTCCGCCCTGATCAACAGTCAGCAGCTTGCTCGCCAGAGCGCTCCAGTGGCTGCGCCCGTGGCCAGCAAGCCGGTCTTGCCATCACCACAGGCGGCGGCCAGTGGTGCCTACTTCAATTCCGTGAAGGGGGTCGATTTCAGGCGTGGCAAGGACGGGCAGGGGGAATTTCTGGTGACGCTGGATAACAGCTCCGCCGCCGTTGACGTCAGCAGCCGTGGTCAGACGGTGCTTGCCAAGTTTCACGGCACCCGGGTACCGGACGATTTGCTGAACCTGATCAACGTGCAGGATTTTGCTACCCCTGTCTCTCAGGTTGAGGTGTTCCGCCAGGGTAACGACACCCTGTTCGAACTCTCGGTCAACGGCCAGTTTGATTACCGTTACGATCAGGCGGACAAGATGTTCATCGTCGAGGTGAAAAAGCGCACCGCGGCGACTGCCGGCAAGCAGTATCAGGGCAAACCCATCTCTCTCAATTTCCAGGATATCCCGGTGAGAACCGTGCTGCAGCTCATCGCGGATTTCAACAACCTCAATCTGGTGACCACGGATTCGGTGTCGGGCAACATCACCCTGCGGCTGGACGGGGTGCCCTGGGAGCAGGCACTCGACATCATCTTGAAGGTGCGGGGACTCGACAAACGGCTGGACAACAACATCCTGCTGGTCGCGCCGGCCGAAGAGATTGCCGCTCGCGAGAAACAGCAGCTGGAGAGCCGCAACCAGGTCGCTGATCTGGCACCGCTTTATACCGAGTATCTGCAGATCAACTATGCCAAGGCATCCGAAGTGGCGGCGCTGCTCTCGTCCGAGAGCACCAAGCTGCTCTCTTCCAAGGGGGCGGTGAGTGTTGATGAGCGGACCAACGTGCTGGTGGTCAAGGACACTGCCGACGTCATCAGCAACATCAAGCGCATGCTGGATATCCTGGATATTCCGGTCAAGCAGGTGGTGATCGAGGCGCGGATGGTGACCATTGATGACGGCTTTGACGAGGCGCTCGGGGTGCGTTGGGGGGTAACCAAGAACGACGGTCACGGCAACAGTACCTCGGGCACCATCGAGGGCAATGACGGCTCCGGCAACAACAATGGCGGCTCGACCATCACCCGACCTGGGGTGGACGATCGGCTTAACGTCAATCTGCCGGTGACCAACGCCGCCGGCACCCTGGCCTTCCAGGTGGCGCGGCTGGCGGATGGTACCTTGCTGGATCTCGAGCTGTCGGCCCTTGAGAAAGAGAGCAAGGCCGAGATCATTGCCAGTCCCCGGGTCACCACGGCCAACCAGAAGCCGGCGCTGATCGAACAGGGTACCGAGATCCCCTATGTGGAGTCCTCTTCCAGTGGGGCAACCTCGGTCACCTTCAAGAAGGCGGTGCTGAGCCTCAAGGTGACGCCGCAGATCACCCCTGACAACAGGGTGATTCTGGACTTGACCGTGACCCAGGATACCAAGGGTGAAACTGTGCCGACCGGTACCGGTGATGCCGTCTCCATCAACGCCCAGTCCATCACCACCCAGGTGTTGGTCAACAATGGCGAGACCCTGGTGCTTGGTGGCATCTATCAACAGACCATCAAGAGCGACGTCAGCAAGGTGCCCCTGCTGGGTGACATCCCGGGTCTGGGGGTGTTGTTTCGCAAGACAACCAGCGAGAACAAAAAGCGCGAGCTGCTGATTTTCGTGACGCCGAAGATAGTCACAGACGCCTTCTGAAGACTTTACATGTGAAGGTAAAACACATATAACCTTACGCCCCAATGAGGCTGGGGCGTAAGGGCTGCGGTTGCCAGTCCTGATTTCTATTGAGATAATCCCCCTCCTGATCCATCGCAAGATAAGGTTCATAGGTACCCCGATCGAGAGTTTGTCGGGGTCGTACAGTTTGTAATTACTAACGAAAAGACATGGCTGAGAAACGCAATATTTTCCTGATAGGTCCCATGGGTGCGGGCAAGAGCACCATAGGTAGACATCTGGCAGAACAACTGCATATGGAGTTTTTCGACTCAGATCATGAGATTGAGCGCCGCAGTGGTGCCGATATCGGCTGGGTGTTCGATGTTGAAGGCGAAGAGGGTTTCCGGATCCGCGAAGAGAAGGTCATCGGTGACCTTTCCGAACAGCAGGGTATCGTGCTGGCGACGGGTGGCGGTGCCATCAAGAGCCGTGAAACACGCAACAAGCTCTCTGCTCGCGGCATCGTGGTGTACCTCGAAACCACCATTGAGAAGCAACTGGCACGTACGCAAAGAGACAAGCGTCGCCCCTTGCTGCAAACCGAAGAGCCGCCGCGCGAAGTACTCGAGCGTCTGGCACAAGAACGCAACGCCCTGTATGAAGAAGTGGCTGACTTTGTCATCCAGACTGATGACCAGAGCGCTAAAGTTGTTGCCAATCAAATCGTTAAGTTGATCGGCATGTAATATAGAGGACGTCCATGGAAAGGTTGAAGGTCGAACTGGGTGAACGCAGCTATCCCATCGAGATAGCCGCAGGTCTGTTGCAGCACGCAGAGGTGCTGACGCAAACCATCAAGGGCAAGCGGGTCATGATTGTGACCAACACAGTGGTTGCGCCCTTGTATCTTGAGCGGATTGTCCAGTTGCTGTCGGGCTATCAGGTTGAACACCTGATCCTGCCGGATGGCGAGGCCTACAAGACCCTGGCTACCTTTGAGCGGATCATGTCCGCTCTGCTGGAAACCAACCATGGTCGTGATACCACTCTGATTGCCCTGGGTGGCGGTGTGATAGGGGACGTTGTCGGCTTCGCTGCTGCAAGCTATCAACGTGGCATTCCGTTCATTCAAGTGCCTACCACACTGCTCTCCCAGGTTGATTCCTCCGTTGGTGGCAAGACCGCCGTCAACCATCCCCTCGGCAAGAACATGATCGGGGCCTTCTATCAGCCCAGACACGTCGTGATCGATACCGAGTGCCTCCAGACCCTGCCTGCCCGCGAATTTGCCGCCGGCATGGCCGAGGTGATCAAATACGGCATCATCTGGGATGTCGAATTCTTCTGCTGGCTCGAAGCCAACATGTCCCGTCTGCAGGCGCAGGAGCCGGCTGCGCTGGCCTACGCCATCCGCCGCTGCTGCGAGATCAAGGCCGATGTGGTTGGCCAGGACGAGACCGAACACGGTGTGCGTGCCCTGCTTAACCTGGGTCACACTTTTGGCCATGCCATTGAAGCCGAGAAGGGCTATGGTAACTGGCTGCACGGCGAAGCCGTGGCGGCAGGCACCATGCTGGCCGCCAATACCGCCCTGGCCCGTGGTGACGTGACCGAACAACAGGTAGACCGTATTCGGGCCTTGCTGCTGGCAGCCAATCTGCCGGTGCAGGCGCCGCCAGAGATGGATTTTGCGGCCTTCATTCGTCACATGCGCCGCGACAAGAAGGTGTTGGAAGGCAAACTGCGTCTGGTGCTGCCGGTCGGCATAGGTCATGCCCAGGTGGTGGCCGATGTCTCCGATGCTGAACTGCTGGCGGTGATCGAGTCTGGTCGTGACGAATAAACTGCTGAAATTTCCCTCCCAGCGGCAGCTGGTTGACCGGCTGCTGCATCTGATTGAATTCAATCATCCTTTTATCTTTCTCTCCGGCAAACCCGGCAGTGGCCGTGGCACGTTGTGCGAATCCCTGCTGGGAGCGCTGCCGGAAAAAGTGCGGGTGGTCAGCTTGATCGGCAGCCCCGCCATGAAGATGGTGGACGTGCGCCAGCTGTTGCTGCCCCAGGTGGTGGCCCGGCCGTTGTTCAACCCGCAGGATGCGCTGGCAGACAGCTTTTTCCGCATGCTGGAAGGCAAGCCAGCCACCCTGCTGCTGCTGATCGAGCGGGCCGACGAGCTGCCTGCCGAGCTGGTCGGCGAGCTGTGGAGCCTGTGTCGTCACAACGATACCCTGAAGATCCCCCATCAGTTGGCCATCGTGCTCTCCGGCAGTGACGTCTGGTGTCGCAATCAGAAGGCGCAGCTGAAAGGGCGGGCGATGCCCGCGCTGGAGTTGGAAGTCGCGCCGCTTGGCGCACCCGAACAACGCATCTTCTTGTATGAGAAGGCCAAAGAGCTCAAGATCCCGACAGCCCTCTTGCCCAAGCCGAAAGTGGAAGAGATCCTGAAAGTGGCAAATGGACATCCGTCCACCATCATGCAGTTACTGGAGGATATCATGACCGACAGAAGGCCCAAGAAACGTCAGGCCGAGTTGCCCGTCAAGAAGATTGCGACCCTGCTGGCCCTGTTGGCCGGTGGTCTGCTGGCGCTGAGTTATCTGCTGCCGGCCCTGTTTGGCGGCGACAGCAAGAGCACCGCCCCCGAGCCTACCCAAACCACGGCGTTGCCCATCCCCGTCTCGGGTGGCGATCCGCTGACCATCGGCGGCAGCAACACCAGCCAGAACGGTAGCCAGAGTGCGGCCAGTGATGGCGCCGCCAGCAATCCCGGCGGCGTGGTACGCGACTGGCAGCCGGATGCCAAGGTATTGCCCAAGGCGGTGGAAAGCGACACCGTGACCACCGAATCGACCAACTACGAAGGACGCCGGGTGGTGATCTCCGACGAGGTGGTCGAGAAGCTGATGAAGCAGCCCAACGTCAGCGGCGCCCTGCCCACTGCGGTGGTGGATGAGCTGACCGGCGCCGATTCGCAAGCAGCGGCCACTCAGGGGACCTCTGCCGAGAAGACTGTTACACCCAATGCCACTGCTCAGACTGCCCAGCCGGCAAACACCGCCAAAGCCCAACCCACGCCAGCGGCCAGCAAGCCAGTGGCCAAGCCAGTCGCGGTTGAACCGGTGGCGGCACTTGCTCCCAAGGTGGCGTTGACCCCCGCTGCCACTCTGAACAAGAAGCCCAGAAACCACTACAGCATCCAGCTGATGGGGGCGAGCAACACCAAGGCGGTCGACAAGTTCGTGGCCGAAAATGGTCTGGCCGGCAAGATCTGGGTCTATCAGACCAAGTTCCGCGGCAGCCCCTGGTACGTGGTGCTGCAGGGGGACTACGCCAGCAGCAACCAGGCCAAGGCCGCCATTCGCAAGCTGTCGCCCGCCTTGCTGAAGGGTCAACCCTGGCCCAAGTCGTTTGCGCAGGTACAAAAAGAGTTGAAGCAATAGCCATTTTGGCCGGGAAGGGGGTAGAATCGTCCCCCTTTTTTGGTCGATGCCTTCTTAACACCGGATTTCCATGAAAAAAACACGCGCTTTTTTAAAATGGGCCGGGGGAAAATACTCCCTGGTTGAAGAGATTGCCGAGCGTTTGCCGGCCGGGCGTGTGTTGCTGGAGCCCTTCGTCGGGGCCGGGTCCGTGTTTCTCAACACCGACTACGACGCCTATGTGCTCAACGACATCAATCCGGATCTGATCGCTCTTTACAATCATCTCAAGTTGACGCCGGATCGGTTCATCGCTGAGTCGCGCAAGCTGTTCGTGACCGAGCACAACCACAAGGCGGCCTACTACCGGCTGCGCACCCAGTTCAACCAGACCGACACCAGCTTCGAGCGCGCCCTGCTGTTCCTGTTTCTGAATCGACACGGTTTCAACGGCCTGTGCCGGTACAACAAGAAGGGGGGCTTCAACGTCCCGTTCGGTTCCTACAAGAAGCCCTATTTCCCGGAAAAAGAGCTGTGGGCCTTCGCCGAGAAGGCGCAGAAGGCGACCTTCATCTGTGAAAGCTATGCCGATGCCATCCAGCGCGCGGAAGAGGATTGGGTGATCTATTGCGATCCCCCCTATGCCCCGCTCTCCACTACCGCGAGCTTTACCACCTATTCGGCCGGTGGTTTCACCCTGGACGATCAGGCCGTGCTGGCCAGGCTGGCCCGCCACACCGCGGCGCGCAAAGGGGTGCCCGTGCTCATCAGCAACCACGACATCGAGCTGACCCGCGAGCTTTATCGCGGCGCCCGCCTCGACGAAATCCTGGTCAAGCGCACCATAAGCCGCAACGGTGGCACCCGCAACAAGGTGGCCGAGTTGCTGGCGCTCTATCCGCCCGGTATCGAGCCGGAGCAGGGCTACTACCCGAGCGACGCCGAACTGGCGCCACTCGGCTGACACAGACGGCACCTCGGGGTGCCGTTTTTTATGTCTGCTGCGGCCAATGGTGGCGTTCGCTTTTTCCGTACCGCGTGCGGGTCATTTTCAGCGTCCGTTTGCGGTGATGATGGCGTTTGCTTTTTCCGTACCGTGTGCGGGGCGTTTTCAGCGTCCGTTTGCGGTGATGATGGCGCTCGCTTTTTCCATACCGTGTGCGGGTCGTTTTCAGCATCCATTTGCGGTAAAATTGCGCCGCTTTTTCTGCCACGCTGCCAATGGATGACGCTGATGAAAGACTTTCTGATTGCCCCCTCGATCCTCTCCGCCGACTTTGCCCGTCTGGGGGACGATGTCGCCAAGGTACTGGCCGCCGGTGCCGACGTAGTCCATTTCGACGTGATGGACAACCATTATGTGCCCAACCTGACCATAGGCCCCATGGTCTGCCAGGCCTTGCGTGACTACGGTATCGAAGCCCCCATCGACGTGCACCTGATGGTCAAGCCGGTGGATCGCATCATTCCCGATTTTGCCAAGGCGGGTGCCTCCCTCATCACCTTCCATCCGGAAGCGTCCGACCACGTCGACCGCTCCCTGGGCCTCATCAAGGAGCAGGGCTGCCAGGCTGGCCTGGTGCTGAACCCGGCCACGCCGCTCACCTGCCTGGAGTACGTGATGGACAAGCTGGATGTGATCCTGCTGATGTCGGTCAACCCGGGCTTTGGTGGCCAGAGCTTCATCCCCGGCACCCTCGACAAGCTGCGCCAAGTGCGTCGCCTGATCGACGAGAGCGGCCGCGACATTCGCCTCGAGATCGACGGCGGGGTCAAGGTCGACAACATTCGTGAAATTGCCCAGGCTGGCGCCGACATGTTCGTGGCCGGTTCTGCCATCTTCAGTCGTCCGGACTACAAGGCGGTGATCGACGAGATGCGGGCGGAGCTCTCTCATGTCAAACGCTGAACGTGATTTTGACCTGGTGCTGTTCGATCTGGACGGCACCCTGATCGACAGCGCCCCGCAACTGGCGCTGGCGGTCAACCGTACGCTGACCGAACTCGGGCTGGCCGAGGCCGACGAAGCCGTGGTGCGGACCTGGGTCGGCAACGGTGCCGACAAGCTGATCCAGCGGGCGCTGGACTATCGCGCGGCGCCCGAGCTGTTTGCCAGCGCCCGTCCGCTGTTTGACCGCCATTATCAGGCCTGCCTGCTGGAAGGGCTGGCCATGTATGACGGGGTCGAGCAGAGTCTGCGTCGCCTGCAGGCGCTGGGTTACCAGCAGGGGATCGTGACCAACAAGCCGAGCCACTTCGTGCAGCCGATCCTCGATGCCCTCGGCATCAGCGACTGTTTCGCACTCTGGCTGGGGGGCAACTGCGTGCCCGTCAAGAAACCGAGCCCGGAGCCGCTGCTGCTGGCCTGCCACGAGTTGGGCGTCAGCCCGTCGCGCACCCTGATGGTGGGCGACTCTGAAAATGACGTGCTGGCCGCCCAGGCTGCCGGCATGAAGGTGGTGGGACTGACCTATGGCTACAACTACGGCCGTCCCATCGCAGATTCCCGCCCGGACTGGGTATGTGAACAGTTTGCCCAGCTCGACGCGCTGCTGGCCGAATAAGCTGGCCAGGCAGGCCGAATAACAAGGATCAACACTCTGATGACTAAACCTATCGTATTGAGCGGGGCCCAACCGTCGGGCCAGCTGACCATCGGCAACTACATGGGGGCCCTGCGTCAGTGGGTCAACATGCAGGATGACTTCGACTGCCTCTACTGCATCGTCGATCTGCACGCCATCACCACCCGCCAGGATCCGGCCGCCCTGCGCAAGGCCTGCCTGGACGCCGCCGCCCTCTATCTGGCGGTCGGCATCGACCCGGCCAAGAGCACCGTGTTCATCCAGTCCCACGTGCCGCAGCATGCCGAGCTTGGCTGGATCCTGAACTGCTACACCCAGATGGGCGAGCTGTCGCGCATGACCCAGTTCAAGGACAAGTCCGCCCGTTTCGAGAACAACGTCAACGTCGGCCTGTTCGGTTATCCGGTACTGATGGCGGCCGACATCCTGCTCTATCAGGCCAATCAGGTGCCGGTGGGCAACGATCAGAAGCAGCACCTGGAGCTGACCCGCGACATCTGCACCCGCTTCAACAATCTCTACGGCGAGGTGTTCACCCTGCCGGAGCCCTTCATTCCGACCGAAGGCGCCCGGGTGATGAGCCTGCAGGATCCGACCAAGAAGATGTCCAAGTCGGACGACAACGAGGCCAACTTCATCGGCCTGCTGGAAGATCCCAAGCAGATCGTCAAGAAGATCAAGCGCGCGGTGACCGACTCCGACGAGCCGGCGGTGGTGCGTTTCGATCCGGAAAACAAGCCGGGGGTCTCCAACCTGCTGACCCTGATGTCCGGGGTGACCGGTCGCTCCATCCCCGAGCTGGAACAGCATTTCGAAGGCAAGATGTACGGTCACCTCAAGACCGAAACCGCCGAGGCTGTGGTTGCCCTGCTGGAGCCGATTCAGGCCCGCTTCCACGAGCTGCGTCAGGATGAGGCTCATCTGCAGGCCATTTTGGCGGCCGGTGCACAAAAGGCGCGGGAAAGGGCTGAAAAAACCCTGGCCAGCGTATATTATGTAGTCGGCTTCGTTCCTCGAGCCTGACATACTGGGAAGGTGTAGTAGAAGAGAGCTGGGTATTTGCCTGGCTTTCTTTGTTTTACCCGACCTGCTATTCGTTATTTCATCTTCCAATTTCAAACGCGGGCGTCTGCCCCAAGAGTTAGCATGTCTGTCGAATCAAATACCACGATTGAAGAGTTGGGTGACAAGGGTCACTGGCTGCGCAAGTTTCGCAAGGCCAAAAACCTCAATACCCTGCAACTGATGGTCTCCAATGCCATCGACAAGCACCACAAAACCCCTGCCATCGCCGCCGCCATCTACCTGGCCGAGTGCCAGCGCGAGCGTGAAATGGAACAGGGTCGCTATCTGGATCGTTAATTCTCTGCCCTGGTTGACCCATGCTGTTGTTGATCGATAACTACGACTCCTTTACCTGGAATCTGGTGCAATATTTTGGCGCCCTGGGACAGGAGGTAGTGGTGAAGCGCAATGACGAGCTGACGCTGGACGCCATTGCCCGGCTCTCTCCCCGTTATCTGGTGATTTCTCCCGGTCCCTGCACCCCCAATGAGGCGGGTATCTCGCTGGCGGCCATCTCCCGTTTTGCCGGCCAGCTCCCCATTCTCGGCGTCTGTCTCGGCCACCAGTCGTTGGCGCAGGCCTTCGGTGCCAGGGTGGTGCGCGCCCGTCAGGTGATGCACGGCAAGACCTCGCTCATTCGCCATCGCGGCGAGGGGGTATTCAAGGGGCTCAACGACCCGCTGCGGGTCACTCGTTACCATTCGCTCATCGTGGAGCGCGACACCTTGCCCGATTGCCTCGAGATCACCGCCTGGAGCGAACATGCCGATGGCCGCCCGGACGAGATCATGGGCCTGCGCCATAAGCAGTTGAATATAGAGGGTGTTCAGTTCCATCCGGAGAGCATTCTGAGCGAGCAGGGTCATCAGTTGCTGGCCAATTTTTTGGCTAATCTCTGAATAGTTGTGATCGGCCTCCCAGAATTGAAAGGAGGCCAAAAATATTTTCCCTGACACTTTATTCACCTCCCTCCCTGTCCAAATTATCTCTTGCCAACACCCCCTGAGCCGTTATGCAATGCGGTTGCCTAAAATCTCACGGGCAGTCGAACATTGTTCCCTGTAACGCGCTTTGTTGCAGACTTTTAGCTTTTTTTCTGTGACAATGCCGATGTGTTTACATGGATTTAACTTTTGGGCGGTGGATTATTCTGTCGCCAGATCGAAGGAGAGCAATATGTCAGAGTTGTTGGCAGTGACACGTGAAGTGTTTGATGAAGTGATGGTTCCCAACTATGCGCCCGCCAAGATCATCCCGGTGCGTGGTGAAGGGTCACGTGTCTGGGATCAGGAAGGCCGTGAGTATGTGGATTTCGCCGGCGGGATCGCCGTGAATGGCCTGGGCCATTGCCATCCCAAGCTGGTCGAGGCCCTGAAAACCCAGGGCGAGAAGCTGTGGCACCTCTCCAACGTGATGACCAACGAGCCTGCCCTGCGCCTGGCCAAGAAGCTGGTCGCCGCGACCTTTGCCGACAAGGTCTATTTCTGCAACTCCGGTGCCGAAGCCAACGAAGCCGCCCTCAAGCTGGCCCGTCGCTACGCCATCGAGAAGTTCGGTGCCCACAAGACCCAGATCATCGCCTTCCACCAGGGCTTCCACGGTCGTACCTTCTTTACCGTCAGCGTCGGCGGCCAGGCTGCCTACTCCGATGGTTTCGGTCCCAAGCCCGCGGACATCACCCACGTGGCCTACAACGATCTGGCGGAGCTGGCTGCCGTCATCTCCGACAATACCTGCGCCGTGGTGATGGAGCCGCTGCAGGGCGAGGGCGGCATCATTCGTCCCACCGACGAGTTTGCCAAAGGGGGGCGCGAGCTGTGCGACAAGCACAACGCCCTGCTGATCTATGACGAAGTGCAATCCGGCGTCGGTCGTACCGGCGATCTGTTTGCCTACATGGGTCTGGGCGTCACGCCGGACATCCTCACCAGCGCCAAGGCGCTGGGCGGCGGCTTCCCCATCGGCGCCATGCTGACCACCACCGAAATCGCCTCCCACCTGAAAGTGGGCACTCACGGCTCCACTTACGGCGGCAACCCGCTGGCCTGCGCGGTGGCCGAGGCGGTGATCGACGTGGTCAACACCCCGGAAGTGCTCAATGGCATCAAGCAGCGCGAACAGCTGTTCCGCGAAGGGATCGAGGCCATCAACGCCAAGTACCACTGCTTCAGCGAAGTGCGCGGCAAGGGTCTGCTGCTGGGTGCCGTGCTCAACGACGACTACAAGGGACGCTCGCGCGACTTCCTGCTGGCCTCCATCGATCAGGGGCTGATGGCGCTGGTAGCCGGCACCAACGTGGTGCGTTTCGCGCCGTCCCTGGTTATTCCGGAAGCGGACATCAAGGAAGGGCTGGTACGGTTCGAGAAAGCGGTTGCCCAGGTGGTTAACGCCTGATCCAAATTGAGGTGGGGAGCCCTCCCGGCAGGAGCCGGGACCCCACCTGTCGTCAATGAAAGGGAGTTGTCATTTATGTTGGTTATCCGTCCCATCGAGCAAAAAGATTTTGCCGGTCTCAAGACCTGTGCCATCGAATCCGGCACCGGCATGACTTCGTTGCCCGTCAACGATGAACTGCTGCAGCGCAAGATAGACGCTTCCACCCAGACCTTTTCGGACAAGCCTGCGGGCAAGGGTGACTGCCTCTATTTCTTCGTCGCCGAGGATCTGGAGACCGGCGAAATGGTCGGTACCTGCGCCATCGATGCGGCCGTGGGCCTGTCCCAGCCGTTCTACAACTATCACATCGGCAAGGTGGTGCACTCTTCCCCCAAGCTCGGCATCTACAACGTCGTGGAAACCCTCACCCTCTCCAACGACTACACCGGCAATTCCGAGCTCTGCACCCTGTTTCTGCGCGAATGCGCCCGCGAGGGGCTCAACGGCCGTCTGCTCTCCAAGCACCGCTTTCTGTTCATGGCCGAACACCCCGAGCTGTTTGACGAGACCGTCTTCGCCGAGATGCGTGGCGTCTCCGATGCCGATGGTCACAGCCCTTTCTACGAGTGGCTGCAAAAGCATTTCTTCTCGATGGATTTTCCCACCGTCGACTATCTCACCGGCATCGGCAAGAAGCGCTTCATCGCCGAGCTGATGCCCAAGTACCCCATCTACGTCAATCTGCTGAGCAACGAGGCGCGCGCCGTCATCGGTCAGACCCACGAGAAGACCCGCCCGGCCATCAAGATGCTGCAGGACGAAGGATTTGTGAATCGCGGCTATGTCGACATCTTCGATGCCGGCCCCACCGTCGAGTGCGACGTGAAGAACATTCGCAGCGTGCGCCGCAGCCAGAAGCTGCGGGTGCTGGTGGGTGAGCCCATCGGCGGCAAGACCCATCTGGTCTGCAATACCCGCTACGAGCACTACCGCGCCTGCTACGGCAACATCCGGGTCGATCTGGACAAGCACGAAGCCATCATCCCGCCCAAGATGGCGGCCGCACTCAAGGTGCAGGATGGCGACATGGTGCGCGCCGTCGATCTCGATTGAGCCATATCAGCAGTAAAACCGCATATGAAACAGGCAGCCAAGGCTGCCTGCGAACCACAGGGAGTGAAGGATGAGCCAGTTAGTTCAGTTTATTGACGGTCAGTGGCTGGCCGGTGCAGGCAAGCCGTTCGAGTCAAAGGACCCGGCCAAGAATCAGGTGATCTGGCAAGGGGAGGCCGCCAGTGCCGCCCAGGTGGAGGCCGCCGTCAAGGCCGCCCGCCATGCCTTCTATCATTGGTCCGATCTGGCCCTCGACGATCGTCTGGCCATTGTGCGCCGCTATGCCGACCTGCTCGGCGAGCACAAGGAGGCGCTGGCGCTGACCATCGCCCGCGAAACAGGCAAGCCGCTGTGGGAGACCCGCACCGAAGTGGCCGCCATGCAGGGCAAGATCGCCATCTCCATCCGCGCCCATGACGAGCGTACCGGCACGGTGGAGAACCCCATGCCGGGCGCCAAGGCGTTCGTGCGCCACAAGCCCCACGGTGTCGTGGCCGTGTTCGGCCCCTACAACTTCCCGGGCCACCTGCCCAATGGCCATATCGTGCCGGCGCTGATCGCCGGCAATACCGTAGTGTTCAAGCCCTCCGAGCTGACCCCCATGGTGGCCGAGGCCATGCTGAAGATCTGGCAGGAGGCGGGGCTGCCCAAGGGCGTGCTCAACCTGGTGCAGGGCGAGGTCGACACCGGCAAGGCGCTGGCCGGCAATCCGGATATCGACGGCCTCTTCTTCACCGGCTCCTCCCGTACCGGCCACTTCCTGCACCAGCAGTTTGCCGGCCAGCCGGGCAAGATCCTGGCCCTGGAGATGGGTGGCAACAACCCGCTGATCGTGAAAGACGTGAGCGATATCGACGGCGCCGTCCATGCCATCGTGCAGTCCGCCTTCATTACCTCCGGCCAGCGCTGCACCTGCTCGCGCCGCCTGTTTGTCGAGCGCGGCGCGCGGGGCGATGCCCTGGTCAAGCGCCTGGTAGAGGTGGTCGGCCAGATCAAGGTCGGCCTCTATGATGCCGCCGAGCAGCCGTTCATGGGCGCCATGATCAGCGAGAAGGCAGCGCTCGGCATGGTCGAGGCGCAAGCCAACCTGCAGCGCCTCGGTGGCGAGAGTCTGCTCACCCTCAAGCATCTGGAAGCAGGCACCGGCTTCGTCTCCCCGGGCATCATTGACGTGACCGCGGTCAGCGCGCTGCCGGATGAAGAGTACTTCGGCCCGCTGCTGCAGCTCATTCGTTACGACGACTTTGATGCCGCCATCGACCAGGGCAACGCCACCAGCTTCGGCCTCTCGGCCGGCCTGCTCGGCGACAGCGAGGCGGACTGGCAGCACTTCTTCAAGCGTATTCGCGCGGGCATCGTCAACTGGAACAAGCCCATCACGGGTGCCTCCAGTGCGGCACCGTTCGGTGGCATCGGCGCCTCCGGCAACCACAGGGCGAGCGCCTACTACGCCGCCGACTACTGTGCGTATCCGGTGGCTTCCGTCGAAGACAGCAAGGCCGCCATGCCGGATCAGCTGTCTCCCGGTCTGACGTTCTAAACAAGGCAAAGGCGGGCGCTCTCTGTGTTGGAGCCAGCGCCTGACCACGACAATAAAAGGGGCACTGAACTGGTGCCCTTGTCTGTACCCGCAATCAAAGGAAAGAGAGATGCAAAAGGATATCGACACCCTGTTCGGTCATTTGTGGGATAACTACATTCAAGTCACCCCGAGTGCCCACAAGGTTCATCAACTGCTGGGTGGTGGCGAGCCCATCGTCAACGACCACGTGGCGTTTCGCACCTACAACCTGCCCAAGCTGGGGCTTGAGAAGCTGGCCGCCCACTTCCTGGCGCTCGGCTACGAGCAGAAGGGCGAGTACGTGTTCAAGGCCAAGAAGCTCTACGCCAAGCACTTTGAGCATAAAGACCCGGACGCGCCCAAGGTGTTCATCAGCGAGCTGAAGGTGGAAGAGCTCTCCGATGCAGCCCAGGCCATCATCCACAAGCTGGCGGCTCAGGTGCCCGATCACCTGACCGACACCCAGGCCTTCCTCTATGCCGGCGCCCCCTGGCAGGTCTCCTGGGCCGATTACCAGACCCTGCTGGCGGAGAGCGAGTATGCGGCCTGGATGGCGGCCTGGGGTTATCGTGCCAACCACTTCACCGTCAACATCAACCGCCTGAAGGACTTTGACACCATCCAGCAGGTCAACGCCGCCCTCAAGGCCGCGGGCTTCGTGCTCAATGGCGTGGGTGGCGAGGTGAAAGGTGACCCGCAGGTGATGCTGGAGCAGTCGTCTACCATGGCCGATAAGGCGGACGTGGCCTTCACCGACGGCGTGCGCACCATTCCGAGCTGCTTCTACGAGTTCGCCCTGCGCTACCCGCAGGCCGACGGCGTGCTCTACCCGGGCTTCGTCGAAGCCTCGGCTGACAAGATCTTCGAATCCACCAACGCCATGTAAGGTGGGGCCGGGTCATCCCGGCACTGCTGCATGCAAAACGCCTCCTTTGCGGAGGCGTTTTCATTGGCGGCAGGAGAGGGGGGGTGGCCTAGCGTTGGTAGAGCACCCCCTCCAGCGCCAGTACCGTCTCCATCCCGGCGGCGCGGCCCGCCTGCAGGCCGATCTGGGTATCTTCGAACACCAGACAGTTGGCGGGGTTGGCGCCGAGCAGCTCGGCCACTTTCAGGAAGGTGTCGGGATGGGGTTTGTGGTTGTCGATGTCATCGGCACTGACCAGCACGGGAATATAGGCATCCAGACCGGTGTTTTTCAGGATGTGCAGGGCATGCTCGCGCGATGAACCCGTGCCTATGCCCATCGGGACCTTGCCGTGGCAGCGCTTGACCAGCTCCCACATGGCGGGAAACACGCTGACCTTGTCGATATGCTCCAGATAGAGCGCCACCTTGCGCTGGGTGAAGGCGTCCACATCGATATCCAGCCCATGCTGTTCGGCCAGGATGGCGACTATCTTGCGGGTGGGAATGCCGCCGAATTCATTAAGCTGGGCGCGATCGAAGGGCAGACCGAACTCGGCGCTGGTCTCCTCCCAGGCATCCAGATGCAGGGGCATGGAGTCGACCAGGGTGCCGTCCATATCGAAAATCAGGGCATCGTATTGCTCAAACCGGAACTGCTCGGACATGGGGCTGCTTCCTCTTGGGGGGTGAACAGCCAGCCTACCAGAATGCAGCAGGCAATGCCGCGACCGGGGTCATGCTTGCCGCTCAGGGGCGGTTTTGGCCATCGGCTGATGATTTATGAGACAATAATAAGTTCTGCGTTGCAGATCCCGGCATTTTCAAATGAGCGAGCCCGTCATATGTCCCCAAAAACCATCTTCTCGAGCGTGGCCCTGGTGATCGCCCTGGGTTCACTGGAAAAGAGCATAGTCACCACCCCCTTGCCCATCATAGGGGCCGAGCTGAACGCCGGCGCAGCCCTCACCTGGGTGGTCACCGCCTACCTGCTGGCGGCCACCGCCGCCCTGCCCATCTATGGCAAGCTGAGCGACATGTTCGGCCGGGTGCGCATGCTCAACATCGGCATCGGCCTGTTTCTGGCCGGCTCCGTGGCCTGCGGCCTGGCTCAGGATCTGCCGACCCTGCTGGCGGCCCGCGTGCTGCAAGGCTTGGGGGGCGGCGGCCTGATCGCGCTCGCCTTCACCGTCATCGCCGACAGCATACCGCCGCGGGAGGTGGGCAAGTATCAGGGCTACATCTCGGCGGTCTATGCGGTCTCCAGCATCGCCGGGCCCCTGCTCGGCGGCTACTTCACCGAGCAGCTCAGCTGGCGCTGGATCTTCTGGATCAACCTGCCGCTCGGGGCGCTCGCGCTCTGGCTGGTGAACCGCAACCTGGGTCACCTCAATGTGCGCCGCCACAGTCGCTTCGACTGGAAGGGGGCGGCGCTGCTGATCACCGTCACCACGCTGAGCCTGCTGCTGCTCTCGCCAGAGACGGCCCTGCCCGCCATCTGGCTGGCAGCGGGACTGGCGCTGGCCCTGCTGCTGCTGATCCTGGTGGAGCGGCGGGCCCACGATCCTATTCTGCCGGCCCATCTGGCCCGGCTGCCCGGTTATCTGGTGAGCGTGCTGCTGGCGCTAGCCTCGCAGTTGCTGATGTTCGCCGTGCTGGTCTATCTGCCGCTGCAGATGCAGTGGCAGAAGGGGATGGGGGCCAGCGAGAGCGGGCTCTACATGGTGATCTTCATGGTTTGCATCACGGCGGGGGCCTTCGTCGGCGGCAAGCTGATCGGCCGCACCGGTTACTACCGGCGCTTCGTGGTGGTGGGGTTCGCCCTGTCGGCGCTGGCGCTGTGGCAAATCCACTTCGACGTCTGGGCCAGACTGGGACTGGGGTTTGCCGGATTGGGGCTGGGTCTGGTGCTGCCGGCGCTGTCGGTGGTGGTGCAAAACGCCCTGCCACGGGAAGATCGCGGCATCGGCATGTCGCTGTTCAACTTCGGCCGCGAGCTGGGGGGCGCAGTGGGGGTTGCCATTTGCTCCGTGCTGTTTCACTCCGCCCTGCCGGCGGGCAGCAGCCACAACCTGGCCAGCCTGAGTCCGGCCGAGCTGGCGCCCGGTTTCAGCGCCACCTATATCGGCATGGCGCTGATCGCCACCGCCGCGCTGCTCATCACCCTGCTGGCGTTGAAACGCCACGAGCTGGCCAGCATCCACGCCTGATGGCGTGACGGCGACATAGCAACAGGGCTCCCTATGGGGAGCCCTGTTTGTTGGTGGGTCTGCGTTGCTACTCCTGGGCTGGCGCCTCCTTGCCGGCCAACTGACTCAGCCAGGCGAAGCGGCGGTTGGCGTCCAGCTCCGCTTCCCGATAGAGCTGGCTGGCGATTTCCGGCAACTGGCGTTCCAGCCGCTTGAAGCGGGGCTCCTGCTGCAGGGTCTCGGCCAGCGATGCGCTGGGGGCCCGGGAGTCCAGTGCCAGCGGCGCCTTACCCTCTTCGCTGCGGCGCGGATCGTAGCGGTAGAGCGGCCAGAAGCCGGTGGCGGTCAGCTGCTTCATCTGCTCATGGCTCTGGGCCAGATCGTAGCCGTGCTCCTCGCAGGGGCTGTAGGCAATGATGAGCGACGGGCCCGGGTAGGCTTCGGCCTCCTGAATCGCCTTCACCGTCTGGTTCATCTGGGCGCCGAGGGAGATCTGCGCCACGTAGACGTGACCGTACATCATCACGTTGGCGCCAAGATCCTTGCGCCCCTTGCGCTTGCCCTGCTCACCAAACTTGGTGATGGCGCCGAGCGGGGTGGCCTTGGACTGCTGGCCGCCGGTGTTGGAGTAGCACTGGGTGTCGAGTACCAGCACGTTGATGTTCTCCCCCAGGCTCAGCACGTGATCCAGCCCGCCGTAGCCGATGTCGTAGGCCCAGCCGTCGCCGCCGATGAGCCAGACCGATTTCTCCACCAGGTAGTCCGCATCACGGGCCAGCTCCTGGGCCGCGGCGTCGGTGCGCCCCTGCAGCAGTGCGCGCAGTTGCTCGATATGGGCGCGCTGCTGGGAGACCGGCAGGCTGGTGTCTTGCAGCCCCTGTTGCAGTTCGGCCGGGACGGCGTCCCCCAGGCTCGCCAGCAGGCGGCGTACCCGCTCGCGATGCTGATCCACGGTGAGCCGGAAGCCCAAGCCAAACTCGGCGTTGTCCTCGAACAAGGAGTTGGCCCAGGCCGGCCCGCGCCCGTCCGCATTGGTGGTGTAGGGGGTGCTGGGCAGGTTGCCGCCATAGATGGAGGAGCAGCCGGTGGCGTTGGCGATGAGCAGTCTGTCCCCGTAGAGCTGGGTCAGCAGCTTGATGTAGGGGGTCTCGCCGCAGCCGGAGCAGGCACCCGAGTATTCAAACAGCGGCGAGATGAGCTGGGAGGTGCGGATGTCGATGCGCTCCAGCTGCTCGGCGCTGCGCTCGGGCAAGTCCAGGAAGAAGTCGTAGTTGGCCTTCTGGGCCTCGAGGTGATCCAGCCTGGACTCCATGTTGATCGCCTTGCGGCTTGGTTCGGTGCGATCCTTGGCCGGGCACACCTCGACGCAGAGGTTGCAGCCGGTGCAATCCTCCGGCGCCACCTGCAGCACGTATTGCTGGCCGCGCATGTCGCGAGCCTTCATATCGAGGGCGTCCAGGGTGACGGGGGCACCCTCAAGCGCATCCTTGTCCACCACCTTGGCGCGGATGGCGGAGTGGGGACAGGCGGCCACGCAGTAGTTGCACTGGGTGCAGAGGTCTGCCTGCCAGATGGGCACCTCCTTGGCGATGTTGCGCTTCTCCCAGCGGGTGGTGCCCACCGGCCAGGTGCCGTCTGGCGGGAATGCGGAGACCGGCAGGCTGTCACCCAGCCCCGCCAGCATGGCAGCGGTGACGGTCTGTACGAAGTCGGGGGCCTTGGTCGATACCATGGGTGGGCGCTGGTGGCTGGCGGGGTCAAGTGCCTGCAGCGGCACCTGAGTCAGTGCCTCGCAGGTGGCGGCCAGGGCCTGCCAGTTGCGCTCCACCAGCGTCTGCCCCTTGCTGCCATAGCTCGATGCGATGGTCTGGCGCAGCAGCTCGGTCGCCTCTGCCGGCGGTATGATGGCGGTCAGCTGGAAGAAGGCCATCTGCATCACGGTATTGATGCGGTTGCCGAGCTGGCACTCGCGGGCAATCTTGGCGGCGTTGATGGTGTAGAGGCGAGCACGCTTCTGGCTCAGGGCCTGTTGCACCTCCTGGGGGAGTCGCAGCCAGATCTGCCCGGCGTCGTAGGGGCTGTTGAGCAGGAAGATGCCGTCGGGCCTCAGTCGCTCCGCCATCTGGTACATGTCGATGAACTGCCACTGGTGGCAGCCGATGAAGTCCGCCTCGTCCACCAGGTAGGCCGACTGCAGCGGCCGCTCGCCGACCCGCAGGTGGGAGACGGTGAGGCCGCCCGCCTTCTTGGAGTCGTAGACGAAGTAGCCCTGGGGGTAGAGGTCGGTGTGGTTGCCGAGGATCTTGATGCTGTTCTTGGCCGCCGACACTGTGCCGTCGCTGCCAAGGCCGTAGAACAGTGCCTCCAGCTTGTGCTGGTTGCCAAGGCCTGGGCTCGAATAATCGAGGGCCGGCAGCGGCAGGGAGAGGCCGGTGACGTCGTCGAAGATGCCGACGGTGAAACGCGGCCGTGGATTATCCAGCGCCAGCTCATCGAAGATGGCCTGCACGCCGGCCGGGTTGAACTCCTTGGAGGAGAGGCCGTAGCGCCCGCCGATGACCCGCGGCAGGCTGGCGCGATCCCCTTGGCTGACCGCCTCGGCCAGCGCACTCATCACATCCAGATAGAGCGGCTCGGCCAAGGCACCCGGCTCCTTGGTGCGATCCAGTACCGCAATCTTGCGGGCGCTCTGCGGAATGACCGCCAGCAGGTGCGCGGCCGAGAAGGGGCGGTAGAGCCGTACCTTCACCAGCCCCACCTTCTCGCCCTGTGCAATCAGCCGCGTGATCACCTCCTCGCAGGTGCCGATGGCGGAACCCATCAGCACCAATACCCGCTCGGCCTGTGGGTGACCCACGTATTCGAACGGCCGGTAGTGGCGGCCGGTGCGCTCACCGAAGGCGTCCATCGCCTCGCTCACATGGCGATACGCATCGTTATACCAGGGGTTGGTGGCCTCCCGGCATTGGAAATAGGTGTCCGGGTTGGCGGCGGTGCCGCGAATGACCGGTTTGTCGGGGGTCAGCGCCCGCTCCCGATGGGCACGGATCGCCTCGGCGGGTAGCAGGGCACGCAGGGTATCGTCATCGAGCGGCACTATCTTGGTAATTTCGTGGGAGGTGCGAAAGCCGTCGAAGAAGTGGATGAAGGGCAGCCGGCTGTTGAGGCTGGCCACCTGGGCGATCAGGGCAAAGTCCTGGGCTTCTTGCACATTGCTGGCGCAGAGCAGGGCACAGCCGGTCTGGCGTACCGCCATCACGTCCGAGTGATCGCCGAAAATCGACAAGGCATGGGTCGCCACCGTGCGCGCCGCCACATGGAGTACGAAGGGAATGAGCTGACCCGCCAACTTGTAGAGGTTGGGGATCATCAGCAGCAGGCCCTGGGACGAGGTAAACGAAGTCGCCAGTGCGCCGGTCTGCAGCGCGCCGTGGACGGCGGCGATGGCGCCCCCCTCCGACTGCATCTCGACCACGCGCGGCACGTCGCCCCACAGGTTCAGGCCCCGCTCGCTCGACCAGGCCGACGCCTGCTCCGCCATGCTGGAGCTGGGGGTGATGGGATAGATGGCGATGACTTCGCTGGTGCGGTAGGCCACCGAGGCGACCGCGTTGTTTCCGTCTGTGGTGATCATGAATTGCCCACTTGCTATGCCAGTTTGAATGACGGCTGCGATCAGCCGGCCATGGATAGGTCGTCGTCATAGTAAGAGTGGAAATTAACGCGGAACAAACGGGATAAATAATCAGGCCGAAGGCAGTGGCGGCGCGGGATGGCGGCTCACGGCCGATGACGAGGGCAAGCCGAAAGAGGGTCGGGCGGGATGGTTGTTGAGGGTAATTCGATTAACTGAATCGTGCGCAAAACGGGTCGAGCCGGCCCCGTCAATAAATAATCAAGCAGCAAATAAATTTGCGCCGTCGAGCGATGCGAGAGTGTTTCATGGCCAGGATGACAGGGTCATGGTACGGGAGGGCCTTTCACATTAGCCATAAAAAGGGCTCCCAAAGGAGCCCTTTTGAATCGCCTTGGCGGCTCTCTGCCGCCACTATTTCCCTTGCACCTGGCGGCGGGGAATGGGCCAGTCAGATGCATTGCCGGCCCGTGCGAGGGGGTTGCCCTACTCGTGGTGCTGGGTGATGCAATCCAGCCCGCCGCTGCCGCGCAGCAGGGCTTCCGCCTGGTTGAACTCCTCCCGTTTGTTGCTGGCAGCCTGACCCACGAAATAGGGGGTGAGCCCGGCCACCTCGTGTTGCAGCCAGGCGGCGAATGCCTGATTGAGGGGGGCGAGGCTGGCGGCATTGGTGATGTAGAAGGGCTGCTGGCGGGTGCCCATGATGCCGTTCATCCAGTTCACCGGCCGCTTGCCCACGCTGAACACGCCCGGGGTGGCGATGGGGGTCAGGCCGGCATCGCTCAACTGCTGGCGGATGAGGGCGTGGATCTTGTGCCAGCGCTCGCTTTGCTGGCGCAGGTCGGTCACGCTCTGGCGAAGTTCCTGCCGCTCGCTCTCGCTCAGGCTGCCGGCCTCGGCAAGCACCTGTTCGATCAGCGCTGCACTGGCCCCGTGATCGTTGAGCAGGATGCGACCGTCGGCCAGCGGGCGCATGGCCATGTCGAGGTGAAAACCGGGCTGGGCCAGGATCACCAGATCCCGCTTGGCCACCTTGAGCTCCTGCGCCATCAGGCGCTGGCTGATGGCCATCATGGCGAGGAAGCGGCGGGTCTGATGATCTTGCTCGGCGCCAGTCAGCCCTGTTCGCTGGTAGCCACCGGCCTGCAACATGTGACCCAGCCGGGCCAGGGTAGCGGCATCGGCCGCCAGCGTCGGCAGTGCTTGGGCTATCTGCTCATCATTGAACTCGGAGTGAAGCTCGGCGGTTACCACCAGGCTGGCGTACTCCTGCTTGAGGCGGGTCAGCAGATCGAAGGAGGCCGGCAGCGGTTGGCCATGGATGGCGCGATAGCGCTCGGCAATCCGCTCCCCTTGCTGCGGGCTCAGAAACATCCGCTGCTCCGCCGCCTCCCGGGTTGACCCGTTCACTTCGTACTTGGCGAGCTCGGCCTTGGCACGCGCGGTTCTGGCAAAGGCGTGGCGCTGCTGCTCATCCAGCCCCTGCGGCAGCAGGTTGGCCGCCTCCAGCAGGATGAGGTCCACCTCGGTGTCATGGCCCTTCTGGAAGGTATAGGGGCTGCCCAGCCACTCCTCTTCGCTGAGGTGCAGCCGAAACTCGCCGTCGCGCTCCATCTTCTCCTGCAGGGCGGCGATGCGCTCACTGTCCAGCCGGCTGTGGTGCAGGGTGGTCTGCAGCAGGGCGTCGCGGCCGATCAGGGCATAGGGCGTACCGTCGGCTCGCTGGCCGGTCAGCATGTTGCCGCCATCGATGATGGAGAAGGTGGGGATGAGCTCGCGCCCCTGCGCCTCGGCGAAGGTGTTGGCCTGGGAGAGCATGCTCTCGTTGAGCCCCTGGGAGGCCTGGCTGCCGAGGCTGTGGTGGCCCTCCTGCTCGGCCTCCGGGCCCTGCTCGGTCAGGGCGGTGACGAAGGCGTGGTAGCTGTCCTTGTCGGCCAGCGGTGCCCGGGGGCGGAAGATGAGGGCGCCATCGCGCGACAGCCACATGTTGTCCTCAGTCCAGGTGTACATGTCAGCGTGGGTGCTGACCGAAAAGCCCTGCTCCCTGCCGATCTGCTCCAGCTCTGCCACCAGTTCCGGTTCGGTCTGGAGGGGCAGGTGAAGCTGGTGGATCCGGTTGCCCAGATCGTCCTGGGCCAGCTGGAAACTGCGATCGAGGGCGGGGGAGTGCTGGCCGTCGGTGAGGGTCGGATCGTCCGGGAAGATCAGAGGGGCCGCCATGGCCGAGTGGAACCAGAAGAGGGTGGAGATGGCAAGTGCCACGCCGGTTTTGCGCATGATGATTTCCTGTTGTTATGGCGGGAGAGTGCCCGCGAGCCTGAACCTCGGCGTGCGGCGCCGTGCTGCACGCTTCGGATGGAAACCATAAGGAGCCGGGGAAGAACCACAAGGGCGCAAATCTGAATTGACTTTTAATCCTGACTAAACAGCGTTTAATATCGCCGCTTGATGATAAAAATGTCGTTTTTGATGGCGATTATTGCCAATAAAAACAGGGTGTTGAACTATTTCAATTGTCGATAGCAAGCCGTGGTTGGCTATTGCCCGGCAAGGCGGTGCGGGCCTGAAAATGCGAAGTTTTTAAGTGAGTAAATCGCCGGGGCGTATCGACCGCCCAAGGGGAAGGAAATTATCAGGGGGCAAAGGCCACCCCCGTGGCGGAAGATGGCGCGAGGGATAGCGCTGCCCGTTACTCCCTTGCTGGCAGCAGCCAGGCGGCCGCCTGATAGGGGGCGAAGGTGGCGGTGGGCTGCCCCGGGTAGTTGCTCATCAGCAGGGTGGCACCTGGTTCCACCTGATCAAGGTGCGGCATGACCAGGGGGCGTGCTGTGAGGTTGGCGAGCAGCAGCAGGGTGTGCCGCTCTGCGCTGGCCGGATCCTGCCAGCGGCGGCGATAGCCGATGCGCTCCGGGTCGTCCCCATCCAGCAGCTCGAAGTCGCCGTGGCGAATGACAGGGTGGGCCTTGCGCAGGGCGATGAGCTGGCGATAGCAGTGAAACGGCGAGTCTGGGCGGGCCAGCTGCTCGGCGGCATTTATCTTGAGGTGATTGGCATTGAGGGCAATCCAGGGCGTGGCCGTGCTGAAACCGGCGTGGGGGCCGGCGTCCCACTGCATCGGGGTGCGGGCGTTGTCGCGGCCGATGGCATCGAGCCGCCGATTCAGCTCGGCAGGCGCCAGCTCCGCCTGGCTGGTGCGGTAGTTGATCGCCTCCACGTCGCGCAGCTCGTCCGGCTGCCAGTGGCGGTTGGTCATGGCGAGCTCCTCCCCCTGATAGATGAAGGGGGTGCCCTGCATCAGGTGCAGCACCATGGCCCACAGCTTGGCGCTGGTTTCCCGCCACTTAGTGCTGTCATCGCCAAAGCGGGAGACGGCGCGGGGCAGGTCATGGTTGTTCAGAAACAGGCTGTTCCAGCCCCGCCCGTGCAGCCCCTGCTGGTGGCGGGCCATGGCCCGTTTGAAGGTGAGGGGGTCGAAGCGGGAGGTCCACTTGTCACTGCCGAGCCCCAGATGCTCGAAGTTGAACACCATGCTGAACTCGCTGCCATCAGGGGCTGAGTAGCACTGCATATGGGCAAGATCCGCTGCCCAAGTCTCCCCCACCGTGATGATCCCCTGGCCGCCGAAGCTCTCGACATTGAGCTCGCGAATATAGTCGTGCAGGCGCGGGCCGTTGCTCATGGCAAGTCTTCCCCAATCCTTGCTCACCATGTCGATCACATCGAAGCGAAACCCCTTGATCCCCTTGCCCAGCCAGAAGTTGATCACCTCTGCCATTTCGGCGCGCACCGCCGGGTTGTCCCAGTCCAGGTCGGCCTGACTCGCATCGAAGTTGTGCAGGTAGTAGCGATCAAGCGCCGGCACGTACTGCCAGCCGCTGCCACCGAAGATGGAGGTAATCGGGTGGGCATCGATGAAGGCTTGATCCCGGAAGACGTAATAGCCCTGATAGCGGGGATCGCCGGCCAGCGCCCGCACAAACCACTCATGCTCGGTGGAGGTGTGGTTGGCGACGATATCCATCATGATGCCGATGCCGTGGGCGGCCGCCTCGGCGATTAGCTGCTCCATCTCGGCCAGGGTGCCGAAGGCGGGGTCGATGGCGCGGTAGTCCGCCACGTCGTAACCGTTGTCCCGCTTGGGGGAGCGATAGAGGGGGGTGAGCCACAGCATATCGACCCTCAGGGTGGCCAGATAACCGAGGCGCTGACGAATGCCGTTGATATCGCCCATGCCGTCGCCATCGCTGTCCTGAAAGCTCATGGGATAGATCTGGTAGATAACGCAACTATCGAGGTCGATGTCGGGTGTGTGGAGAGGTCGCGGGTTCATCAGCTGGGCCGGTTGGGGGAAGCGATGGTTTATCTTACGCAGATGCGCGGGCCCTCGACAGGGCGGGGGAAGGCTTGAAAAGGGTTCCATAGTTGGCTGATTGCCAAAAGTGAGGGGAGGGTCACAACTGGGCCATCCCGAGCCATGGTTGTGGTCGGGATGGCGGGTACTTATTGCTGATGCAGTGCAAGGAAACGGGCTACTGGGCCGCCTTGGCCTGCTCGCTGCGCTGCTCCTGCTGGCGCTCTGCCTTGTCTTGTTGGCGTTCCGCTTGTGCTTCCAGCTCCTTGCCGAGGAAGTAGTTCAGGAAGGTGCGGATCACCGCGATGATGGCGAGACGGATCAGCTCCTCTTTGCTTGGCGCCACCGTGGTGGCCAGGATGTCGGCGGCGAGCTGGAACTCCAGCGCCAGAATGAGCCAGCTGCCGAAACAGAGCCGGATGTGGGGAAAGCCGGGTTCATGATCCCGCACCCGCGCCGCCAGCCAGAGGGTCTTGCCCAGCCCTATCACCACACAGGCGATGGAGATGATCTCCAGCAGCAGCTGGAACAGCTCGACCCCGTGCATCATGCCCTCTCGCAGGCTCGCTATCTCAAACACTCGGGTCACCTCCCTGATTCAAAAGAGGACACTATTAACACATCGCTCGGCAAAGACCAAATCCAGCTCAGGCAAGCAGTTTGAATTCAATGACATAGAGCGGCGGCAGCTTGGGGTAGATGTCGCGGATCACCTGTTTGAGCTCGGGGAGGGTCATGTTCTCCTGGCGGGCGTGCTCGTCATTGAGCTCATCGAAGGCGACCGCCGTGACCGAGAGCACCTCTATGGTGCCAAAGGGCTGGTGCTCCGGGTTGGTGAACAGGGCCAGACGCTGGCCGGGTTGCCAGTTGGCCTCGCTCTCGTCGCGGATGGTGATGGTCTTGCGGCCGGCCTGGATGTCGGCGACGAAGCGGCTGAAGAAGGTGAACTCGGGATAGGTAGACATGGCACTCTCCTGACAGGGTGAATCGAAATGGGGTGAATGGAAATCAAAGGTCGAGGTAGGCGCGCAGCCTGGCCAGATCGGCGATGACCGGGCCGTCGCTGCCGTCGGCGACTATGCCCTGTTCGATCAGCTCCTTGAGGGCGCGCCGATAGACCCGCTCGGTGGTACCAAAGCGCGCCGCCTCGTGGGCCCGCTTGCGCGAGCCGAGCATGGGGGTGCGCTGGCGCTCGCGCCACAGCTCGAAGGCGATGTTGTAGGCGATGGGGTGCAGCAGCCGGCTGGTGGTGATGTCCAGGGTATCCAGGTAGTCGCTGGCGAGCGCCGCGGCGAAGAAGAGGGTCAGCTCGGGCTCGGCCAGCAGCCGTTTGGCCAGCTTGTTGGCGCAGATGACGCCGGCGTCCAGCTCGGTCTCGGCCACCACGCTCCACTGCACCGGGGTGGCGCTGAAGAACTCCATCTCGCCGAAGATCTGGCTATGGCACTCGATTTCGCCGAGTTGAAACAACCGCCCTGAGTGCACCGCGCTGTTGAGGGAAATCCTGCCCTGGGCCACCAGATAGAGCTGCTCGCACAACTCCCCTTGGCGCATGATGGATTCACCGGGCAGATAGCGGCGCGAAAACAGGGTGCAGTCTGCCAGCGCCGCGGCAAAGCGCGGTTCGAGTGCGGCAAGCTCGGCGTGAAAGCGACCGAGCGGATAGGGTTGTTGCTGCATGGTGAAGGCCCGGCTTGACGAGGGCCATGAGGCTAGCAAGAGCGCCGGCGGGATGCCAGCCCCGGCGCCTCTGAATGTGCCGGGCTTAACGTTTTGCCGGGGCCGTTGCGGCCCCGGCAGACCCGGTCTATTGCGTCAGGGCGTGGAGGGCGGCGGCGATGGCCAGCCGCTCGCCGGTCATCATGGCGGCTTCGCTGGCTGCGTAGTCGCTCACCCCCGCTTGCACGTCCTGCTCGAAGGCCACCACGTTGCAGAGCACGGCGGCCACCCGCACCTTGCGCAGGCGCCCCACGGCGAGCAGGGAGGCGGTCTCCATGTCCGCCCCGAGCACGCCACGGGCGTGCCAGTAGCGACAGATTTCCTGCTCGTCATCCCGGTAGAAGCTGTCGTGGGAGCGCACCAGCCCGTGCCAGTGAGGCTGGCCGCTGGTGCCGAGATGGGCGAGCAGGGCAGCTTGCAGGCGGATATCGGCGCAGGCGGGGTACTCGGGGGGCAGGTAGGCCAGCGAGGCGCCTTCGCTGCGCACCGCTCCCTCCACCACGATGAGATCCCCCAGCGCGATCTCATGCTGCAGGGCGCCGGCGGAGCCGACCCGGATGAGCGAGCGGGCGCCCGCCTGCACCAGCTCCTCCAGCGCGATGACGGCGGAGGTGCCGCCAATGCCGGTGCTGCACACCGTGACGGGCAGCCCCCGGTAGTGGCCGTTGATCAGGCGAAACTCCCGGTGCTGGCCCAGCACGTCACACCCGTCGAGCTGGCTGGCGATGCGGTCGACCCGGGCCGGGTCGCCGCACAGCACCACCCGTTCGGCTACCTGGTCCGGGCGGCATTGCAGATGGGGCAGCAGGCTCATGCGATCGCTTCCTGTTGCGGGCGCTTGGCGCTGACCATCCACAGGCGAGTGCCGTTGGCGGCGATAAACAGCAGGATCAGGTACTCAAGGGACATGGCATAGACCCCCTGAGCGGCATAGACGCCGATGCTGATGATGTTGATGACCACCCAGAGGATCCAGTTTTCCACGTACTTGCGGGTCATCAGGATCTGGGCCACCACGGAGAGCACTGTCATGCTGGCATCCCAGAAGGGGAAGGCATCGGGGGAGGGCTCAGGGGTGGCGAGATTGGCGCCAAACAGGTTGAGCAGGGCGACCGAGGTGCGGGCCAGGGTGGCGAACACAGGGTCGATATAGAGGGTCAGCAGGGCGATGGCCAGCACGCTCACGGCGGCGGTGGCGATGAGTTTGGACTTGCTGAGCCAGCGGATCTGCAGGGTATCCCCCTGGGCGTTGGCCGGGCGGGTCCAGGCGTACCAGCCATAGAGGTTGGCGCAGAAGAAGAACAGCTGCAGCAGCAACAGGCCGTAGAGCTGGATCTGGAAGAAGATGATGGCGAACAGGCTGACGTTGATGAGCCCGAACAGGTAGTTGATGGTCTTCTCCTGACTGGCGCACCAGATGCAGGCCAGCCCGAACAGGGTGCCGACGGCTTCAATCCACGACATGGCGTAACCACCGCCCAGCGGTATGGTCACCAGGGTGTGATTGATGCTGAACCACTCGAATATGCTCATTTTCGTTTCCTTTGAAAATTGGGGGCGTGAACCGGGCCTATTCTATGGGCGATGGGGGGAGGCTGGCAGGACTTTTGTCCGACCCGGGCCGAGCCACCTCAAAGAATGGGCAAACAGCAGGGGTAACTTTAGGCCCCCGATGGCGCCCTGATATGCGATGATGCCCTGCCCCTTTATTGATATGTAACAAATCGGGGAGAAATGAGCTGTGGTCTGATGGAATCCGCTCCGGCCGGGGTGGAGCTGAACAAAAGGAGCAAGTGTGAATTCCGAGTTGGTCTGGGTCCTCTGCATGCTGGTGGGCGCCATTTATCTGTTTGTGAGCAACAAGGTCCGCATGGACGTGGTTGCCTTGCTGATCATCATATTGTTCGTGCTGAGCGGCACCCTGACCCTGCCGGAGGCGCTGGCGGGGTTCAGCGATCCCAACGTCATCCTGATTGCCGCCCTGTTCGTGGTGGGGGAGGGGCTGGTGCGCACCGGCATTGCCTATCAGGTGGGGGATGCGTTGGTGAAGGTGGCTGGCAGCAGCGAGACTCGCCTGCTGGTACTGCTGATGGTGGCAGTCGCCCTGCTGGGGGCCGTGATGAGCAGCACCGGGGTGGTGGCCATCTTCATTCCGGTGGTGCTGAGCGTGGCGAACCGGATGGGGATCCCGGCCGGCCGGCTGATGATGCCACTCGGCTTTGCCGGCCTCATCAGCGGCATGATGACGCTGGTGGCGACGCCGCCCAACATGGTGGTCAACAGCGAGCTGATGCGCCATAACATCCACGGTTTCGGCTTCTTCGGCTTCACCCCCATGGGGGTCATCATCCTGGGGATGGGGATCCTCTACATGCTTCTGATGCGCACCTCCCTGGTGCGTGAAGGGGAAGAGGGCAAGAGCAAGCAGATCGGGCGCAGCACCATGCGCGATCTCATTCGCGACTACCGGCTGGCCGGTCGGGCGCGCCGGCTGGCGATCCGGCCAGATTCACCGTTGATCGGCCAGACCCTGGACGAGCTGCAACTGCGGGCCCGCTACGGTGCCAACGTCATCGGGGTGGAGCGCTGGCGCAAGTTTCGGCGGGTGATGGTCACCGTCTCCGGGGTGACCGAGTTCCAGGCCAAGGATGTGCTGCTCATCGACATGTCCGACCCCGAGGTGGACGTGCGTGAGTTCTGCAGCGAGGCGCGGCTCGAGCCCATGATCCTGCGCGGCGAATATTTTTCTGATCAGGCGCGGGAGGTGGGCATGGCAGAGGTGTCGCTCATCCCCGAATCCCGCCTGCTCGGCAAGAGCATCCGCGAGGTGGCGTTTCGCTCCCACTATGGGCTCAACGTGGTGGGCATTCGCCGCGCCGGCGAGGCGCTTGGCGGCAAGCTGGTGGACGAGGCGCTGCAACTGGGGGATACCCTGCTGGTGGTGGGCAACTGGAGCCTGATCCGCCTGCTGCAGACCCATAGCCGCGACTTTCTGCTGCTGGGGCTGCCGGCCGAGGTGGACGAGATGGCGCCGGCCCGCAGCCAGGCCATTCATGCCCTCATCTGCCTCGGGGTGATGATCGCCCTGATGGTGACCGATCCGGTGCCCAACGTGATCGCGGCGCTGATCGCCTGCCTGCTGATGGGCAAATTCCGCTGCATCGACATGGAGAGCGCCTACAAGTCCATCCACTGGCCGACCCTGATCCTCATCGTCGGCATGCTGCCCTTCGCGCTGGCGCTGCAAAAGACCGGCGGGGTGGATCTCATCGTCGGTGCGCTGATCTCGGCGGTGGGGGAGATGGGGCCGCGGGTAATGCTGGCCAGCCTGTTCGCCCTGTGCGCCATCATAGGGCTGTTCATCTCCAACACCGCGACGGCGGTGCTGATGGCGCCGATTGCGCTGGGTACGGCGCAGCAGATGGGGATCTCCCCCTATCCGTTCGCCATGACCATCGCCATCGCGGCCTCGGCGGCCTTCATGACGCCGGTCTCCTCACCGGTCAACACCCTGGTGCTCGGGCCCGGCAACTACCGGTTCGTGGATTTCGTGCGTATCGGCGTCCCCTTCACCCTGCTGGTGATGGTGGTGAGCGTCATCGCCATCCCCTGGTTCTTCCCGTTCTGACGACAGCAAACGACATGGCGGCCAGCGGGCCGCCTTTTTATTGCCCGCTGTGCTCTGTGAGATGCAAAGGGTGGTGTGAAGCGAAAGGCCAGGCATCAGCGCCGTCGTAGAGGAGAGCACAAGACGCAGCCGTTGATACCGTAGCCTTTGATACATGGGAGGGATTGCCGGCGTGTGACGGCATGGGGAGGGGAAGAAGAGTGGCAAACGCCGGATACAAAAAAACCAGCCTGAGCTGGTCTGTTTGGTACTGCTTTTGATGGTGCGGAAGGAGAGACTCGAACTCTCACGCCTAGGGCGCCAGAACCTAAATCTGGTGCGTCTACCAATTTCGCCACTTCCGCAGGAGTAATGGTGGCTATGACGGGATTCGAACCTGTGACCCCCGCATTATGAGTGCGATGCTCTAACCAACTGAGCTACATAGCCGTCTTGTGCACGACTCGCGTCGAATACAAGCAAAAATGGCTGGGGCACTAGGATTCGAACCTAGGTATGGCGAGATCAAAACCCGCTGCCTTACCGCTTGGCGATGCCCCAACAGTGTTCTTTGCAATCAGATGATTGAAGGAACGTTTTCAAAAATGGTGGCTATGACGGGATTCGAACCTGTGACCCCCGCATTATGAGTGCGATGCTCTAACCAACTGAGCTACATAGCCGTTTGTTGTCAACCACGGTGTGGAAGAGAACAGAATAATGGCTGGGGTACTAGGATTCGAACCTAGGGATGGCGAGATCAAAACCCGCTGCCTTACCGCTTGGCGATACCCCAACAGCGATGCCTGACAGAGACTATCAAACATCTTTTAAAAATGGCTGGGGCACTAGGATTCGAACCTAGGTATGGCGAGATCAAAACCCGCTGCCTTACCGCTTGGCGATGCCCCAACAGCGATGCCTGACAGATTCTATCAAACATCTTTGAAAAATGGCTGGGGTACTAGGATTCGAACCTAGGGATGGCGAGATCAAAACCCGCTGCCTTACCGCTTGGCGATACCCCAACTAGATATGGTGGCTATGACGGGATTCGAACCTGTGACCCCCGCATTATGAGTGCGATGCTCTAACCAACTGAGCTACATAGCCAACCTTGCTTCCAGTGCCTCGTTGCCTCGTCACTGTGCGGGCCGAATTATGCGTATCTGGCTCTGGGGCGTCAACCCTTTTTTTGTTTGAAAAACCGAATTTGGGTGCGTTTGGCGAGTTATTGGTCGCTGTCGTGCAAAAGCCCAACAATCTGGTTTTTTTTACGACATTTGCCAGCAGATACGAGATTTGGCCAGTTAAAAAAGAGGCCAGCAAATGCTGGCCTCTCATGGGATTAGACGTTGAACAGGAAGTTCATGATGTCGCCATCTTTGACGATGTACTCTTTCCCTTCGGCGCGCATCTTGCCCGCTTCCTTGGCACCTTGCTCACCCTTGTAGGTGATAAAGTCTTCGAAGGCGATGGTTTGGGCACGAATAAAGCCTTTTTCGAAGTCGGTGTGGATCTTGCCGGCCGCCTGCGGAGCGGTGGCACCGACCGGGATGGTCCAGGCACGCACCTCTTTCACGCCGGCGGTGAAGTAGGTCTGCAGCTTGAGCAGCTCGTAGCCTGAGCGGATCACCCGGTTCAGGCCCGGCTCTTCGATGCCAAGGTCAGCCATGAACTCGGCGCGGTCGGCATCGTCCAGCTCGGCGATGTCAGCCTCGATGGCGCAGCAGACGACCACCACAACCGCGTTCTCGGCGGCGGCGATTTCGCGCACCTTGTCGAGGTAGGGGTTGTTCTCGAAGCCATCTTCCGCCACGTTGGCGATGTACATGGTGGGTTTGAGGGTCAGGAAGTTGAGGTGACTGACGGCGGCCAGCTCATCCTTGTCCAGCTTCATGCCGCGGATCATCTGGCCGTTTTCCAGTGCCACCTTGATCTTCTCCAGCACTTCCACTTCCAGCTTGGCATCCTTGTCACCGCCCTTGGCGCGCTTGGACTGGCGGTTGATGGCGCGCTCGCAGGCATCCAGGTCGGAGAGGGCCAGCTCGGTGTTGATCACCTCGATGTCGTCGGCCGGGGAGACCTTGCCGGCGACGTGGACGATGTTCTCGTCGTCAAAGCAGCGCACCACGTGACCGATGGCCTCGGTTTCACGGATGTTGGCCAGGAACTGGTTGCCGAGGCCCTCGCCCTTGGAGGCACCGGCCACCAGGCCGGCGATGTCCACGAATTCCATGGTGGTCGGCACAACGCGCTGCGGATTGATGATGGCCGCCAGCTGATCGAGGCGGGGATCCGGCATCGGTACCACGCCGGTGTTCGGCTCGATGGTGCAGAACGGGAAGTTGGCGGCTTCGATGCCGGCCTTGGTCAGCGCGTTGAACAGGGTGGATTTGCCTACATTGGGCAGGCCCACGATACCGCATTTAAAACCCATGGATTGTTACCTTACTTGATGGATGCTGTTGAGGGCCGCGCGGGCAACCCGTCGTGTTGTTCACGCCTGGCAGTTAACCAGGCTTCTGTGTTCAGACTTTCTCGGCCTTGAAGCTGTGCAGCCGGTTCATGGCCTTGGTCATGTCCTGCTTGAACAGAATGTCGGTGGCGCGCAGGGACTCGTCCAGTGCGGCCTCGATCAGGCTCTGTTCGCTGCTGGGGGCCTTGGTCAGCACGAAACCGGCGACCAGCTCCTTGGCGCCCGGGTGACCTATCCCCAGCCGCAGCCGGAAAAAATTATTGTTGTTGCCCATCCTGGCAATGATGTCCTTGAGGCCGTTGTGGCCACCGTGGCCGCCGCCCTGCTTGAATTTGGCGATGCCGGGGGGCAGGTCCAGCTCATCGTGGGCCACCAGCATGGCTTCCGGCTCGATCTGGTAGAAGCGGGCCAGCGCGGCCACCGCCTTGCCGGAGAGGTTCATGTAGGTGTTCGGGATGAGCAGGCGCACATCCTGGCCATCCACCTGGATGCGGGCGGTGTGGCCGAAGAACTTGGGCTCTTCGCGCAGGCTGACGTTGTGCCAGCGTGCCAGTTGCTCCACATACCAGGCCCCGGCGTTGTGGCGGGTCTTGGCATATTCCGGGCCGGGATTGCCCAGACCCACGATCAGTTTGATTTGGCTTGTCACGCTTGATTTCTTCACTCGCTGCTTGCAATGGGCCGACTGCCCAGGGCAATGGGACGCAATATTCTAGCCGCCGACTGGCGATCACTCAACCAAAGCTCGGCCAGCGACGGGGAAAAGCGGGAGAACAGGCGGCCAACGGCAGCAAAACGGGCCCCAGCGTGGGGCCCGTGGTGTGGCTTGCCGGTGGCAGAGCCGACTTATTGGGCGGCCCGCACCAGGGTGACGGTCTCTTCCGCCAGCGCCGTCAGGGTCGGGCGCTGTTCGCGCACATATTGCACGAAGGAGGCGGCGTCGGTGCCGCAATCCATGCCGCTCGCCTTGCAGTCAAGCTGATGGCCGGCGGTGTAGCGGGCGCTGAGCTGATCGCCGCTCTGCTCCACCCGCTCGACCGGGAACGCCGTCAATTTGCCATCCTGCCAGGCGAGATCCTGGCGCTCGGCATGTTGGGCCTGGGCGCGGGCCAGCGCCTGCCAGCCGTCGTTGCCGTTGGCGCTGTAGGCGTTCATCACCACCCGGTAGCGCGTCGCATCCACCAGATCCTGCCACTGGCCGTCAGCGTCTTGCCACTGCAGCTGGGTCAGAGCGCCGCGCTTGCCCGGCGTGGTTTCGGTGAAGGTGTAGCGCAGGTGACCGCCGTAGGGGAACTTGCCGGCGTGGGCGCTGGCGGGCAGGGTGGCGGTGATGGTCTCGGTCAAGAGGGCGCGCACGTCGGCGCCGGTCAGGGTGAGCACCGAGAGCTGGTTCTTGAACGGCAGCAGGGTGAGCGCCGCATCCCCTTCACGCAGTTCGCCAGCCGGCAGATCGGCGCGCACGCCGCCCACCGCCAGCAGGGCGAAGTGGACCGGGCCGCCGGTCAGCGCCTGCACCGCCGGGGTATTGGCCCAGTAGTACTGACCCTCGGCCACCAGCGGGGCGACGTCGGAGCCATGGCTGTCGCTGCCGTTGTCACCGGGGCGACGGGCATTTTGCAGGGCGGCCGGCAGGGTGGCGATGACGGGGCCGAAGGCCTGCTCGAGGGCGGGCTTGTAGTGGCTGTCGATGATGCCGCGCAGGCGGGGATCCTCATCCACGGTCACCAGGTTGGGCTGGGCGTCGATGAACTTGGCTGCCTGCTTGCTGCGGGGTTCGTCCAGTGCCTGCTTGCGAGCGGGATCGGCGAAGAAATCGCGGCTGGCCAGCAGCTGGTTCTGGCCCTTGCAGGCGATGACCCGGCCCTGGGCATCGAAGCTCACCTGAGCCAGTCCGATGGCCTGGGCATAGGAGCCGGCCTGCACCACGCAGGTCATGCCGACCCCGTCCGGGTTGGTGACAAGCGCCGCGTACTCGCCGGTGTTGCCCCAGCCGATGTTGCGAAAATCGCCGAGCAGGCTGTGGGAGTGGCCGCCGACGATGGCGTCAATGCCGTTCACCTTGGCCGCCAGCGCCAGATCCCGCTGATTGCCGATGTGGGTGAGCGCCACGATCTGGTTGATGCCGTGCTGGCGCAGCAGGTCCACCGTCGCCTGGGCCGAGGTGATTTCGTTGCCAAAGCGTAGTTTGCCGACGTTGGGGGAGATGTTGGTCATGTCCTCCAGCACCAGCCCCATCACGGCGACCAGCTGTTTGCCCTGGGGCAGGTTGTTGAGATCGCTGACCGGGCTCTTCTGGTTGCCGTCGAAGGCGTAGATGACGAACGGCTTGAGATTGGTGGCATGGCGCAGATCCGGATCGTCGCGGGTATCCAGGTTGGCGGCCAGTACCGGGAAGTTGACTCCCTGGATGAAGCGGGCGAGCTTCTGGTTGTCGAGATCGAACTCGTGATTGCCAAGGGCCATGGCGTCGAGGCCGAACTGGCTCAACAGCTCGGCGTTGGCCATCCCTTCGTTGAGCTTGAAGTAGCCGCTGCCCTGCCAGGCATCGCCGCCGTGCAGCAGCAGGATCGGCTGGTTCTTGGCCAGCGCATCGGCCTGGAAGGATTTCGCCATGGTGAGCAGGCGCGGATAGCCGCCGAAGCGGGTGTAGAGGGTGTCGGTCTCCCCCTGCTTGCCAAAGATGGGCCCCTTCAGCTCGGCGTTGACCGGGTCAAACTGGGAGTGAGTGTCGTTCATGTGAGCCAGGGTCAGCACGAAGGGCTGGCCTTCATTGCCGGGCTGACAGGCGAACAGGAAGCTGCACAAGGCAAGGAGCAGCAGCGGGCGCAAGCGATTCATGGAACAATCCTTAACCTGCGACGGGGCAGGGCAGTACCGGGTGTAACTGGGACTAAAAAGACAAAAACCGCCAGCTGGCGGTTTTTGTCACAACAGGGTCTATCAATGCTCAAACATGGCAGAGATGGACTCTTCGTTGCTGATGCGGCGAATGGCTTCGGCCAGCACGGAAGAGAGCGTCAGCTGCTTGACCTTGTCGACCGCCTTCATCTCCGCGGTGAGCGGGATGGAGTCGGTGATGATCAGTTCGTCGATCACGGAGTTCTTGATGTTCTCCACGGCGGAACCGGAGAAGACCGGGTGAGTGGCATAGGCGAATACACGCTTGGCGCCGCGCTCTTTCAGGGCTTCTGCGGCTTTGCACAGGGTGCCGCCGGTGTCGATCATGTCGTCGACGATGATACAGTCGCGGCCGGCCACGTCACCGATCAGGTGCATGACCTGGGAGACGTTCGGGCGGGGACGACGCTTGTCGATGATGGCGATGTCGGTATCGTCCAGCAGCTTGGCGATGGCACGGGCACGTACCACGCCGCCGATGTCCGGCGACACCACCACGGGGGATTCGAGGTTCTTGGACTTCATGTCTTCCAGCAGCACCGGGCTGCCGAACACGTTGTCGACCGGGACGTCGAAGAAGCCTTGGATTTGTTCGGCATGCAGGTCAACGGTCAGCACGCGATCCACACCGACGCTGGAGAGGAAGTCGGCGACGACCTTGGCGGTGATGGGAACACGGGCGGAGCGGACGCGGCGGTCCTGACGGGCATAACCAAAGTAGGGGATAACGGCAGTAATACGGCCAGCTGAAGCACGACGCAGAGCATCCACCATCACGATCAATTCCATCAAATTGTCGTTGGTCGGGGCACAGGTGGATTGAATGATGAAGATATCGCCACCACGTACATTCTCGTTGATCTGTACGCTGATCTCGCCGTCGCTAAAGCGACCTACGGCAGCATTGCCGAGTTTGATAAACAGGCGATCTGCGATCTTCTGGGCTAGTTCCGGCGTTGCGTTACCAGCAAACAGCTTCATGTCAGGCACGGTTTGAAACCTCGGGGTTGCATCCAGTATGTGGGGAGTCTTATTCAGACCCTTATCGTTTTGGGGCAAACGATTTATCAAGTTGACGGGTCAGACCACTATAGGCTGCTTTCAGGCCAGGTGCCCACGTTGCATGCGGCAAGTCGGTTGAGCGTCGTGCTGGTCGACGCCCCGTCATCCATGATGACCAGTGACCTCCCGACAACGAGAGGGTAACGATGGGTGCTGCAACCGGCGAGGGGGAGTGTGCACTCCCGGCAAGACTGCTGCGGCAGGTGAATCGATATACCCTGTTCGATGTTCAGGAGATGGCTGGGGTACTAGGATTCGAACCTAGGAATGGCGAGATCAAAACCCGCTGCCTTACCGCTTGGCGATACCCCAATCACTGACTTGTTGCAATGCAGCGAAGAGTGGTGATATGTTCTCGCCCTTGGCGACAAACCCATCCCATCCTTTCGGCACTTTTGCCAACACTTCCCGAGCAGCCACTTCGTCTTCAAACTGAGCAAAGACGCAGGCTCCTGTGCCCGTCATTCTTGACGGCGCGTATTCTAGCAACCAGCCGAGCGCATTGGCAACCTCGGGGTGGCGCTTTTTCACCAGCAATTCGCAATCGTTTTTCCACTCCCCTTCCAGCAGATTGTGCAATGCCATTTTCGGGGTATCTCTGGGCAGGTCCGGATCCTGGAACACGGCGGCGGTCGCCACATGGCAATCGGGCTTGAGCACCAGATACCAGGCACTCGGCAGTTCGACCGGCTGCAACCGCTCACCGACCCCCTCGGCAAAGGCGGCCTTGCCGCGCACGAACACCGGTACGTCGGCGCCCAGCTGCACGCCGAGCTCGGCCAGTTCGTCCTCACTCAAGCCGGCTTGCCACAGGTGGTTGAGGGCAACCAGGGTGGTGGCGGCGTCCGATGAGCCGCCGCCGATGCCGCCGCCCATGGGCAGCACCTTCTCCAGCCGGATATGGGCTCCCTGCGGGCTTGGCAGTTTTGCCTGCAGCAGGCGGGCGGCACGGATGATCAGGTTCTGCTCGTCGGGCACGCCGGGAATGGCCGGGCTCAGGGTGAGCAAGTCGGTATCGGTGAGCGGCTCGAACTCGAGCCAGTCGCCGTGGTTGAGGAAGATGAACAGGGTCTGCAGCTCGTGGTAGCCGTCCGGGCGACGGCCGTTGACGTGCAAAAAGAGATTCAGTTTAGCCGGAGCCGGCCAGCGCATGGCGCTCATGGGGGAGTCCTTGTCGATGGCCGCCATCAGCGGGTTATGGTCCACTGGTTGATCTGCAGCTTGAGGCGACTGCCCTGGCCGGTCATGGTGAGCAGGTGCGGCAGGCGGTAGCCGTCCTGATCCCGGTAGTCGCCATAGACGATCTGCCACTGACCGTCTCGCACGCTGGCCAGACTGCGGTCTGGGTTGAGCTCGAATTCGGCCTGGCCCGGCAGGCCCTTGATCCACTCCGGCAGCCCGGCCACCGGAATGTTCCAGCCGGTGAGCTGATAGATGAGCGCCTCGGCATCCTGGCTCTGGTGCGGGTTGCCCTCGTTGTCGATCAGGGTGATCTCGCCCTTGCTGCGGGAGAGCTCGAGGATGTGAGTGCCGATCAGGCTGGTGAGGTTGAGGCGGTAGTCGTCGCCGTCCTGCTGCCAGTTGACCCGGGCGCTGCCCTTCTGTTGGGCGGTGATGATGGCCATCTTGCCCGACAGCTGCCAGTGGCTGAGCTGCTCGAGGCGGGTACGTTCCTGCTGCCAGTTGACCTGATCACGCTGGGGTTGGGTAGTGGCGCAACCGGCCAGCAACAGCAGGCAGCCAAGGGTGAAAAGACGCAACAACAAGGTCATGCTCCGGAAAAGGTGATTTGCCACAGTATACGGGGCGGCCGTATTGCTTTTAAAGACTTACCCTTTCTCGTACAATTGGCAGCCTTTACTCCCAGCGCACAGATACGATCCACGCCCACTCATGAGTTTGCTTGCCCTCGGAATCAACCACAACACCGCCAGTGTCGCCTTGCGGGAGCGGGTCGCCTTCGGCCCGGACTGCATCGATCGCGCCTTGCGTGAGCTGGTCGCCCAACCCGGTGTAAGCGAGGCGGTGATCGTCTCGACCTGCAATCGCACCGAGCTTTACTGCAGCCTGGCGCAGGGGCAGGGCGAGCAGGTGTTGCAGTGGCTGCAGCGTTTCCACGGTCTGGATGCGGCCGAGGTGGTCTCCGCCATCTACCAGCATCAGGACGAGGAGGCGGTTCGCCACCTGATGCGGGTGGCCTGCGGGCTCGACTCCCTGGTGCTGGGGGAGCCGCAGATCCTGGGGCAGATCAAGCAATCCTACGCCCATGCCCAGCAGTCCGAGGCGGTGAAGGGATCGCTGGAGCGGCTGTTCCAGAAATCCTTCTCGGTGGCCAAGCGGGTGCGTACCGATACCGAGATCGGCGCCAGTGCGGTGTCGGTGGCCTTTGCCGCGGTGAGCCTGGGGCGGCGGATCTTCTCCGATCTCTCCCAGACCAAGGTGCTGCTGGTCGGTGCCGGCGAGACCATAGAACTGGTGGCCCGCCACCTGCGCGAGCAGAACGTCACCCAGATGATGGTGGCGAACCGCACCCTGCAGCGGGCCCAGCTGCTGGCCGAGGAGTTCGGCGCCCAGGTGATGACGCTCGAAGAGATCCCGGACTACCTGCACGAGGCGGACATCGTCATCAGCTCTACCGCGAGCCCCCTGCCCATCATCGGCAAGGGCATGGTGGAGCGCGCGCTCAAGGCCCGCCGCTTCAAGCCCATGTTCCTGGTGGATATCGCCGTGCCCCGCGACATCGAGGCGGAGGTGGACGAGCTCTCGGACGCCTATCTCTACACGGTGGATGACCTGCAGGGCATCATCGAGCAGAATCTCGAGACCCGCAAACGGGCCGCCGCCGAGGCCGAGCTCATCGTGCAGGAAGAGCGCGACGACTTCATGGGCTGGTATCGCAGCCAGCACTCGGTGGATCTCATCCGCGATTACCGCCACCAGTCCCAACAGGTGGCCGACGAAGAGCTGCAGCGCGCCCTGCTGGCCCTGCAGCAGGGCGAGAATGCCGAGCAGGCGCTCAAGGCGCTGGCCCACCGCCTCACCAACAAGTTGATCCACGCACCGACCCAGGCCCTGCGCCATGCCGCGGCCCAGGGGGATCACCACCAGCTGGCCCAGTTGCGCCAGGTGCTGGGGTTGTCACAAGAGTCATAGTTTTGGGGCGACCAGCCGGTCGTCCCGTCCTCCATCGAGAACACAAGATTTATGAACCCGTCACTGATCAGAAAGCTGGAAGGCCTCATCGAGCGCCACGAAGAAGTACAGGCCATGCTCGGCGAGCCGGACGTGGCCGCGGATCAGGATCGCTATCGCGCCCTGACCCGGGAATATGCCCAGCTGGAAGATATCGTTCACGCTTTCCAGCAATTCCGCCAGGCCGAAGAGAACCTGGACGCCACCCGCCAGATGCTGGAAGAGGATGATGCCGACCTGCGCGAGATGGCGCAGGAGGAGCTGCCGCTGGCCAAGGCGACCTTCGAGGAGCAGGAGCAGGCGCTGCAGGTGATGCTGCTGCCGCGCGACCCCAAGGATGACAACAACTGCTACTTGGAGATCCGCGCCGGTGCCGGCGGTGACGAGGCGGCGATCTTTGCGGGCGATCTGTTTCGCATGTATTCGCGCTACGCCGAGCGCCAGGGCTGGCGGGTTTCCATCGTCAGCTGCAACGACGGCGAGCACGGCGGCTACAAGGAGGTGATCGCCAAGGTGGAGGGCGAGCACGTCTACGGTCGCCTCAAGTTTGAATCCGGTGGTCACCGGGTGCAGCGGGTGCCGGAAACCGAATCCCAGGGGCGGGTGCACACCTCCGCCTGTACCGTCGCCGTGCTGCCGGAAGTGCCGGAAGCCGAGCAGATCGAGATCAACCCCTCGGAGCTGAAGATCGACACCTTCCGCGCCTCCGGGGCCGGTGGTCAGCACGTCAACAAGACCGACTCCGCCATCCGCATCACCCACCTGCCCACCGGCCTGGTGGTGGAGTGCCAGGATGAGCGCTCTCAGCACAAGAACCGCGCCAAGGCGATGTCGGTGCTTTCCGCCCGTCTGCAGGCGGCCGAGGATGAGCGCCACCGCGCCGCCGAGCAGAGCACCCGCCGCAACCTGGTGGGATCGGGGGATCGCTCCGAGCGCATCCGCACCTACAACTACCCGCAGGGGCGCCTCTCCGAGCACCGCATCAACCTCACCCTCTATCGCCTCGGCGAGATCATGGAAGGGGATCTGGACTGCGTCATCAGCCCGATGATCCAGGAGTACCAGGCCGATCAGCTCGCCTCCCTGGCCGAGAGCAACTGATGCAGATCCAGCAGGCTCGCGCCCACATCATGGCGACCCTGGCAGGGGGGGAATCCCCCCGCGCCGATGCCGATGCGCTGCTCTGCCATCTGCTGGAGTGCCGGCGCAGCTACCTGATGACCTGGCCGGAGCGCGAGCTCGATGCCGCCCAGCAGGCGACCCTGCAGGGCTGGCTCGAACGCCGTCTCAATGGCGAACCCATCGCCCACCTGATTGGCGAGCGGGAGTTCTGGTCGCTGCCGCTCAAGGTGAGCCCGGCCACCCTGATCCCGCGCCCCGATACCGAGGTGCTGGTCGAGCAGGCGCTGGCGCGGCTGCCAGCAGGCCCCAGCGCCGTGCTGGATCTGGGCACCGGCACTGGCGCCATTGCACTGGCGCTCAAGTCGGAGCGACCGGATGCCGATGTATGGGCGGTGGACAGGATGCCGGCAGCGGCAGCCCTGGCCCGTGCCAACAGCGCCGCCCTCGGTCTGCCCATCGAGGTGCGCGACGGTAGCTGGTTTGAGCCGCTGGTCGACTCCTCGTCAAGCAAGGCGCCGCGCTTTGCGATGATCGTCTCCAACCCGCCCTACATCGACGGGGCGGATCCCCATCTCGATGAGGGGGACGTGCGCTTCGAGCCCCGCTCCGCCCTGGTGGCGGACGAGCAGGGGCTGGCGGATATCCGGCTGATCGTGGCGGGCGCGCCGGCCCATCTGCTGCCGGGTGGCTGGCTGTTGCTGGAGCATGGCTGGCAACAGGGAGAGGCGGTGCGTCAACTCCTGCTGCAACAGGGCTACCTTCAGGTGGAAACCGTGCGCGATTACGGCGATAACGAGCGGGTGACCCTGGGGCGGCTGGCTCAGTGATGATGACGGGCAGGCCGGGCCTGCCTTTGTTCAAGGACACGTTATGTATTTTGCTATCAAACATCTGCACCTGCTGCTGATAGGCTTGGCCGTGCTGATGTTCATGTTGCGCTTCTATTGGCTGCAGACCGGCTCGAGCCGCGCCACCAGCACCCGTACCCTCAGGTTGAGCGGCTGGCTCAACGGTCTGGTGGTACTCTCCGGCGTGCTGCTGTGCATGGTGCTGGATCTCAACCCGCTCAACAACGCCACCCCCTGGCTCAGCGAAAAGCTGACCGCCATCCTGGTGGTGGCCTTTCTGGCCATGATGGCACTGCGCCTGGCCCGCAGTAACGGCATCCGCTGGTTTGCGTTTCTGGGAGCCCTCGGCTGGGTCTTCTTCATCGCCAAGCTGGCCGTCTACAAGCAGGCCAGCCTGTTCGGTTAAGGATGATGACGATGATACGCGTAGACGAATGGACCGATTTCGAAGCCCATGACATCGCCGAGCTGGCGCTGTCGGTGAGTGACGAGATCCATGGCATCAGCGGCCGCGGGACGGCGGAGCTGGCACGGCTCGACGCCTGGCTGGACGAGGCCATCGAGGAGGGGGATTGCGACCAGGTGCGCCGCCAGCTGCTGCAGGGCTTCTACCAGACCTTAGGGTTTCATGGCGACTGGCAGGACTACTTCTCGGTGGCCAACTGCGATCTGGCCCAGGTCTTGGCCCGCAAGCAGGGCATCCCGGTCAGCCTTGGTATCCTCATCATTCAGCTGGGGCGCAAGCTCGGGCTGGATGTGGAGGGGATCTGCTTCCCCGGCCACTTCCTGGTGAGCTTCGCCGGCAGCGAGGGGGAGGTTTATGTAGACCCCTTCACCGGCGACGAGCTGAGCCTGCACCACATCGAGCTGCTGCTGCGCGGGGCCCTCGGCAATCTGGCCACCCTCAGCTCGGATCACCTGCAGCCTGCCGGCCAGTGGGAGATCATCGAGCGGCTGCTCAACGTCAGCAAGGGCGCCCTGCTGCGGGAAGACCGGATGACCGAGGCGCTGCGCTGCAGCGAACTGCTGCTGCGGATGAAGCCCGGCGACCCGCTGGAGACGCGGGATCGCGGCTTCATCTACGAGCAGCTCGACTGCCCGCGTTTTGCCGCCGACGATTTTGAATACTTTATTGAACAGTGCCCGGACGATCCGGTGGCCGACGTGCTCAAGGCCCAGCTGGCTGCGCTGGATCTGAGCCCCAAGCCCCTCCATTGAGGGGCGGGTAACGGCCCCGCTGCATGGCGAGGCCCTGGCCGAATGAAGAGTCCCATGCCGTTGCATGCAAGGCCTGGGAGATGCAACAGACGAGTATCGAGGCCGCGCTGCCCTGGGCAGCGCGGCCGGATGTGGATTCAAGCCCTGCAAGCCCTTTTACCTAAGGAAGCCTGAGATGGAACAGAAGAATATCAAGGTCAATGGCATCGACGTCGCCAACGACAAACCGTTCGTGTTGTTCGGCGGTATGAACGTGCTGGAATCGCGCGACATGGCGATGGCGGTGTGCGAGAAGTACGTGGAAGTGACCTCCAAGCTGGGTATCCCGTTCGTGTTCAAGGCGAGCTGGGACAAGGCCAACCGCTCCTCCATCCACTCCTACCGCGGTCCGGGTCTGGAAGAGGGGATGAAGATCTTCCAGGAGCTGAAAGCGACCTTCGGCATGCCGGTCATCTCCGATCTGCACGAGCCCCATCAGGCCAAGCCGGTGGCCGAGGTGGTCGATGTCATCCAGCTGCCCGCCTTCCTGGCGCGCCAGACCGATCTGGTGGAGGCCATGGCCCGCACCGGCAACGTCATCAACATCAAGAAGCCGCAGTTCCTGAGCCCAAGCCAGATGAAGAACATCACCGACAAGTTCGAGGAGTGCGGCAACGACCGTCTGATCCTGTGTGAACGCGGTGCCAACTTCGGGTATGACAACCTGGTGGTGGACATGCTGGGGCTGGGGGTGATGAAGAAGAGCACCGGCGGCTACCCGGTCATCTTCGACGTGACCCACTCCCTGCAGTGCCGCGATCCCATGGGCGCTGCCTCCGGCGGTCGCCGCGAGCAGGTGACCGAGCTGGCCCGTGCCGGCATGGCGGTCGGTCTGGCCGGTCTGTTCATTGAGTCCCACCCGGACCCCAAGATTGCCCGTTGCGACGGTCCGAGCGCGCTGCCGCTGGAGAAGCTGGAAGGCTTCCTCAAGCAGATGAAGGCCATCGACGATCTCATCAAGGGTTTCGAGCCGCTCGATACTTCCAACTAAGTCCGGCTTTGCTTGCCCAATAAAAATGCCCCGCACTGCGGGGCATTTTTGTTTGCGGTCTGTTTTTATTTCTCTGGCCAGCATAAATCAATCACAGAGTAAATACAGCCAGGTTTCCGTGGTGTTAATGTTGTTAAATCTGTTGTGTGATTGATGTCTATTAATTGCTTTTTTTAACATGGGAAAGTAGCCCCTGTTGTGATGAGGGAACGGCACGAACTGGGCGAAATAACACTATTTCGTCACGGATTGCTGCATGCGTATTTCTGCCATGACACATCTCATTAAATTGACAGGACGTTAAGAATGCAGAAAAGAATAGTCAGCAGCCTGTACTTTCAGGTGTTGTTAGCGATCACCCTCGGGGTCATTCTGGGACATATATATCCCGACCTCGGTGCGGACATGAAACCGCTGGGGGATGGTTTCGTTAAATTAATCAAAATGATCATCGCCCCGGTTATATTCTGCACGGTGGTGACCGGTATTGCCGGCATGGAGAGCATGAAAGCGGTGGGTAAAACCGGCGCCATCGCGCTGCTCTATTTTGAAGTGGTCAGCACCATTGCCCTCATCATCGGGCTGTGCGTGGTCAACCTGCTGCAACCGGGGGCGGGCATGAACGTAGACCCCGCCACGCTGGACGCCAGCGCCAGCGCCATCTCCGCCTACGCCGAGCAGGCCAAGGCACAGGGCATCATCCCCTTCCTGCTGGACGTGATCCCGGGCAGCGTGATCGGCGCCTTCGCCAGCGGCAACATTCTGCAGGTGCTGTTATTTGCGGTGTTGTTCGGCTTCTCCCTGCACCATATCGGCGAGAAGGGCAAAGTGATATTCAATGTCATCGACAGCTTCTCCCAGGTTATTTTCGGGATCATCAACATGATCATGCGGCTGGCACCGGTTGGGGCATTTGGCGCAATGGCCTTTACCATCGGAAAATATGGTATCGGCTCGCTGGTTCAGCTCGGACAATTAATTGCCTGCTTCTACATGACCTGCCTGCTGTTTATTTTCCTGGTGCTGGGAAGTATTGCCAGAGCGAATGGCTTCAGCATCCTGCGCTTTATTTCCTATATCCGGGAAGAGCTGCTGATCGTGCTGGGAACTTCCTCTTCTGAATCCGTATTGCCGCGCATGCTGGTGAAGATGGAGGCGCTCGGCTGCAAGAAGTCGGTGGTGGGGCTGGTGATCCCGACCGGTTACTCCTTCAACCTGGACGGCACCTCCATCTATCTGACCATGGCGGCCATCTTCATCGCCCAGGCCACCAACACCCCGCTCGATCTGTTCCAGCAGATCACCTTGCTGGTGGTGCTGCTTATCTCCTCGAAGGGCGCAGCCGGGGTGACCGGCAGTGGCTTCATCGTGCTGGCGGCCACCATCTCGGCGGTGGGCCACCTGCCGTTGGCCGGGCTGGCGTTGATCCTCGGCATCGATCGCTTCATGTCGGAGGCCCGCGCCCTGACCAACCTCATCGGCAACGGGGTGGCAACCCTGGTGGTGGCCCGTTACTGCGATCAGCTCGATGAGCAGCAGATGCACGAGGCGCTGAGCAACCCGCCACAAGCCGTCAAGCTGGATCAGCATTGAGCTGCCGATGCCCGCCTGTCGAGCAAGGGCCGCCAACGCGAGTAGGTGAATTCAAGCCATAAAAAAACGGCCCGTTTGGGCCGTTTTTCATGATACCGGTTGGTGCAGAGCGATTTACAGGCTCTGGGTGAAGGTACGGGTCACCACGTCGCGCTGCTGTTCCGGGGTCAGTGCGTTGAAGCGCACGGCGTAGCCGGAGACACGGATGGTCAGCTGCGGGTACTTTTCCGGGTTGGCGATGGCGTCTTCCAGGGTCTCGCGACGCAGGACGTTGACGTTCAGGTGCTGGCCACCTTCGACAGCCGGCTCGGCTTGTACCGGCAGTTCACGGTATTCGAACTGGCCCAGGTCAGAGACGCTGACTTCCTGATCGGCGGCGAAGGTGTCGCCTTTGGCGCAGATGCAACGAGCCTGTTGCTTCTCTTCGTCCAGCAGCCAGAACGAGTTCAGCAGAGCGGCGTTGGCAGACTGGGTGATTTGGATGCCCTTGATCATGGTATGACTCCTCATAGGAAAGCGGATTCAACTGTAAGGAAATTACCCTGATGTATTTAAACCACCGGGATGATTTAAAGGGCCCTTGCCTTACACCTTTACTTTGTTGGGTCATATATACCACGATGGTAATATTACGAAAATTGATCTAAATCAAAAAATGGGCTGTTTGCGCGAGCTGGAAGGGATTAAATTATTGAGATTAATCAAAAAGAGGTCATTTTTCTGATTATGTAAGATATCTGAATTATGCATCTTCTATTAATTAAATCTAGTAATTTAACTACATGTTTTAAGGTTTGTGTCATGGATGAGCCGACCTCATCTTCTCTGTGGGGGCATCGGGGCCAAGCCTGCGGTGAAGGTGGCGGGGCCAGGTTTGCCCTCCCTGGTGCTCACACATCTATATAAGGTTGCCTTGGCATAAGGCTGTCTTAGCCGAGCCGCCGATTGCCACGGTCAAGGTGACCCCGCTGCCCACAGTGGCAGGGAGAGCTGGGTGAGCGGGAGCTTGTCATACCGTTGCCATGCAGCTGCCATTCGGGGGAGAGGGGACTCGGAAGAGGGGGCCAAGGTTGCGTCCCGGAGGCTGGCCCCCTATCCTGAGCGCCTTGCCGCATTAATAGGGGCATGGTGACGCCAGCACTGGGCCCAGCACCATGTTCTGCCGCATTCAGCGAGGATGGCGGCGTGCTGGCTCGCATGGCCCGGCATGGGCCAGGCCGCATGCCGCAAAACCCGCCGTATTCATCGAGGATGGTGGCGCGCCGACCCGCATCAGGCGGTGTGATCCTGCACGGGGTAACAGGGCGTCCATCCGGACAGATTCAATGAGGAGATTGGGGTGCAGACCTGGACTGATGTGATTGGCTCCGAGAAGGAGCAGGACTATTTCAAGGCGACCTTGGCGACCGTCAGGAGTGAGCGGGAGGCGGGCAAGGTGATCTATCCGCCGGCGACCGACGTGTTCAATGCCTTCAAGCTGACCGAGCTGGATCAGGTCAAGGTGGTGATCCTGGGTCAGGATCCCTATCACGGCCCCAATCAGGCACACGGCCTCTGCTTCTCGGTATTGCCCGGCGTGCGCACGCCGCCCTCGCTGGTCAACATCTACAAGGAGATGCAGCGGGATCTGCCGGGTTTTGTCACACCCAGTCACGGCTTTCTGGAGTCCTGGGCCAGACAGGGGGTGCTGCTGCTCAATACCGTGCTGACAGTCCAGGCGGGTCAGGCCCACTCCCATGCCCATCTGGGCTGGGAGACCTTCACCGACCGGGTCATCGAGCAGATCAATGCCAGCTGTCAGGGAGTGGTCTTCCTGCTGTGGGGGGCCCATGCCCAGAAAAAGGGTCGCTTCATCGACAGGCAGCGGCATCACGTGCTGAGCGCGCCGCATCCCAGCCCGCTCTCTGCTCATCGCGGTTTCATCGGCTGCGGCCACTTCTCCGAAACCAACCGGCTGCTGAGTCAGCAGGGGATGAGCCCCATCAACTGGCACTCGGTCTGCGAGTGAGGGGCTTGGCGGCTGGCGAGTGGGGGGATGAACAGGGGGGCAGCATTGTGCGTTACCCGCTGTTTTGTCTGCAGATGACTTGATTGAGTGCAAAGTTGGCGCGATAAATGACCGTATACTCGAAACAGGATCGTCTCATTTCAGCGCAAGGAGTGCCCATGCTAGCCAGTCTGCACAAGGACCATCTCAACATCGCCAGGTTGCTGGATCTGCTCAAACACAAGCTCGCCGCCATTCGCGACGAACAGCGGGTCAGCTATTTCCTGATCCGCGATGTGGTGGATTACCTGAGGGAGGTGTCGGACAAGTATCACCATCCGAAGGAAGACATCATTTATGACTACTACCTCAAGTACCGGGTAGTGGAGGGGGACGTCGCCAACCGGCTGCAGGCTGAGCATGCCAAGTTGCTGGAGGCCGGCGCCGAACTCAAGGAGATGGTGGAGATGATCCTGATGGATGCGGTGATCCCGCTCGATCAGTTTACCGCCAAGCTGGAGCAGTTCGTGGCGCTGCAGGAGGCGCACATGAACTACGAGGAGGGGGTTATCTTCCCCCATCTGCGCGACTCGCTGACCGAGGATGACTGGCGTCACCTCGAACAGATCTGGCAGAACCGCGCCATCGGGGATCCGCTGTTCGGGCCCGAGATCAGCCAGCACTTTCAGGCACTGGCCAAGCGCCTGTCGCTGCCGCTCTCTTCCTGAGGGGTGACACTCTCTTAAAAAACAAGGCCCCGGTTAACCGGGGCCTTGTTTTTACAGTTCGATCTCGTCTGAGAGACCTTCGTAGGCGATGTCGATGGATTGCAGCTCCTTCTGCAGGCGGTGCTTGTCTTTCAACGCCTCAATCTCACGCCATTTACGTTTCTTTCCCGTTGTCCCGCGGCTACGTGAACCGAGCTCAACTACATCGTCATATTCGAAGTTGAACATTTCCATGGCTCCCTCCTTGGTTATTCTCGTTTTCACCATCCGTATAACATAACGGCATTGAAAATAAAACGTTTTCGTGACGAACACATGACAAGGGTCCGGCGCCCATAAAAAAACCGGGTTCCCTTGCGGGAACCCGGTTTTCATCGGCTCATGACGGCTCTCATCAGAGGCGGCTGGCCAGCATGGTTTCCAGCTTTCCCTGGTCGATGGCAAACATGCGGATGCCTTCGCCCAGCTTCTCGTGGGCCATGGCGTCCTGGTTCAGTTCCCAGCGGAATTCGGCTTCGGTCATCGGAGCCGGTTTGGCTTTGCGCTCGCCGGTGTAGTTCAGCTTGCGTACCACGGCGCCTTCGGTTTTGCTCAGCTCTTCCAGCAGGGCCGGGCCAATGGTCAGACGGTCGCAGCCGGCCAGTTCCAGGATCTCGCCAGTGTTGCGGAAGCTGGCGCCCATGACCACGGTCGGGTAGTCGTGCTGCTTGTAGTAGTCGTAGATGGAGGTGACGGAAACCACGCCCGGATCTTCGCTGGCGGTGTAGTCACGGTTGTGTTTGGCCTTGTACCAGTCGAGGATGCGACCGACGAACGGGGAGATCAGGAAGGCGCCGGCTTCGGCACAGGCACGGGCCTGGGCGAAGGAGAACAGCAGGGTCAGGTTGCACTGGATGCCCTCTTTCTCCAGCACCTCGGCGGCACGGATGCCTTCCCAGGTGGAGGCCAGCTTGATCAGGATACGATCGTTGCTGATACCGGCTTCGTTGTAGAGACGGATCAGTTTGCGGGCCTTGGCGATGCTGGCCTGGGTATCAAAGGAGAGACGGGCATCCACTTCGGTGGAGATGCGGCCCGGGACGATTTTCAGCACTTCCAGGCCGATGTTGACCGCCAGCTTGTCGCCCGCGTCGATGATTTGCTGTGCCTTGTCCTGGCTCTGGGCTTTGGCCCAGTTGATGGCGTCTTCGATCAGCGCCGCGTATTCGGGGATCTCGGATGCCTTCAACACCAGAGAGGGGTTGGTGGTGGCATCGATGGGCTGGTAGCGCTTGATGGCTTCGATATCACCGGTGTCGGCGACAACTGTGGTCAGGGCTTTCAGCTGGGTTAATTTATCGGCCATGGCAAATATCATCTCTTTATGAGGGCGCACTCTCCTTCGGAGGGTGCTGGCTCGGGGGTGGCGGGCATGAGACGACAGTTCTGAAATAAAATTACAAAATCCCGGCGACTCAGGCTCAGAAAAGCGCGATGGGTGTGCCCCATCGTCATTGCCTGCCTAATTAATACGGATGTGGCTCATCCTGCAATAGGGGGGGCTGTATGCTTATCAGCCACTCCCTGGCCGCGGTGGGAAAGAGTGGCTAAAAGTATTTGATAAAAAACGACTTTTATCCTTTTTGCCGGAGTGAATTTAGCGGCCGCCAAAAACAACTTTTTTGGTTGATTATCGGTTTTGTGGCATCGATCACACAAATTGTCCGATCAGCCTCTTGAAATTATATTACGTGTAAAACGTTTGGCGAAACAAAGGGGTTTTGGCTGCCCGGATGGGTAAACGCTTGCGTAATGGTTTGCCCCCTTCTCTGCTTGCTCTACCTCTATGTAGATAATTGCCAAAAAGTGCTCTTTTGGGTCTAATTTGTCGGCTGATTGATTGTATTCTCAGTTTTGTTGAAATTTTGCGAGTTAAATGAAGCTTTAATGCACTGGATCGCTCGTTTTTTGTTTCCGCAGTGATCCCGATCACTATTCTGAACTCCCTCGCTATGCTAGATTCCGCCCCTTTAGTGAACCGCAAATTCAGAAACAGACAGCAAGGGGTCAGCGCAGACTGACCATGGATGTGATAACAACGAGAGAAATATGGACACCTTGATCGCAATGATTAACGACCTGATGTGGGGAGCCGTGCTCATCTACCTGCTCATCGGCGTCGGCATCTTCTTCACCTTCCGCCTGGGTTTTATCCAGATCCGCCACTTCGGCCACATGTTCTCCGTCTTGCGCAACAGCCGCAAATCAGACAACGCCGGCATCTCCTCCTTCCAGGCCCTCTGTACCAGCCTTGCCGCCCGCGTGGGTACCGGCAATCTGGCCGGGGTGGCGGTGGCCATCTATCTGGGTGGCCCGGGTGCCATCTTCTGGATGTGGCTGATCGCTTTCATCGGCATGGCGACCGCCTTCGTCGAGAGCACCCTGGCCCAGCTCTACAAGGTCAAGGATGAGGACGGCAACTACCGTGGCGGCCCCGCCTACTACATGGAGAAGGGGCTCGGCATGCGCTGGATGGGGGTGTTGTTCTCGCTCTGCCTGATCCTGGCGTTCGGTCTGGTGTTCAACGCGGTACAAGCCAACTCCATCAGCCTGGCGATGAATGTGGCCTTCGGCATTCCTGACTGGGTCAGCGGTCTGGCACTGGTGGTGCTCTCCGGTCTCATCATCTTCGGCGGCATTCGCGGCATCGCCCGTTTTGCCGAGCTGGTCGTGCCCTTCATGGCGCTGGCCTACATCCTGATGGCGCTGTTCGTGGTGGCCATGAACATCAGCGAGCTGCCGGGGGTATTCAGCCTCATCATCAAGTCCGCCTTCGGTCTTGAGCAGGCCGGCTCCGGGGCGCTGGGCTACGCCATCTCCCAGGCGATGATCAACGGCATCAAGCGCGGTCTCTTCTCCAACGAAGCCGGTATGGGCTCCGCTCCCAACGCCGCCGCGACCGCGACGCCCTATCCGCCGCACCCGGCCTCTCAGGGTTACGTGCAGATGTTGGGGGTGTTCCTCGACACCATCGTCATCTGTACCTGTACCGCCGCCATCATCCTGATGTCCGGCCAGTTTGAACCGGGATCCGGTATCACCGGGGTGGAGCTGACCCAGCGGGCGCTCTCTTCCCAGATCGGTGGCGGTGGCAACATCTTCATCGCGGCGGCCATCTTCTTCTTCGCCTTCACCTCCATCGTGGCGAACTACTCCTACGCCGAGACCAACCTGGTGTTCCTCGAGCACAACCACAAGGGCGGTCTGATGCTGTTCCGGATGTTCGTGCTGGGCATGGTGATGTTCGGCTCGGTGGGCGAGCTGCCGACCGTGTGGGCCATGGCGGACGTCTCCATGGGGCTGATGGCCATCGTCAACCTGGTGGCGATTCTGCTGCTCTCCGGGGTGGCCATCAAGCTGGCACGGGACTACAACGACCAGCTCAAGCTGGGCAAGGTACCCACCTTCGACGCCAACAAGTACCCCGAGATCCGCAGCCAGCTGGAAGAGGGGATCTGGGACAATCCGGCGCAAAACAACAAGCAGGCATAAGCCTCGCAGTCGCCGTTGTCTGACAACAAGGGGAGCCAGTGGCTCCCCTTTTGTTTGGGTGTTGTTTCACCGCCGTCAGCTGTGGGCATCCCAGTGCAGGCAGATCTGGTGCAACCGTCACAGCACCTCGTGCAAGGTGTGTTGACGCTGCACTGCCGTCAGTGGCGGGCATCCCAGCGCCGGCAGATCTGGCGCAGTCGTCGCCGTAGCTGGCGCAAGGTGCGGTGACGCTGCGCTGCCGTCAGTGGTGGGTATCCCAGAGCCGGCAGATTTGGCGTAGTCGTCGCCGTAGCTGGCACAAGGTGCGGTGACGCTGCGCCGTCGACAAGGGGGCATAGCGCCAGCGCCGGTAGAGCCAGGCCCCCTGTTGCAGCGGCCGTGCGAGAGAGGGTCTGAGGTCGGCGAGGCGCTCGCACCAGCTGGCCAGACTCTCCCCCGCCAAGGGCTGCCAACCATGGCGGGCGGCGCGCTGGCGCAGGGGTTGCCATAGCCGCAGGGGCAGCGGAGCCGGGCCGCACCAGATCAGCAGGCCACCTACCAGGCTGGCCACCCCCAGCAGGGCGGCCAAGATCAGCCAGTGGGTATGGCCGGCCAGCACCGGCCAGCGTTGTCCCAGCTGCTGCCACAGGCTGGCGGCATCATAGTTGAGCACCCAGCGGGTCCATTGGTAGTCGAGATTGGCCCCCCACCAGCGCAACTGGTTGAGCAGAGCCCAGTTGCGATAGCGCTGCAAGGAGAGGGGGTCAGCGGCGGCGAACTCGCCACCCAGGGCCGCCGGCATGCCCCCCTCGATGCGCTGGGGGGCTACTGCGGCGGTGGGATCGAGCCGCTGCCAGCGGTTTTGCTCATCCAGATACTCCACCCAGGCGTGGGCATCAAACTGATGCACCTCCAGGTAGTTGCCCCTCGGATTCCACTCGCCGCCGAGGTAGCCGGTCACCAGCCGAGCCGGGATGCCGGCCGCCCGCAGCACGAAGGCGGTGGCCGTGGCGTAGTGACCGCAAAAGCCGCGCCGGCTCTCGAACAGAAAATCATCCACCCCGTCTTGCCCCAGCCGCGGCGGCTGCAGGGTGTAGTAGAAGTCGCCTTGGCGAAACTCGCCCAGCAGGGCGGCGGCCAGCGCCTCTGGCGCCGGATGGCGGGCCTTGAGGGCCAGGGCGTGGGCCCGGGCCTTGGGGTTGCCACCTGCGGGCAACTGCAGGTTGAGGTGACGGGCAGCGTCATCGGCAGGTGGCGCCATGGCGGCCGTGTTGACCCGGTAGCTGACGCGGCCATCCCCCCGATCCTGGCGATAGAGGGTGGCGAGGGGGCTCAAGATGACCGGGCCGCTCAACACCTCGGGGTCGGCCAGGGCCAGGGTCCAGCGCAGGCGCTGGGGCTCGGCGATCACCTGATAACTGCCGGCGGGTAGCGGCGTCGCCGGGCTGGTCGCCGGCGGCATCTGCACGGACTGGGATTGTTGCCAGCGGCGCACCTGGTCGCTGAGCAACCAGCGCCGGCCATCGAACAGCTCCTGGCGCATCAGCGGGAAGTAGCGCTCCTTCGGCGGGGGCGGGGCGGCGGCGAAGGTGATGCGAAAGGCCAGCTCGGAGGAGTTGACCAGCTCGCTGATGTCGCCGGGGGCCACCTCTTCCGAGAGGCCGGAGAGGGCGCGGCTGCTGCTCGGCATCTGCCACAGTGGTGCGAGCCTTGGCAGCAGCAGAAACAGGGTGAGCAGCAGGGGGATGGCCAGCAGCAGGATGAGCCCGGCCCGGCGCCACAGCCGTTGGCCGAGGGGTTGTACCGCCGCCAGCAAGGTGGTGACCGCCAGCCAGAGCGCCCCCGTCATCGCCAGGGCCCACCCCATGCTTTGCCGCTGCACCAGCGCCAGCGCGACGAGAAAGAAGGCGAGCAGCAGCACCTGCTCCACATCCCGCTCTCGCCGGACCTCGATGAGCTTGAGGCCGTAGCCGAGCCAGAGCAGGTTGATGAGGGCCGGCAGGGTGCCGAGCTGGCGCCACTGCCAGCCAAGCAGCGCGACACCCAGCATGGCCAGCAGTGCCAGCGCGGCAGCGGGCGGCGGGCGCCAGCCCCGCCACAGCATCATGGCCCGCACGCCCAGGGTGAGCAGTGAGACGACCACCACCCAGAGTTGCAGCTGGGGCCAGAGTGCCGGGATCAGCAGCAGTTGCAGCAGGGCGAGCAGCGGCAGCAGGCGCCGGTTATCGAGCAGCATCGAGGTCGACCTCCTGCGGCGACGCCACGGCATCGACGCGGGCCAGCGCCAGCCGGCAGCGCTGCAAAAAGGCGGCGCCGCTGTCCGGCCCGAGCGTCCGGCCCGCCAGCGTCAGGCTGAAGGGAATGCCCCGTTTGGCGTAGTCGTCACACCACCAGGCGAGCACCGCCAGCCGCTGCTCCAGATCCCGGCCGCCGACCCGCTGCAGGTTGAGGTGGGTATCATCCTGTTCCGGCTCGCAGAACTGCTTCACCAGCAGGCCGCGTCCCTGGGCGAGCTGCTTCCAGGCGACCCGGCTCAGCGGCTCCCCGCTCTGGTGGGCCCGCAGCATGTCGAAATCCCCCATCGAGGCCGGGGTGGGTTGCCCCCGGCTGCCCGTCGTATCGGCCGTTGCCTCCCCGCGCAGGGGGCCATACTCGGGGGGCGGGGCGAGCCAGCCTTCCAGCTGCAGATCCAGCAGCGTCCAGCAGCGAAACAGGCCGAGGGGGTAGCGGCTCTCCACCCGCAGCCTCTCCAGCGGCAGGCGTCCGCGCCGGGGGCCCAGCACCGGCAGGAGCAGGGGTTGTGGCACCACATCCACCTGCGCCAGCCAGAGCCGCCCTTCATTGAGGGAGAATTGCAGTGCCTGCAGCGGCCGTTCGCTGCGCACCGTGATGGGCATGGGCAGGGGGCTGCCCGCCTCTCCCAGCACGGCGGGCCCCCCCAGCAGAGACAGCCCCAGCAGGTTGCGGTGGGTGAGCCACATGGTGACCATGAACAGGCTGCCGAGGCCGTAGGCCACCAGCAACACCAGGTTGTTCTGGTAGTTGGTGCCGAGCAGATAGATGGCCAGCATCACCAGCAGATACCAGAGGCCGAGCCGGGTGGGCAGGATGAACAGGTAGCGCCCCTGCAGGGTGATCTGGCGGGTCGACGGGATGCGCCGGGCCAGCCAGCCCTGTTGCCACCTGGCCCTGCGCTGGCGCCAGTTCATCAGGGGCGATCCGGATCGACCCGGGCCAGCAGGCGCTGGCTCAGCGGGCAGGCTTCACCGCGCTGCACCCCGAAGCTGCCCCTGAGCCTGTGTTCGGCCACATAGGGGAAGACCGCCTGCACATCCTCCACGCTGACGAAGCGGCGGCCCGCCACCAGCGCCCAGGCCCGGCTCACCGCCAGCAGGGTCTGGGCGGCGCGGGGCGAGAGCGGTTGCGGCAGTTCGGCGTCGAAGCGGCTCTGCTGCACCAGTGCCAGCAGGTAGTCGAGGCTGGCATCGGAGAGGTGGATCTGCGCCGCCTCGGCCTGCAGGGCGGCCAGCTCGACGGCGCTCAGCTGCCGCTCGAGGGGCGCGCTCTGGCTGGCCCCGCGCAGCAGTCGACGCTCCGCTTCCGGGGTGGGAAAACCGAGGGAGAGGCGCACCGCGAAGCGATCGAGCTGGGATTCCGGCAGGGGGTAGGTGCCCGCCTGATCCGCCGGGTTCTGGGTGGCGATGACGAAGAAAGGGGAGGGCAGCGGGTGGCTCTCTCCCTCTATGCTCACCTTGCCCTCGGCCATGGCCTCCAGCAGGGCGCTCTGCACCTTTGGGCTGGCGCGGTTGATCTCGTCCGCCAACAGCACCTGGGCGAAGACGGGGCCCGGATGAAAGCGAAACTGCTGCTGGTGGGGATCAAAGATCTGCAGCCCCAGCAGGTCGGCCGGCAACAGATCGGCGGTGAACTGCACCCGCCGGCAGTCTAGCCCCAGCACCTGCGCCAGGGCATGGGCCAGGGTGGTCTTGCCCATGCCGGGCAGATCCTCGATCAGCAGGTGGCCGCGGGCCAGCAGGGTCACCAGCGCTATCTTGAGCTGCAACGGCTTGCCGAGGATCACCTGCTCCAGTGCCGTCAGCAGCCGGGTTATCTGTGGTTGTGTCTGCACGTGCGCCTCCCTGTGTGATGCTGCCCCTACAGCTTATACGCCCGTTGCCGAGCAAGGGGGACAAGTCATGGATAACCCATTGAATCTGGATGATTTGGTGGGCGACTTCACACAGACTTCACCCCGGTTCATGCGCGGCACACGTTGGCCGGTTAGGCTGGCAGCTCCTGAACATACTGAGATTCTTGCCATGAAACAGACCAGAGCCCTGCCACTGCTGGCCCTCGGCACCCTGCTGCTTGCCCCGCTCGCCCTGGCGGCCCCCGTCGATCCGCTGAAGGCGGTGGTGGATGACGCCATCCGCCCCGTGCTCAAGCAGCACAGGATCCCGGGCATGGCGGTCGCCGTGCTGAAGGGGGGGCAGGCCCACTATTTCAACTACGGGCTGGCCGATGTGGCGACCGGGACCAAGGTCAATGAGCAGACCCTGTTCGAGATTGGCTCGGTCAGCAAGACCTATACCGCCACCCTTGGCGCCTACGCCGTGGTCAAGGGGGGCTTCAGGCTCGATGACAAGGTGAGCCGGCACGCGCCCTGGCTCAAGGGCTCCGCCTTCGATGGTGTCACCATGGCGGAACTCGCCACCTACAGCGCCGGGGGATTGCCGCTGCAATTCCCCGACGAGGTTGATTCGAGCGATACCATGCGGGCCTATTACCGGCACTGGACGCCGGCCTATCAGCCGGGCAGCCATCGTCAGTACTCCAATCCCAGTATCGGCCTGTTCGGCCATCTGGCGGCGAGCAGCCTGCAGCAGCCGTTTGCCAAGTTGATGGAGCAGACCCTGCTGCCAGCTCTCGGGTTGGAGCACACCTATCTGCAGGTGCCCGAGGCCGCCATGGCTCGCTACGCCTTCGGCTACTCGAAGGAGGACAAACCCATCAGGGTCAGCCCTGGCATGCTGGCGGACGAGGCCTACGGCATCAAGACCGGCTCGGCGGATCTGCTCGCCTTCGTGAAGGCCAACATCAGCGGGGTGGATGACAAGGCGTTGCAACAGGCGATTGCCCTGACTCACACCGGTTTTTACCGGGTAGGGGAGATGACCCAGGGGCTGGGTTGGGAGAGCTACGTCTACCCGGTCAGCGAGCAGACGCTGCTGGCGGGCAACTCACCGGCGGTGAGCCTCAAGGCCAATCCGGTCACGCAGTTCGAGACGCCAGCCGCGCCCGGGGCGATGCGCCTTTACAACAAGACCGGTTCGACCGGTGGCTTTGGTGCCTACGTGGCCTTCGTACCCGCCAAAGGGATCGGCATCGTCATGCTGGCCAATCGCAACTACCCCATCGAGGCCAGAGTCAGCGCGGCCCATGCCATTTTGAGCCAGCTGGCGCTCTGAGCCGGGGCTGCGAAGGGCAACCGGCCCGATTGGCACAAGAGACGGATACTGAACAACGCCGGGCGGGTCCCGGCGTTGTTGCTTTATGGCCGCATCCTGTCGGGGCGCCTTGAACCTGTTTTCCGGTTTGCCCGCCCTCCTTGAAGCGCATTTCCATCACGAGATGAGCCCGATTTTATTGTTGCGCCATTCGGTGCGATATTTGTTGCGCAACAATATGGCGCGTCAACATATTCACGCAGTCTGATAAATGACATACAAGAATATGTTCCAAATGAAGCAATGTGACGATTCGCCTATTCAATGAATATAAAGATGCCACCTTGCAGCCAGTGATCTGGTGGTGGCTGGCGTAGCAGTATTTATCACACAAACGCGCAACATCATGTCTGAAATGGAATGTTTTGACTTCTCTTTTTGTTATAGACGCCGACAGGGCACAACGACATACTTGTCGCCATCATAAAAATATATTTTGCCGCGTGTGGATATATACCGGCATACAGGCTGAACCGCTATTCTATTACATCTCTCTTTTAATAATGGTCATATGCCGGCAGCATGCTGATGGCCAGTGTCGTCTGTATCTGAAAAACAGCTATTTGATAATTAACTCGATTGTATTGTGCGATGCTATTGCATCTCTTGGTGCACCTGTCACCGGGTATCTATCTGTAAAGTTTGGTATCTCCTCCTGACCTCACATGAAAGGTTGTATGAATGTTTGTTGGCAAATATTCCGTTGTCCTGTTTCTGGCGATCCTGAGTGGCGGCTGTGCCAAGCAGGTCATTGATGTGAATGCTTCGCAGCGGTTCGAGCTTGGCGCTGCCAGGCCGGTCAATTCCACCGAGATAACCAGCCACTTTTTCTTTTCCGATATCGATCTTGGCTTGAATGAAAAAGTGGATGCGGCTGCCATCTGTCATGGTGTCGAAAATATCATCAGCATTGAGACAAACGTTAGCTTTCTGGATTCCATGCTCAGTGGCATTACCTACGGTTTTTATACTCCACGATCGGCCAGGATCTATTGCGCCGCGTGATGACGATATAACAAGAAAGGAGAAAGGCTTGTGAAGAAGATCAACGGTCTGCTGCTGGCCGGCATCTGTGCCGGTTCGCTTTATGGATGTGGCGGGAGTGACGATAAAGGGGCTGATCCAGCAGGTTCGGCCCCGCCGGGCAAATCATTCGAGGTGGAACATGTGACTGTGCCCAATGCCGTGCTCTATCAGGCGAATTACATGAGCGCCGATGGTAAGGCCGGTCCGAGTGGTTATGCCCTGCAGTATGAAAAACGAGATGGCGGGACTTACCCGCGCTGGAGTGCTTGGGCCAATAACGGCGTAGTAGCCAGTTGGTGGTGGTTGAACGACGGGGATGAGACAACGACCAGCAAGCCGGCCACCGCTCGGCTTCATCGTACGAGTTACCTGGAGAAAGACGGCGGCATTGCTGCAGCCCAGGCTATCCGGCAGGCCGATGTCGTTTACGAGCGTACCGTGCATGCGCAACCACAGATCGTCACTGAACATCCGGTGGTCGGGGTGGCCAGCAATATCGAACTCAATCTCGCCGCAACCGGGACCGATAGCTATCCCACCTGGTCGGGCAAGGTCGCGCTGACCGAGCTCAAGACCCGGGGGGTCAATACGGGCAGCTGGCATGCAAACAACGGATATGGCACCGAGTTGCTGGGTAATGTGGAGAGCACGCGCAATGGCGACAAGGTGACCATCACGATGGAACTGCTGGCCGCCGGATGCACGCTGACGGGGGAGGGGATCTCATCCGGCCATACCCGCTTCGATCGTCTGCAGTTTACCGGTTTTGAGCGGTGCCGATTTGATTCTGCCAAGGGAGCGGACTGGACGGCGGTGGATTATCACCATAACGCCGCGCTGGCCAAGGCTAAAGAGAGTGCCCTCGGCTATGTGGCCACTTTCAAAAGTGACCATGGCTCCCGGCTGCTGGTGGTGGGCTTTCCCGAGCTGGATGGCCTGGTATGGCTGGTCAATCCGCGCTGACTGGGCGTAAAACCGACGATTGTTGAGGGTTGGAGGTGGGCGCTATCGCATCGCGATGATCAGCCATGTACCCTGTGAAGGGAGCCTCCGACATATTTGGTGCGCCGCAAGCTGCGGCGCGGCGCACGCAGCCCGGATGAGCGGTGCAGTGACAGGAGGCCTTGAGGAGGGGAAGCATGCGAACACTGAGTGAGCTCGACTTGAATCTGCTGGTGGTGTTCAAATACCTGATGGCGGAGCGCAGCGTGGCGGGCACGGCCAAACAGCTCAGTGTGACGCCTTCCACGGTGAGCAAGGCGCTCGCCAAGCTGCGGGAGTGGTTTGCCGACCCGCTGTTCGTGCGCGGGCGCAAGGGGCTGCAGCCCACCAATCTGGCGTTGACCCTGGAAGAAGAGCTGACGGTCTGGTTCCAGCTCACGGAGCGGATCGCCGCCCTCAACAGCGAAGCGATCCCCGATGGTGCCCGCTTCAATCTGGTGATGCAGTCCCCCTTCTACAACAGTCTGCTGAGCGATCTGCCCATGACCATTCATGGGACCTACCCCAACTCCGTGGTCAAGATGCTGGGCTGGAATCGCAACTCGCTGGATGACATCGTCAACGGCGATGCGGATCTCGGCGTCTGCGTGCGGGAGAGCTACAGCCGCTCCCAGCTCAAACTTCGCAATCTGCCTTATTACATCGATCATGAGGTGCTGTTCTGCGACAGGCCCGTGGTCTTCCTGCGCAAGGATCACCCGCTGCTGCAGCAGGAGTGGTCACTGGAGCACTTTCTGGATTGCCCTCACAGCAGCGTGGTGCTGGAGGTACTGGAGACCTGGGGGCTGGATCTGCTGCTGGAAGACGAGGGGCTGGCACGCCGAGTGCCGGTGATGGTCTCCAGCTTCGAGCAATCCCTGCACATTGCCTCCCAGGCCGACAATGACCTGATCGCCGTGGCTCCCTCCTATTGCGCCGGTTATGCGGCCAAATATCACCCCAATCTGATGACCATGCCGCTCCCTCTGCCAGAGGCGCTCTATCAGCAACTGGAGTTGACCTTCATCCTGCTCTGGCACAAGCGCCACAACCAGGATGCCAAGGTGATGTGGCTGCTCAACGAGATCCGGCGGCTCTACCACCGGGAATCGAGCCCCCTGGCGCCCTGAACCTGGCGGCGTATCGGGCGCCGCACAGTTTTCCCCCAGGCACCATAGCCAGGCTCACACTCCCATACAGTGAGCCATCTGAAGACACCTCATACACACAACGGCAGCGAATGCACGTCTCGAGTGAACCTCTTTTCACGAGAAAAACTTATCCGCCAGAATTAGAAAATGTCACATAAAGCATAGTTACAAGTGTGATCTGTGGTTAATTTGCGTAAATTACGGTGGATTATCATCAATAGTGACGATAGCTCGGCTTTTTAATTTTAGGCGAAAATGCCGAGCCATTTTGATGAAAGCGTGTCGCGACAGGACAGAAAGGCCCGTTCGATGCCCGGTTGTGTGTCTGCCCGCTGACGATCAGGCAAGCAGCCATGACGGCGCCGATGACCTGGCCGGAGAGATGGACTGTGTTGCAGCAGGTTGTCCACCCTGGCGCAACATGCACCTTGTTCACGTCGCTCGATCCACAGCAACAAGTTTATGACCCAGGCCGGGTAGGCTGCGGGCCCTTGATAAATAACAAAATACATACAGACAGGTAGGTTAGCATGCGTCCATCGGCCCCGACCGGGTTGTTGCAACAGCCCAAACCCTTTTTCATGATCTTCTTCGTCGAACTCTGGGAGCGCTTCGGTTATTACGGCGTCCAGGGGATCCTGGCGGTGTTCTTCGTCCAGCAACTGGGATTCTCACAGGAGCAGTCGTTCATCACCTTTGGTGCCTTCTCGGCACTGGTATATGGCCTCATCTCGGTGGGCGGCTATGTGGGCGACCATGTGCTGGGCACCAAGCGCACCATGGTGCTCGGGGCCATCGTGCTGGTCATCGGCTATTTCATGACCGGCATGTCCATCTACAATCCCGACCTCATCTTCTATGCACTGGGCACCATCGCCGTCGGCAATTGCCTGTTCAAGGCCAACCCTGCCAGCCTGCTCGCCAAGTGCTATGAGCGTGGCGATCCCCGGCTGGATGGGGCCTTTACCCTGTTCTACATGTCGATCAACATCGGCTCGCTCATCTCGCTGTCGCTGGCGCCGGTCATCGCCGATCACTACGGCTATACGGTGACCTACAACCTGTGCGGGGTGGGCCTGGTCATCGCGCTGCTGACCTTCTTCGCCTGTCGTCACATGGTCAGGGACATCGGCTCCGAGCCCGACCATCTGCCGCTCGATTACGGCAAGCTGCTGCAGGTCTTGCTGGGGTCGGTGGCGCTGGTCTTTTTCTGCGCCTGGCTGATGCACCACGTGGTGATCGCCAACATGGTGCTGATGACGGTGACCCTGGCCGTGGTGATCTTCTTCTTTCGCGAGGCCTTCAAGCTCGATGCGGTGGCTCGCAACAAGATGTACGTGGCCTTCGTGCTGATGCTGGAAGCCGTGGTGTTCTACGTGCTCTACGCCCAGATGCCGACCTCGCTCAACTTCTTTGCCATCAACAACATGCATCACGAGATGCTGGGGATGAGCGTCAACCCCATCAGCTTCCAGGCGCTCAACCCCTTCTGGGTGGTGGTAGGCAGCCCGGTACTGGCCATGATCTATACCCGGCTGGGCAGCAAGGGGCGGGATCTCACCATGCCCCTCAAGTTCACTCTGGGCATGCTGTTCTGCTCCCTCGGCTTTCTCACCGCGGCGGCGTCCGGCATCTGGTTTGCCGATGCACAGGGGCTCACCTCACCCTGGTTCATGGTGCTCATTTATCTGTTCCAGAGTCTGGGAGAGCTGATGATCAGCGCCCTGGGGCTGGCCATGGTGGCGGCATTGGTGCCGCAGCGGCTGATGGGTTTCATCCTTGGGATGTGGTTCCTGACCCAGGCGATGGCCTCTTTGCTGGGGGGCTATGTGGCGACCTTTACCGCCGTGCCGCAAGGGGTGACCGATCCGCTGCAGACCCTGCCCATCTACACGGACGTGTTTGGCAAGATTGGGCTGGTGACGCTGCTGGTGGCGGTGGTAATGGCGCTGATGGTGCCCTGGCTCAACCGCATGATGCATGCCGGTCAGGGTGAAGAAGGGGAGGATTTGCTCTCGCAACAGGCCAAGGCCTGATGCAGGCATGGGGAGGGGCAGGATTGACCTGCCTCTCCCCCGGCTGTCAACTGTACTGCTCTTCCATCCAGGCTTCCAGGATCAGCTGGGCGGAGACCCCGTCCACGCTGCCTTTCTCCAGCGCCCGATAACCTCCCCGCTCGAACAGACGCGCCCGCGCATCCGTGGTGGTGAGCCGCTCGTCCTTGAACTCCACCTGCTTGCCGAAGCGGCCGTGCAGCCGGTTGCCGAATTTGCGGGCCCGTACCGTGATCTCCTGCTCGGTGCCGTCCATGTTGAGTGGCAGGCCGACAACCAGCAGATCCGGTTGCCACTCCTTGAGCAGCTTGTCGATGTCGTCCCAGTTGGGGATGCCGTCGTTGGCCTTGATGGCGCGCAGGGGCTGGGCCGTGCCGGTAAGCTCCTGACCGATAGCCACCCCTATGCTTTTGGTGCCGTAGTCAAAGCCCATGATACTGCGTGATGACATTGCATTGATTCCTCAAAATGCCTCGCGAAATGCGTGGCAAACGGCATCAGCTGTGGCCGATGTCGCTGGATAGATGGATGGGGTTGACCCCTATGCTGGCGGCGGCCTGCTGCCAGCGCTGATGGATTGGGGTCTTGAACACCAGATCCGGATTGGGCGGTATCACCAGCCAGGCACCGTCGACCAGCTCCTGCTCCAGCTGACCGGCGCTCCAGCCAGCATACCCGAGCGCCACCAGCCAGTGGGCGGGGGCCTCCTCGGTGCCCAGGGTTTCCAATATATCCTTGGAAGTGGTGACCATGAGCTCGTCTCCCACCTGCAGGGTGGAGTTGAAGCCGGGTCGGAAGCTGTGCAGCACGAAACCGCGGTCGGCGTGCACCGGTCCTCCCTGCAGCACCGGCTGCTTGAGCTCGGGGCTGGGGGGCGGCGCCAGTTTGAGCTGGGTCAGCATGGCATCCAGCGACATGTCCACCGGGATGTTGACCACCAGCCCCATGGCGCCCTCTTCGCTGTGTTCGCACAGGTAGACCAGCGAACGCTCGAAATAGGGATCGGAGAGGCTCGGCATGGCGAGCAGGAAGTGATTTTGCAGTGTTTGCATATGGGCCAAATATTGCAAAGGTATTTGGGTCAATTATGGCAGTTCGCCGGGGCGGGCAAAACCGCTTTTTACCGCTTGCGGGCCGGTTCCCCGCCGCAGTCAGGATGGAGATAACACCATGGAAGGTATTTCGATCAGACAGAAGTTGATCCTGGGTTGTGTGGTACCCCTGCTGGCACTGGTGCTGTTGGTGATCGGGGTTGTCCAGGCGATGTCCCAGCTGATGGCTGGCATGAACAGCATGTATCAGGGGGAGGTGGTGCAGCTCAAGGAGCTCAAGCAGATCGCCGATCTCTACGCGGTCAAGGTGATCGATGCGGCCAACAAGGCCAATGTGGGGGGCTTTGACCCCGCCAGATCGCGTACGGACATGAGCGCCGCCCAGCAGGAGATCAAGCGCATCTGGCAGGATTACCGCAGTCAGCCGATGAGCCAGGCGGAGCAGCGGGAAGCCGACCAGATGCAGGGGCTGTTTGCGGCGGCAGACCGGGAGATTGAGGCGGTGATGCAGATCCTGGCGGACATGCAGGGGAGCAATCAGGGTCAGCTGGCCGCTCATATCATGCCGCTCTATCGAGTGATCGACCCGGTCAGCGACGGGATCAGCGCCCTGGTGGAGTATCAGCTGAAGGAGGCCGAGAAGAACATGACCGAGCTCAACGGGCTCAGGGTGCAGCTCAACCGGTTGTTTATCTTGCTGCTGGTGGTTGGCGGCGCCTGCATCCTGTTCTTCGGGGTGTGGGCCGGGCGCAGCGTCAGCCAGCCCCTGGCTGCCATGGGAGGGATCTTGCGCGGCATGCAGACGGATCTCGATCTGAGCAAGTTGGCGCCGGTGCTGCGCAAGGATGAGATGGGCGGGCTGGCCCACTCCCTCAATGACGTGATCTGCCATTTTCGCGAGCTCATCACCCAGATCAACGGCATGGCGGAGCAGCTTGCCAGAGAGTCGGCCCAGCTGGCCCATATCGGCGTCGAGAGCCGCCAGCGCTTCGCTCAGCAACAGGCCGAGACCGATCAGACCGCGACCGCCATGAACCAGATGAGCGCGACCGTAGCGGAAGTGGCCAATAGCTCCAACAACGCTGCCGATGCGGCGCGCCATGCCGACGGGAGTGCCCGCCACGGTCACCAGATAGTGGCGGACGCCATCCAGTGCATGTCCGGGTTGTCGTCCCAGATCCAGAATACGGCGGCCATGATCACCCAGCTGGCCGATGACAGCCGCAATATCAGCAGCGTGATGGATGCCATTCGCGGCATCGCCGAGCAGACCAACCTGCTGGCGCTCAATGCCGCCATCGAGGCGGCGCGGGCCGGTGATCAGGGGCGGGGGTTTGCGGTGGTGGCCGACGAGGTGCGCACCCTGGCCCAGCGTACCCAGCACTCCACCGAGGAGATCGGCAAGACCATCGTCAAGTTGCAGCAGGGGGCCACTCAGGCGGCGTCCAGCATGGAGCTGGGACTGGATCAGGTGGAGCAGTCCAACCGCACCGTGCAGGCCTGCGGTCAGGCGCTTGGCGAGATAGTCAGCTCGGTCAACGTGATCAACGAGATGAATACCCACATCGCCACGGCGGCGGAGGAGCAGAGCAAGGTGGCCGAGGACATCAGCCGCAACGTGGTCAATATCGCCCACATCGCCAGCGAATCGACAGAGGCCGCCTCCCAGTTGAACCAGAGCTGCCACGAGCTGGAACAGCTATCGAGCGAACTCAAGGTAAAGGTGGGGCAGTTCCGCTGCTGATGGGCAGAGGTAGAAAAGAACAAAAGCAGGATAGAAAAGAGGCGGCCCCGGGGCCGCTTCTGTTGTTTATCGCCTGTGGTCGTAGCTGGGCTGGGGCAGCTTAAGCCTTGGCCAGCCGACGCTCGATGGCATCCATCAGCATGCCGGTGATATGCACGTCGAAGGCCGCTTCAATCTCGCGGATGCAGGTCGGACTGGTGACGTTAATCTCGGTCAGCCGATCGCCGATGATGTCGAGACCGACAAAGATGAGCCCCTTCTCTTTCAGCGTCGGACCCACCGCGCGGGCGATGGCCCAGTCCGCTTCGCTCAAGGGGCGCGCCTCGCCACGGCCGCCGGCCGCTAGGTTGCCACGGGTCTCCCCCTGGGCCGGGATCCGGGCTAGGCAGTAAGGCACCGGCTCACCGTCCACCACCAGCACCCGCTTGTCGCCATCCTTGATGGCGGGCAGATAGGTCTGCGCCATGCAGTACTGGCTGCCGTGCTCGGTGAGGGTCTCGATGATGACGCCGACGTTGGCGTCATCCTCCTTCATGCGGAAGATGGAGGCGCCGCCCATGCCGTCCAGCGGCTTGAGGATGACGTCCTTGTGCTTGGCGTGGAAGGCGCGCAGCTTGTCGGCACGACGGGTCACCAGCGTGGTCGGAGTGTGCTCGGCAAACCAGGCGGTGTAGAGCTTCTCGTTGGCGTCGCGCAGGCTCTGCGGCTTGTTGACGATGAGGCAACCCTCATCCTCGGCCCGCTCCAGCATGTAGGTGGCGTAGATGAACTCGGTGTCGAAGGGGGGATCCTTGCGCATCAGGATCACGTCCAGGCTGGAGAGCGGTTGATCCACCACCTCACCCAGGCTGTACCAGTCGGCATAGTCATATTTGACGGTGAGCGGACGCATGGTACCGAAGGCGCGACCGGCCTCCATGTAGAGGTCTTTCATCTCCAGATAGAACAGCTCGTAGCCGCGCTTTTGCGCCTCTTCGAGCATGGCGAAGCTGGAGTCCTTCTTGATGTTGATGGCCGAGATGGGGTCCATCACGATGCCGAGTTTAATGGTCATCCGCTGTTCCTTCTTAATGGCTCGAGGGGGTTGTAGGGTCGATTAGCGCAGCGTAATCGGCCGCTTGCGGCTGCATCGAGGTTGCCGTGCGGCTGCTCGATGCGGCCTATGGTATCAAGCGAGATCGCCGAAGCGGCACTGCAGCGCAGTAATCGCCGTCAGGGCGGCGGTTTCGGTGCGCAGCACTCGCGGCCCCAGCAGCATCTCTTTGAAATCTTCCTGCACGGTACGGGCGATCTCGTCGCCGGACAAGCCCCCTTCCGGGCCGATCAGCAGGCGCACGCCGTGCTCAGGAACGGGCAGGGTGTTGATGCTGTACGGAGCGCGCGGGTGCAGGTTGAGCTTGAGCTCTTTGGTTTCTTCCGCCAGCCAGGCGTCGAGCTCCATCGGCATGCGCACTTCGGGCACGGTATTGCGGCCGCACTGCTCGCAGGCGCTGATCACCACCTTCTGCCACTGCTCGCGTTTTTTCTCCAGCCGATCGGCCGGCAGCTTGACGCCGCAGCGCTCGGAGAAGAGCGGGGTGATGCAGGTGACGCCCAGCTCCACCGATTTCTGGATGGTGAAGTCCATCTTGTCGCCGCGGCTGATCACCTGACCGAGGTGGATAGCCAGCGGGGACTCTACCGAGTGGGTGTCGCAACTGTCGATGGTCACTTCCACCGACTTCTTGCCCACATTGGCGATGGTGGCGGGGTACTGGTTGCCGTCGCCGTTGAACAGCTCGAGCTGCTGACCCGGCTGCATGCGCAGCACCCGGCCGATGTGGTTGGCACCGTCTTCCGACAGGGCGAGGGTCTGGCCCACCTGCAGGGCGGCCGGTTCATAGATACGTGGAATGCGCATGGCTCAGTGTCAGTCTCTGGTTCAAGAAGAGGGATTTTAAATCCCTTGTGTCCATAGATGGGGTTATCGGCACTGCTTTTCAATAAAGGGGTTGGTATTGCCCTGCAGCTTGCCGATGCGGCGGTTGCGCTCGCACTCCCAGCCGTCGGCCGGGTACTGCCTGTCCCAGGCTTCGAACAGTTTACGCTGTTGCGCCGCCAGACGCAGCCCATACTGCTGGCTCATGTAGAGGTAGGCGCGGGCGATCTGGCCGCGTACCGGCCCCTTGGGCGGCTGCACCTGACGATTTTTGAAGTCCACCAGCATCCGGCACTGGCCGTACTGATCCGGGGTGCCGTTCCAGTCGGAGAAGCGGAAGTTGGCCCGATCGCCGTTCACCTCGCCGATGGCGGGGAAGAGGTTGTGCATGTCCCCTTCCATCTGGTTGAACTCGTCGCTCTTGCCGCAATTCTTGCGACCGCCCTGCTGCCAGCACTGCAGCTGGTGGCCGAACTCCCAGGCCGGTACCACGTGTTCCCACTCGATGCGAGCGGCGCGCTTGGGCTGCTTGCGCGGCTCATAGCCGCAGCTGGCCAGATCCGGGCTCATTTTCTTGCCCTGATAGTCAATCTTGCAGCCGCAGTAGAAGGTGACCGGGTGATCCTGATAGAGGCGGTTCAGATCCTGTTTGGCGGCGCGAAAGGTCTGGGCATGCAGGGGCAGACTGACCAGCAGGGTCAGGACGAGAGAGAGCAGGGGACGAAGCATGGTGATCCTTGGCAAATGAGATGGTTGGCGGAAAAAAGCAGAGAGGCACCCTAGCACAGGGACGCGACACCGGCTGGCTTACTGCGACGAGCCAACCCGCTCCAGCGGCTGCTTGCAGCGGCGGCAGTGGTAGCGGGCCTCGCCGCGCACCACCTTGTTGTGGCGGCGCACCGACAGCTGATGCTGCTGGCAGAGGCAGCGATAGGGGATGGTCGGCTGCGCCAGTACCGCCAGATCGAAGCTGTGGGTGGTTCTGGGCTCAAGGCCGAACACCTCCCGCATCACCGACTGCCACTGGCGGCCGTGGGGCAGCACCCGCGATCTGCCGCGCCCTTCGCCCCACAGGGCATAGACCAGCAGGTGGGCCACCTCGTGGGGCACCACCTCGGCCAGAAACGCCTGCTGGTTGGCCTGATAGAGGGCCGGGTTGAAGCGCAGCTCCCAGGTTTGCAGCCGCGCCGATCCCGCCGCCCGGCCGCGCATGTTGCAATGGACTTGCGGGCGGGGAAAGGGGCGGCCAAGGCGCGCTTCGGCCTGCACAAAACAGGTGTCGACGCGGGCGAGCAACTGCTGGTGCAGGGCGGGATCGAGGCGGGTAGTGGTGACGGACATCGGGTTCTCGGCAAATGGCGGACAAGCAAAAGGGGAGCCAGGCTCCCCTTTATACCACAAGCGTGACGCTTACAGACCGGCGGCGGAACGCAGCAGTTCGGCCTTGTCGGTCTGCTCCCACGGGAACTCGTTGCGACCGAAGTGACCGTAGGCGGCAGTGGCCTGGTAGATCGGGCGCTTCAGATCCAGCATCTGGATCAGACCGTACGGACGCAGCTCGAAGTGCTCGCGAACCAGCTTGACCAGCAGATCCTCAGCCACCTTGGCGGTACCGAAGGTTTCGACGCTGATGGAGGTCGGCTCGGCCACGCCGATGGCGTAGGAGATCTGGATTTCACAGCGATCGGCCAGACCGGCGGCGACGATGTTCTTGGCCACGTAGCGGGCGGCGTAGGCAGCGGAGCGGTCAACCTTGGACGGATCCTTGCCGGAGAAGGCGCCACCACCGTGACGGGCCATGCCGCCGTAGGTGTCGACGATGATCTTGCGACCGGTCAGACCGCAGTCACCCATCGGGCCGCCGATGACGAAACGGCCAGTCGGGTTGATGAAGTATTTGGTGTCCTTGTTGACCCACTCGGCCGGCAGCACCGGCTTGATGATCTCTTCGCGCACCGCTTCCACCAGATCCTTGTGGCTGATGGATTCGGCGTGCTGGGTAGAGAGCACCACGGCATCCACACCGATGATCTTGCCGGCGTCGTCGTAGGCGAAGGTCAGCTGGCTCTTGGCATCCGGACGCAGCCACGGCAAGGTACCGTTCTTGCGCACTTCAGCCTGACGCTTCACCAGCAGGTGAGAGTAGGTGATGGGGGCCGGCATCAGCACGTCGGTTTCGTTGGTGGCGTAGCCGAACATCAGGCCCTGGTCGCCCGCGCCCTGTTCCAGCGGATCGCTGCGGTCAACGCCCTGGTTGATGTCCGGGGACTGCTTGCCGATGGCGTTCAGCACGGCGCAGGAGTCGGCGTCGAAGCCCATGTCGGAGTGGGTGTAGCCGATGTCGCGCACGGTGTCGCGCACGATCTGCTCGATGTCTACCCAGGCGGTGGTGGTTACTTCACCGGCCACCATGACCATGCCGGTCTTGACCAGGGTCTCGCAGGCGACACGGGCCTTGGTGTCTTGCTTGAGGATGGCGTCCAGGACCGCATCGGAGATCTGGTCCGCAATCTTGTCGGGATGGCCTTCGGAGACCGACTCGGAAGTAAACAGCTTTGCCATGATGGGATTCTCAGCTTGTCTGGGGTTATCGCCGCAGCAATAACCGGGTGATGATAGGATGATTGTAGAGGTATCTACATCTGGACGTCCATTTTAGTTAGCGCCCCCCTCGATTGCCAGCACTATTTTGGTTTTACCGCCCCCCGGCCGAACAAGATCCGCGCTTTACCCCATTTGGGGTGTAAAGCGGTTACGACTCAATCGTTTGCCCCGTCAAGAAAAGCGATTGAGCTCCCAAAGCCACTTTATTCGCCCAGATAATATTTGCACGCCGCGCCCCCTGCTGGGACAATAACGCGCCTTAATCTTGGCCATCAAATGAAGCAATCGCAGGAGATACAGATGCCTTCTCGTAAAGAGCTTGCCAATGCCATTCGCGCATTGAGTATGGATGCCGTTCAAAAAGCCAACTCCGGTCACCCGGGCGCCCCCATGGGAATGGCGGATATCGCCGAAGTGTTGTGGCGCAGCCACCTCAAACATAACCCGAACAACCCCAAGTGGGCCGACCGCGACCGTTTCATTCTCTCCAACGGCCACGGCTCCATGCTGCTGTACTCCCTGCTGCACCTCTCCGGTTATGACCTCTCCATCGACGATCTGAAAAACTTCCGCCAGCTGCACTCTCGCACCCCGGGTCACCCGGAGTACGGTTACGCGCCGGGCGTTGAAACCACGACCGGTCCGCTGGGTCAGGGCATCACCAATGCCGTCGGCATGGCGATCGCCGAGAAGGCCATGGCCGAGCAGTTCAACCAGCCGGGTCACGACATCGTCGACCACTACACCTACGCCTTCATGGGCGACGGCTGCCTGATGGAAGGTATCTCCCACGAAGCCTGCTCCCTGGCCGGTACCCTGCAACTGGGCAAATTGATCGCGTTCTGGGATGACAACGGCATCTCCATCGACGGTCACGTGGAAGGCTGGTTCACCGACGACACCGTCAAGCGCTTCGAAGCTTACGGCTGGCACGTGATTGCCGCCGTTGACGGCCACAGCCCGGAAGCGATCAACGCTGCCATCGAAGCCGCCAAGGCCGAGACCGGCAAGCCGACCCTGATCTGCTGCCGCACCATCATCGGTTACGGTTCCCCGAACAAGTCCGGTTCCCACGACTGCCACGGCTCACCGCTGGGCAACGACGAGATCGCCGCCGCCCGTGCCTTCCTGAAGTGGGACCACGCGCCGTTCGTTATCCCGTCCGACATCGCTGCCGAGTGGAACGGTCAGGAGAAGGGCGCCAAACTGGAAGCCGACTGGGCTGCCAAGTTCGCCGCCTATGAAGCTGCTCACCCGACCCTGGCTGCCGAATTCAAGCGCCGTACCGCTGGCGAGCTGCCGGCCAACTGGGCCGCTGAATCCGCCAAGATCATCGAAACCCTGCAAGCCAACCCGGCCAAGATCGCGACCCGCAAAGCCTCCCAGAACTCGCTGGAAGCCTTCGGCAAGCTGCTGCCGGAGTTCATGGGTGGCTCTGCCGACCTGGCACCGTCCAACCTGACCATGTGGTCCGGCTCCAAGTCCCTGACCAACGACGATGCCTCCGGCAACTACATCCACTACGGTGTACGCGAGTTTGGCATGTCCGCCATCATGAACGGTATCGCCCTGCACGGTGGTTTCATCCCCTACGGCGCCACCTTCCTGATGTTCATGGAATACGCCCGCAACGCCCTGCGCATGGCCGCCCTGATGAAGCAGCGCGCCATCTTCGTTTACACCCACGACTCCATCGGTCTGGGTGAAGATGGCCCGACTCACCAGCCGGTCGAGCAGATCGCTTCCCTGCGTCTGACCCCGAACATGAGCACCTGGCGTCCGTGTGACCAGGTTGAATCCGCCATCGCCTGGAAGCACGCCATCGAGCGTACCGACGGCCCGACTGCGCTGATCTTCTCTCGTCAGAACCTGGCCCAGATGGACCGCAGCGCCCAGCAGCTGGCCGACACCGCCAAGGGTGGCTACGTGCTGAAGGATTGCGCCGGCAAGCCTGAGCTGATCCTGATCGCCACCGGTTCCGAAGTGGAACTGGCCGTTGCCGCCTATGAGCAGCTGACTGCCAAGGGCCGTGCCGTGCGCGTGGTCTCTATGCCGGCCACCGACGTGTTCGATGCTCAGTCTGCCGAGTACAAAGAGTCCGTCCTGCCAGCCTCCGTCACCAAGCGTGTGGCGATCGAAGCCGGCATCGCCGACTACTGGTACAAGTACGTCGGTTTCGGCGGCAAGATCATCGGTATGACCACCTTCGGTGAGTCTGCACCGGCCGAGCTGCTGTTCAAGGAATTCGGCTTTACCGTGGAAAACGTGGTTGCGACCGCAGAGTCCCTGTAACAGCCCCTATAATTCCTAAACGTTGGGCCACTCTGGCCCAATAGCCGGAACGATAAAACGCCCTCCATCGCAAGATGGGGGGCGTTTTTTATGGCAGCTTGGGTATGACGAAATAGCGTGTGAGCCGATACGGGAGGTATTCAGATCGATTACTTGATCAATCTCGCTTTTTCTTTTGAATTTGCTTTCAAATTTGGCGTCATACGATACCATGCTGGGCGGCTTACCCCCGTCATTACAAGGCATAAACCAATATTCGGTAGCGTCCATTGAACAAGCCTGGTTAGCAACGTTCGGGCTATTTGATGGTTGCTGGCTGCTTGGTGTCATGCAGCAGGGTTGTCGGGATGGCGGTCAGTTTTTCATGAAGAGTTCTTGATTATAAAAATGTCATGTGACATATATCTGAAATGGAGTTTCCCATGTCTTGTTCCATTGTCATCAATCAGTCAGCACAGAAACTACAAGTAAATAAGGACAGTTACGATCTGGGAAGAATATCGAATGTACAGGTCAGGGTACTTTCCTGGAAAGACAAAATACTCAATATGATTATGTTGGGGGCCATTGCTTCCAGTTTACTTTTCATATTCGTGCCAACGGATGCACAAGGTCAGGTTATTACATGGATTCTTCCTGCTATTGCATTTTTGATTGGTGCATGTCTGGCACTGGTGATAAGTACCAAGTATGAATTCAGGTTGGAATTCAGACATTCTGATGAGGTAGGGGTGCAATGGTTCACGGCAGCCAAGAGTCGAGCCGAGGGTGACTTTACATTGTTCAAACAGTGGGAAGCTGAACTCAAGCACCATATTCGATAGCGTGTTATTGGCCCGCAGGTTCGATTAGCGAAGCGTCATCGAACGTTCGCGCATCTGTGTCGATGCCATAAAAATAATATCCTTCCTGTTACCAAAAAAGAGACCGGCATATAGCCGGTCTCTTTTTATTATTCAGGGCATGTCTTATGCCTGCGGCGGGGTGCTTTCCGCGTTGGACATCACCGCATCAATCTGCACCAGAGCGCCGGCGGGCAGCTCGCTGACGGCAATCACGGTGCGGGCGGGCAGATAGGCCGGGAAATATTTGGTGTAGATGGCATCTACCTCCGCCAGATCCGCGATGTTCTTCACCTGGATATTGACCTTGACGATATCGTCCATCACGTGGCCGATGCTCTCGACGATGGTCTTGATATGGCCGAGGCACTGGGCGGTCTGCTCCTTGACACAACCGGTCAGGATCTTGCCGGTGGCCAGATCAACCGGCAGCTGGCCGGCGATGTGGTTGTAGTGGGAGAAGGCGACGGTCTGGGTGTGCAGCGGGCTTCTCGGCGCCTTGTCGGTATTGCGGGCGCTGATCACCAGATTGTGTCTGTCTTCCACCAGCTGTGGCGGGGTGCCGTCACCGTGGGAGATGACCGCATCCATCTGCACCCGGGCGCCCAGCGGCAGGGCGGAGGCCACGATCACGCTGCGCGCCGGCAGGTAGGCGACGGCACGGGCAATGGCGGAGTCCGGGAAGAAGGTGGTGTAGACCTCGTTGACGGCGTCCAGATCGGCCAGGCTGGTCAGATAGACGGTGACCTTGACGATATCGTCAAACGGTACATCGATGCTCTCCAGCACGTGCTTGATGTTGCGCAGGCACTGGCCAGCCTGCTGCTGGATGCCACCGGCGACCAGCTGGCCCGACGCGGCATCGACCGGCAGCTGGGCACCGATATTGTTGTAGTGGGAGAAGGCGACGGTGTGGGTCGAGAGTGGATCCTGCGGCGCCTTGTTGCTGTTGCGGGAGAGCTTCAGCAGCGGGCAGGGGGCCTGCGGGAAGGTGCCTTCGCCGTTGGAGATGAGCGCGTCCATCTGCACGGCGGCGCCGAGCGGCAGACCGGCCACCGCCAGCACGGTGCGGGTCGGCAGCAGGTGGGGGAAGAACTCGCCATAGACGGCGTTGACCGCGTCGAGATCGGCAATCTCTTTGAGAAACACCGTGATTTTGACCACGTCATCCATCACATGATCGATGCTCTCGACGATGGCCTTGATGTTGGTGAGGCACTGTCTGGCCTGCGCCTTGATATCCCCTGCGACCAGTGCGCCCGTTTTCGGGTCGACCGGCAGCTGGGCAGAGATATTGTTGTAGTGGGAGAACGCCACGCTCTGGGTGCTGGGGCTCAGATCCTGCGGTGCATTGGCGGTATTTCTGGCTGACTTGATGATGGTACCACTCATGGCGATACTCCTTTTTCGTTTTTGATGTAGGGTCAGGCCGCGTTGCTCTTCCCTGGCCGAATGCGTCACGCAGGGCGATACCCATGATGGCGGCAACAGTTGCCCGTTCCCGCCGCAGGGTGACGGGGCAAGGGACCATGGTCATCACTGTGTAAAGCCTTGTGCCGGTGCCGCCGGCGCGTGCAAACGGATAAGGGAGAAATAAATCGGCTTGATGATTCAGACGGGAGGATTCTAGGGGGCGTTCGCCAGCGGATGCAAACCGGGATCCGGTTTCTATGAGGTGGCTCAACAGAGTGAAATATATTCACTTTGCTATTCAATGCATGACCAGAATGACCAATAAAGGTGATGGCGCTCCCACTTTTTGCCATGCAGGCGGCTGATGGCGCCTTTATTTGCGTCGGTTCAGGTTACCAGCTGTAAATTCCAGGTTAATGATTCTGACCAACTTGCAGGATATTATCCCGGTTTTGCATAGCTATTTATTTTTCGGCCTGGTGAAGGGCTTTTCATAAGGCCAAAAATATGCCTGAAGTGAGTCGCAAGCGAGCCATTGAAATAACATTCAGCCCATCTGCATGGCAATAAGCTGGAGTGGCAAGAGCGGATGGAAATGAGGGGCGCCGTTCACTGCCGGATGCGGCAACCAGACGGGCAGGATGGAACCCTGCATATGCCATATATTTTCAGCGCTGCGAACAGGGCCTGGCTGCGCGGGCGCGATGCGTGAGCTGCCAGTCTGAGGTAAGGGCGCTGCGCATTTACCCGGCCCCTGGCAGCCAATACTGTGAGAGCGAGTCAACCCATGATGGAGAGAGTCCCATGACCGAGAAGCTGATTGACGACAGGCAACCGACCCCGGATCCGGCGGAGCAGAATGCCTTTTTCCCTTCCCCCTATTCATTGAGCCAGTTCACTTCGCGCAAGTCGGATCTGGCGGGGGCCGACTATCCCGCCCCCTATCGCGGCGGCCGCTGGAAGATCCTGCTGATCGGGGCCGATGAGCGCTATCTGCCCACCGATAACGGTACCCTGTTTTCTACCGGCAACCATCCGGTGGAAACCCTGCTGCCCATGTATCACCTCGACAAGGCAGGCTTTGCCTTTGAGGTGGCCACCCTGTCGGGCAATCCGGTCAAGTTCGAGTGGTGGGCCATGCCGACGGAGGATGAGGCGGTGGTGGGGCTCTATGGCAAATACCAGGGGCAGTTCCGCCAGCCCGCCAAACTGGCGGATCTGCTGGCGCGGGTGCAGGCCCCCGATTCCGACTACCTCGGCGTGTTCATTCCCGGCGGGCACGGCGCCCTGCTGGGGCTGCCCGAGAGTGCCGAGGTCAAGGCGCTGCTGGAGTGGGCGATGGCCCACGAGCGTTTCATCATCACCCTCTGCCACGGGCCGGCGGCCTTGCTGGCGGTAGCCAATCCGCACACCTTCGCCGGCTACCGGATCTGCGCCTTCCCCGATGCGCTGGATGAGCAGACACCGGCGATCGGCTACATGCCGGGCCGGCTCACCTGGAAATTTGGCGAGCGGCTCAAGGGGATGGGGTTTGAGATCGTCAACAGCGGCATCTCGGGGGAGGTGTGCCGGGATCGCAATCTGCTGACCGGTGACAGCCCGCTGGCCGGCAATCCGCTCGGCAAGCTGGCCGCCACTACCCTGCTGGAGGCGGTGAGCCGCCGATAGCGTATCCACCTCGCAAGAGGGACTGGCAGAGCAGGCAGGAAATCAGGCAAGGAATAAAACCGCAGGGCCGTCGCGTGACGGCCCTGCTTTATTGGCTCAGGCAGGATAAAGGGCACCCAGTATCGCCGGGCGGCTGGCACCGGTGACAGCCGGCAGGTTGCCGGGTTGGCGGTGGATAAAGCGCTGCGCCAGCCAGGCAAACGCCGCGCCTTCCATCCAGTCGGGGGCGATCCCCAGCTCGGCCGTGTTGGCAATGCGCCAGCCGGGCAGCAGGCTGGCCAGCTCCGCCAGCAGCGGGCCGTTATGGGCGCCGCCGCCGCAGACATACAGCTCGGGCCGGCTCTGCGCATCAGCTAGTACGGGCAGCTGGCGGGCGATGCTGTGGCAGGTGAGCGCCTGCAGGGTGCGCTGCACATCTGCCGGGGCATGGGCGTGGCCGGCCAGCTCGCCATCGAGCCAGTCGAGGGTGAACATCTCCCGTCCGGTGCTCTTGGGGTGGGGGGCGGCAAAGTAGGGGTGAGCCAGCAACTGCTCCAGCAGTGCAGGGACAAGCCTGCCGCTGGCCGCCCACTGGCCGCCGGCATCGTAGCCGGCACCCTGGGGGTGATGGCGGCGATACCAGCCGTCGAGCAGGGTGTTGGCCGGGCCGGTATCAAAGCCATAGACGCCGTCTGCCTGGCCCGGCAGCACCGAGATATTGGCGATGCCGCCGAGGTTGAGCACCACCCGCAGGGCGCCGGGGCGGGCAAAGAAGGCCTGATGGAAGGCGGGCACCAGCGGCGCCCCCTGACCGCCGAGGGCCATGTCCATGGTGCGAAAGTCGGCCACCACATCGATGCCGGTCAGCGCCGCCAGCAGGGCTGCGTTGCCGATCTGCAGGGTAAAGCCGAGCTGGGGGCGGTGGCGGATGGTCTGGCCGTGGCTGCCGAGGGCGCGAATATCTTTGGGAGTCAGCCCCGCCTTGGCCAGCAGGGCGTGGGTGGCGGCGGCAAACTCGCGGGCGACTAGGTTGTCGGCCACCCCCATGCGGTCGATCTCGTTGTTGCCCGGGGTGCAGAGGGCGTGCAGCTCGTGCGCGGTCTCCGCTGGCCAGGAGTGGCACAGCGCCGCCTCTACTCGAAATGCTTCCCTATCCATCGTCACCAGCACGGCGTCGATACCATCCATGCTGGTACCGGACATCAAGCCTATATAGCGTTCAGTCATCAGGCTTCCTTACTTGCAGGTCGGGAAATAGTACGTGAGGAGGAAGCGGCCTCGATTCCATGCCGTATTCTGGTGCCCGGCATCAAACCTATATAACGCTCGCTCATGACTGCTCCTTGTGGGTCTCTGGCATGGTGGCTCAGCTGCCGCCGTTGGCCCGCTTGTTCTGGGCCAGCTGCAGCTCCGGGCTGTCCAGCTTGGCCAGCTGGGGCATGGCCTGCGCCTTGAAGTTGGCCAGCGCCCGTCCGCTCAGCGTCTCCGCCTGTGGCAGGTTGAGGGTGCGCGGGTTCTTGTGCACGCCGCCCACCACGAACTCATAGTGCAGGTGTGGCCCGGTGACCCGTCCGGTCCCCCCCAGATTGCCGATGGTCTGGCCCTGTTTCACGCGCTGCCCCTTGTTGACGGTGCGCTTGGAGAGGTGCAGGTACTTGGTCACGTAGTTGCCGGCGTGTTTGATGAAGACGTAGTTGCCGTTGAACTGGTTGTAGCCGGCGGCCACCACGCTGCCTGAGCCCGCCGCCATGATGGGGGTGCCCACCGGCGCCACGTAGTCGATGCCGTTGTGGGGGCGCACCTTGCCGGTGACCGGGTGCAGCCGGCGCGGATTGAAGTTGGAGCTGATGTATTTGAAGTTGACCGGCGCGCGCAGGAAGCTCTTGCGCATCGCCTTGCCATCCGGGGTGTAGTAGTTGCCGTCCTCGTTCAGCACGGCGCGATAGGTGGCACCCTGGTTGACGAACTCGGCGGCCAGGATGTCGCCGGAGGCAACCCGCTCGTCATCCTGGTACTTCTCTTCGTAGACCACCCGGAAGCTGTCGCCCGGCTGCAGGTCCTGGGCGAAGTCGATGTCCCAACCGAAGATGGCGGCCAAGTCCATGATCTGATCCTCGGTCATGCCGGCGTCGACGGCGGCGCCCCAGAAGCTGGAGCGGATCTCGCCCTTGGCCACTTGTTCGCGGGTGTCGAGTTCGAGCTTGACCGGTCTGGCCACGAAGCTGTCGGCCTTGCGGCTCACCTTGAGCGCCTGCTCCAGGCTGTGGGGGTAGTAGAGGCTGTGCAGCTCGCCGCCCTTGGTGAGCTTGAAGGTGAGCTCCTGGCCCGGCTTGAGCAGGCGCAGGGTATCCGTGCCCTCGAGCTGATCGATCAGGTGCAGATCCGTGGTGCTGAGGCCGAGGCGCTGGAAGATGACCCCCATGTTGTCACCGCTGCGTACCTTCACCTGCTTGGTGATGTAGCTCGGCTTGGGCGGGGCGACGGGCTTGGCTTCGGCCAGCAGCGCCTCCTCGTCGACCTGCTGCTCCATGGCCAGCTCGTTGCCGTTGTCATCGACCCGGGTCGCGACCGCCTGTTCGCTGGGCCAGGCCGCCAGCATCATCACCATGATGCTCAGGATCAGCACCATCTTGCGGTGCCAGTGAGGGAGAGAGTTGAAGGCGTGCCAAATGACCATGAGAAGCAGACGAAGTTGAGCCGGGAAGAATGTCGGAGTTTACCGCCTTTCCAATTGGCCCGCCATTCCAGTAATATGTCTGGCCCTGTGGAATCGTGATTGGAGAGTCAAAAAATGTCCCAGCTCGAGGTGGCGCTAGCCGAGATCAAGCGCGGAGCGGAAGAAATTCTGGTGGAAGAAGAACTGGTCGCCAAGTTGAAGGAAGGGCGCCCGCTGCGCATCAAGTTGGGGATGGACCCGACGGCTCCCGACATTCATCTGGGTCATACCGTGATCCTCAACAAGCTGAAGACCTTCCAGGATCTGGGCCATGAAGTGATCCTGCTGATCGGTGACTTCACCGCCATGGTGGGTGACCCGTCCGGCAAGAACGCCACCCGTCCGCCGCTCTCCGAAGAGGCCATCAAGCACAACGCCCTCACCTATGCCGAGCAGGCGTTCAAGATCCTCGATCCCGCCAAGACCCGCATCGAGTACAACTCGACCTGGCTGAGCGAGTTGGGCGCGACCGGCATGATCAAGCTGGCGGCCAAGCAGACCGTGGCCCGCATGATGGAGCGCGACGACTTCAAGAAGCGCTACAGCAACGGCCAGTCCATCGCCATTCACGAATTCCTCTATCCGCTGCTGCAAGGCTATGACTCGGTCGCGCTGAAGGCGGACGTTGAGCTCGGCGGTACCGATCAGAAGTTCAACCTGCTGATGGGCCGCGAGCTGCAAAAAGATGCCGGCATGGCGACCCAGTGCGTGCTGATGATGCCGCTGCTGGTGGGCCTGGACGGCGTCAAGAAGATGTCCAAGTCCGCTGCCAACTACATCGGCGTGCACGACGCCCCGGGCGAGATGTTCGGCAAGATCATGTCCATCACCGACGATCTGATGTGGAACTACTACGAACTGCTCTCCTTCCGTCCGCTGGCTGAAATCGAAGAGTTCAAGGCGGGCATCGCTGCCGGCACCCTCAACCCGCGCGACGTGAAGATCTGGCTGGCCAAGGAGATCATCGCCCGTTATCACGACGAGGCGGCGGCCGAAGCGGCCCACGAAGACTTCACCCAGCGCTTCTCCAAGAACGCCATTCCGGACGAAATGCCGGAAGTCGAGCTGGCACTGGAAGGCGAAGGGCTGGCCATCGCCAACCTGCTCAAAGACGCCGATCTGGTGGCCACCACCTCCGAAGCACTGCGGATGATCAAGCAGGGCGCGGTGAAGGTTGATGGCGAGAAGCTGGACGATGGCAAGGCACTCATCGGTGCCGGTACCGCCGTCTACCAGGTCGGCAAGCGCAAGTTTGCCCGGGTGACCGTCAAGTAAGTCGCCACCTTTGGCGCCGCCATAAGAAAGGCCTCCCTTGCGGAGGCCTTTTTGTTGGCTTATTTCTGCTGATAGGGATCAGCCCTCGGTTTTCAGGAAGTTGCGATAGAGCATGTAGAGGTGGGCCGAGCTCCAGCTGAAGTTGCTGGCCCCCTGCATGGCGCCGGTCTCCGGGTTGTAGTTCTCGCGGATGGGGCCGCTGCCCGCCAGCCCCTCGGCGTTGGCAAACAGCTTGTTGACGAGCTGCTGGGCATCGCTGCGATAGCCGTAGTTCTCCAGCCCCTTCATCCCGAAGTAGAACTGATCCAGCCAGACCCGGCCGCGCCAGTAGATGTCGGGGTCGTAGGCCGGGTTGGTCAGCGCCGCCGTGCCGAGCGGCACCTTGGTGTTGAACTCCTGGGCATTGAGCATCACTTCGCGCACCCGCGCCGCCTTCTCCTTGTCTGCCACCTCGGCCCAGAGCGGGCTCCACCCTTCCGGGCCACGGCCGCGGGCGGTCAACAGCTTGCCGACGCAGCCGTTGGCGTCGGGCAGATCCCCCTGGGCTATCTGGCGGTCGTAATAGAAGCCGGAGGCCTCATCGAACAGGCAGCTGTTGATATAGCCGGCCAGCTGGGTCGCCCCTTCGCGATAGCGGCTCGCCTCGTCCGGCTTGCCGAGCAGCTCGGCCATGTCGGCCAGGATGCGTTTCTCCTTGGCGAGGAAGGCGTTGAGTTCCACCGACTCCTGATCGATGGAGAAGCCGATGAGGCTGCCGTCGTCCTGGTGGTTTTCGAAGAAGAAGACGTTCCAGTCCTGGCGCGCCTTGGCCATGTCGCCGCCATAGGTCTTGTCGGCATAGCGCTTGAGCTGCTCCGGTTCGATAAAGCCGAAGCGGGCGGCGTTGTCCATGCCGGACTCCCAGCCGGCCCCGTGCTGGGCGCCGATATCCATGTCGGCGTAGCCGCCAACGCTCAATACCTGCTGATAGAGCGCCATGCCGGCGCAGCCATACCAGCCATCTCCCTCATTGGTACAGCTCGACAGATCCAGCCCGGCCGGTGCCCCCGTCGGGTACTGCACCTTGAAGGTGATGTTGCCGAACTCGTCGTTGTGCTCGACGTGGCGGGTGGCGCCGTATTCGATGATGCCGTTGCGGTTGTTGTCCCGCGCCCGATACCACCAGTCGTGATAGGCCTGGATCTTCGGATACATCTCGGCGATGAAGGCCTTGTCCTGGGTGGCGCTGTAGATCTCCCAGATGGCCCAGGCGGAGAGGGGCGGCTTGGTATCGCGCTCGTTCCAGTTGCCACCGTCGCCGCCGCGATCGGCGAGCTTGTTGTAGAAGACGGCGTCGATCACCATGCCGGCATCCTGCGGCCGGACCGGGTCATCGGCCTGGATCTGGTAGTCATACATGGCGCGCACGTTGTTCTTGGCTACCTCGGGGTTGAAGTGGGCCATGGCGTAGGCGTGCTTCCAGCTGTCCCAAGCCCAGACCCCGTCGAACCAGCGAGCGGTGTTGGAGGGGGTCACCCCGTCGTGCAGGATGGCGCCGGCCGGTGAGCGCCAGTTGCCGTTGAGGGTCTCCATCGCCTTGACCGCGATGCGCCGCTCCGATTCCGGGATCCCCTGATTGGAGAGGCCGCGCGCCAGGTAATCCTCCCAGCGGCGGATGGAGTCGTCGAAATGGCTGGCGGGGTCGGCCAGCAGCGCCTGGCGGCTCTGCTCGAAACGACTCGCTTCAGCACTGCTGTGGACATAGCTCTGCAGGGTGTAGATATCCTGCTGGCCCTTGGCGGCCAGGGTGAGGCTGGCCTCGCTCACGTAGCCGAGCCCCTGTTCGTCGAGGGTGGTGCGACTGGGCAGGGTGCGATCGATGCGGTAGCTGGCGCTGCCGCTTTGCATGATGTTCCAGGTGCTGCGCAGTTTGCCGAACTGGAATGCCACGCCGCGCTCGGTCTGGCTGATGGTGCGGGTCCAGGCGGGGTACTGCTCGGCGACCGTCTTGTTGGCATCCCACTGGTTGAGCAGCTCCCCCTGCCAGTTGAGCTTGAGGGGGAGGGGGGCGTCAGTGTGGTTGATGAGGCGGGTGCGAACCAGCGCAGTGCGGGCATCGCCATAGCGCAGCTCCAGCTCCAGGGTGAAGGGGTCAAATTCGAAGCGCTGCACCAGCGCCCCCGGGATGGCGTACAGCGCCTGCTTGCTGGCGCTGGTGAGCGGGAAGGCGCGGCCGCTCTCGTCGCTCAGGGTCAGCTTGTCCAATTCGCTTGCGAAGAACAGGCTGTACTCCTCGGCGATGACCATGGGGCCGGTAAAGCCGCCCCATTCGCTGTCGCTGGCGGGCAGCAGGAAGCCGTGCCAGGCGCCGAGATCGAGCAGCGGGTTGTATTTGAGGTTGGAGTAGCTGTCAAAGTCACGGAACTGGAGCGGGGTGCCGCTGCGGTCGATCACGTTCTGATACTGGTTCGCCAGGGTGGCGCTGGGGGCGGCTGGGCTGCTGGAGTCATTGCCGTTGCAGGCAGTGAGGCCGAACAGGGCGACGCTCAGGGTAACGGATAGTAAACTTTTACGAAACATCTCTCGCTCCAATGACAGTTTTTGTAGGTTAAGGAAGGTGTTTTTTAGTGTTTGTTTTAGTGAAATCGTTTGCGAGAGCCATTATAGGGTGATTTTGACGGGATTATTGGCGCTGCGTCACAGTGCAGGAGGGGCTGGTGTGAGCCGGATCACCCGGTTACACGAGGTTACATAATTCGATATTTTAGTAACTATTTACTTGTCTGGCGGCAGTCAGCGAGAGGGAGGAGGGGCAGGTACGCAGGTATTGATAGGGGGTCAGGCCGAACTCCTGCTTGAAGCGGGCGGCAAAGCGGCTGGGGGAGTCGTAGCCACAGGCGAGGGCCGTCTCCAGCGGCGCCAGCCCCTGCTGTAGCAGGGTGAGGGCGTGGCTCATGCGCACCTGGGTCAGCAGCTGGCGAAAGCTGCGCCCCTCGGCGGCCAGCTTGCGCGCCATGGAGGCGCGGCTCATGGCGAAGTGCGGTGCGACCCCCTCCAGGGTGTGATCGGCGCCCGGCTCCACCCCAAGGTAGCGGGCCAGCCGCTCGCCGAGGGTCATGGCATGGGCGGGAAACAGCAGGTCGAGCCCGCCGGCGGCCTGCAGCTCGGCATAGAAGCCCTGCAGCAGCTGGGCCTGGGTGGCCTCATGGAGTCGCTGATCCGCCATGGAGCAGACCAGCTCGAAACAGAAAGCCAGCGCCGGACTGACCGTCAGGCGCGGCTCCCTGAGCGGGCCGGCCTGGGCGGCGCCGAGCCATTCGACGGGGGGCGGGGTCAGCAGGGTCAGCGCGCGGGAGCGAAACTTGCCCTGCTCCGGCTGGTTGACGAAGGTGAGCTGGTGACCGGCCGGGATCAGCAGCCAGCTCGCCTGATCGAATGCCAGGCGCTTCTCCTGCCACCACAACTGCTTGTGACCCTGCTCCACCCAGATGATGGTGGGGGCGTAGATGAGCACCCGGTGCAGCGGCTGCTGGCGGATCCCGAGATAGTGGTGCAGTTGCAGCAGCGGCGTGCTCATCCGGCTGGCTCCTAGGGGGTGACGAAGGTGGCGGTCAGGGTGGCCTTGCCAAGGACCATGCTGTTGAGCATGTAGCCTACCATGGCGGGCGGGGTGTCTGCCTTCACCTCCAGGGCCTGGGGCAGGGCCCAGGCGGTGAACTGGTAGCGGTGCATGCCGTGGCCGGCGGGCGGGCAGGGGCCGCCGTAACCCTGGCTGCCGAAGTCGGTCTTAAGCTCCAGCCCCTGCTTGAGCTTGCCGGAGGCGTTGCTCGGCAGCTCGCTCTGACTGGCCGGCAGGTTCACCACCAGCCAGTGCCACCAGCCGCTGCCGGTGGGGGCATCGGGGTCATAGGCGGTGATGGCGACACTCTTGGTGCCGGCAGGCAGGTCCTGCCAGCTCAGCTGGGGCGAGCGGTTGTCACCGCTGCAGCCAAAGCCGTTGAAGCTGAAGGTCTTGTCCATCAGCTGGCCTTCGTGGATGTCGCTGCTCTTTAGGGTCATGGCACTGGTGGGCAGGGCCGCCACGCACAGCAGGGAGAGCAGGGTGGTACGCTTGGCAATCTTCATGGTGAGGCTCCTCGGTGGATGATGGGATCAGTCTAGCGAAGAGGGGGAGAAGGTGAGTGACCCAACAGCTCAAAGTGGCCTGCTTGCTGCCATGATATGAGTCGTTGTGTTAATTGCTTTGAAAGCGGGTGGCGCGCCCGGGCATAAAAAAACCGGCATCTTGGATGCCGGTTTTTTACTGTGCTGACAGCTGATCGCGCGACTTAGCGCAGGATCATCTCGTCACGGCCCGGGCCGACGGAGACCATCGGCACCGGTACGCCCAGCAGCTCTTCGATGCGCAGTACGTACTGCTGAGCCGCTTTGGGCAGCTCGGCGAAGGTACGGCAGCCGGTGATGTCTTCGTTCCAGCTTTCCATCACTTCGTAAACCGGCTTCAGACCGGCAGTTTGCGGCCAGATCGGGTTCTCGGTGTGGGCACCTTCGTAGGCGACGCAGATCTTCAGATCCGGCAGACCGGTCAGGCAGTCCAGCTTGGTCAGCGCCACTTCGTTGGCAGCCTGCAGCTCGACACCGTTCTTGGTGGCGACGGCATCGAAGTAGCCGACATCGCGGGGACGACCGGTGGTGGCGCCGAACTCGTTGGCGATCTTGCGGAACTCGTCCTGGTTCTCCATGGCGGTCAGCAGGGTGCCGGTACCGACGGAGGTGCTGAACGCCTTGGCGACGGCGATGATGCGCTCGGGACGCAGACCCGGCAGGCCGCCACCGATGCCGGCATAGGCGCCGGACACGTGGGAGGAGGTCACCCAGGGGTATTCGCCGTAGATGAGGTCACGGCCGGCGCCCAGCTGGGCTTCGAACAGCAGGGTCTTGCCTTCGGCCTGCAGCGCTTTGAGCGGCATGCTGACGTTGCAGACGGAGTCGATCCAGGGTGCGGACACTTCCAGCAGCCAGTCGGCCATCTCCTGGGCGGTCTGGTTGAATTCGAAGGTCGGGTAGAGCGCTTTAAGTTGCGGCAGTTTCCAGTCGAGGAAGAATTGAATGCGCTCGACCAGTACTTCCGGCTGCTTCAGCCAGCCCACCAGGATCGCTTTCTTCATGACGCGATCGCCATAGGCGGGAGCGATGCCCTGACGGGTGGAACCGTAGGCGCCGTCGCCCAGGCGCTGCTCTTCCAGGGTATCTTCCATGGCGTGCAGCGGCAGGCAGAGGGTGGCGCGATCAGAGATGGCCAGCTTGGGAGTGACGCCGGAGGCTTTCACTTCGTCCAGCTCAACGGTCAGTTTCTCGGGGCTGATCACCATGCCAGGGCCGAGCACGACCAGGCAATCCGGGTTGAATACACCGCTCGGAACCTGGTGCAGCTTGAAGGTGCCAAGGTCGTTGACGACGGTATGGCCGGCGTTGTTGCCGCCCTGGAAGCGAATGCTGGCGCCTGCTTGGCCTGCCAGATAATCCACGATACGGCCTTTGCCTTCATCACCCCAGTTGGCACCTACGACTACGATAGACGACATGACTCTTTCTCCTAAGACGTTAGGCGATCATCCTAGGAGGCTCAGGAGGATTAGAAAAATTAATTATCTTTATAATTCCGATAAGAGAGTCATATAATTGCGGTGAATTTATCGGCAAACCGCCCCGCTGCCGTGCCTATGTCCCCCTCAGGGGCCAGTGCGGCCGTGGCGGCACAAGAGGATCCCCATGCTGGATATTCACTGGCTGCACACCTTCGTCACCCTGGCCCGGCTGCAGCACTTCGGCCAGACCGCCACCGAACTGCACATGACCCAGCCCAATGTGAGCCTGCACCTCAAGAATCTGGAGCAGGCTACCCGGGTCAAACTCATCGAGCGCAGCCCGTTTCGGCTGACCCAGGCCGGCGAGCGGCTGCTGCAAAGCGCCGAGCGCGCCATCGCTGAGCTGCAGCTCTGCCAGTCCGATCTCAACGCCCTCAACCAGCTGAGCCAGGGAACGCTGGCCATCGCCGCCAGCGACATCATCTCGCGCCTGCTGCTCATTCAGCCCTTTCAGCGCTTCAAACAGGAGTTCCCCGGCATCGACCTCACCCTGTTCAACACCACTTCGGATCAGGCGGCGGAGCTGGTCAAGGCGGGCAAGGCGGATCTGGGCTTCGTGATGGCGCAAAAGCGCAGCGAGCCGCTGTTCTACACCGAGCTGCAGCAGGTGACCTGGTGCGCGCTGGGCCACGGCCTCGCTCGTTGGCAGGCGCGGGCGAAGGCGGGGGAGAGCGATCCCCTCGACGAGCCGACCCTGATCCTGCTGGGCCACGACACCCGCACCCGGGCGCTCATCGACCCCTCTTTGCCGCTGCTCGGTCTGCCCAGCTGCCGCATCATGGAGGTGGGCAGCGTGGACGCCCAGCTCGACTGGGCCGAGGCGGGTTTCGGGGTGGCCATAGTGCCGGACTTCTCCATTCACCCGCGGCTCAAGCTGACCGCCCCGGTGACCCGGCTCACCGACTTTCCCGGCACCAGCTTGGGGTACGTGGTGCGCCAGAACCAGGTGCTGTCGCGGGCCATCAAGCAACTTTTGCACTGGGTGGAGCAGGAGATCCAGCGCCCGCAGCCGTTGCCGGACGCCAGGGCTTGAGCCCACCCAATATCGAAACAAAAAGAGGCCACCCTTGGGTGGCCTCTGTCGTTGTGGCTGTTTGGCGGTCTTACTGGGCTGGCACGCCGTCCCCGGTCGGTGAGGCGGCGCTTGGTGCGGCCGTTGCTGGCTCAGAGGGCTCTGGCGAGGCGGGTTGTTCCCCGCTCATCACGGCAGAGGGGCTTGGTGTGGCCGTGCCCGTCAGCTTGCCGCCCTGCTCCACGGCGGCCCCTTCGAGCACGCTACTGGCGCCCGGCTGGGTAGTTGTGGCTGCCGAGGGGGTCGGCAGCAGGGCGCCAGGGGTCTGCCCGGACGAGGGGGCGGGCGCGCCTTCCGGGGAGGGGGCGCCCGTCTCGCCGGCAGGTTGCTTCGCGTCCTCACCGGCGGGGCGTTCCACTTCGGTGGGCTGCGCCGCTGAGGTTGCCAGGGCCTCCGAGGTGGCTGGAGCCGGGCTTAGGGCTTCGGGCAGCAGGGCAGGGGCGGGCGGGGCATCCGCCATGCCGGCGTGGCGCGGTACTTCCGCCTCCGCCTGCATTCCCTCCAGGGTGAGGGCGGTGAGGGCCGGATGGAGGCGGGTGAACTGCTTGAGTCGCCCGCTTAGCACGTCGCGCACGGTGCGCACTTCGCCCTCTGGCAGGCTGGCCAGCGCCACCAGCTCGGCGGTGACGGCGAAGGTGTTGACGCCGCTCGGCTGGCCCGGGTAGAGGTTGGCGCCGATGCGGCTGCGCTGATAGTAGGGATGCTGTTTGAGCAGCGCGTCGACCTGCTCCCCTTCGATGGGGATGAGGCGCGCCTTGCAGCGGCCGGTGAGATCGCCGATGGCCTGGTTGGGGTGGCCCGCTACCACGAAGGCGGCGTCCAGGGTGCCGTCACAGAGCCCCTCCAGCCGGTTGTTGGCCGCGGCGGGGATGACGGGGGCAAAGCTCTTGGCCTGCCAGCCCATGGCATCGAGCAGGGCCTGGCTGGTGATGTGCTCGCCGGAGCCCGGGTTGCCCAGATCGACCCGCTTGCCCTCGATGTCGGCCAGGGTGTTGATGCTGCTGTTGGTGCTGGCGAGCAGGGTCAGCGACTCCTGATGAAGCCGATAGAGGCTGCGCAGCTGGTCGTCGGGCGCCTGACCCATGAAGGGGCCGGTGCTGTGGGCGGCGTGGTGCACCACATCGGACTGCACCAGCGCCAGCTGCACTTTCCCTTGATGCAGCGCCTTCAGGTTGGCAAGGGAGCCGGAGGTGCTCTGCACCGAGCAGTGCAGGCCATGGCTGGCCGTCTCTTGATTGAGCAGCCGGCAAATGGCGCCACCGGTCGGGTAGTAGACGCCGTTGAGTGGGCCTGTGCCGATGGTGAGATAGGCAGGCGTGGCTGCCTGCAGGGGCAGCGCCAGGGCCGCTGCCAGCCAGGGCAGGGTGCGGCGAAGCAGAGTCGGCAGAGGGTGCAAGGCTGGTTGGGGCATAGTGAACCGGATCAATGGCTGATAAAAGGGATGGGGCTGGCCCATCCCGGTTGGCATTCGGCCGCGCCAGCTGCTGGCGGCGGCACTGCACCGTATTCGGCGCCATCGACATCCCGGGTTGCGGGGCCGTGGCGGCATGTTGCCAAAATATACCCTATTGCGATCGGATACGGATCTGGCTGACTTCAATATATTGCGGGGCCGGCTGCTGCCGGCCCCGCCACTGCCCATAGGGTGAGGCCATGAGGGAGAACGCGCGTGATCAGCGCGCCAGAATGGCCTTCTCCATGCGGGCCAGCGCCTCGACGAGGCGGGCCCGGGTGCAGCCGAAGTTGAGCCGCACGAACTGGCCGTCACCAAACTGGGCACCGGGGGAGAGCCCCACCCCGGCCTGCTCGAAGAAGGCGATGGGGTCGTCCAGCCCGAGCGCGCTCATGTCGATCCAGGCGAGGTAGGTGGCCTGGTGGCGCGCCAGCTCGATGCCGGGCCAGCGGGCGACTGCCTGCTCGATCAGGGACAGGTTGGCGGCCAGGTAGTCGAGCTGTTCGCTGAGCCACTGCTCGCCGCCTTCGTAGGCCGCCTCTGCCGCCACGAAGCCCAGCAGGTTGACGTCGGCACTGATGCCGCGCATCGCCTGCTGCAGCTTGAGGCGCAGACGGGCATTGGGCACCACCGCGAAGGAGCAGCAGAGCCCGGCGATATTGAAGGTCTTGCTCGGGGCCATCATCACCGCCGAGCGCTGGGCCGCCGCCGGGCTGATGGCGCCGTAGGGGATGTGGCGGGCGTCCTTGTCCAGCAGCAGGTCGCAGTGAATTTCATCGGAGCAGATCACCAGATTGTGGCGCTCGGCGATGGCGTCGATGGCGAGCAGCTCCTCGCGGGTGAACACGGTGCCGCCCGGGTTGTGCGGGTTGCACAGCAGCAGCAGATCTGCCGCCGGCGCCTGGCGCTCCAGCTCCTCGATATCCAGCACCCAGCGACCGGCCTCTTCCACCATGGGCACGGTGAGCAGCGGCCGGTCGTTGAAGCCCGGCGCCTGCAGGAAGGGGTAGTAGACCGGCTTGGGAGTGATGATGCCACGGCCGTGCTGGCTCCAGGCCTTGCAGGCGAGGTTGAGACCGGGCACCACGCCGGGCAGGAAGACGATCCACTCGGGCTGGATGGTCCAGCCATAGCGGCTGGCCAGCCGCGCGATAATGAGTTCGATCAGCCGGGGAGAGGGGCGCGAGTAGCCGAAGATGCCGTGAGCGACCCGTTGGGTGAGGGCCTCGATGACGGCAGGGGGGGAGACGAAGTCGGTGTCGGCAACCCACATGGGCAGCACGTCCTGTCCCTTGTACTTGTCCCATTTCAGGCTCATGGTGCCGCTGCGATCTATTTCCCGGTCAAAATCAAACATGTGAAATCCTTATGCTGGCCAGTGGGCTTTCACTGTACGGGGTCGGGGACGGGGTCGCAAGCCTTGAGGTGGCTCTTGATAATGACATAAAATAAGCGACGCCATTTCATGCACTTGCCGAATTTTGGCCAGTTTTCTTCCCTCCAATCAGTGGTAATTCTATGCGCTTGCTGACCGCCGCTCGCAACAGGACGGACCCCGTCTCTCTCTCTTTTCTGGCCGTGACCTTTATGACCGGGGTGGCGGTGGCACTGCAGGTGCCCACCTTGAGCCTGTTCCTGGCCGAGGAGGTGCAGGTGCGTCCCTTCCTGGTGGGGCTCTTCTATACCGTCAACGCGGTGATCGGCATCCTGATCAGCCAGTGGCTCGGCCATCGCTCCGACAACAAGGGGGATCGCAAGCGGCTGATCCTGCGCTGCTGTTTCGCCGGCGTGGTGCTCTCCCTGCTGTTCGCCTGGAACCGGCAGTACTGGTTGCTGGTGAGCTTGGGGGTGTTGCTGGCGAGCCTGGCCGCCACCGCCAGTCCCCAGCTGTTCGCGCTGGCGCGTGAATACGCCGACAGCCGCAACAAGCGGGCCGACATGTTCAGCTCGGTGCTGCGGGCCCAGTTCTCGCTGGCCTGGGTGATAGGGCCGCCCATCGCCTTCGCGCTGGCCATCGGCTACGGCTTTGAGGTGATGTACCTCGCCTCCGCAGTGGCCTATCTGCTCTGCGCCTTCGTGGTGTGGCGCTGGCTGCCCTCGCTGCCGCTGCCGGTGATGGACAGCGAGGTGGAGCGGGTCAGCAGCTGGCGGGATCCGTCGGTGCGGGCGCTCTTCATCGCCTCCACCCTGATGTGGACCTGCAACAGCATGTACCTCATCAACATGCCGCTCTACATCACCCGCGAGCTGGGGCTGGAGGAGAAGCTGGCCGGGGTGCTGATGGGCACGGCGGCGGCTCTCGAGATCCCCTTCATGCTGCTGGCGGGCCACTACACCCAGCGCTTTGGCAAGCGCCCCATGATGCTGCTGGCGGTGCTGGCCGGAGTCGGCTTCTACGTGGGGCTGGTGACCCTGTCGAGCCAGCATGCCCTCATTGCGCTGCAACTGCTCAACGCCATCTTCATCGGCATCGTCGCCGGCATCGGCATGTCCTACTTCCAGGATCTGATGCCGGGTCGCGCCGGGGTGGCGACCACCCTGTTCGCCAACAGCATCCGTACCGGCTCCATCATGGCGGGGGCGATCGCCGGGACTGTGGCGGAGATCTGGAGCTTCCACGGGGTCTTCATGGTGGCCATGGGCTTGGCGCTGCTGGCGCTGGCCGCCTGCTGGCGGGTGCCGAACGTCTGAAAGCGGAGGGGTTGAGGGGGCGAGCGGGTCGGCCCGCCTCACTGTCTGATGGCGGCGGGGAGGCGCTCTAGCGGTCGTTGTCGTTCTGGTATTCGTTGCGCAGGCAGCGCAGCAGCAGCTCGGTGGCCGGGCCCAGCGCATCGGCCGACGGAGTCAGCAGATAGGTATAGAGGTGGCGCTCGTTGCCGCTCGCCAGATCCAGCGGTACCAGGGCGCCGCTTGTCAGCTCTTCCTGCACCAGGTGGCGCGGCAGCCAGGCATAGCCGAGGCCGAGCTTGAGCATGGCGATCACCTCGTGGTAGTGGGTCGCCTTCCAGCCGGTGTCGTCCGCGTCGTTCCAGTCTACCGAGCGGTGAATGGGGGGATGCAGGCTGATCTGGTTGTGGCTGGCCAGCTCCTCGGCGGCGATGGCGCCGCCTTGAGTGGCGAGCGGGTGCTCGGCCGAGCAGAGCGGCAGCAGGCACACCTCGTCCAGCGGCAGGCCGGTGCGATCGTGGGGCAGGTGTTCGGAGAGCATCAGATCCCCCACCTGCAGGGCGTTGAAGTGGCAGTGGATGCGCTCGTGCAGATTGACCCGGCAGCCCCGGCTGCGGGGATAGAAGTTGGCCAGCGCCCGATAGAGTCGCTCGCGCGGCTGCAGCACCGACACATAGAGGTTGATCTGCGGCTCCCACTGCCGCTCCAGGTTGTTGGCCAGGTTCTCCAGCTCTTCCACCTGCTGGCTGAGCTGACGGGCCCGCTTGAGGAAGATCTCCCCCGCCGGCGTCAATACCGCCTTGCGCCCTCTCACCTCCAGCAGAGCCACACCCAGACTCTGCTGCAGCTTGGCTACCGCATGATTGAGAGAGGATTGGCTCTTGTTCAGTGCCTCGGCGGCCTGGGCGTAGCCGCCACAGTCCACCACGGCCTGAAAGATCCGCCATTGCTCAAACGTGCTCTTGGGACGAAACATATCTCAACCTGATAAGGGAGCGGATGTTGCAACAGGGTGCCGACGGCACCCTATTGAATGTAACCCCATGCGGAGCAGGGTTGCGGTTATTTTGTTGATTTATTTGGGCTGGGCCACAAAGGTCTGGCCGGTTTTGCCCCGGCTGTCCGCGCCCATCAGATAGAGATAGAGCGGCATCAGGTCGGCGGGGGTCTTGAGGTTCATCGGATCTTCGGCCGGGAAGGCGCTGGCCCGCATCTTGGTGCGGGTGCCGCCCGGGTTGAGGGTATTGACCCGCACACCGGTATTTTCCAGCTCGTCCGCCAGCACTTCCATCATGCCTTCGATGGCGAACTTGGAGATGGCATAGGTGCCCCAGTAGGCGCGGCCCTTGCGGCCCACGCTAGAGGAGGTGTAGACGATGGAGGCATCGCCCTGCTCCTTGGCGGTCTGGCGGATGAGCGGCAGCAGCGCCTGGGTCAGCAGGAATTCGGATTTGACGTTGACCTGCATCACTTCGTCCCACTCCTGCTCCTGGATGTGTTCGAACGGTGACAGGGTGCCGAGCAGGCCGGCGTTGAACAGCACGCCGTCGAGGCGGCCGAACTGCTGGGCGAAGGTCTCGGCCATGCCAAGGTAGTGGCTCTTGGTCGCCCCCTTCAGATCCACCGGCACGATAGCGGGCAGCGGATGGCCGGCGGCCTCAATCTGGTCGTAGACCGCCTCCAGCTTGGCGCTGGTGCGGCCGAGCAGGATCACGGTGGCGCCGTGGGCCGCATAGGTGAGCGCCGCTTCGCGGCCGATGCCGTCACCGGCACCCGTGACCAGAATGACCTTGTCCTTGAGCAGATCCCGGGGGGCCTGATAGTTGAACATGACAACTCCTGTTAACAATTCGTGGCAGATGCGCGCGGCAAATAGAGGGGCAAGTGTACTGATCCCGCACGGCGTTTGACCAGTATGAGATGGCAAAAATGTGAATAAATCAGAGGGGTTGTGATTGTCGATTGGCATTTTTGACGGGTTGACGCAGAGTTTTTGCGCACACCGGGCAAACTCCCTAGAATGTGAAAAAATCGTCCCCCCGGGGCACACCAGTGGAGCATCAAGTGGCATTTTTGACCGAATACGGCCTGTTCCTGGCCAAGACCCTCACCCTACTGCTCGCCATCGGCGCCGTCATCCTGATGGTGGTGAGCAGCCGTCAGCCCAAATCCCGCAAGGGGGAGCTGGTGGTGACCGATCTCTCCAGCGAGCTGGAGCAGGGACGTCACCAGTTGCAGGCCGCGCTGGCCGGCAAGGCGGAGCGCAAGCAGCTGGAGAAGGCGCGCAAGGCCGAGCACAAGGCGCGGGCCAAGAGCGAAGATGCGCGCAGCCGGCTGTTCGTCATCGATTTTCACGGCAGCATGGATGCCAAGGAGGTGGCCTCCCTGCGTGAAGAGGTGAGCGCCGTGATAGGGGTGGCCCAGCCGGGCGACGAGGTGCTGCTGCGGCTCGAATCCGGCGGTGGCGTGGTGCACGGCTACGGCCTAGCTGCCTCCCAGCTGCAGCGGCTGCGGGATCGTGACATCAAGCTGACCGTGGCCATCGACAAGGTGGCGGCGAGCGGCGGCTACATGATGGCCTGCGTGGCGGATCAGATCCTGGCGGCGCCGTTTGCCATTGTCGGCTCCATCGGGGTGATCGCCCAGCTGCCGAACTTCAACAAGCTGCTCAAAAAGCACGACATCGAGTTCGAGATGCACACCGCCGGCCAGTACAAGCGCACCATCACCATGTTCGGCGAGAACGACGATCAGGGGCGCGAGAAGTTTCGCGAGGAGCTGGGTGCCATCCACGAGCGCTTCAAGGCATTCGTGGCCGAGCACAGACCCAACCTCGACATCGACAGCGTCACCACCGGCGAGCACTGGCTGGCGAGCCAGGCCAAGCAGCTCGGGCTGGTGGACAGCCTCTGCACCAGCGATGACTATCTGCTGGCCCAGGCCAGCCAGCACAAGGTGGTCGGCATTCGCTACAGCAAGCCAAAAAGCCTGACCCAGAAGCTCGGTCAGCAGGCCGCCGTGGCGCTGGAGTCTGGTCTTGGTCGGCTGTGGCAGCAGGGCCCCTGGCGCTGAGTTAGGGCAACGTAAAATCAAATCAAAAAAGCCGGGCACTTGCCCGGCTTTTTTGATGGGGTCGGCGCTGCAGGCCGATGGCGCGTCTCAGCGCTGGAACGGGTAGACGGAGCCGAGTTTGAGGATCTGGGTCAGCTCGTCCAGCGCGGTGCGGGACTCCATGACCAGCGCCGGATCCCGCAGGTCGTCCAGCGCCAGGCTGTCGCGGTAGTGGCGATCAACCCAGCCATCAAGGCGGGCAAACTGGCTGTCGGTGATGAGGCAGGCCGGGTTGACCGCAGCGAGCTCGGTGTCGTTCATCGCCACCCGCAGCCGCAGGCAGGCGGGGCCGCCACCGTTGCGCATGCTCTGCTTCACGTCCATGTAGTGCACCCCCTTGATCGGGGTACCCAGGGTCACCAGCTTGGCCAGATAGGTGGATACCGCCGGGTTGTCGCGACATTCGGTGGGGGCGATGATCGCCATCTCGCCGGACGGCAGGGTGAGGATCTGGGTGTTGAACAGATAGGACTTCACCGCATCCTGCACCGACACTTCGGCAGTCGGCACCTCGATGAAGTGCAGCTCGCCGTCGCCGAACTTGGTGCGCACCTCGGCCAGCGCCGAGGCGGTATTGAGAAACGCCTGCTGGTGGAAGAACAGCACGTTCTGGTTGCCCACCGCGATCACGTCGTTGTGGAACACTCCCTGATCGATGACATCCGGGTTCTGCTGGATGAAGACCGCGCTCTCGTCCCCCAGGCCGTGCAGGCGGGCGATGGCCTGGCTCGCTTCCAGGGTCTGGCGGGCCGGGTAGCGTTTGGGGGCAGGCTGGGAGACGTCGAAGGCGCTGCGGCCATAGACGAACAGCTCGACCCCGGACTCGCCGTAGGCGCGGCACAGCCGGGTGTGGTTGGCGGCCCCCTCGTCACCGAAGTGGTCGTTCTCCGGCAGGTGCTGATGGTGATAGAAGTGGCGGTCGTTGTTGAACACGGCGCGCAGGATGCGACCGGTCACCTCGGGCTCGAGGGAGCGGTGAAACTTGTTAGTCAGGTTGGCGGGGGTGAAGTGGATGCGGCCATCCTGGGTATCGGCACTCGGGGAGACGGTGGCGGCGTTGGCGGTCCACATGCTGGAGGCCGAATAGCAGGCGGCCAGCACGGCGGGGGCCTGCTTGGCGGCCTGGGCCAGCACGCTGGCATCGTTGCCGGTGAAGCCGAGGCGGCGCAGGGTGGCGAGATCCGGTCGCTCCTGCGGGGCCAGCACTCCCTGGGTCATGCCGAGCTCGGTCAGTGCCTTCATCTTGCGCAGACCCTGCTTGGCCGCCTCCTTCGGATTGGACGCCTCCTTGGCATTGTTCTGGGAGGCGACGTTGCCATAGGACAAGCCGGCATAGTTGTGAGTCGGGCCGACCAGGCCGTCGAAGTTGACCTCGAAGTGCTTCATTGAGTACATCCTTTCGATTTTTATATGGGTAGCGGTTCCTTCCGCGCACAATGCTGCGGGATGCAGCCATTATAAGGAGATTTTGTCTTTTGTAACAAGCTGATAACGAAACTGGTTTGTTATGTTACAAGAGCGGTTGGTTATGTCGTTTCAAATATAAAAAGAGGGTGGATATAGCATAAAAATAAAAAAGCGGTTGCTTCCCGCGGCTCGGCTTCGCATTAATAAATAAAGAAACAAAGTGGTTCGGGCTGCCGGGCAAATTTGCTCACAAGATTGCTTTTTCCCGTCAAATCTCTTATACAGCCCCACAAAACCGCACACCAACCCCGTCGGGTGCAATGAGGATAATAGTTACAGCATGGGCAAATCACTGGTCATAGTGGAGTCTCCGGCCAAGGCCAAGACCATCAACAAATATTTGGGCAAGGACTACGTGGTGAAATCCAGCGTCGGTCACGTGCGCGATCTGCCCACCAGCGGCAGCGCCAGCAACGAGCCCAAAAAACCTGTCATTCGCGGCATCAAGCTGAGCGAAGCAGAGAAGGCTGCCAAGGATCGCAATGCCCTGTTCTCACGGATGGGGATCAATCCGACCGCAGGCTGGCAGGCCAACTACCAGATTTTGCCCGGCAAGGAAAAAGTGGTCAGCGAGTTGCAGAGTCTGGCCGAGAAGGCCGACACCATCTATCTCGCAACCGACTTGGATAGAGAGGGAGAAGCGATCGCCTGGCACCTGCGCGAGATCATCGGCGGCGACGACAGCCGCTACAAGCGCGTGGTGTTCAACGAGATCACCAAGACCGCCATCCAGGAGGCGTTTGCCCAGCCATCCGAGCTGAACATTCACCGCGTCAACGCCCAGCAGGCCCGTCGTTTCCTCGACCGGGTGGTGGGCTACATGGTCTCCCCGCTGCTCTGGAAGAAGCTGGCCCGCGGCCTCTCCGCCGGTCGGGTACAGTCGGTCGCGGTGCGCCTCATCGTCGATAAAGAGCGCGAGATCAAGGCGTTCGTGCCGGTCGAGTTCTGGGATCTCAACGCCGATCTGCTGACCGCCGACAAGAGCGATCTGCGGATGGAAGTGGTCAGCCGCAACGGCGCCGACTTCAAGCCGGTGACCCAGGCCGAGACCTTCGCCGCCGTGGCCGCCCTGGAAGGGGTCGACTACAAGGTGGTGAACCGGGAAGACAAGCCGACCGGCTCCAAGCCGTCCGCCCCCTTCATCACTTCTACCCTGCAGCAGGCAGCCTCCACCCGGCTGAGCTTCGGGGTCAAGAAGACCATGATGATGGCCCAGCGTCTCTATGAAGCGGGTTACATCACCTATATGCGTACCGACTCCACCAACCTCAGCAAGGAGGCGGTCGAGGCGGTGCGGGAATACATCGGCGAGCAGTATGGCGCCGCCTACCTGCCGAGCGATCCGAACCTGTACGGCGCCAAGGCCAATGCCCAGGAGGCGCACGAGGCGATCCGCCCCTCCAGCGTGCTGGTGACCGCCGAGATGCTGGAAGGGATGGAGCCGGACGCCATGCGGCTGTATGACCTCATCTGGCGTCAGTTTGTCGCCTGTCAGATGACGCCGGCCCAGTACGACTCCTCCACCCTGACCGTCAAGGCAGGCGAGTTCGAGCTCAAGGCGCGCGGTCGTACCCTGCGTTTCGCCGGTTGGACCAAGGCGCTGCCGCCCATGGGCCGCAAGGGCGAAGACAGCCAGCTGCCGGCGGTGACCGTCGGCGAGATCCTCAAACTCGTCAAGCTGGATCCGCGCCAGCACTTCACCAAGCCGCCCGCCCGCTTTACCGAAGCGGCGCTGGTACGCGAGCTGGAGAAGCGCGGCATCGGCCGTCCGTCTACCTACGCTTCCATCATCTCCACCATCGTCGACCGTGGTTATGTGCGGGTCGAGAGCCGCCGTTTCTTCGCCGAGAAGATGGGTGAGATCGTCACCGACCGGCTGGTGGAGAACTTCGTCGAGCTGATGAACTACGAGTTCACCGCCAAGATGGAAGACAAGCTCGATGGCATCGCCGAAGGGAGCCTGGAGTGGAAGAAGGTGCTGGATGCCTTCTACGCCGAGTTCACCCAGGAGCTGGAGAAAGCGGACAAGGCGCCGGAAGAGGGGGGCATGCGTGCCAACCAGATGGTGCTGACCGACATCGACTGCCCGGATTGTGGCCGCAAGATGGGTATCCGTACCGCCACCACCGGGGTGTTCCTCGGCTGTTCCGGCTACGCTCTGCCGCCCAAAGAGCGCTGCAAGAAGACCATCAACCTGGTCTCCGCCGACGAGTTCGTCTCCGCCACCGACGGTGAAGAGGCCGAAACCGAGGCGCTGCGTGCCAAGCACCGCTGCACCATTTGCGGCACCGCCATGGATGCCTACATCATCGACGACAGCCGCAAGCTGCATGTCTGTGGTCGCAACCCGGATTGCGATGGCTACGAAATCGAAAAAGGCCAGTTCAAGCTCAAGGGCTACGAAGGGCCGAGCATCGAGTGCGACCGCTGCGGATCCGAGATGCAGCTCAAGAACGGCCGCTTCGGCAAGTACATGGGGTGCACCAACGACACCTGCAAGAACACCCGCAAGATCCTGAAAAACGGTGATATCGCGCCGCCGAAGGAAGACCCGGTCCCGCTGCCGGAGCTCAAGTGCACCCAGTCCGACGCCCACTTCGTGCTGCGTGACGGGGCGGCCGGCCTGTTCCTGGCCGCCAGCAACTTCCCGAAATCCCGCGAGACCCGTGCGCCGCTGGTGGAAGAGCTCAAGCGCTTCAAGGAGCGTCTGTCGCCTAAGCACCAGTATCTGGCCGATGCCCCGGCGTCAGATCCTGACGGAAACCCCGCCATCGTGCGCTTCAGTCGCAAGACCAAGGAGCAGTACGTGATGACCGAGGTCAACGGCAAGGCGACCGGCTGGACGGCGCACTACGACAACGGCAAGTGGCAGGAGAGCCTGGCCAAGTCGAAGAAGGCGTGATTGCGCGCAGTTCACACTCTGATGAAAGAGGCCCCTTGCAGGGGCCTTTTTGTTTTCGGATGGCGGTATACTGAAACCGCTGCAAGGATGACAGCGCTGGACACGGAGGTTGTGATGGAGATTAACGAGATCCGGCCGGGAATGACCTGTCTGACCCGGGAAGGAACCGCCTATGTGCTGGAAGTAGACAAGCAGAGTCTGCTGGTGCTGCTGCAGCGGGAGTACGAAACCATCCCGGTGCAGGTGCGCAGCGACGAGATCCTGGCCCCCATCACCCGGTGAGGTGGGCCGTCATCGTCAAAAGGGCAGGAGAAACAGCAGCTCGGCGAGGTCGGGCTGCCACTGCCACTCTCGCATCCTGACCCGCCCGCCAATCACGGGCACCCCCTCTTCCTGCAGCAATCCCGCCTGTTTCTCAAAGCCTGCCGACCCCTTGGGCAGTGAAATGGTGCCCGCCGCGCCCAGTACCCGGTGCCAGGGCAGCACCTTATCGGTCTCCCGCAGCACCTTGCCCACCAGCCTGGCTCGACCGGGCAGCCCCGCCAAATCCGCCACCTGGCCGTAACTCACCACGCGACCAGCCGGGATCAGGGCGAGGATCGCCTCGATGCGGGCAACCTTGTTCAGCGGGGCAGGGGTCGATTCCATTCTCATCCGGATCACTCGTCAATAACGACAGAAGCGCCATTGTGGCGCTTCTGTCGGGTGGCTGGCAAATGGGTCAGCCGAAGGTCTGGCTGAGCCCCTTGAGCTGCTTGGCCCGCTCCAGCAGCTCCTGACTGGAGTCGTCGACCTCCTGCATCTTCTGGCTGTTGGCGTGGGAGTACTCGGAGATCTGGTTGATGCTGCGGCTGATGTCCTCCACCACCGTCTGCTGCTGCTCGGCGGCGGCGGCGATCTGGGTGGAGAACTCGGTGACCAGCTCGATCTCCTGAAGCACGGTATGCAGGCTGCTGGAGCCCTGGCGGGTCATTTCGGCGCATTCGCGGGTCTGCTGCAGGTTCTCCTGCATCATCCCCTTCCAGCGGCCCAGGGTGTGCTGGATCTGCTGGATGCTGCCCTGGATCTGCTCGGTCGCCTTGTGGGTACGGGTCGACAGGGTCCGCACCTCGTCGGCCACCACCGCGAAGCCGCGCCCCTGCTCGCCGGCCCGGGCCGCCTCGATGGCGGCGTTCAGCGCCAACAGGTTGGTCTGGTCGGCGATGCCCTGGATCTCCCCCATCACGCTGCCGATCCGCTCCGACTCGCTGGCCAGCTCCACCGCCGAGTTGAAGGCCTGCTCCGCCTGTCTGGCGAGCTGCTCGATGCGCTGCTCGGTCTGGGCCAGCTGCTTGTCCGTGTGCTGGCAGCGGCTGCGCGCCTCGCTGACCTGACCGTTGGAGTCCTGGATGTTGCGGGCAATCTCGTGGGCCGTGCTGGCCATCTGGGTCATGGCGGCGGCCATCTGCTGGGTCTGGGCATCCTGCTCGTTGATGTCGAGGCAGGCCTGATGGGAGGCCTGTTTCAGGTTGGTGGCCAGGGTCTGCAGCGGATTGGTCGCATCGTTGACCCGGCCCAGCACGGTGCGGATGCGGGCCTGCAGCATCTTGATGTGAAAGTCGGCGATGGCGCCGGGGGCGTCCCCGGAGTAGACCAGCCGGGTCAGGCTGTCGTATTCGCGACCGAGCTGCTGCAGATAGAGCGGCAGGGCGAAGAGCTCGCGCCAGTAGGCGCCGCCGATGAGCAACAGGGGCAGCAGCATCAGCAGGGCTGTCGTCGGGCCCTGACTGCTGGCGGCCCAGCCCAGCAGGCCGAGCAGCAACAACGCGAGCACCGGCAGGCGGGCACGGGCGAGAGAGGGGAGGCGGCGGCTGGTGCCGCGCTCCGCCTTGAGCAGGGCCTGGTAGGTCTGGCTGGCGATGCGCTTGAGCTGGGGATCCGGCTTGCAGCGCACCGACTGGTAGCCGCTGATCCGGTTGCCCTCGTAGATGGGGGTCACATAGGCATCGACCCAGTAGTAGCAGCCATCCTTGCAGCGGTTCTTCACCATGCCGCGCCAGGGTTTGCCCTCCTTGAGGCGGGCCCAGAGATCGGCGAAGGCGGCCTTGGGCATGTCGGGGTGGCGTACCAGGTTGTGATTGTGGCCGACCAGCTCCTCGACGGGGTAGCCGGCGATGCGGCAGAAGGCTGGGTTGGCGTAGGTGATCACCCCGCGCAGATCCGTGGTGGAAACCAGTTGTTCGTCGGCAGGAAACTCCACTTCGCTGTCCAGGGTATGGACGTCTCTGCGGGCCATAGGAATACGCTCCGATGTTCTTGTTGATAACTTTGTCGTTGTTATTGTGGCAGATCTGGAGGTGGCTGCAGGCTCGTGCCAGCAGGCGGCAGACCGGCTTCATAGGGGGCTGAATTTTGCCAACAATGACGGATGAATGGTAGGGGCAAGTTGATGTTTTGTTGGCGAATCGTAAAAAAAGGCGGCCATCGGGCCGCCAAGGAAAAAAGATAACACTACCTCTGTGGTACCCGGTAACGCACCTGAAGCTGGTCGAGGATCTGCAGCTGGCCCGGCAGACGGGCGGCGAAGTGCTCCCACGCCTTGCGGGCGGGGTCGCTCCAGGCCACCTCGGCGGTCGCCAGCATGCGCGGGAACAACATATAGTCGAGGCGATCGCGAGAGGTGATCAGCTCCGACCATAAGGGGCTCAGCACCCCCAGGATGTTATCGTTGGCATGGAAATCGGCTGGGGCCGGGTCACATGCGTAGACCTGCGCCAGATTGAGGGTGCCCGCCCAGTAGAGGCCGGGTTCATGGATGTCCTGGCTCCAGGCCAGATCCAGATAGAGGTGCTGGGCCGGTGCCATCACCACCGGATAACCCGCCGTCGCGGCGTCGAGCCCGGCCTGGAAGCTGGTCCAGGCGAAGATGGTGGCGTCCCGGCTCACCTTGTCACCGAGCAAAATCTCCTCCCAGCCCAGCATCCGCTTGCCCTTGCCGGCCAGGTACTGCTGACAGTGGCGCAGCAGGTGGCCCTGCAGCTCGCGGCAATCCTGATACCCCTGCTGCTTCATCAGCTGCTGGCAGGCGGGGCTGTCGGTCCAGACCCCGGCGGGCACCTCGTCCCCCCCCATGTGCACCAGCGGCCCCGGGAACAGTTCGCACACCTCGTCCATCACGGCTTCCAGGAAGCGGTAGGTGCCGGGCAGCGCCGGGTTGAGCACGTTGTCGTCAAAATATTGCACCGACAGGTAGCGGGAGCGGTCGGCCTCCTCCACCAGCAGTTCGGGCAGCGCCTTGATGGCGGCGTGGCAGTGACCCGGGATGTCAATTTCCGGAATGATGGTGATGCCGAGCCCGGCGCCGTAGGCCACCAGCTCGCGCACCTCGCTCTGGGTGTAGTAACCGCCGTAGGGCTCGGGGCCGCCGCTCAGCTGGGGCCCCACCGGCAGGGCGTGGCCGCGCCAGGCAGCCAGCTCGGTCAGCTGGGGGAAGGCCTTGATCTCGAGTCGCCACCCCTCGTCATCGGTGAGGTGCCAGTGGAAGCGGTTGAACTTGTAGAGACTCATCAGCCTGAGCAGGCGCTTGAGGGTGGCGAGGGAGTGAAAGTGGCGGGCACAGTCGAGAAAGATGCCGCGAAAACCGAAGCGCGGTGCATCGCTGAGCTCGATGCAGGGCAGGCTCTCTCCGTGCTGCAGATACCACTGGGCCAGGCTGACGAGGCCGTGGCGCCAGCCCGCCTCGCCGCTGGCGGCAATCACTATCTCCTCCGGGGTGATGGTCAGCCGGTAGGCCTCCGGGCCCAGACCGCTTTCAACCAGCCGGATCTCGGCGTCGTGATCCTGCGCCAGCGCGAGCCCGGTCAGCTCGTTGAAGTGGGCCAGCAGCGGGCCGAGCAGGGGGCTCGGGCCGCTGACGTGGGCGCGCTCCGCCAGCCGGAAGTTGCCCTCCAGCAGCAACAGCCGATCCGGCTGGGGCACGATGCCGGCGAGGGGCTCCACCTCGGGCAGATCCGGCGTCGCAGTGGCGGATTGCGGCAGGCCCAGCTCCTCGCCGGTCAGCGCCACCGGCATCAGCTGGGGGCCGCCGCTGGCCTGGGGCAGGCTCAAGAAGAAGCCGCGCGGCATGTCGGAGAGGCGCTTGATGGGGGTGTTGCGACAGCAGAAGCACAGCTCGCTGGCCCCCGTTTGCGGGATCAAGACCTTGTAGCTGCCGCTCTGGCGCTCCAGCTCCCCCCCCTCTACCGAGCCGGGGTCGATGTGGCGGGCCAGGCAGAAGTGGAGTTTCCAGGGGGCATCCGGTAGCTGGCTCAGGCTGAAACGAAACCAGACGTCATCGCCGTCGCGTCGGTCGACCTGGGTGTGGATCAGGGGTGCAGACATGAAAATTCCTCTGATGGAGTGAAGGGGACGAACAGCCAGACAGCGTCCTTGTGGTATTGATCAACCCCGGCCGGGAGCCGAAGGGCTGACATGGGCTCCCCCCGCAGCGGGCAGACCGGGGTCAGGCCCGCACTTTGGGGTGGGGTGAATGGGGACAGATTCAGGGGTGCAGACACGGGTAGGCCTCCGATCGGGCAAACAGGATGGCCCCCTCCAGCGCATCGGCGCCGGGGCTGACCAGCGGCAGGTGCGCCAGGCGGGGGGCGAGGCGCATGCCGATGCCGCCGAGCAGGGCTATCCGGTCGGCGCCCAGCTGGCGCATCCCCTCCAGCAGGGTGGCCAGCTGCTGGCAGGTCTCATCCAGCAGCTGGCAGGCAAGCTCGTCACCGTCGCTGGCGGCATCGAACACCCAGGGGGCGAAGCGGCCGTAGTCGGCGGGAATGGCGCGGGCGGCCCAGCGCACCACCTCGGCCTGATCCCGCTTGAAGTGATCGAGCAAGCGGATGGCCAGCGTGCTGGGGGGCAGGATGCCGTCGTGGCAGAGCAGGGATTGCTGGATGGCGCGCAGCCCCAGCCAGGCGCCGCTGCCCAGATCCGAGATGGGAAAACCGCGACCGGAGCAGGTGTGCAGCTGGCCGTGGCGATAGATGAGCCCGGCCGAGCCGGTGCCGGCGATGAGGATGGCACCCTCTTCGCCGCCAAAGGCACCCAGGCAGGCACCGAAGGCGTCGGAGGTGAGCCGCACGCTCGCAAAGGGGAAGGGCATGGTCAGCATGGCGTGATAGCAGTCGGCCAGCTCGGCGGAGGCAAGCGCCAGCCCGACCCCCATCCGTTGCTGGGCATTCTCAGCCAGGCCGGCCTCGATACGGGCCTGCTCGATGGCGGCCAGCACGTTGCCGTGGGCGAGCGCGATGCCGAGCTCCAGATTGGAGCCAGCGGCGCGCCCCTCGCCGAGCAGCTTGCCGGCCCGATCCCGAATGCGGGCACGGGTGTGGGTGCCGCCGCCATCGACCCCGACCCAGTACTCAATCATGTCGACCTCCATTTCCCTGCGCATTCTGCCAAGTGATGGCCAGAGCAAACCAGGCGGCGTGGGGTATCCACTGCTCGCCCCAGCGCCAGTTCTGATCCAGCCGATCCTTGTACGCCTCTGGAATGAATGCGATCTCCGCCTCGTCATCGAAGCCGGCGGTGATGCCGTTGCAGATCCCCCCCAGCGCATTGGGATAACCGGCGGTGTAGGTGGGGTTGTTGCTGCCATGACCCGCCAGCATGCAGGCGTTGAAGGGATTCCGCCCCAGGATCCAGTCGAGCTGGTGCTGACCGAAGGTGAGAAGCGGCTTGCGCTGGCGCGGCAGCTGGGCAGCGGCGGCAAACGCCATGGCGGCCAGCGATGCCAGCCGGGCGTTCTCCCCCTGCCACCAGTAGCCCGACTCGTTGTGATGGGGCATGAAAAAGCTCACCCGGGGCGCCTCATCGACCCCCTTCACATACTGGCGGGCGAGGGCGAACGGGTTGCCAGGGTGGGCGCAAAGCGCCAGCTCGGCGGCCAGCGCCTGTTCGATGACGCGCTGGGCCGTCCCCTGGCGCGCCGGATCCGGCTCGATGGCGAGATACTCCAGCAGCGCCAGCACCGGCAGGCCCGCCTCGGCGGCGTGGTAGTAGGGGCGCGAGCCATCCTCGTTGGCCGACCAGTAGTGGCCGAGCTCAGGGTGAGGGCGCTGGCGGGCGCACAGCTTGTCGGCCCGCACTCTGGCCTCTGTCAGCCACTCGGAGCCCAGGGTGCGAGTCAGTTCGATGGCGGCCAGCAGGGCGCAGTAGTCGTCGATGATGTTCTCGACCCCGTCGTCCAGATAGGCCAGGTTGTGCTCACGCAGGTGCAGGTAGCCGCGGCGGGCCGCCTCGGCGTAACGGCTGGCATCAAAGTCGCCGCTGACGCTCTCGCGGGCGGCGCGGGCCAGCGCCGCGATGGCCATGCCGCCCCCTTGTCGAAAACCCGCCTGCCAACTGGTGGACTTGAGCCCCTGCTGGGTGGCGTAGGCGCACAGCTCGCGCTGGGCGGGATCCTTGCTCCATTTGTCGAACAGGGTCATGTAGAAGAAGCCCGACTCATCCTGCATCCGGCAGAGGAAATCCGCGCCGTGCAGTGCCTCGTCGTTGAGCCGCTTGCAGAGGTTCACCCCGTCGATGTCCTGGCGCGGGGCCAAGAGCTCGCGACACTTGAGCAGGGACCAGACCACCATGGGGGTCTGCTGGGGGTTGAGGTAGTTGGCGTAGGAGAGGTGGCTAAGGTACTTGCTCACATCCCCGCTGGCGTCATACCAGCCGCCGTGCACGTCTTTGCGCTGATCGCTGCCAAACAGGCGGGCGCTGCGGTCGGCCCGATCGAAGGCGCCGCTGGCGCGCTGCCCCTTGAAGTAGTGAATGACGTCGGAGAGGCAGCGGCTGGCCAGCAGATCCTGGCCGATGGCAAAGGGGGCGGTGTGCACGATGCGCTCCTTGGTGCCCGTCTGGATGAGGGCCTCCAGCCGGTAGTGGCCGGGCTCTTTGCAGGGGGAGAAGTCGGCGCGCCAGTAGTGGCGCCCCTGCCAGCCCTCGACCTGGCCGGCCGGCTGCAGCGGGATTTCCAGCAGGATGCGCTCGTCATCCTGGCGCAGCAGCCTGAGGTGGCCGCGGATATCGAGGTCGGTGTCGCTCTGCAACAGGGCGATCTTCTCCCCGTCGCACTGGTAACCCACCTGATTGATCAAGAGTTCCATCAACGTCTTACTCCTGTGGCTCGCCTGGCGTGGCGAGGCACATTGCGGGGCCCTGACGGCCCCGTGGCGAGGCGTGGCCGGACGCCGTGTCCGGCCGGTCTGTCATTGGTAGAGGTAGCAGCGCACGAAGTGGTTGTCGGCGAGCTTGCTGACGGGGGGCAGGGTCTCCTTGCAGCGGGGCATCGCCTGATTGCAGCGCCCGGCAAACGGGCAGCCGCAGGACTCCGGCGTCCAGAGCGGGATCTCCCCCTTGCGGCCCCCCTCCAGCTCGGCGTGGATGCTCTTCTCGGGGTCCGGCACCGCCGAGATGAGCAGCTGGGTGTAGGGGTGCTGGGGGTGGTGCAGGATCTCGTCCACCTCGCCCCACTCCACCATGTGGCCCACGTACATCACCGCCAGATCTTCGGCCACGTAGCGGGCGGTGGCGATGTCGTGGGTGATGTAGAGCATGGAGACCCCGAGCTCATCCTTCATCTGCTCCATCAGGTTGAGGATGCCGATGCGAATGGAGACGTCGAGCATGGAGGTGGGCTCGTCCGCCAGCACCACTTCGGCCTCCACCGCCAGGTTGCGGGCGATGTTGACCCGCTGGCGCTGGCCGCCGGAGAGCTGGTGCGGGTACTTGGCTGCGGTGGCCTTGGCGGGGGTGAGCCCCACCTTCTCCAGCAGGCCGTAGACCATGTCGGGCAGATCTTTCTTGTCGATCACCTTGCTGTGCAGCAGCAGGGGGCGGGCGATGTGGTGGTAGATGGTGTGGGTCGGGTTCAGTGAACCGAACGGATCTTGCCACACCATCTGCACGCTCTGGCGGTAGTCGAGCAGGGCGGTGCCCTTGTTGAACTCCTCGAGGTCGCGGCCACGATAGAGGATGCGGCCGCCAGAGAGCTTGTACATCTTGGCGATGATCTTGGCGATGGTGCTCTTGCCGGAGCCGGACTCCCCCACCACCGCCAGGGCGCGGCCCCGGTGCAGGTTGAAGGTGATGTCCGAGAGGGCCCGCATCTTGCCGCTCTTGATGGCGTTGGAGTTGACGGGGAAGTCCTTGTAGAGGTGCTGGACTTCGATGATGGGGGCGTCGGTTTGGGCGATTTGCATGACAGACATCCTTAACAGCCAGCGGCCTTGTCCAGATAGATCAGGGGATCTTGTTGCTCATCCTGCGCCTCATAGAGGTGGCAGGCGGTTTGTTGGCCGGGGCGGATCTCGGCCAGTTTGGTGTACTGCTGGCGGCAGCGCTCGTGCACCCTGGCGCAGCGGGCCTGAAAGCGGCAGCCCACCGGCACCTCCAGCAGGTTGAGCGGGGTGCCCGGGATCCCTTCCAGCACCGTCTTGGGCCCGTGCAGGGGCGGGAAGGAGTTGCCGAGCCCCTTGGTATAGGGGTGCAGCGGCGCGGTCAGGATCGCCTTGGCCGGCGCCACCTCCACCAGTTCACCGGCATACATGATGCCGATGCGATCGCAGAACTCGACCATGAGCGACAGGTCGTGGGTGATGAACAAGATGGAGAAGTTGAACTTCTCTTTCAGCGCATAGACCTTCTGCAGGATCTCCCGCTGTACCACCACGTCGAGCGCCGTGGTCGGCTCGTCCATGATGAGCAGCTCGGGGTTGAGCGCCATGGCGATGGCGATCACCAGCCGCTGGCGCATGCCGCCGGAGAACTGGTGCGGGTAGTCCTTGAGCCGGCTCGGGTGGATGTCGACGATGGCGAGCAGCTCCTGGGCGCGCTTGATCGCCTCGTAGCGGGTCAGCCCCGGGTTGTGGGCCAGCAGCACGTCGCAGAACTGCTCCTCCATGCGCAGCACCGGGTTGAGCGCGTTCATGGCGGACTGGAACACCACCGACACCTGCTGCCAGCGGTAGGATCGCAGGCGTTCGTCGCCGTAGTGGAGGATGTTCTCCCCCTTGAACAGGATCTCGCCGCCGCTGATGTAGGCGGGCGGCTTGTGCAGCCGCGCCACCGAGAAGGCGACGGTGGACTTGCCGCAGCCCGATTCGCCGGCCAGGCCGAACACTTCACCGGGGGCGATGTCGAAGCTGACCGAGTTGACGGCGCGCACGTCGCCGTTCTCGGTGATGTAGTCGACGCAGAGGTTGCGTACCGACAGCAGGGGTTGTTGCGATCTCATGCTGTCTTCTCCTGTACGGCCGGCACCGGCGTGGTGACGGGGGCGGCGAGTTTCTTCCAGCGATTGAGCCCCTTGTGGGAGCGCAGCTGCGGGTTGGCGATTTCGTCGATGGCGAAGTTGAGCAGGGCCAGGCCGGCGCCCAAGGTGGCGATGGCGAAGCAGGGGGCCAGGATCTCCCACCAGGCGCCGACCAGGATGGCGCTGGAGGTCTGGGCGTTGTAGAGCATGATGCCCCAGCTCACTACGGTGGGGTCGCCCAGGCCGAGGAACTCCAGGGTCGCTTCGGTGACGATGGCGTAGATGATGGAGCCGATGAAGCTCACCCCTATGATGGAGATGAGGTTGGGCAATATCTCCACCAGGATGATGCGCCAGGCCGGCTCGCCCAGCACCTCGGCGGCGATGACGAACTCTTTCTCCCGCAGCGCCAGAGTCTGTGCCCGGATGACGCGCGCGCCATAGGCCCAGGAGGTAAAGCCTATGATGAGCGCGATCACCGTCGGCGACGCCTCCCCGATAAAGCTTGCCAGCACCAGCAGCAAGGGGAGGTTGGGGATCACCAGCACCACGTTCATCAGGAAGGTGAGGCACTCGTCTATGACGCCGCCGAAGTAGCCGGCGGTGATGCCGACCGTGATGGCGAGGGCGCACACCAGAATGCCGGCACCGAAGCCCACCATCAGGGAGATGCGGGCGCCGTTGGTGAACTGGGCCCAGATGTCGTGACCCATGCGGGTGGTGCCCATCACGTACTCGGCACTGGGCGGCTGGTGCGGGCGGGAGACCCGCTTGGTCGGCTCGTAACTGGCCAGCAGCGGGGCGAACAGCGCCATCAGCACGAAGCTGACCACGATGAAGAGGCCGCAGGCGGCTTTCTTGTTGCCCAGCAGGATTTTCAGAATAGTCGGCATGCGCATCTTATTTGCCTCCGGTACGCAGACGGGGATCCAGGAAGACGTAGAGCACGTCGGCCAGGAAGTTGAAGCTGAGCATGGTGATGGTCATGATGAGCAGCTGCCCCTGAATGAGCGGGTAGTCGCGGGCCAGAATGCCCTGATAGAGGGTCAGACCCAGTCCCGGGTAGTTGAAGATCACCTCGGTGATGAGGGATCCGCCGATGACGAAGCCCAGCGCCATGGAGAGGGCGGTGACGCTCGGCAAGATGGCGTTGCGGGCGCCGTAGTTGAAGATCACCCGGTTGCTGGAGAGCCCCTTGGCCTTGGCCATGGTGATGTAGTCTTCGCCCAGCAGGTTGATCATGTTGTTGCGCATGGTGATGAGAAAGCCCCCCACCTGCACCATGGCCAGGGTGCCTACCGGCATGATGGCGTGGGTCAGGATGCTCTTGATGTGCTCCCAGCCCCAGTCAGGCTTGATCTCCGGGCTGTAGGCGTAGCCAATCGGCAGCCATTCCAGACTCACCCCGAACAGGAAGAGTGCCAGCAGCGAGATGACCACCGGCGGAATGGCCTGCATCACCAGGGTGAGCGGGGAGAGGAAGCTGTCCATGCGTCCGCCCCGGTGCCAGGCGGCGAAGATGCCGACGATGGAGCCGATGGAGAAGCTCAGGATGGTGGAGGTGCCCACCAGGAACAGGGTCCAGCCGATGGCACGGCCGAGCACGTCGGCGACCGGTTGGGGATAGTAGCGCACCGAGGTGCCGAGATCCCAGGTGAAGACACTCTTCACATAGGTGAGAAATTGGGTGCCGATGGGGCCGTCCACGAACCCGAAGGTGGCCTTGAGGGCTTCCAGGGCGGCGGGTTCCATCATGGCACCGGCCCGGGCAAACATGACGGAGACGGGATCCCCCGGCATGGCTCTGGGTAGCAGGAAGTTGATGGTGGCGGCCACCAGAAAGGCGACCAGATAGAAGGAAAAGCGTCTCAGTATGAATCCCATGATGATACCTTTTACTGCTGGTCCGCCCCGCGCCGGGCATAGTTACCCCAACCCCGGCAGAGCCGGGAAAAAAGGGGGATGGGCGGGGAAGAGGGCCCCCCGCAGGGGGCCGGGATTGATTAGCTGTTCGGCTTGAGTGACAACACGTGCAGCAGACGCTCCGGGGTGTCCGGGTGAACCTGCGGCTTGGCGACCGGGTTGTCGGCACTGAACCAGCCGTGGAAACGCTTGGTGCTGTATTCGTACCAGGTCGGGTTGTTGAACACCGGGATGATGGTCTGGTTGGCACCGACCCTGTCCTGGATCTCGAACATGATCTCCTTCTGCTTGGCGGCATCGGCGGTCTGGGTAAAGTCGTCGATCAGCTTGTCCAGCGCCGGATCCTTGTAGCGGGGCGCCGCAAAGCGGTTGCCGCGCTCACCCATGTTGCGGGAGTGGAAAGCCGTCTCGAAGTACTTGTGCGGGTTGGCACCGGCAAAGTAACCCTGCAGGGCGACGTCGAAGTCACCGGTGATGAGGTTCTCGGTCCAGACGGTCGCTTCCGGGGTGGCGGTCTTGGCGTTCAGGCCCAGTGCCTGCAGCCCTTCCACGCCGATCTGGGCGGTGTTGACCCAGTCGGTCCAGCCGTTCGGTACCAGCACCTTGAACTCGATCTTCTGGCAGGTGGGGGTGTCGAGGAACTTGTCGCCGTCACAATCCTTGTAGCCGGCCTGTTTCAGCAGGGCCTTGGCGCCTTCCAGATCGAACTTGTTGTACTTGCCGTACTTCTTGTCCACTTCCGGGTTGTTCCAGGAGTCAAAGGCTTTGCCGAGCCCTGACGGGTACTCGTTGACGGTCGGGTAGCCATAGCCCGCGATATCCACCATGGACTGGCGATCCATCGCCATGGAGAAGGCGCGACGGAAATTGATGTCGTTGAAGGCTTCGTGGTTGCCCGGTTTCTTGGCCTGGAAGTTGACGTTGAACGCCACTGTACCTGAGGCCGGGAACCAGTACTTGTTGTTCTTCGGATCGTTGCCGACGTAGAGGCGCTCGATGTCCGGTACGAAGGAGCCGAACCAGTCCACGTCACCCTTCATCACAGCGGCCAGTACCTGGTCGTTGGTGGCCATCTGCGGCATGCGCAGGCAGTCGATGGAGAGGTTGGCGTTGTCCCAGTAGTGCGGGTTGCGGCACTGGGTGTAGAGCTGGGCGGAGAAGTTGTCCACTTCGGTGAAGGGACCGGTGCCGACCGGCTTGTCGTTGGTGAAGGCGACCGGGTCTTTCACTGACTTCCACTGGTGCTCGGGCACGATGGGGACCAGTACCAGATCGTTCACCACGTTGGTGTTGACGTCGGTCAGCTCGAACTTGACCTTGTTGGGGGCCAGCTTCTCGACGCTCTTGATCTGGGTCCAGATCGAGCGCTCGTCCAGCGCCTTGTTGGCCTTGACCAGATTGAAGGAGAACAGGATGTCATCGGCGGTAAAGGGCTGACCGTCCGACCACTTCACGCCGTCACGCAGATCGAAGGTGACGGACTTGAGGTCCTTGCTGAACTCGTAGTGGGTGGCCAGACGATAGACGGGTTTGCCACCCTGCATATCGTTGAAGATCACCAGCGGTTCATAGATGAAGTGACGAGTGGTGTGCAACAGACCCGCTTGCAGGAAGGGGTTGAAGTTCTTGACCCACGCGGTTTCCTGTTGTGCGACCAGGGTCAGCACCGTCTTGTTGTCGGCCGCCATGGCGTTGCCGGCAGCGCCGGCAAGCATCATGGTGCCCAGCATTACAGCAGTAGAGATTTTGGATACTTTGGCAAGCATATTATTTCCTTTCTTATTTATATTCCTTGTTTGGATTTGAGCACCGACTTCGCATGCTGGGGAGGTCGGCCCTCAATGTTGGCCAGGTTTTGCACCCTTGTAGTTGTGTCATCCAACGTCCCTAGCAAAGCAGAGTTAACAGGAAAACAACAACTGTTCAGATCGTCGATATCGTAAAAATCGACGCCCTCACGTCAATTTCGTCAAAACTTCTTTTAACTCGATTTAAATCATCAGGTTATGTTAATTGCTTTGGCGTAATAAGTCCCTGTCAATCGACCTTCCATGACAATTGTGTGAATTGGATCGGCTCTCGTTTTGACGTATGGCGAAGGCTTAATTCTGCACAAAAAAAAACCGCCCCGGCAAGTGTGAGCCAGGGCGCAGATTGGGCGGTGGATATCAGGGCTTGCGGTTGGCGAGCTGACGCAGGGTCTGGGCGCTGTGGTGCAGCTGCTGGCGCTGGGTCTCGTTGAGCGGGCCGTGATTGAGCACGTACTCGGCGGTGGCGACCACCGTCTTCCAGCGCGGCGCCTTGGGCAGGGTATCCAGGCTCAGGTACTTGTCGAGGGTGCGGGTCTGCGGGCTGGAGCGGTCCATGTAGACCCGCCACAGCTTGCTCTTCTCCGCCAGCACTATCTTGCCCTTGCCGGTGCTCTGCTGCCAGGCATCCAGGGTGAGCCGCATGGTGTCCACCAGGGCGCGGCGCAGGGGCTCGTCATCCTGCTGGCGGATGAGGTCGTCGGCCAGCGAGCGGAACTCCCCGCCCAGCCGGCTCAGCTCGCCCAGCAGTTGGCCATCTTCGATGATGGCCTGGCGTGACAGGCTCTTGAGGGCGTTTTCCAGCGCCATCACCCGGTTCTCGTCCTGCCGCAGTTCGGTGCTGAGGGTGAGGGCCAAGGCGGCCTGGCCCCCCAGGCTGATGGGCAAGGCGCGGGCATTGAGTTCGTCTTTCTGGCCGGCCACCAGAAACGCCAGCTGCTGCTCCCCTCGATCGTGCAGATCGGGCCACTGGCTGGTGAGCGGGCTGGCCAGCCAGTCGTCAAGCGGTTGCCCCTCCATGGCTTCCGGCTCCTGGCCCAGCAGGCGGGCCAGCGCCCGCGAGGCGAACAGCACTGTGCCCTGACCATCGATGAACACCATGGGGTCGGCCCCTTCGCCGAGCAGACCCAGCAGTCGCTCCTGATCCTGATGCAGCTGCTCCTGCAGCAGCAGACGGTGCTCTATCTCCTGCTTGAGCAAGCGGTTCTCCACCAGCGAGGCGCGTCCGGCGCTGGCTTCCAGCAGGGCCCTGACCCGGGCGAACAGCTCCTCCTTGCAGAAGGGTTTGACCAGATAGTCGTTGGCGCCGGCGTTGAAGCCCTCCTCGATGTCCTTGGGCTGGTTGAGGGCGGTGAGCAGCAGTACCGGCAGCTTCTCCTTGGGGTGTTGCTGGCGCAGCCGGCGGCAGACGTCGAAACCGGAGAGGGTGGGCATCATCACGTCCAGCAGGATGAGGTCCACCGGCTCCTGAGCCAGCTTGGCCAGCGCATCGTGGCCGTCGCTGCTGGGCAGGATGCGATAACCGCAGGGCTGCAGCAGGTGGCGCAGTATGTGCAAATTGATGGGCTCGTCGTCCACCACCAGAATGAGGGGGGCATCCTCGGGGGGAGGGGGGAGGTCATCGCTCTCCCAGTCCGGCAGGATCAGCGGCTGCTGGCGCACCAGCTGGTGCTCGATCTGGCGGCTGTCGAGGGTCAGGCTGCCCGCCTTGCCGCTGGCGAGCGGCAGGGTGAAGGCGAAGGTGGAGCCGACGCTCGGCTCGCTCTCCACGAACAGCTCGCCCCCCATCAGGTGCACCAGCTGGCGGGTGATGGAGAGGCCGAGGCCGGCCCCCTGCTTGCTGACCTCCGGGCTCATCTGCACCAGCGGCTCGAAGATGTGCTCCAGGTGATCCGGGGCTATGCCGATGCCGGTGTCGGTCACCTTGATGCGCAGGAAGTTGCCCTCCACTAGGGCGCTCAGCACCACCTTGCCCTGCGGCGTGTACTTGATGGCGTTGCCCACCAGGTTGTAGAGCACCTGTTCGAGCCGCTGCTCGTCGGCCAGTACCGGCGGCAGCTCCACCGGGCTGATGTCAACCAGAGTCAGCGGCTTGGCCTGCACCAGGTGCTGGCAGAGATCCAGCACCAGCCGGATGACCCCCTTGGAGGAGACCGGCTGGGGGTGGATCTCCAGCTGGCCGTAGCGCATCTGGTGGTAGTCGAGCAGATCGTCCACCAGCCGGGCCAGGCCGTCGGCGCTCTTGATGATGAGCCCCAGCTGTTTTTGCTGCCCTTCGGTCAAGTCCTGCTGGCTGGCAAGCATGGACTCGGCCATCCCCTTGATGCCGTGAATGGGGGTGCGCAGCTCGTGAGAGGTGTTGGCCAGCAGCTCATCCTTGAGTTTGTCCGCCTGCTGCAGACTGAGGTTCTGCTTGTGGGTCAGCTTGACCTGCTGTTGCAGCTCCTGGGTCTGGCGTTCGATGAGTTCGATCTTGTCCTTCACCGAGCGCTGCATGTGGCGAAACGCCTGGGCGAGCCGGTCGATGTCATCGTCGGTGCGTTCGATGGCGATGGGGTGATCCAGCGCACCGTCGGCCACCTGCTCGGCGGCGGCGGTGAGGGAGCGCAGCGGCGCCGTGATGGAGTGGGAGAGCCAGCGAGAGAAGAGGATCAGCAGCAGCAGGGAGCCGGCCCCCAGCAGGATCACCAGGGTCTCCAGCTGGCGGATGGGGCGATAGGCCTCGCTGGTGGAGATCTCGGCGATGAAGGCCCACTCGGTGTCGAACACCTTCACCTGGGTGTAGGCGGCCAGCACCTCGTCATCGTGGTAGGAGCGAAACAGCCCGACCCCCTGCTCGCCGGAGAGTGCCTTGACCACCAGCGGGGTCTGCAGCGGCCGGAAGTTGGGGCGAAAGCTGTTCTCCACGCTGAATTCAGGGGCCAGCCAGGCGTTGGCGCGCATCCGCTTGTCCGGGCCGATGAGGATGGTCTCGCCGGTCTCGCCCAGCCCTTCCCGCTCCGCCATGATCTGGTTGAGCTTGTCCGGCAGCAGCTCGAAGATCACCACACCGCGCACATAGTCGTACTGCATAACTGGGGCGGCCATGTAGGCGACCACCTGGCCGGTCAGCTCGTTGCGGCCAAAATCGGTGAACTCGAAGATCTGCTGCGGCTTCTGGCCGCCGTCGAGGCGCCGCTTGATCTTGGCGAAGGTGCTGCCAAGGCCGCTCGACTGGTAGGGGCCGGAGAGCAGATTGGTGGCGAAGTTGGCATGCTTGGTGACCGAATAGACCACGTCGCCGTTGAGATCGATGAGAAAGATGTCGCTGTAGTTGGACTTGCGCACCATGTCGGCGTAGCCGCGGTGAAAACGCTGGTGCACCCGGCCGTACATCTCGTCCGCCAGGATCAGGGCGCTGATGGAGGGTTCGATGTCGCTGGTGCTGTCGGGTTTTTGCAGCTGATCCCAGGAGCCCGGCACATAGCGGGCCTGGGCACGGGCGCGGGCCTCCTGCGGTGTGGTGCCGAGTTTCTCGAAGGCACCGGTGAAGCCATAGAAGCGACCGATACTGTTGCCGGCAAAATCCTGCTGGGAGAAGTTGATGATCTGCTCTTTGAGGTTGCCGAAATAGTCTTCCAGCTGGTTCTTCTTGATGTTGCGAACGGAAACCAGATGGTTGGAAGTCTGGGTGGTGAGATCCTTGCCGTGGCTATAGAGGAAAAACAGGGTGACGACCAGGAAGGGCACCATGGCTAGCATGAAAAATGCCAGCATCAGCTGCGGCCTGAGCCCACGGGGCTTGAAGATCCATTTCATCGGGTGATTTTCAATTGAGAATCCGGTTACTAACCGCAGCAAGTCTCTGACTAAAGGCTAATCATTTCAATGACTTTATCTCAAATTCGCCTGTGGGGTCACAGCCTGGTGCGGATTTTTTGGGCAAGCCGTCTAAACCCTGAGCAAACAGCACGGGAAAGGGCTCAAAGTGCGAAAAAAGGGTTGTGCCCGCGCTCGGGGTACGTATAATGCGCCTCGTTGTCAGGCAACTGGCAGCAAGCAGTACAGGCGGGAATAGCTCAGTTGGTAGAGCACGACCTTGCCAAGGTCGGGGTCGCGAGTTCGAGTCTCGTTTCCCGCTCCAA